>JAKAWQ010000069.1 GCA_021816925.1 Pseudomonadota bacterium
CCCCGCAGATCATCAAGCCCCAGCACTCCTGAACCACCGCCCCGGCATAGTGACTACAAAAATGCCTACCCCCTTGATCCAAACCAACTTTGCCATGAGAAATCTGGAAGTTGGGCTAGCTAGGGCGTGTCGTCAATTCAGCCGAATCGTAGCGGCGACGAGGTGGATGGCGGCGAGGAAGTTGCGGGCGGTTGCCCTGTCGTTTGCTCACGGCGCCGGTTCGACCGGAAGGGCGGGCCGGGCGTCCGTGTGCGGAAAGTCATCGCCCTTGAAGAGCAGCCGGTGGCCGGTTGCAGCGGCGAGCGCGTACGAAAAGCAGTGGCCGATGTTCAGCCCGGCGCGATGGCGGCCGCGGCCGTAACGGCGGAAGGCATCGATGGCGATCTCGGCCTGTTGCGCCGTCACGCTCACGACGTCGAAGCCGCCATCGCGCAGCAGACGTTCGGCGTCTGCCCGGCCGGCCACTCGCTTGCGACCCTCGATGACAAGCGACAGCCAGACGCGGGAGATCGCCGAGAGCAGCCGGATGGCCGCATCCGCCAGCGCACGCTCGAATCGCCCGGCTTCCGGCTCGCGCAGGAGGATCGCCACCAGCGCCGAGGCATCGACGACCATTCAGCGCCACATGCCGGTTTCGTCGTAGCCGAGAATCTCGTCAGGGCTCCGCGTGTCGTAATCGGGGAGGCTCGCGCAGTGCTCGCCGATCTCGCGCAGCCGGGTGGCCACGTCTGCGGGCTGGCCCGCGCCGCAGCCGCTCGCACTCCAGCCGCTCGGCGAGCGCCTTACGGATTGCCTCCGTCAGCGTTTCGCCGGTGAAAGCCGCGACCTCGCGGACGAGACGGGCGATCTCGCTGTCCTTGAGGTTCAACGCCCTGGCGGTTCCTTCGTCTATAGATCGGGGGATAACTTAGAATGCCGGCTTGGTGAGGAACAAGCACCGCGATCGCCTCAGGCGGACGGGGAGTCTTGCCAGCGCGGGCGTGCTGCTTTCTTGTTGGATGGGTCAAGGCAGGAGACCTCGCGATGGCGGTGAGCGGCCTTCCCCCGTATGACGAGAGCAATGTGTTCGCGCGCATCCTGCGCGGAGAGATTCCTTGCCGGAAGGTGCACGAGGACGCGCATGTGCTGGCGTTCCATGACATCCATCCGCAGGCGCCGGTGCATGTGCTGGTGATCCCGAAAGGGGCTTACGTGTCGTTCGCGGATTTCTCGGAGCGCGCCTCGGAGGCCGAGATCGCCGGCCTGTTCCGCACGGTCGGGACGATTACGCGGAAGCTCGGGCTCGAGGCGAAGGGCTACCGGCTGCTCGCCAACATGGGGCCGGATTCCAACCAGGAGGTGGCGCACTTCCACGTGCACATCTTCGCCGGCCGGCCGCTCGGGAGGATGCTGCCGTAGGCATGAGGCGGTGCCTCCTGCTGCATCAGGCCGTGCCGGAGGAGGCAGGGCCGGACGAGCAGGATACGCGTATCGCCGCGGCGGCGATTGCCGAGGCGCTCGAGGCGGGCGGGTGGGAGGTGGAGCGGCTCGCGGTCGGGCTCGATCTCTCGGCAGCGGCGGCGCGGCTCCGGGAGGATCCGCCGGCACTGGTGTTCAATCTGGTGGAAAGCCTGCCGGGCGTGGCGTTTCCGGGTCCGGCAGGTTTGGCGGCGGCGGCCATGCTGGAAGGAACGGGCGTGCCCTTCACCGGCAGCGGGCTCGCGGCACTCGCCCTCTCGACCGACAAGCCGGCCGCCAAGCGCGTGCTGCGGGCCGCCGGCGTGCCGGTGCCGGCAGGGCCGGAAGAAGGCTGGCCGGGGCCCTTCATCGTCAAGCACGCGCGCGAGCACGCCTCGTTCGGGCTCGGCCGGCACTCGGTCGTTTCGGCACTGCCGGAGGCGCTGGCAGCGGGGTGGTTCGCGGAGGCTTTCCTGCCGGGGCGGGAGTTCAATGTGTCGCTGCTCGCGGAGGCGGACGGGATTCGCGTGCTGCCGCCGGCGGAGCTTCTTTACGACGCGGCCTGGCCGCCCGCAGGCGGGTCGGAAGGAATGCCGCGGATCCTCGACTATGCCGGCAAGTGGCGGCCCGACGACCCGCTCTTCGCGGCGACGCGGCGCTCGTTCGAGGGGATCGAGGACGAGCTTCTGGCGTTGCTCGAGGAGATGGCGCGGCGCGCCAACGCGGCGCTTGGGCTGGCCGGATACGGGCGGGTCGATTTCCGGCTGGACGCGCGCGGCGTGCCGCATGTGCTGGAGGTGAACGCCAATCCGGCGCTGGCGCCGGACGCGGGGTTTGCGGCGGCGGCGCAAGAAGCAGGGATCGGGTATCGGGAGCTGATCGGGCGTATTGCGGAGGCGGCGACCGGGCCCTGCGGTGCGGAGGCTGCGAAGCGGGGCGAGCGGGCAGGGGCGAAAGTTCCGGAGGTGACGCTGCGGCGCACGCTTCTGGCGGAGGATGCGGGCGCGATCGGCGGGCTTTGCCGGGCGAGCGGGTTCTTCAGCGAGGAGGAGGTGGGGGTTGCCGAGGAGCTCGTGCGGGCGGCGCTGGCGGGAGGCGAGGCGAGCGGCTATCGCTTTCTCCTGGCCGAACAGCCGCACGGGCTCTTGCTCGGCTATGCCTGCTTCGGCCCCGTGCCGGCGAGCGCCGGGGCGTGGGACCTTTACTGGATCGTCGTGCATCCGGCGGCGCAAGGGGCAGGGCTCGGGCGGCAGCTCATCGCCGCGGCGGCGGCAGAGGCGGCGGGTGCGGGGGCGAGGATCCTCTACGCGGAGACGGCCGGGCGCGCGCTCTACGCGCCGACAAGGCGGTTCTATGCGGGCGCGGGGTTCACGCTCGAGGCCGTGCTCCCCGATTTCTACGCGCCGGGCGATGCCAAGCAGATCTGGGCGCTGAAGCTCCGGGCGGTGAGGCAACAGGGGGCGAGGCGAGGCGTGGACGGAGCGGAACCCTCCGGGTAGTCTCTTCCGCTCCATCCGCCGCCGGCGGCCGCCAAGGTCGCGGCGGAAGAGGCGGTTTGCGCGGGGAGGCAAGAAGGGGTGAGCGGATGAGGGGTCGGCGCGAGGTTCTGACGGCCGCGGCCTTGGTGCTGACGGCGGCGGGGACCCGCGCGTCGGAAGATGTCATCGCCTGGCCGCGGGCGCTCACGATGGCGACGGGGAGCGCCGGGGGGACTTATGCGATTTTCGGCCCGGCGTGGGGCGCGATCGTAGCCGCGGCGACGCACGTTCATTTGCTCTATCGGGTGACCCGGGGACCGATCGAGAACATCCTGCTCCTCGATCGCGGCGCGGCCGATCTTGCGATGACGACGCTCGGCGTTGCGGAGGAGGCGTGGACGGGGGGCGGCGCCTGGACGGGGGGTGCGCGGTTTCGCACGATCCGCGCGCTCTTTCCCCTTTACGAGACGGCGTTCCACGGGATTACCACGGCGCGAAGCGGCATCCTCAGCGTGGGAGCGCTCGGCGGGCGGGTGGTGGGAGTGGGACCCGAGGCAGGAACGGGCAGGGCCTATGTGCCGCGCATGCTCCGGACTCTCGGTATCAGGGTGGCCGGATTCCGGTTCGCTAGCTACAGCGCGCTTGCCGAGGCGCTTGCCGCGGGAAGGATCGATGCCTGCCTGATCGCCGCGGCGCCGCCGGCGCCGGCCTTCCGCGCGCTCGCGCGACGCATACCACTCCGCTATTTCGGATTCTCACGGCCCGAGATCGCGCGACTGGTTCGCGAGATACCGGCGCTCTCGCCGACGCGGATCCCCGGCGGCACCTATCCGGGGCAGGCCGTGGCGCTCTCGTGTCCGGGGATGTTCAATTTCGCGATCTGCCGCGCGGCGCTGCCGACGAGCCTCGTCTATGCGCTCACCGCGGCGGTGATGACGAACGCGCCGCGGCTGGCAGAACGGCTGCCGCTGGCGGGGGAGATGGTCGCGCGCAACATTGCGCTCGACCGGTTCCTGCCGTTCCATCCCGGAGCGGCGGAGTATTTCCGGCGCGTCGGGTTCGCCGTGCCGGGCCGGCTCGTGCGGCACTAAGGGCCGCGGCGGCGGGCGGCGGTGAGGGTGAGGGGGTAAGCCGGATGGACGTGGCCTTGGGAAATGGTGCTGCCGGTCCGGCGATCCTGCTCGAGCGAGTGGACAAGTGGTTCGGGGCGCTGCACGTGCTGCGCGGTGTTTCGCTCGAGGTTGCGAGCGGCGAGAGGGTGGTGGTGTGCGGGCCGTCGGGTTCGGGCAAGTCAACGATGATCCGCTGCATCAACCGGCTGGAGGCGCACCAAAAGGGGCGGATCGTGGTGGACGGCACGGAGCTTTCCGACGATACGCGCGCGCTCGATACGGTGCGGCGGGAGGTCGGGATGGTGTTCCAGTCGTTCAATCTTTTCCCGCATCTGACCATTCTCGAGAACTGCACGCTGGCGCCGATCCATGTGCGGCGGATGAAGCGGGCGGAGGCCGAGGCGCTGGCGATGGAATTCCTCGCGCGCGTCCGGATTCCGGAGCAGGCGAGCAAGTATCCGGCGCAGCTTTCCGGCGGGCAGCAGCAGCGGGTGGCGATCGCGCGGGCGCTTTGCATGCGACCGAAGATCATGCTGTTCGATGAACCGACTTCGGCGCTCGATCCGGAGATGATCAAGGAGGTGCTCGACGTGATGATCGAGCTTGCGGGAAGCGGCATGACGATGGTGTGCGTGACGCACGAGATGGGCTTCGCGCGGCAGGTGGCGGACCGGGTGGTGTTCATGGATCAGGGCGAGATCGTGGAGGCGGGCCCGCCGGCGCGTGTTTTCGGCGTGCCGGAGACCGAGCGGCTCAGGACGTTCCTGAGCCAGATTTTGCGGGGGCATTGAGGCGCGGCGGGGCGGAGGCGATTTTGCGGCGGGCGGCCGACGGATGGGCGTGGGCTGGCGCCGAACGTGCCGTGGGCGGGTGGTGCGAGGAGCAGGCTCGACCCTCAGGGTGTCGCCCATGGATTGATCAAGGGGACGCCGAAATCGCTGAAGTCCATCAGGTTGCGCGTGGCGACGGCCGCGGCGCCGCGTGCCCGAGCGATGGCGGCGATCTGCAGGTTGGCCATGCCGACCGCCTGGCCGACGCGGCGCCGATCGGCGGCCCAGTCGGCGTACTCTGCAGCGGCCGCGCTGTCGAAGGGGAGCACGCGCCCGGCGAGGAGGGCGCCGAAGACGGTGAGCACGGCGCGGCGCAAGGTGTCACGCCTGACGCCGGCGGCCAGGATGTTCACCCCGTAAAGCATCTCGGCTTCGCTCACGGTGGTGGCAAAAAGCCCATCGGGGTCCTGAGTGTCTGCCCAGGCTACGACCGCGGGCTCGGCCCAAGGCTTAGCCAGCTCCGAGATGACGTTGGTGTCGAGGATGATCACGCCGGGGAATCCCAATCCGGGCCGGAGAAGTCGGGAGGCTCGCGGGGCGGTTCGGGCGGGATTTCCGGGAACTCGATGCCGCCGAGCGGCTCGAAGATCGCGCGCATGGCTTGGCCGAAGCCCTGCGGCGCTTCCATTGCCGCCCTCGCCACGCTTTGGCGGAGGATGAACCTGACTTCTTCCTCCATGGAATGGCCGCGTGAGGCTGCCAGTTCCTTGAGCCGGGCGTGCAGGCTGTTCTCGACATTGCGGATGACCAAGGTCGCCACGGCGGAGCGCCTCCGGAGGCATTGCAAGCATGCTAGCACGATCCTGTTTGTGCGAACAATCCTGTTCTGCCGACATCAGGCGGGGACCAACTCACCGGCTCATAGCAAGCGGCGATGGGGCGACCTGCCTTTTCGCGAGCTGGTGTCGGCGAGGATGGCGCGGCGGGTGGTGGAGGTACGGGGCGGCCGAGGCGAGGGCCAATCGAGATCGCGGCGCGGGCGCGCGGGCAAGGCGCGGGGCTCGCCGCAGGTTCTCGGGCTGGCGTCCCGTACCGGATTCGAACCGGTGTTGCCGCCGTGAGAGGGCGGTGTCCTGGGCCTCTAGACGAACGGGACCTCCCTAGCGCTTCTAGTCGAGCCCCTGGGCGGGGGCAAGCGCTCAGCGCGTGAGCGCGATCCTGAGCAATACCCGGCCGGTGGCCGGATCGATCACCACCACGCGGTCGGCCTCGCCGCCGCCGTGGAGAGCGAGTGCGAGCCCGTTCGGCACGCGCGCCATCGCGACGATGCGGCTTCCGGCGGGTTCGCCGAGCTTGGCGGCGGAGACGGGCGGCGGAGGAGACGAGACGCCAAGCCGGCGCGCGATCAGCACGACGAGCGTTGTCGTGCCGGCGATGATCAGAACGCCCATCACGACGGCCGCGATCTTCAAAAGCCGCATGCCCGATCCGATCTTCGGTTCCTCTTCATCTGCCCCGTTCATCGCCCTGACCTATGCCCGCAACCCCATCTGATGACGGTTGCTTCCTCATCCGCGCCCCGCCAGAGGCGGCGGGGCGGCGCGCCGACCGGTTCCTCGCCGATATCATCGGCAGCCTCTCGCGCACGCGCGTCAAGGCGCTGATCCTCGCCGGGCATGCCCGGCGGGACGGGGAGCCGCTCTCCGATCCGGCCGAGCCGGTGCGGGCGGCGGCGTGCTACGTGCTCTCTCCGCCGCCGCCCGCACCGGCTCGGCCGGCGCCGCAGGCGATGCCACTTACGATCCTCTACGAGGATTCCGAGCTGATCGTGCTCGACAAGCCGGCCGGGCTCGTCGTGCACCCGGCACCGGGTAATCCGGATGGCACGCTCGTCAACGCCCTGCTTGCCCACGCCGGCGCGTCACTCGGCGGCATCGGGGGCGTGCAACGCCCGGGGATCGTGCACCGGCTCGACAAGGACACCTCGGGGCTGATGGTGATCGCCAAGACCGAGGCCGCGGAGGCTGCGCTTGCGGCGGCGTTCCGGGGCCGCACGATCGAGCGCGCCTACCTTGCGCTCTGCTGGGGGGTCCCCGCGCCGCCTGCCGGCGAGTTCTTAGGACCGATCGGGCGGGACCCCAAGGAGCGGAAGCGGATGGCCGTGCGCGCGGCCGGCAAGCCGGCGCTTACCCGCTACCGTGTGCTGCAAAGCTTCGGGGCGGCGGTGGCGCTCATCGAATGCCGCCTCGCGACCGGCCGGACCCATCAGATCCGCGTGCATCTTGCGCATGCCGGGCATCCGCTTCTTGGGGATCCGGTCTATCTGCGGCACATGCCGACGGCTGCGCGGAACCTTCCCGAGACACCCCGACGCGCCGCCCTCGACTTCCCGCGCCAAGCCTTGCACGCGGCGCGACTTGGCTTTCCGCACCCGACGAGCGGCCGCGTGCTCCGCTTCGAAGCGCCGCCTCCGGCGGATTTCGCCGCGCTCTTGGCCGCGCTCCTCGCTGCCGCGGGGCAGGCGCAGGGCGGGGCTGGATAGGTCAATAATCTTGACAGGACTGTATTGGTCCTCTATAAAGCACGCGTCCGGTCCGGCAGGGTGCGCGCACCGGATGGCTGGGTGGTTGCCGCCTTTTAAGGGGCATCACCCGGGCACGACGTATTAAGCTGCACCGATTGGCAAGTGACCGAAGAGCGAGTTTCCGTGCCGGTCGGGCGGGACTTGGGTGCTTCGGGAAAAAGGAGCTGCGCGTGGCCGCTGCTGTGATGAATCTCGCTCCGGAGGGCAACCTCTCCCGCTACCTCCAGGAGATCCGAAAGTTTCCCATGCTGAGCGCGGACGAGGAGCTTGCTCTCTCGCGCGCTTGGCGCGAACGCGGCGACGTGGAGGCCGCGCACAAGCTCGTCACCTCCCATCTCAGGCTGGTGGCGAAGATCGCCATGGGCTATCGCGGCTACGGCCTGCCGCTTGGCGAGCTGATCAGCGAGGGCAATGTCGGTATGATGCAGGCGGTGAAGCGGTTCGATCCAGACCGCGGGTTCCGCCTGGCGACCTATGCAATGTGGTGGATCCGCGCCGCCATACAGGAATACATCCTGCACTCCTGGTCGCTCGTGAAGATGGGCACCACGGCGGCGCAGAAGAAGCTTTTCTTCAACCTCCGCCGGCTCAAGGGCCAAATGCAGGCGATCGACGACGGCGATCTCAAGCCGGACCAGGTGAGCCGGATCGCCAAGGTGCTGAGCGTGCCCGAGCAGGACGTGGTGAGCATGAACCGGCGCCTGGCCGCGCCGGACCACAGCCTCAACGCGCCGCTGCGGAGCGACAGCGAGGGCGAATGGCAGGACTGGCTGGTAGACGAAACGGAGAGCCAGGAGACGGCCATTGCCGAGCGCGAGGAGATGGACGGCCGCAAGACGCTGCTTGCCAATGCCCTCAAGACACTGAACGAGCGCGAGCGGCACATCCTTGTCGAGCGCCGGCTTAAGGACAACCCGACGACGCTCGAGGAGCTTTCTCAGCAATATGGGATTTCCCGCGAGCGCGTGCGGCAAATCGAGGTGCGCGCGTTCGAGAAGCTGCAGAAGGCGATGAGGGCGAAAGTGGCGGAGCGCCGGCTCGCGACGCACGGTGCGCCCGCTCAGGAGCGGTTGGCTCCCGCTGCTGCCTGATCACCGTCCGCGGCAAGGTCCCAGGCCTCGACAAGGCGCGCGCGCTCGGCGTTCAGGCGCGCCGCGCGGGCGGCGGCGGCGGCGTCCATTGCGACGCGCAAGAGAAGGGGCGCAAGTTCGTTCAAGAGCCACCCGCCGGCGCCGGCGAGCCAAGCCTCCCCCAGAACCGCCGGGTTGCCGAGCATGCTGAACGCCGCGCCGATGCCGCCTCCGCTGTTCCAGAGGGACGCCAAGGGTGCGATGGCCGCGGCGAGGCCGCAGAGCAGGACGGCCCGCGGCATCGGTTTGCCCGGCGCCTGATCGAGCAGGAGGGCAACGAGGCCCGGGGCGAGCAACATCCCGATCAGGAGCGCCGGACCGGGGACGAGCGTCGCGGCGACGCCGCAGAGAAGCCCTTGCAGCCAAGTGTAGGAGCGCCCCGGGGAATTCTCGCGGGAGCGCTCGGGCCGGGCGGCCTTGGCGGCGGCGGAGGTTCGGGGCACGGCAGACGGGCGCGCCATCGGGTCTAGCCGAATGCCATCAACGCGAGGGTTGCGGCGACCGCGGCGAGACCGACGCCGGCGGCGATCTCCTGGCCGAGCCGACGTGCCGTTTCGGCGCGGGCCGGGCTGCCGGCGGCGATTGCCGCCAGTTCCTGATCGATCCGAAAGAGCGAGGCCTCGGCTTGCTTGAGGCCCTGGGCGTCCCGGACCCGGCCGTCCGGATCTTCGATGAGCGCGAGCATCGGCGCGAGATTTCCACGCTCGGCGAGCGCGTCGAGGCGTTCGCGGATCAAGGCGCGCCGACCGCGCTCCTTCCAGCTCTCGAGCGCCGGCGTCGCCCGTTCGGCCAGCCACCGCGCAAGCCCAGGCAAGGGACCGGCGTGCAAGGCGGCCTGCAGGCGCGCGAAGACGCGCAACGCGGCAGCGGCGGTCTCCGCCGTCGCGCCGGTGGATGACGCACGCCCCAGTTCGGATTCGAGCCCGCTGCCCGTGCGGGCCAGGATGAAGGCAGCGATGTCGGCGTCGATCGGCAGTGCGGCGCGGCGATCCGGCTCGGCCGCTGCCAAATCGAGAGCCGCCAGCAGCGCCGGAAGCGTGACCACCACCTGATCGCCGACGAGCGGGCTCCGGCACGGCAGGAGCGGATTGAGGGCATAGCAGAGCCTTTGCATTCCTCCGGCAGAGCCATTGCGCAAGGCGAGCGTGCGGAGCCGCCGCGCCTCATGGGAAAGCGTGCGGGAAGCCAGCCGGTCCGGTCGGGACTCCGCCCACGCGGCAATCCCTTCCGTGCCGACCAGGTCCGCCAGCAGCGGAAGAGACTCGCCCTCCGCGAGCAACGGGCCGAGCCCGTCCGGCCAAAGCGAGACGCTCCGCCACATGAGCGGTGCGAGCGGGTCGAGGACAGCCACCACGCGCATCAGAAGCCGCGCGTCGGCCCGCTCCTCTCCGTCTGCCGCCTCACGCGTTCGCCGGTCCAACGCTTCCTCGATACGATGTGCGAGTGCGGCATCGCCGAGGCTGCGGCGGAGCCAGCGCTCGATCGCACCAAGCCGGAGGAGCCGCAGACCGTGTTGCGGCTCCGCGGCCAGTGCGTGCGCGAGCGAGCGAGGCGAGAAGGCCTCCTCGGCACCCACCAGGACGGGCTCCGCCGCGCGGCGGCCGAAATGGGTGGTGCGTCGCCTAGTGCGAGCGAAGGCTGGATCGAGCAACTGGGCGGGCTGCGGGCGGCTGAGGGGATCTTCGGCGAGCATTGCCGACAGGATGTCGGCAAGCGCACCCGGCAGACGCGCCTCGGCAGTGACGGCGGCAAAGCTGCCGAGTGCGAGCTTCCGCCGCACGATCTCGGCCGGAGACTGACCGGCGAGCGGCTCCCGCCCCAGCGCCAGGACGACAAGAACCACCCCGAGCGCGTAGACATCGTCGGCGATCGTGCCGTCGCCGCGGCCGGCAGGGTGGCAGACCGCGACATAGGGCGGTTCGTAGAGGGCGGGCTGGCGGCTTGCCGGCGGTGCCACCCAGGCCGGGCCCAGCACCGCCGGTTCGTCCGGTCCGGCCTGAAAGAGGTTGTCGGGCCGGATGGCGCGATGGGTGAGCCCGCGTGCAGCCATCCGCTCAAGCGCCGCGGCCGCCGGCTGCAACACCAAGGCGAACAGGGCGGCTTCCGACCAGGCATGCGGCCGGGCAGCGAGCGAAGGTCCCGGCGGGGCCAAAGAGATCACGTAGTAGGCGGGCTTGCGGCCGGGAAGGCGGGCGGGCCCGTGGGCCAGCGGCGCCAGCACGCCGGGCACGGGGCCGGCAGCCAGGGCCTGCAACGCGAGCCCGCGCGGGGCCATGCCGGGGGCAACCTCGACGGCCACGAACTCCTCCGCCGCATCGGCGCGCCGCGCGGCGAAGGCGGCCGCCCCGTCGGAGCTGCCGAGCGGGCGGGTGGGATCGACGCTGTAGAGGCCGGCAACCAGGCCGTCGCGGGCAGGCGGATCAGGGGTCGGCATCGGCGGTGAGTTAACGCAGCATTTGGTTGACAAACCGGCAACGCGCCCGGCGGCGTGCGCCGCGACGTCCTCCAAGGCGCCTCGCGGTGCGCCGGTATCAGCCCTCGAACGGATCGCGCATCAGGATCGTGTCGTCGCGCTCGGGGCTTGTAGAGAGCAGCGTGACCGGGGCTTCCACCAATTCCTCGATCCGGCGGACGTATTTCACTGCCGGCGCCGGCAGATCCGCCCAGGAGCGGGCGCCGCGGGTAGAGCCGCTCCATCCCTCCATCGTCTCAAAGATCGGCAGGGCGGCCGCCTGGGCGCCCGGGGCGGCGGGCAGGTAGCTGAAGTCCGCGCCTTCGATCCGGTAACCCACGCAGATCCTGAGTTCCGGAAACCCGTCGAGCACGTCGAGCTTGGTTAGCGCCAGTCCCTGGATTCCGGCGACCTTCACGGCTTGGCGGACCAGCACGGCGTCGAACCAGCCGCAGCGCCGGCGACGGCCGGTCACCGTGCCGAACTCGTGGCCGCGATCGCCGAGCATGGCGCCGATCTCGTCGTTGAGTTCGCTTGGAAACGGGCCGGCCCCGACGCGCGTGCAATAGGCCTTGGCGATGCCGAGCACTGTGCCGATCGCCGCCGGGCCGATACCGGCGCCGGCTGCCGCCGTTGCGGCGACGGTGTTGCTGGAGGTGACGTAGGGGTAGGTGCCGTGATCGACGTCGAGCATCACCGCCTGCGCACCCTCGAAGAGGATGCGGCGGCCGGCGCGGCGTGCCTCGTCGAGCCGCTGCCAGACGGGTTCGGCGTAGGGGAGGATGCGTGGGGCCGATGCGAGCAGCCCCGCCAGGACAGCGTCCTTTTCGAAGGTGGGTGCGCCGAAGCCGGCCAGGAGGGTGTTGTGGTGGCGGAGCAGCTCGTCGAGCTTGTACGAAAGCGTTTCCGGCTCGGCGAGGTCTGCCACCCGGATGGCGCGGCGGGCCACCTTGTCTTCGTACGCGGGTCCGATCCCGCGCCCCGTAGTGCCGATGCGCGCCTCGCCGCGGGCCGCTTCGCGCGCGCGGTCGAGGGCCGGGTGCATGGGGAGGATCAGTGCCGCGTTCTCGGCGATGCGGAGCGTTTCCGGCGTCACCGGCACGCCCTGGCTTTCGACGCGCGCGATTTCGGCCAGAAGGGCCTCCGGGTCGATCACCACGCCGTTGCCGATGATGCCGAGCTTGCCGCGCACGAGGCCGCTGGGCAGAAGCGAGAGCTTGTAGGTCTCGTTGCCGACGACGAGCGTATGGCCGGCATTGTGGCCGCCCTGGAAGCGAACGACGATGTCCGCCCGGCTGGCCAGCCAGTCCACGACCTTGCCCTTGCCTTCGTCCCCCCACTGCGCGCCGATTACCGCGACGTTGGCCATGCGTTACTCCCTGGGCGTTACTCCCTGGCGAGCGGCGCCAGCGTGGTGCCGCGGAGGACGTGCGTGCAGCCGAGCCTCGCGGCCTCCGCCTCGTCGTGGCCGAGCGCGCCAAGGGTTGCATATCCTTCTGTGCGGAGCCGGCCGGCCGTTGCCGGGTCGGCGTTCTCCGCGAGGTAGACCAGCGGCCGCGCGGAGGGCGCCGGGGCGGCGCGCAAGAGGGCGTCGGAGTAGAGGGTCAGCCCGGTGGCCGGCTCGCGGTCGGCGGTCATGTACCGCCCGCCGCGGCCAAGCTCTTCCGTTCGGCCGGAGGTGTAGATCGTCATGCAGACGCCGGTGTGGTAGCGAAATCCTCGGAATTCGATCGGATCGACGGTGATCCGAAGAGCCGGGGCAAGGGTCCTGATAGCTGCGACGGTGGCCGCGAGCTGCTCGGCCAAGAGAGCGGCCGGGGCTGGCAGAGAAGCGGCGGCGAGTGCAGCCAGCGCGCGATCTGCCGGGCCGGCGGCAAGCAGGAGGCCGGTCAAGGTGCCGGCAAGCACGCCGCCGAAGCGTGTGACCGCGGCGGCATCCTTGCGATCGAGGGCGTGCGCGAGGGCCTGGCGGGCCGGGCCGTTGATGCCGGCCGCCTTGATCAGTGCCGGCGCGAGAGGCGGCAGGGTGAGATCGAAGCTCGCGCGGGCGATGCCGACGGTGGCCAGTGCCTCGGCCCCGACGACGACGATCTCGGCATCGGCGGCGGGGCTCGTGCTGCCGATGAGCTCGATGCCTGCCTGGCCGATCTGGCGGTCCGGCGCGATCTGGCTGCCATGCACGCGCAGGCACTGCCCGGCGTAGCAGAGCCGGAGCGGGCGGGGAGCGCCGACGAGCCGGGTGGCGGCAATTCGGGCGACCTGAGGGGTGATGTCGGCGCGCAGCCCGAGCATGCGCTGGCTGTCAGGATCGACCAGCCGGAAGGTCTGGTCCGCGACCGCAGCGCCCGATCCGGCGAGCAGGCCGTCGGCGAATTCCACCAAAGGCGGTTTGACCCGCTGGTAGCCGTGCGAGGCAAAGGCCGCCATGACGAGCGCGACCGCGCGTGCCTCCCGCTCCGCCTCGGGCGGCAGGAGGTCGGAGAGGCCGGAGGGCAGCAAGGCGGGGTGCGGCGGCGGATCGTCGGTCATCGGGGCGGAGGTTGAAGCCGGCGGCCTATAGCATCCGGTCCGGGGGGCCAGGAACCCCGCGCGGGAGGTGGGCGAGGGAGAGCATTCGACACCGTCCGGTCGGCTCCGCACCACGCGGGGGCAAAGCCGAAGAGCGCCGCCGGATTCCCGACCAGGATGCGCCGCCGCGTTTCCGCCTCTGGCGCCCATGTCGCGAGCAGATCGAAGAGGCTGACCGAGCCAACTTTGTCGGGGAAGGAGAGATGCGGAAAATCGCTTCCCCAGATCACCCGATCCGGCGCCGCGGCGATCAGCGCGCGCGCCATCGGAGCGACGTCCGCGAAGCCGGGTGCGTTGGAGATGCGATAGACGCCGCTGAGTTTGACGTAGCAGTGCGCTCCGCCCGAGCGGAGCAGTGCCAAAACCTCGTGAAAGCCGACTTGATCGGGCCCGTCTGCGGCGGGAAACAATCCGAGATGCGCGAGCGTGAAGTCGATCTCGAGCGCTTCGAGATCGCTCAGGAGTTCGCGCACCAGCCAGCCGAGCAGCGGGAAGTCGAGGTGCCGGCCGAGATCGCCGGCGAGTGCGGCGAGGCGGCGGATGCGCGGCCGCAAGGTGGCCGCGAGCCCGGTCTCCGGTTTGCGCACGGGCGAGACATTGACACGGATGCCGCGCACGCCGAGCCGGTGCCACGCTTCGAACGTCGCGCGATCCGTCCGGCCTGCATCGAGATCGACGATGCCCCGGCAGCGCGCGCTGCCGACCTGGCGCAACGCGTCGGGCATGCAGCTGTTATCGGTACTGTAGGCGCTGGGCTGCACGAAGACGAAGCGCTGGACGCCAAGGTGCCGCGCCAGCGCCATGTAGGCGTCGAGCGGCGCGTAGCGGAGTTCGCTCCCGTAGGGATAGTGCTCGGCCGGGCCGAAGATGTGGAAATGCGCGTCGCATGCGTTGGGTGGAGCGCGGAAGGAGGGTGCCGTGGCGAGGTCGTGCTCGAGAGTCACGTGGCGGCCTCAGCGGCCAGTGCGCGGATCTTCTTTGCATCCTGCCGGGCTGCTTCCATCAGATAGCCGACATCGCTGCCCGCGATCTGAGGCGTGCGCCGAGGCCGAGCAGCTTGGCCGTAAGGTCCGCATCGCCGCGCACGCCGCCGATCCCGAGCGCCTTGCCGTGGGTCTTGCAGGCGCGTGCCGTTACCGCATCGGCCTCTTTGAGCTTCGGGTGGTGCAGTTCGCCCGCAATGGCGAGCTCGGTGCAGAGATCGTTCGAGCCGATCAGCAACATGTCGATTCCCGGCATGGCGGCGATCGCATCGGCATTGGCGATGCCTTCCGGCGTTTCCAGCATCGCGATGCGAATGGTGAGGGTGTTCCCCGCGCTGCTGATCTCGCGAGAGCGTTTTCAGCCTGACTGAAAACGCTCCCGCCTTCGTTTTCCCGAGCGGATTCACGCGCTTCCGTTGACCCCTTGGGATCGCTTCGCGTTCCTGTCAAGCGCGATCCGCTCTCAACGGCAACGTGCGGCATGGCCGGCCACGCGCACGAGGCGCGTGATGCCGATGCCGAGCGCGGCTACGCAGACCGTGCCTGCGGTATCCAGAGTGATCGAGCTGTGCTCCATGTCGATGTAGAAGGAGTCGAAGCCCGCGGCATCGGCCATCATCGGGATGTCGGGCGTGCGTGCCTGGCGGGTGGCGATGCAGAGCACGAGCTTGCCCGCGGCGAGCTTCTCCTTGACGCGATTCGTGGCCGGCTGTGGCCGACGGTCTGTCACGCTCACCATCGTCCTCTCCCGGCAGAGCGCGCGCAATCAGAAGGAGTAGCGCCGCAGCCCGCCGTCCACCGGGATCAGCGTGCCGGTGATGTAGGAGGCGAGCGGCGAGGCAAGAAAAACCGCGAGCACGGCAAGCTCTTCCGGCTCCCCGTAGCGGCCGAGCGGGATCTCGGCGGCGGAGAAGCGTGCGCGCTTCTCCTCGGAATAGTTGCGGCGAATCTGTTCGCTCATGATGCGCCCGGGCCCGATCGAGTTCACCGTGATCCCGTGCCTGCCGACCTCGCGCGACAACCCCTTCGCCCACGCGTGCATCGCCGCCTTGTCGGCGAAGGCGGCGTTCAGGCGTTCCGGTTCGGACCTGTCGGTGACGCTGATTGATGATCCGTCTCTAACGGCCGGCGATCATCTGCGGCAGGAGCGCGTGGGTGATCTCGCGTTGGCGCGTGAAGTTGAGTGTCATCGCCTCGTCCCACGCGGCATCGGGGGCATCGGGCGGGAGCGGGCGGCTTGCGGCGGCAGAGTTCACCAGGATCTCGATGCGGCCGAGGGCGGCGAGAGCCTTCTCGCGGAGAAGGCACGGCGCTTCCGGCGCCATGATATCCTGCACGATCGGAAGCGGGCGCTTCCCGCCGCCGGTGATCTCGGCGCTCAGCGTTTCGAGGAGTTCGCCGCGCCGCGCCACCACGGCAAGACGCACGCCCTCGGAGGCAAGCCCGAGTGCGATCGCGCGGCCGATTCCCGCGCTGGCCCCGGTAACAAGGGCCGTGCGGCCGGCAAGCCGAAGGTTCATCGCGTTTCCTCCGTTGGATCGAGAAGCCGATCGGCCGCCCGGGGCGGGATCGGCGCCTTGAAACCGAGCGACCGCAGCCAGGTTGTGGTGGTGTCGAGGTCCGCCCCGGCTTGTTCGAACGTTTGAACCTGATGCATTGCACGATGTACCCGTATGCCGCTCCGCCGTGAAGGCCGCGCGGCTCAGCCGAGCCGCTTCGTACCCGGAATGCCTGCCGGGATTTCAGGATGGCTACGACGCCGGCCGCGGGCATTGACCGGCGGCGGCGGTTCAGCCGAGAAGAGCGCGGCCTTTTCGCGAACGACGGCAGGAGGAAACGATGGATGCTGCTCTGCTGAGAAGCGTGCAGGCACCGCTCAAGCAGCGCTATCGCGAAGACGCGGAGAGTGCGCGCGTGCCGGCAAGGGCGGAGGCTCAGCTCAATCAGGCGCGGCTTTCGTGCCGGGTGGTTGCAGAGGGGCGCGAGGTCGAGGCCGGGCTGCATCCGGCGGCCGGCGGGGACGGCAGCCTCGCCTGCTCGGCGGACATGCTGATGCAGGCGCTGGCCGCGTGTGCCGGCGTCACGCTCGCGGCCGTCGCGACTGCAACGGGGATCGCGCTGCGCAGTGGCCGGATCATCGCCGAAGGGGAGTGGGATGCGCGCGGCACGCTCGCGGTAGACCGCACTGCGCCGATTGGCCTGACCGAGGTTCGCCTGACATTTGAGCTGGATACGGATGCCGATGTCGCCGGGCTCGAGCGGCTGATCGCGACCACCGAGCGGTATTGCGTCATCCTCCAGACCCTGCGCGCGCCGCCGCGTCTGGCGGTGGTGCAACGTCGGGTGCTGGTTTAACTCCCGGTTTACGAACACTGTTTTAGGTTCGGGAGTGCGGGCGTCTGCCTGCCGCGAGCCGGTTTGGCGCTGAAGAGGATCATGGCCACCCTTTTTGCCACGCCTATTTCCTCCGTCGTGACGGCTCGCTCAGGCCGGATTTGCTGATGCACCAGCTCTTTGCCCGCCAGCTTGCCGCCGCCACCTCGCCCGCCGGAGAACTCGACCTTGCCGCGCTTGCCGGCGCCGTGAGCGCGGCCTATGCGCGGAGCGACCGTATCCGCAGGCGCGCGCTCGCGCGTGGCCGGCGCATGGTTCGCGAGCGCGCCGAGCGCCATGCCGAGCTCGAGGCGCAGAACGCCCGGTTCTCTGCCGCCATCGAGAACATGAGTGAGGGGCTCTGCCTGTTCGACGGCGCGCAGCGCCTGATCATCTGCAACCGGCGCTACGCGACGATGTACGGGCTGCTGCCTGAACACGTCCGGCCCGGCACCCACCTCACCGACATCGTCGATCGCCGTCTCGAAGCCGGCAGCTTCCCCGCGATGACCCGCGCCGAATACCTGGCTTGGCGCGGCCAGCTCGGCGTCCGGGACACGTCGCACACCGTCGCTGTCGAGTTGCGCAATGGCCGCGTCTTTGCCATCAGCCACCAGCCCATGCCCGACGGCGGCTGGGTCTCCACCCATGAGGACATCACCGAGCAGCGCCGCGCCGAGACCCGCATCGCGCACATGGCCCGGCACGACGCGCTCACCGGGCTTGCCAACCGCGTGCTGCTGCGCGAGCGGCTGGAGGAGGCTCTGGCGCGCACCCGGCGCGCCGACCCCTGTGCCGTGCTCTTTCTCGACCTCGACCATTTCAAGAGCATCAACGACACGCAGGGTCACCCGACGGGGGACGCGCTTCTGCGCGCGGTGGCGGCGCGGATGCGGCAACTCGTGCGCGAAACGGACACCATCGCCCGGCTCGGCGGCGACGAGTTCGCGATCATCCAGGAGAGCGTCCGCCAGCCCGCCGACGCGACCGCGCTGGCCGAGCGGCTGATCGGCGAGATCGGCTTGGCGTTCGATATCGAAGGTCAGCCGGTCGCGACCGGTGCCAGCATCGGCATTGCCGTTGCGCCGACGGATGGCACGGACGCCGACACACTGCTCAAGAACGCCGATATCGCGCTCTACCGCGCCAAGGCGGAGGGCCGCTGCCGCTACCGCTTCTTCGAGCCAGAGATGGACGCCTTGATGCAGGCGCGCCACACTCTCGAACACGACCTGCGCAAGGCCGTCGCTGCCGGCGAATTCGAACTCTACTACCAGCCGATTATCCACCTGCAGAGCCGCGCAGTGAGCGGCTTCGAGGCGCTGATCCGCTGGCGCCACCCCACCCGCGGCCTCGTTTCGCCCGGCCAGTTCATCCCCTTCGCCGAGGAGATCGGTCTCATCACCCAGATCGACGAGTGGGTGCTGCGCACGGCCTGCCGCGAAGCCGCCGCCTGGCCCGACCGGCTCACGGTCGCCGTCAATCTCTCGCCTGCCCATTTCCGCCGCGGCGCCGTGGTAAGGAGCGTCACGGACGCGCTCTCCGCTGCCGCTCTTGCGCCCCGGCGGCTCGAGATCGAGATCACCGAATCGCTGCTGATCGAGGACAGCGAGGCGACGCTCGCATGCCTGCACCAGCTCCGCAGCCTCGGCGTCAGCATCTCCATGGACGATTTCGGTACCGGCTATTCCTCGCTCGGCTATCTCCGTAATTTCCGCTTCGACAAGATCAAGATCGATCAGTCGTTCGTTCGCGAACTCTCCTGCCGGCCCGACAGCATCGCGATCGTGCGTGCCGTCACCGGGCTCTGCAGCAGCCTCGGCATGGCAACCACCGCGGAAGGTGTTGAGACCGAAGAGCAGTTGGCCGCGCTCTCGGCCGAGAATTGCACGGAGGTGCAAGGCTTTCTGTTCAGCCGCCCGCGCCCGGCGAGCGAGATTCCAGCACTTCTCTCGGCTCTCGACCCGGCGCTCGCCGCCGCCGCCTGAACGGCCCGCCCGACCAGCATGCGGCGGATGGAATCGAGCACGCGCCGCAGCGCCTCGCGCCGGTAGTTCCAACGGGGATCGGCGTTGGGCGGGACGATCGCCATCGCCGGATTCGCCTCGAGCAGCAGCACCTCGCCCGTTGGTCCGAGAGCGAAATCGACGCCGGCATAATCAAGTCCGAGCTGGTTTCCGATTTCGCCGAGTGCGGCCATGGCGCGGGACCCGAGCACGCCCGGCATGTCGGCAAGGAAGCGCGCCTCCTCGGCACGGAAAGAGGCATTCCCTGCCATTGCGGCTGTGAAATAATGCACTTTCCACTCGGGCGAGATTGCAAGGTGCAGCGGATAAAGCGCGCCCTCGATCAGCATCACCCGGTATTTTCGGAAGAGCCCGTCCGCGCCCCGCGCGTCAAGCGGGCGGATCACGAAGAAGGTCTCTCCTGGTAGCGCGTTGAGAGAGCGGCCGAGCGCGGCCGCATCGTCCACGGCGAGGAAGTGCCGCCCCGTCTGGAAGCCTGGTGCGCGCACCAGCAAGGCAAAGGCGAAGCCCTCTGTGGCCAGACGCGTTGCGGCATCCGGGGTGGCGAGTGCCGCTCGCGGCAGGCGCGCGATCGCCGGCACGACGAGCTCCGCGATGCCGGCGAGGAGGCGCGCCGCACCGAGCCTGCCGGTCGCCGCCACGCGCGCCGGCGGATTGATCAAGGGCGAGGGCGAGCAGCCGAGGATGCGCTCGGCAGCGGCAAGGGCAGGACCGCAGCGGTCCGCGTCCCCGATCGCATTGAACACGAGATCGTGCGGCGAGAGCGGCAGGGCGGGATCGAAGAACTTGGCTGCCAGCACGGTTGTTTCGAAAAGCGCGTCATCGAGCAGCCCCGCAGTCGGGATGTTGCCGCCCATGGCCGAGATGAGGAGAAGCACGCGGACCGGCGGGTCCGCGCCGCGATAAGAGTCTTCTCTTCTCTGATTGGGGTTGTCGGGGTCAAGCTGCTTCTCTCGCCTCATGCCCTTCCTGCCGGTCACTCGCTTCTCTTTGCGGTCGGCGCAGGGCCGCCTTATGATGGGGTCAGGAAGGTGCAGCGTC
>JAKAWQ010000070.1 GCA_021816925.1 Pseudomonadota bacterium
GAACCACCAGATCAGGCTGCGCATGCGCTGCTGAGCCGCGCGATGCAGGTCGGTGAAGGTGTCGAGTTTGTGCACCAAACGCTCGGCATGCACCCGGCAGAGCGCATGGCGACCGACGGCGAACTGGGCTGGCTTTCGTTGAAGGTCGGGATTTCGACCGTTCCGCCACTCACGTTCGCCACTCTCAGGTTCCTTGCGGCGCGTTGCCTCTTCGGCGGCTTTGCAACAGGCCATTGAAAAGATGGCTGGGGCGGGAGGATTCGAACCTCCGAATGACGGAATCAAAATCCTAATCCAGGCCCCGACAAGCCTCGACGCTGCTACCATGTCGGCACCAGAATCCCGCCAATTACCTTGACTTTCCCCCGACCGAGTCCGACATTCACCGACACAGTTACTTGTCCCCGTGCCGACATGGTGCCGACATGGGAATGACGGACTCGACCGGAGGGACGGTAATGCGGGTGCAACGAATCACCAAGCGGGCGGTCGATGCGGCGCAGCCAAGGGCGCGGGCCTATCTGCTCAGGGATCAGGAAGTGCGGGGCTTTTGCCTGGTGGTGACGCCAGGCGGGGCGAAGTCCTATGCGGTCGATTACCGGGCCGGGCACGGACGCAACAGCGTCAAGCGGCGGCTGACGATTGGCAAGCGTGGTCCGCCCTGGACACCGGAGCAGGCCCGTGCGGAGGCGAAACGGCTTCTCGGGCTGATCGCCGACGGTGAGGATCCGGCCGAGACGCGCAAGGCAGCGGCAAGACAAATGACTTTCGCGGATCTCTGCGTTCTCTACCTGGTCGAAGGCGTCGCGCACAAGAAGCCGCGGACGCTGCTTGCCGACAATGGACGAATCGAGCACCACCTGAAGCCGCTGCTCGGGGCGAAACGGTTCGACGAGATCGAGCGCGGCGACATCGAGCGGCTGATGCGCGACGTGATGGCAGGAAAAACCGCAGTGCGGGAGCCGAAGAAAGGCAAGCGGCCGCCCGGCAACCTGCCGCGAGGTGGCAAGGGCGTGGCCGGCCAGTGCGTAGCGCTGGTGAGCACCATCATGTCATTTGCCGTGGCACGCGGACTGCTCGAAGCGAACATGGCGCGCGGGGTCAAGAAACCGCCCACACGCAAGATGGAACGCTTCCTGTCCGAGGCCGAAATTGCCCGGCTGGCCGAAGCGCTCGATGCAGAAGCCGCGCGCGCCAATGACCCCTATCCGGTTGCGGCGATCAAGCTGCTGCTGTTCACCGGCTGCCGGCGGGGGGAAGTCCTCGGCCTGCAATGGGGCTGGATCGACTTCGAGCGCGCCATGGTGATGCTGCCGGACAGTAAGACGGGCCGCAAACCGGTCTATCTGAATGCCCCGGCGCTCGATGTGCTCGCCGGCCTGCCGCGCCAGCAGGACAACCCGTACGTCATTTGCGGGCGCCGCATCGGGCAGCCTCTGGTCGGGCTCGACAAGGTATGGGTTCGCGTGCGCAAGGCCGCCAGGCTCGAGGGCGTGCGACTGCATGACCTCCGGCACTCGTTCGCCAGCATCGGCGCAGCGAGTGGCGATAGCCTACTGGTGATCGGCAAGCTGCTCGGGCACCGGCATGCGGTAACGACGGCACGATACGCGCATCTGAGCGCCGATCCGGTGCGCCAGGCGGCGGAGGCGATCGGCAAGCGCATCGAGGCGGCAATGCAGCACAGGCCAAAGGGCGAAGTTGTCGAGCTGCACCGCGCGGCCGGCTGAAGAAAATAGTCGCCGCGAGGTGGCAGACCGCGCCCGTGCCGCACGCGGGCAAGCGGGACGGGCAATGGCGCTGACCACGACCCGCCCCTGACCCTCAAGGTGAAGGAACCACAATGACGGCTGACAGAACGATTATCACGACCCGTCAGGCACGGCATCCCGAGTCCGCGGCAGCCTATGCGGCCCGGCAGCGGTGCGAGGAAATCTGCCAGGACCTCGATGCGATGCGCCAGCGCCAACCGGTCGCAGCGCGGGTCTGCGAGGCGCTGCTTCTACGCGAGCTGGCGACCCGCCTGGCGCCCATCATGCTGGAACTGATGGCGGATGCTGCGGGCGAGCCCGAGGGACGACCGCTCGGCCGGCGGCACGCGGAGCCACCGCCATGACCGGCATGCGCTGCCCGGTTCCGGGCGCCTGAACAGAACGGCACGGCGGCAACCGCTGCCGGACAACCGAACCGGCGGGGATAGGGATGCAACCTGATAAACGCGGATTCCGCTCCGCGCTTTCCCGCCGGCCACCCTGCGGAGCCCAGCGGAGGCTCCAATGCCGCGCATGCGGCCGATCGAAGAGCGGCTGACGGCTGACAATGGCGGGTGCCCTGAAGATACCGCCCTCATCAAGGCGATCGAGGATTGCCGACGCGCCTACAAGGTGCCGCTGGAGCGCAGCCTGGTGCCACTGTTCCTCGCATTCGCAAAACCCGAACCGGAAGTGCGCCGCTGGCTGTTCGACTTGGCCGGATGGGGCATGCCGCCGCCAGGCCGTGCGATCGCCGAGCTGTCTGTCGTTGCTGCGGACGCAATCGCAAACAAGCGGCCCGAGCTGCCGTCCGATGTGCCACTGACGCCCGAACAGCAGAAGCTGGCGGCGAAGGCCGAGAAAACTTGGCGCAACCCGGCGCACACGCATATCGGGCGCGGCCGGCCGGCGCAGGCTGACCTGGCGCTGATCCTATGGGTGGTCAGAACGATCGAGGAAGCGCTCGACCGGCCCTTCACGTTTTCACGGAAAGACCGGTCGTGGCGGCGCAAACGCCCTGCGGACATGGGGCGGCCAGGCGGTCCGATGCTGCGGCTTGCCGAAACGGCCCTGCAGAGGCTTCTCCGGTTCCACAAAAACCCGACCTTGCGTTGGGCATTCAAGGCCGAGGGCACCGAGCCGTTAGGGAAGCACTACGGCGCCGAGGCCATCTGCCGCGTGGTGCGCATCACGCGAAGGCCGGCCTGGCGCGGACGACACCCCCAGCCTTTGAGGCCGGCCGAAGTGCTCGGCATGCGGCACATCCTACGCGCATCGCTGGCCGACGCGACCTAAGCGGCCCCCAAACTTTTCTTCTTCGAATTTTGCCAATCCTTGTGCAGAGCACGAGCGGGATCGCATGTTGTCGGCCGGCAACCGTC
The DNA here is from genome assembly GCA_021816925.1 of Pseudomonadota bacterium. GTDB lineage: Bacteria > Pseudomonadota > Alphaproteobacteria > Acetobacterales > Acetobacteraceae > JAKAWQ01. The sequence goes on from JAKAWQ010000070.1 coordinate 3,134, forward strand.
AGAGGCGAGTGATGACACGCGAAGAGTTCGCGCTTCTTCCGCAGCAAGAAGCGGCCGGCATTTTGTGCACCACCGTGCGTTCTCTGGAACGATGGCGCATCCAAGGGAGGGGACCTCCGTTCGTGCGGGTTGGGCGCCGGGCACTGTACCGCGCGACCGACCTCGAAAGATGGCTTGCGAGCCGCACGTTTCATTCCACAAGCGAAGCGGATGCAGCGAAGTGATCGGCCGCCTCACACCGCCGGACCTCGATGCTGAGGACCGGCAGGCCGAGCGAGCCCTCGGGGAGTTCAAGCGCCGCTGCGGCGACGGCTATCGGTGCGGGCGGATCGTCGAGGCGCTGGCCGGGATCGCGCGCGGCGAAGACGTGCTCGCCGGCTACCGCGACGCGGCCGAGGGCGATGCCGCGCCGCTCGGGATCCCGGAAGGCCGCGCGAGCCGAATCGCGAGCGAAACGTTGGAGGGCCATCACCGCCACGCGCAGGAGATTGCGGAAAAGCTCAGGCGCGAGCTGCGGTTTTGCGCGCACGGTTGCGAGGACGCGGGGGCGCGGAAAATCGACGATCGGCTCGGGCTCGGCTTGGCGCCGCAAGTCAGCACCGAAACGTTACGCTTGCACTTCAGCGAGGCCGCTGCGGCCGAACGGCTCGACCGCTGGCGGCGGCTGCTCGAGGCGTTGAAGCCGTGACGGGGCGCCGCATGAAGATCGAGGTGCCGCCGGGATTTCCAAGTTCGCAGAACGCGACCCTTGTAACCCGCGCGATTGCAGACATTCCGATCGAGCCGCTGCGCTGGCTCTGGCCGGGCCGGCTGCCGCTCGGCAAGCTGAGCCTGATCGTTGGTGACCCCGGCGGCGGCAAGACGCTGCTCGGCTGCTTCATCGCGGCCACCGTTTCGCGGGGCGATCGGTGGCCGGACGACATGCGCGCCGAGGTGGGCGAGGTGCTGATCGCGAGCGCCGAGGACGACCCGGCGGACACGCTGAGGCCGAGGCTTGAGGCTACCGGCGCGAACTTGGGACGTGTGCGTTTCGTGGACGGGCTGCGTAGGCGCGGCGATAAAATCTTGCCGTGGACACTCGAAGACTTTGCATCTCTGGACACGTATCTTGCCGAGCGGCCCGAAACGCGCGCCGTCATCATCGATCCGATCAGCGCCTTCATGCCGATCGCAACCGATTCCTACAAGAACACGGAGGTGCGCGGAGCCCTGGCGCCGTTCGCGACGATAGCCATGGCACGCGGTGTGGCCGTCGTCGGCGTCACGCACTTGCGGAAAAGCAAGGGCCAGGCGCTTCACCGCGTGCTCGACAGCCTCGCGTTCGTCGCCGCGGCCCGGGCGGTGTGGCTGGTCGGGCGTGACCCGCAGTGCGCCGAGCGGCGCTTATTCCTGTCCATGAAGACAAACCTGGCGCCCGCGGCAAGCGGCCTGGCGTTCCACATCGAGGCCGTGCCCGTCAGCATCGGCGCCGAGAACGTGCCGACGCCACGGATCGCGTGGGAGGCCGGCGTCGTGACCATGACCGCCGACGAGGCGCTGCGGCCGGCCAAGGAGCACGCCGGCGGCGAGGCCATGGGGCGGGCATGCACTTGGCTGGTCGAGGAGCTGCGGGGCGGACCACAACCTGCGGCTGATCTCCAGGCGCGGGCCAAGGCGGCCGGCTTGGCTTGGCGCACGGTCAAGCGAGCGAAGGCGGTCCTTCAGGTTGAAAGTGTTAAAAAGGGCAAGCCCGGGGGCTGGACGTGGCGCACGAGCGGCGACTCTGAAGGATGCCAAAAAGCCTATAATGGAAATCTTGGCACTCTTAGCACTCTTAGTAGCAATAATGAGACGAAGGATGCCAAGGATGCCACTGTGCCAACGCTAGGGAAGTTGGCATCCTTGGGCGGGGCTGGCCTCTGGCGGAGCACGCTGCCGTGACGGCACGGGAGGCCCTTGCGGCGGCCCGGGCTACGGGCATCAGGATGCGGCCGGACGGGAGTCGGCTCATCCTTGAGGCCGACACGGAGCCTCCACCGGAGGTTGTGCACCTGCTCGCGCAGCACAAGGCGGAGATCATCGCCATCCTGGCCGCGAAGCCTGATCCGGCGCCTACGACCGGCCCGAGAGTGCTGCACTGGCGCTGCACGCGCTGCGAGGCCGCCAGGGCGCGCGCTGGCCAGCCGAGCAGAATCGCATGACCCCCCGCTGCCGCCCGCCACGCGCAACCGCCTCGCGACCGTCCTGGCCGTGGCCGAGGGCAACAACGCGCACGACGGCGAGCGCCTGGTCGCACTGGCCGCGGCGGAGCGGCTGCTTGGCCGCGATGGCCTTCGCCTCCGCGATCTGCCTGCGCTGCCCGCGCCCGAGCCGGCCTTGCCTGAGCTGGGCATGTGGCGCGCAACCTGCCGCCAGTGCCTCACCCGCCGCCACCTGCTGCGCGCCTGGGAGGCCGGTTTCCTGACGGACCTGCAACACTTCCGCAGGCTCGCCGTGAAGCAACGGTACTGCCTCGCCGAGATCGCCGCGCGCGTGCTCAAGGACCAAGAGGACCGGAGGGCCGAATGGCCGACAAGGCACTGACAAGGAGCGACACGATGAAGAGGCTTGCAAACGTTGATCCGGCGCGAGGCGAGGACGGACTTGCCAGAGGCAATCCGTCGTCGCCGAGGGTCGGTGATCCGGCGGTCGATGCGGCGCGTGCTGCCGGCGTCGAGATGGTCCGGGTTTTGGTCGAGATCGCGCGCGGCGGCGGGCTGAAGCCTGCTTCGCCTTACGTGCGGGCGCGGTACGCGGCAGCGGCGCTTGAGGCCGGGGGTTACCTTCGCTCTTCATCGGTTCCGGAGGCCGCGCCGGGGTCTGATGTTTCGTGAGCACGAGGTGCAACGGGCGCTGGCCGAGCTGCTGGCGCGCCGGCTGGGGCCTGGTGTGTGGTGGACGATGGTCGATGCCTTCGGGCCGTTCCGCCCGTGGATCGTGGCATTGCGCCGGGCGCGGGGTATTCGCAGCGGTGTGCCTGACCTGCTTCTGCTGCATCGCGGCCGACTGACGGCAATCGAGATGAAGACTTCGGCGGGGCGACTGACGGAAAGTCAGAAGACGATGCGGCCGGAGCTGCTGGCGGCCGGGGCGCGCTGGTTCTGCTGCTACTCGGTCGAGGCGGTGCTGCAAGTGCTGAAGCGGTTGCGCGTGCCGCTGCAAGCCGATCCGCGCGGGGCGGCGGCCGTCCGGAAGTGGAAGCGCCGCCTCGGGCTCCCTGGGGGTGAGGAACCGTACGCCTTCGATCCGCTGAACCCGCTGCACCATCCGGTCGAGGATCCCGCCGTGCCACGGCCTTCCCGTCGGCAATTGCTGGCGCGGGAACAGCGCAAGGCGGAGGCACGGAACAGGACACGGCGGCTTCGGGCGCGCGCCAGGCGAAGGGCAGCAAGGACCGTGCGAGCGCAACCGCGCCTTGAACAGCGCAACACCGAGGCCGCTTCCGGCCAGCCGGGACCACCGGCAGCGGCCTGAGCCCTGCGCAGCCGAATTTTCCCTGGGAAACAACGGGGCGGGCGGAGGTTGCAATCGTCCCCATGGTCCCGACGGTCGATGGTCGATGGTCGGAGGGCGGATGGTGCCCGGGCGGGCTCTCTTCCCCGTCAACGTGCCTGCCGTGGACGGACGCGGGTACCGGCTTCACGCCGGCCTTGCTCCGAGAGCCGCTCAAGCGTTCGCCGGCCCGCCGCACGTGGGATTCACCCTTCGCAATCCGGGCCGAGGAAGAGCCTTGCCTTCCTACGCACGGGCTTTTGAGAGCGAGGCCGGCTTGACTGACCCGGCCCGGTCTCGCTTGTTCCCGGAGAGGGTGAATCGCCTTGGGACTGGTCGGCCCCTACCCATTCGAGAAGCTCACCGCGGTTCGCTGCTGGGATCGGGAGTGCCAGTAATAGCAACAGGAAGGCACACACAATGATTCGTGCACGCGCGAAAGTCGGCATGGTGCTCTTCGTGGCCGGTTTCTGGCCCCTGAGCGTTGCGGTCGAGACCATGTCGCCGTGGGGCTATTGGCTGCTGGCTGCGCTCGTCTGCTTCTTCTACGGGCACCGTTTTATGGTGGAGGAGGAGCGGCAAGCGATGGTGCGGCGACTGGACGCCATGGATAAGGACCTAGAGCGCCTTCTGGCGCGGACGGGCATCATGGAGGAAGACCGGCGGGATATGTTGCGGCGACTGCACGCCGGAGAGAACGAGCGCTGAATTCGACCGCCGTTGCGGAGCGGCCACTTTGCGCCGCGTGCCGACATGGTGCCGACACGGATCGCGAGGCTGCCGGGTGATGCGTCGCAAAGCATTGAAAACATGGCTGGGGCGGGAGGATTCGAACCTCCGAATGACGGAATCAAAATCCGTTGCCTTACCGCTTGGCGACGCCCCAACGCACCCGCGCGTCATAGGTCCGGCACCGGTGTCGCGTAAAGCGCTCCCGAGGGCCGCTCACGCGACCAAGTGTCCGTCGGCTACACGCAGAAACTCCGCCCGCGCGCCAAGCCACCGAAACGGCTCGGCCTCCGTACCCGTCATAAGCGCCTGTGAGACACCTGTGGCAAGAATGGCGAGGAGCGCTGCGCGTCGTTCCGCATCGAGGCTGGCGGCCGCCTCGTCCAGCAACAAGACGGGCGCGAAGCCACGGCGCTCCACCACCAGCGCCGCATGGGCCAGCACCACCGAGAGAAGCAGCGCCTTCTGCTCGCCCGTGCTGCACCGGTTCGCCGGCATCCCGCTCGGCAGCGCGCGCATCACGAGGTCGCTCCGATGCACGCCGAGCCCGGCGCCACCCGCCAGCCGATCCGCCTGCCGCCGGGCAGCAAGCTGCTCGGCCATCCATTCCTCCACTACCAGCGCCGGCCGACCCGCCAAACGTTCGGCGATAGGGCAGTGAAGCGTGATCCCGATGAGGGGCAGACCCGGTGCGGCCTCACGGAGCACCTGGGTAAGCCGCGCCGCCATGATCGCGCGCGCTGCGGCTACCGCGACGCCGTGGCGCGCCATGGCTTCCTCCAGCCCGGTGAGCCAGGCCGGGTCGGCCGTCGGCCCGGCAAGTAGCCGGTTGCGGCCGCTCATTGCGGTTTCGTACGCGGCAAGCTCGCGCGCATGGCCGGGCTCGAGCGCATAGACGAGCCGGTCGAGGAACCGCCGCCGCCCCGCCGGCCCTTCCTGGAACATCCGCCCCATCTCAGGGGTCAGCCAAACCAGGGCGATCCGCGCCCCCACCACGGCTTGGCTCACCGGCTCACCGTCGAGCCGGAAGAGGCGCCGCTCCGCGGGGCCATCGGGTGCCGTGCCAGTCGCTACCTCCACCAGGCCATGCAGCGGATGCTCGAACCGTCCGGCGACGGCCCAGCATCCGTCTGCACCCGGCCCTACGCGGGCCAGTTCCGCAAGGCGCGCCGCACGCAGCCCTCGGCTCGGCGCCAGCAGGGAAACCGCCTCCAGAAGATTGGTCTTGCCGGCCCCGTTCGGGCCGGTGATCACGGAAATCGGTGCCGCCGGCTGCCAGGTTAACCTGGCGTAACTGCGAAAGCCGCTGAGCGTAAGGCGCCGGAGGCGGAGCGCGTCCGCCGGCATCGCCCCGGCCGACGTCGGGTCAGACCCTGATCGGCATCAGCACGTAGAGCGCGCTTGCATCCCGGGCGTCCTGCACCACCGTGGGTGCGGTCCCGTCGGCAAAGCGGAACTCCACGTCCTCCTCGATCTGGTCCGTGATATCGTTCAGGTAGCGTGCCTGGAAGCCGATCTCAATCGGAGATGCCTCGTATTTCACCTGCTCGGCATCCAGTTCCTCGGTCGCCGTACCCTGTTCGGGACTGACGGCGGAGAGCACGAGGTGGTCGCGCGTGAGGCTCAGCTTCACCGGCCGGGAGCGCTCCGTCGAGATCGCGGCGACCCGCGCCACAGACTCGGAAAAGATGCGCTTGCCGACCCGCAGCACCTTGTCGTTGTTGCGCGGGATCACCCGTTCGTATTCCGGGAAGGTGCCGTCGATCAGTTTGCTCGTGAGTGTCACCGGGCCCACGCGGAACTGAATGCGCGTGTCGGAAAGCCCGATCTCGACGGCTTCGGCGGTTTCCTCGATCAGCTTGCGCAATTCGAGCACCGTCTTGCGCGGTACGATCACCCCGGGCATGCCGGAAGCCCCTTCAGGCAACGGCTCCTCGACACGGGCGAGGCGGTGGCCGTCGGTCGCCACGGCCCGCAACAGCTCCACGCCCTCGCTCTTGGTTGCATGGAGATAGATGCCGTTCAGGTAGTAGCGGGTCTCCTCCATGCTGATGGCGAAACGCGTGCGATCGACCAGGGTGCGCAGCGTGTTCGCCGGCAGGGCGAAGTGATGCGGCAGATTGCCCGCGGTCATCGCCGGAAAATCCTCCGTCGGCAGGACCATGAGGCTCGTCCTGTAACGCCCCGCATGGAGCTCGAGGGGTGCATCGCCCCCCGGGTGGGCGAACTCGATCTCCGCCCCGTCGGGCAATCGCCGTACGATCTCGTAGAGCGTCACGGCTGGCGCGGTGGTTGCCCCGTCCTGGCCGGCGCTCGCGGCGATTTCCTCAACCACCGCGATCTCCATGTCGGTCGCGGTCAGGCTCAGACGGCCGTTCCGCACGGCGACCATCAGGTTGGCGAGGATCGGAATGGTGTTGCGCTTCTCGACCACGCTCTGGACATGAGAGAGTGCCTTGAGCAGCGTGGCCCGGTCGACGGTGAACCTCATGTCGCTTTCGTCCCCAGCGGACCCGGACCGCGATCGGGCCCGGACCCTCCATGCGGCATACCGCCGCCCGGGTGGAATCGCCGGGAGCCGGTCTTCCGAGTTCCCGTGCACTCTAGCAACCCGGCCGGGCTGCGCAAAGCAGCGGCAGGCGGAAGCGAAACAGACCCGGCTCCGCCGAGCGGGCTGGCGGCGGCTTCTGCCTGTCATGGGCAGCCGGCCGCCGTGCTCGGTTTCAAGACCGGGCCGAGGCGCGGCGAAGGGGAGGGAGGAGTGCTATTCTTGTTCCCGATCGGGTGCCCGCGCTTTCAGGCAGCCTTAGCGGAGGCGAGCAGGTGGCGTATGAGCAGGGTCTCGGCGATCTGCACGGCGTTGAGCGCAGCCCCCTTGCGCAGATTGTCAGCCACGCACCAGAAGGCGAGTCCGTTCGCGACGGTCGGGTCCTTGCGTATCCGGCTGACGAACACGGCATCCTCGCCGGCGCACTCGAGCGGCGTCATGTAGCCGCCGTCCTCGCGGCCATCGATCACCGCCACCCCCGGCGCGCCGCGCAGCGCGGCGCGCGCCTCGGTGACGGAGACCGGCCCGGCGAACTCGACATGCACGGCCTCGCCGTGGCCAATGAAGACCGGCACGCGCACGCAGGTGGCGATGACGGAGATGTCGGGATCGAGGATCTTCCGGGTCTCCACCGCCATCTTCCACTCTTCCTTGGTGGAGCCGTCGTCCATGAAGCGGTCGATGTGCGGGATCACGTTGAAGGCGATCTCCTTCGTGAATTGCTCGGGCTTTCCCGACCCATGCACGAAGACGGACTTGGTATGATTGAAAAGCTCGTCCATCGCCTCCTTGCCGGCGCCCGAGACGGACTGGTAGGTGGCGACCACCACGCGCTTTACGCCGAAGCGATCGTGCAGCGGCTTCAGCGCCACGACCATCTGGATCGTGCTGCAGTTCGGGTTGGCGATGATGTTACGGCGCGAGAACTTTTCGAGCGCCCCGGGATTCACTTCAGGCACAACGAGCGGAATATCGGGCTCCATGCGGAACTGGCTGGTATTGTCGATAACGACGCACCCCGCCGCCGCGGCGCGGGGAGCGTGCACAGCCGAGACCGCGGCGCCGGGGCTGAAGAGGGCGAGGTCGAAACCCCGGAACTCGAACGGCTCCAGCGGCTGAACCTTGAGAATCGCCTTCTCGCCGAAGGAGACCTCCATCCCCGCCGAGCGGCCCGAAGCTACGGCTGCCACCTCCGAAACCGGGAAACGGCGCTCGGAGAGAATCTTCAGCATCTCCCGCCCGACCGCGCCGGTCGCACCGACGACGGCGACCCTGTAGGCCATCGTTCTCTCCTTCAGACCCAGGTTAGCGATAGCCAAGGCGGGCAGCGCGTTGCAAGTCACTCGCTCGATGAGAACGTGCAGGACCGGTCCGCCGGGCATTCATGGCTCCGCTCCGGAAACCGGCACCTCGCACAAACTCCCGCATTCGAGTGGCTCGAAGAGCCGAGCACATTGGAGCGGCTCGCCCGAAGCACGGAGAACGCTCGGGTGGCCGCGCGCCTCAATCCGCGGTTCGGGCCGCTCCCGCTGGGAGGCTCAGGCGGCGGGCGTCGGCCGCCGCAGCGCTCAGATCAGCCGTTGGCCGCGCGGCGCGCCTCGCCGTGGTGGCCACTCCGGCGCGCGTGCGAGGCCGCCTCGGTCATGATCGCGCGGAGGTCGCGCAGGAAGGCCGCGCCCTTCAGGGTGCGCTGGACGAGCACGCTGCGCCGGTCCGCCGGATCGACCTTGCGCCGGGCGAGATCAAGCTCGCCCAGCCGGTCCAGTGCACGCGTGATCGCCGGCTTCGAAACATCGAGTTCGGCGGCAAGGCCGCGCACCGTGTGCGCACCATCCTGCAGGTAGCAGGTCAGGAATACGCCCAGTTGGCGGGCGGAAAGGTCCGGCCCGTCGCGACGTACCAAGGCAACCACGGTATCACGCAGGATGCCGACCATCTGGTCGGCGGAGGAGGGGCCCGGCATGATCAATCCTTTCGTTAACGATCCGTACTGCAACAAACACTCGTGCAGGCCGTTTTCGCACCTGCCCGCTGAAAGTGAATTTAGGAGCACAAGCGGATCGATTGCAGTGGCGAAGTGATTTAATTTCCTCAATGTTTCTCACACGGATGTTCCGGTCCTGTTCCGATATCCGGACATCGAACGAAGCCTGCAAGTCCGCGCCGCACGGCCGGATCGGCGCCGAGGCACCAGCCCGAAACCGCGCGCCCCGCTCCGCCGCAAGCCCCTCAAACGCCGGTAAAATGACGTGCGATGGCGGCGAACGCCGCCCGCATCGCCTGCGCCTCCCCACCCTGCGGCCGTCCCGGCTGCGCCTCGTCGTTCCACGCATAGAGATCAATATGTGCCCAAGGCGTTCCTGCCGCCACGAAGCGGCGGAGGAAGAGGGCGGCGATGACGGCACCCGCGTGCGGCTTCGTCGAGACCGTGCTGAGATCGGCGATGGGGCTGGTGAGCCAGCCGGCATAGCCATCCCAAAGCGGCAGGCGCCAGAGCGGATCGTGCACGTCGGCCCCGGCCGCAAGCAACCTCTCGGCCCAGCCTTCGTCGGAGCAAAAGAGGGCTGGCAGATCCGGGCCGAGGGCGGTGCGCGCCGCTCCTGTTAGGGTCGCGAAATCCATCAGCAAAGCAGGACTTTGCGCGGTCGCCTCGGCGAGCAGGTCGGCAAGCACAAGTCGACCCTCGGCATCCGTGTTGCCAACCTCGACGGCGAGACCATGGCGCGTGCGGATGACATCGAGCGGCCGCATCGCGCTTCCGGAGATGCTGTTCTCGACGGCGCCGATCCTGAGCGACAGGCGAATCGGCAGATCGGCCGCCATGATGAGGCGGGCAAGGCCAAGGGCAACCGCTGCACCGCCCATGTCCTTCTTCATCCGAAGCATACCCGCCGAAGGCTTCACGTCGAGGCCGCCGGTGTCAAAACAGACCCCCTTGCCGCAGAGTGCAACCAGCGGGGTCTCCTGGCCGGCGCCGCGCCCGGACCAAGTGAGGTGCACGACGATCGGCGGGCGAACCGAGGCCGCCCCGACCGCGGCGATCGCCGGATAGCGTGTGCCGAGCGCCTCGCCCTTGGTGAAGCTGACGGCGGCCCCGTAGCGCTGCCCGATCGCCGTCACCCAGTCGGCAAGTTCGGCCGGCCCGAGAAGGTTGGCTGGAGCATTGATGAGATCCCGCACCATCCAGGTGCACGCCGCTTGGTCCAGGGCCGCCTGAGGCGTTGATGTGGGCAAAACGAGGCGGACTGGGCGCCGTCGGGATCTAATGAATTCTCCGTAATGATATGCGCCGGCCGCAAAACCTAAGATCGCGGGTACCGGCTCGGGGGGAGGTTCGGCGAAGCGCCAGATCGTGCCCTCAGGGAGTGCCGCAGCAAGGCCACCATAGACGAATGGCGAACGCTCCTCACCGAGACCGAGAGCGGCAAAAAGGCCATCCGTCGCGTCGGGCCCGACGACGAGCTGCCCGGCTGCGGCGGAAAAACCCATCCGCGCCAGGAACGCGGACTCCGGAGAGCCTGGGCGGAACACTCCAAGCGCCGCCGGGCGTAGCGGGTAGAGCGGCAAGGCCTCCTTGGCTTCGGGTGCGGCGGGGTCCAGCAGGCAGTCGCATTCCGCTCCATTGCCGCTCACGGGAGACTCCCGCCGCCGGCTTCCTTGCCGCTAGCAGGGCGGGACAAGGAGGCGGCCAGCGCCGCGCCGACGCGGCCGGCGAAACGGGCCGGGTCGGCAGGGGCATCGCCTTCCTGCACCCGCGCGAGATCGAGCAGCAGCTCGGCCTCTTCGGCGATCGACCGCTCGGTGGCCGCCAGCGCCTGCATCAGGGGATGGCGCGGGTTGATCTCGAGGATCGGCGGCGCTGCCGGCACGTTCCGCCCGGCGCGGCGCATGAGGCGCTGAAGGTGCAGATCCGGTCCCTTGTCGGCAGGCGCCAGCGCAACCGCGCTCTCGACCAGTCGCGCGGTCGGGCGTACTGCGCTCACCCTCTGCTCGAGCGCCGATTTCAGCCGGGCGGCAAGCTTGTCTGCCTGCCCTGCGGACAGATCATCGGTCGCGGCTTCAACCGCAAGCGGGAATTTCTCGAGATCGGCGGAGGCCTGCGTGATGCTGCGGAACGGCACGCCTCCGTATTCACTGAGCCGCTCGGGCCAGAAGGCATCGATCGGATCGGTCAGCAACAGCACCTCGAGCCGACGCGCGCGGAAGCCCTCGAGCTGGGGAGAATGGGCGAGTTGTTCGGGGTCCTCACCGCGCAGGACGTAGATCGCCTCCTGGGCGGGCTGCTTGCGCGCCACATACTCGGCGAGCGAGACGAGGCCCGATTCGGCCGAGGAGCGGAAGCGCAGCAGTTCGGCCAGGTCCTTCCTGGGCTCGTTCTCCTCCCAGACGCCCTCCTTGAGCACGGCGCCGAAGTTTTCCCAGATCTTGGCATACTCCGCGGAATCCTGGCCGCGCGTCTTGAACTCGGTGAGAACACGGTTGATGAGCGCCTTGCGGATACGCGCGAGAACCGGCGTCGCCTGCAGCATCTCGCGTGAGACGTTGAGCGGCAAATCCTCGGTATCGACCACGCCCTGAACGAAACGCAGCCAGGGCGGCAGCAACTCGGCCTGGTCGGTGATGAACATGCGCCGCACGTGGAGCCGTACGTGCGATCTCCGGTCCTGTTCGAAGAGATCGGGCGGCGCCGTGCCGGGAATGAACAGCAGGGCCGCGAACTCGAGCGTCCCCTCCGCGTGCCAGTGGATAATCGCCGCCGGTGTGTCGAAGAGATGGCCGAGATGCCGATAGAAGGCGTGGTAGGATTGCTCGGAGATCTCGGCGCGCGGCTTGCGCCAGAGTGCCACCCCCTCGTTGGCCGACAAGTCCTTGCCGTCGCGGAAAATAGTGATGGGCACGCTGATATGATCGGCCCAGCGACGTACGATCGTCTCGAGGCCGACCGGATCGAGGAACTCCTCGCAGTCCGGCTTCAGGAACAGCACCACCAAGGTACCCGCCTGATCGCGCGCCGCCGGGGCGAGGGTAAAACCGTGCCCGTCGGAGGCCCAGAGCCACGCCTCGGTGCTGTCCGGCCGGCGCGAGAGAACCTCGACGCGCTCGGCCACCATGAAGGAGGAGTAGAAGCCGACCCCGAACTGGCCGATCAGGTTCGGGCGTTCCTCGGGCTTTGCCGCCGCCAGCGCCTCGCCGAAGGCGCGCGTTCCGGAGCGGGCAATCGTACCGAGCTGGCTCGCAAGCTCGTCGCGGCTCATGCCCACGCCGTCATCGGCGATCGTGAGCGTACGCGCCGGCTTGTCGGGAACGATGCGCACTTTCGCCCCTTCCGGCAGCGCCATCGCGGGGTCCGTGAGGGCCAGGAAGCGACGCCGGTCGATCGCGTCTGCCGAGTTGGCCACCAGTTCGCGGAGGAAGATTTCGCGCTCGGAGTAAAGCGAGTGGATCACGAGATCCAGCAGACGCCCGACCTCGGCGGCGAACTCCTGCCGTTCGGCCGCCGGTTCCACGGTCTCCACCACTCCTGCCATCATCTGCCTCCGTATCGCGCCCGGCCGCCGCCGAACGGGTGCTGCACAACCTCTACCAGCATATGCGTGGCATCCCCCTCCCGCCGCGGCAAGCGGCTCGCGCGGCGCGATATGTTCCTTGCGGGCCGCCAAATCAATCGCCCGGTTCAGCGTGCCGCAGCGGGCTTGCAATCGCGACCCAGCGCCCCGAACATCATCGCATGCGGGGCGACGATTCCACCCGGGTGCGGGCGGTGCTCGGGCCGACCAATACCGGCAAGACCTGTCTTGCCGTGGAGCGTATGCTGGGCCACGCATCCGGCATTATCGGCTTCCCGCTTCGCCTCCTCGCACGCGAGAATTATGAGCGCATGGCTGCGGCCAAAGGGCCGGGCCAAGTGGCGCTGGTCACGGGGGAGGAAAAGATCGTCCCTGCTGGCGCGCGGTGGTTTTCCTGCACGGTCGAGGCGATGCCGCTGCAGCGCGAGTCTGCTTTCGTTGCGGTGGACGAGGTGCAGGTCGCGGCCGACCCCGACCGCGGCCACGTCTTCACCGAGCGGTTGCTTTCCGCGCGCGGCCGCGAAGAGACGCTCTTCCTGGGGGCGGAGACAATCCGCCCTCTTCTCGCCCGGTTGGTGCCGGAGGCCGCGATCGAGACCCGGCCGCGGCTCTCCGCACTCACCCATGCCGGCCCCATAAAGCTCTCGCGGCTGCCGCCGCGCAGCGCGGTCGTCGCGTTCAGCGCCGCCGATGTCTACGCGATCGCCGAACTGATCCGCCGCCGTCGCGGCGGCGCCGCTGTGGTGATGGGCCGACTCAGCCCGCGCACGCGCAACGCGCAGGTGGCACTCTACCAGGCAAAGGAAGTCGATTTCCTGGTGGCAACCGATGCGATCGGCATGGGCCTCAATATGGACGTCGACCATGTCGCCTTCGCATCCCTCGGCAAGTTCGACGGACACCGGATTCGTTCGCTCGACGCGGCCGAGCTCGCGCAGATCGCCGGCCGCGCCGGGCGAGGCATGCGTGACGGCAGCTTCGGCACGACGGCCGCCGCTCCGCCGCTTTCCGAGGAGAAGGTCGCGGCACTCGAGGCACACCGATTTCCCCCACTCCCCCGGCTCCGCTGGCGCAATGCTGACCTCGACTTCGGCTCTATCGGCGCTCTGCTGGCGAGCCTCGGCGCCGCACCGCCGCGCGCGGACCTCTGCCGCGGAGCGGACGCCTCGGACTTCACCACCCTGGCCGCCCTCGCCGCCGACGCCGAGGTTGTTCCGCTTGCCGCCTCGCCCGAGCAGGTGCGCCTGCTTTGGGAAACCTGCCAGATTCCCGATTTCCGCCAGCTCGCCGGCGATACCCATCAGCGTCTCGTTGCGCGCGTGTTCGGCCACCTGGCGCGCCAGAGACGTCTGCCGACCGACTGGATTGCAACGGAGATCAGCGGGCTCGCGCGCCAGGAAGGCGATATCGACACGCTGATGCAACGCCTGGCCGGCATCCGTGTCTGGTCATTCATTGCCGCGCGTGGCGACTGGCTTGCCGACGCGGCGCATTGGCAGGCTCGCGCCAGGGAAACCGAGGACCTGCTCTCCGAGGCGCTGCACGAGCGGCTGATGAGCCGGTTCGTCGATCGGCGCTCCGCACTCCTCCTGCGACGCCTCGAGCACGGCAACGGAGAGCGGCTCCTCGCGGCGGTGACGCGCCGCGGCGAAGTGGTGGTGGAGGGGCAGATGGTGGGCGCGATGGGCGGGTTTCATTTTCGCCCCGCCCCGGACGCCGCCGGGGCCAACCGAGGGCTGGTGCTCCGCGCAGCACGCCGGGCGCTCTACGCTGAAATGCCAAGACGCGTGGCGGCGCTCGAGGCCACCGAGGACACCGGCTTCGCCCTGGCCGGAACGAACGTGCTGTGGGAAGGCGTTCCCGTAGGGCGGACTGGAAGAGGCACCGCGGCATGGCGTCCGCTCGTCCACGTGCTGCCGAGCGAGTTTCTGGATGGCCCGGCGCGCGAGCGCGTGCGCGTACGGCTGCAGAATTTCCTCGACGCGCGGGTCCGGGCGGATCTTGCGCCCCTCTTTGCCGCCGTCGCCGCGGCAACGACGGCCCCTGACCTACGCGGACCGGTGCACCTGCTCTCGGAGGGGCTGGGCGTGGTGGATAACGTCACTCGTTCCGACTTTTCGCCTGCCCTGCGCGCACAGCTGACGGCACTCGGGATACACGCCGGCCGATTCGCGCTCTTTATGCCCACCCTCCTGAAGCCCGCGGCGCTGCGCATGCGCGGACTGCTGTGGGCAATTGCGCACGGGTACAAGGACCCCCTGCCGCTTCCGGCGCCCGGCCGCATCGCCTGGCCGATCGGGCAAGCTCCGGACACGACGCGCCCCACGGATAGTGCCTTCCTTCCGGCCATGGGCTGGCTACCGGCCGGCCCGGTTGGAATCCGTCTCGACGTGGCCGAGCGGGTGGCCCGGGAGCTGGCGGCTGCCGCCCGTCGTGCGCCGCTCTCTCTCCCGGCCGGGCTTGCCGGGCGGCTCGGCGTGAAGCCTGCCGCTCTTCCGGCCGTGTTGCGGGCACTTGGCTTCCGCCTGATCCCGCAAGCCGGAGGCTCCCTGCCGCCTGCACCGCCCCTGTTGGTGCCACTCCGGCGAAGGCCGACCGTGTCTGCTCAGGCGTCACTTTCCGCCGGCCCGTTCGCTTCTTTGGCAATGCTCGATCTCGGATGAAGCGGCCGGAGCAGGAAGAGCAGCGGCTGGATGCCTGGCTCTGGTGTGCGCGGCTCGTGAAGACCCGCAGCCGCGCGGTCACCCTCGTGCGCGAGGGGCACGTGCGCATCAACCGCCAAGCAACGGTGAAGCCACACGCACGCCTCCGGCCGGGAGACGTACTCACCCTGCCGCTCGGCCCGGCGCCCGCGGTGCGCGTGCTTGCGGTCAAGGCGCTCGCCCAACGACGCGGGCCCGCCGAAACGGCATGCCTGCTCTACGACGACCTTCCCGAGACGCCTGCTCTCTTGCACGGAAAGAACGAAGCCGGCATACAGCCGCGCCGTGACGAGTGTCCGGCTGCCCCTCTCCCGGCGAGCAACCGCGCCGAGCGAAGTCGCAGGGGCACCGAAAACAGAGGCCGATGCTCCGCATTCGGTCGTGTGTAAACGAAAGCGAACGGCTGTATCGGAACGGCCGGGCCGGGGTGGCGCGTAGCGACCGCCTGTGCACCCCTTAGCTGAGGACGCGACGTGTTGAATGGGAACCGGAGAACCCCTGCCAGGGTTAGGGTGCCCTGGCCAGCTCGGCCGATGGAGAACTGACGATGACCTATGTGGTCATGGAAGCCTGCATCCGCTGCAAATATATGGATTGCGTCGAGGTCTGCCCCGTCGATTGTTTCTATGTCGGCGAGAACATGCTGGTGATCCACCCCGACGAATGCATCGATTGCGGGGTGTGCGAACCAGAATGCCCCGTCGAGGCGATCGTGCCCGACAGCGATGACCGCGCCGGCGCCTGGGTGGAGCACAACCGAACTTACGCGGCACAGTGGCCGAATATTACCCGCAAGGGCACGCCACCCACAGACGCGGACGAGTGGAAGGACAAACCGGACAAGGCCGAGCTTTTCTCTCCCGAGCCGGGCAAGCCATAATCTTACTGTGTCGTAAATCTGTTGTACGATTCGGTGACCTGTGTGTACGGATGGAGATTCTCACTCGTGGAGACGGGTTGTGGGTTTCGAATCCGGTGCACGCGGCAGCGAATCACGGTTCGCTGCCTATGTCCAGGCGATCACGTCGGCGCTCGGTCATGCCGATCGCGCGGCACCTTTTCAATCGTATTGCGCTGGACTGCTACTGCCGGGCGATCGCAAAGGCGTCGAGCCAATGGCCGCGCGCGTGCAGCCGGGGCGCGTCCAGGCAGCGCACCAGTCGATGCATCACTTCGTGGCGAAGTCCGAGTGGTCCGACGACACAGTGCTCGCGGCGGTGCGCGCCCGTGTCCTGCGCATCGTCGAGCGGCGCGGCCCGATCCGGGCCTTGATCATCGACGACACCGGCGTCCTCAAGAAGGGCAAGCCCCCGGTCGGCGTGGCGCGGCAGTACTGTGGACAGCTCGGCAAACAGGACAAGTCGCGGTCAGCCTGTCGGCGGCGAACGATCACGCCAGCCTACCGATCGCCTATCGCCTGTATCTGCCGCATGAGTGGGCTGATGACCCCGACCGGCGCGCTCGGGCAGGCGTGCCTGACGATGTCGTCTTCCAGACCAAGCCAAAGATCGCACTTGATCAGCTTCGTGCCGCGCTTGCGGCCGGGATCGAAGCGAAGGTCGCCTTGGCCGACGCGGGATACGGCACCGACACCGACTTCCGCGACGGCATCACCGAATCCGGCCTGCCCTATGTCGTTGGCATCCACAGTCCTCTACGAGCCTGTGGCCGCCGGGGCGTGGAACCGCTACCACCGAAGCCATGGAGCGGGCGTGGTCGTTGGACGTCC
>JAKAWQ010000006.1 GCA_021816925.1 Pseudomonadota bacterium
CTTTGCCAACCGCCTCGTCGGCTGGCTGAAATATCAGTGCCGAAGCCCGATACCCATTCCATTCCTGTTTCGTAATGCTGCCAGAGTGTAAGCTCTCCCGGATATCACTATACCCCGCTCCGCCCCTGACCCCGCCAAGGGCTCAGCCCTTGGAACCCGTCCCATGCGCGCCGACGGCTTCCCGCTCGCCGAGCCGGCGAGGCACCGGAGGCCCCCGACATCGATCGCAACCGCTGACATCTCGGTCTTCACCAACAAGGACGTGCGCGAGGTCGTCCGCGGCCACGTCAACCTCGCCGCGTTCGATACCCTGACCCGGGAACAGAGCGCCTCTGATCATCTCGATCGGCATCCTGCCGTCACCGCGCACGCCGCGGCGTAGCCCGCCGGCGTTACCGCCCGCTGGCCGTCCTCCTCAGCCGGCGGCTGCCCCGATCTCGCCGGCAAGCGCGTCGCGCAACGCGGCCTCTTTGCTGAGGTCGAGCGAGGTCTTCAGGACCGTTCCGCCCACGCCCTTGAGATCGGCCAGCACCTTGTCGGTCGTCATCTTCCGCACAAGAACGAAGAGGGCCGCACCATTCGGCGGCAAGGCCTCCGCGAGGTCCTTCATGAACCTGTCGTTGATGCCGAAATCCGTCAGCGCGCCGCCGATCGCGCCGACACCCGCGCCCACGGCCACACCGAGCAGCGGCATCATGAAAAGGAGCCCGACCAGAAGCCCCCAGAAGCTGCCGGCGGCCGCACCGGCCGCCGTCGGATGGAACATCTGGTTCAGCCTCACATGGCCGTTCGGCTGCTTCACTGCGACCACCATGTCATTGACCTCGATCAGGTATTCCTTCTGCATGTCGAGGATTTTCCGGCGCACGGCCTCGGCCTTCTCTTCCGAGGCGAAGGCGATCGCGATCAGATCACTCATGGCGTTTTCTTCCCCTCCTGCGCCGACGCCGGCAACGTCCGGAGCGCTACGGCCCGTATCATGCTGACGGTTGGAGCGGCAAGCATTGCCCGGTCATCGCGTGCTGTCTCCCCGAGTCGCGTCAAACCGTCGGGAAAATTTACAGGATCCGAGCCTCATAAACTCGAGATCGTTGATTCATGCCGTTTTTTCCGGGCAGGAAATTTGCTTCCTTCCCGTCCAAGTTGTGGTTTCACGGCGAGGGGCCCCAAGGCGAAGTCAAAACCGAATCCCGCCCTCCGCTTCCTGCCGCTGCTCGGCTTGCTCCTGGGCCCCGCCTGGCCCGCCTTCGCCACGCCCTATGCCGATATCACCGGTGACTGAACGGCCGGTACTTTCACCTTCTTCCCGAGCGGCGGTCCGGGTGGCCCGCTGCCAAATAGCCTCGCGATCTCCTGCTTCGGCGGTGCCGCCGGCGGGGGCTCGGCCGGCTGCTCCGATACCCGGATGCTCGACCGGACCATTCCCTCATCGCAGAACCTCGCCCTGAATGCCGTGAGCGGCCTGCAGATGACCAACGACACCGGTCAGGTGCTTACCGGTAACCTCTTCTTCGACACGAGCCACAGCAGTTTCGATCCCCTGAGCAGCCTCGGCACAGGCGTGGACAACCTTTCCATCCAATCCGCGAGCTTCTCAACCTTGGTCTTCGGTCCGGGTGTGGGGAGCGAGAACAGTTGCACCATGGGCGCCGGCCCCGCAACCGGATGCATCCTCCTGAGCGGGCCAAGCATCGGCGGCTTCCAATACACGGAAGCCGTGTGGTCTGCGGATTCGAGCCAGGACTACACCGGCATCGGGCTTTCGCTCGCACCCGGCGCGAGCGAACAGCTCTCCTACACGATCAGCAGCGGCGCGGACTTCCAGGTCCCGGAGCCATCGAGCATGGTGCTGCTCACCTCCGGTCCCCTTCTTTTTGCTCCGCTCCTTTTTCGTCGCCGCCGCGCGTCCGCTACCGGCGCCGCGGCAGCGCTTTGCCGAGAGGCTTGTCGATACCCTTGCCGCCGCCTGGCCTGGTCCGGCGCGGTGTTTGCCTGACCGGCGGCGCTGATCGAGGCTGCGGTGCCACCGGGACGGGTGGCGGCGCCGCGGTCTCCCGCGGCAGCGGCCGCGCAGCGGTTCGGCGCGGGCGTAGGATCACCTGAAAGGCTTCCAGCGGCACGAGGTTGTCAGCCTCGCAGGCCTCGCCGGCGGCGACCGGCCCAACCATCGTGCCGTCCGTGAAGGTGGCCGAGTACGCGCACTCGAAAGCGGACGTTGCCGCGCCCCTGAGACGCACCCTGAGGCCAAGCACCGGCAGCGCCATGCGTCGGCTGCCGCAGAATTGGCCTCCCTGGGACCAAGGCGAAAGCCAGCCACGACCGAGCACCGCCTGATACTCGAGATCCTCCGGCCGCAGGTCCGGCGGCGGAACCATCGAAAATCCCTCGATCCAAAGCTTGCTGCCCCGTTCGCCCACCCACTCGCCAAGCGCTCCCTGCACGTCGCCGCGCCGCTGCACGTGCGCGGTCACGCTGCACTCCGCCCCCGTCGCCAAGCCTGGAGGCGCCGCCAAAGGCCCTGGCATCGCCCCCGGTATCGGCGCTGGTATCGGCGCCGGTATCGGCGCCGACTTCCCGCCCGCCAGCACCCCCGGGCCCACGTCCGCACCGGAGGGTGCGCCATTCGGGCGGATGTCGCCCAGTCGTACTACCTGAAGTTGTGGCAACGCCTCGCCGCCGGGAGACGATTGATAGACCGTGACCAACACCTGGGCCGGCCCGTCGGAGACGCGGATCAGCGCTGCGTCATGCCCGGTCGAGACCCATCCGTCCTCCCGGAACCCGCTGATCTCGACCCCACCGTCACCTTCCAAGGCGCCGGGCGGCAGCGAAATCCTGACCCCCGGCAACCCCGTCGCAGGGCTGGGGCCATGCCCGTTCGCGGCATGGAAGACGCAATAGATTCCCGTCTCCAGTCTCATCAGATGCCCAGATACTTTGAGCTCCGTCACGATCTTCTGATCGGACATCACCTTCTCTCGGTCGAGGATCCCTGGCTTGCACGTGCGCGGTCCGAGGTCATGCAACCGTTGCGCGCAAGAACATAAAAACTCTTGGCAGACCCTTCAGCCGCGAGCAAGCGGATTGAGGCTCAATAATGCGTTGTTGATCGCCGCCGAGGAGAGGCCGAGCGGCAGCAGCCAGCCACGGCCGGTGGCGCGGATGCGCGCCGCCGGGGCACCGAAATCGAAGGCGGCCACGTCGAGGCCCGCCTGCCACGCCTCGGAGAGCGTGAAGCACCAGGTCTCCGGCCACACGGAGGGAAGGAAGGCGAAGTCCGCCCGCTCTCGCGCGATCAGCCGGGGCAGTTCCTCTTCCGCGTAGGCCCCGGTCACGAACACGCGGCCGGTGTCCAGCAGCCGCTGGTCGTCACGCGAATAGCCGATGAGCACGAAGTGGAGCGGCAAATCCCGTCGCGCCGCGTCCCGGGCGCAGGCCAGCACCACCTCGTAGCCTTTGGCCGTGCCGATGGCCCCGATCACGGCAATGCAGCGCGGAAAGCCGAATCGCCGTTGCTCCGCAGGAACAAGCGACGAATCCTCCTCCCACGGCTCCACAGTGACCGTAAGGCCGGAAAAATGCCGCCGGATGCGCTCCGCGGTATCTGCCGAAGGGGCGATGATGCGCCGCGCCGCCCCGAGCTCCGCTGCCGAGCGCCGGACGAGCGTCGTGGGCGCGATTTCCTCTTCGATCTCGCTGCCCGCGTCCGCGATGCAGGCAGCGCAAACCTCGGGTCCGGGCTCCCCACAATAGCGCTCTTCGCGGCCTACCAGCGCGATCCGCCCGCAGAGCGCCGCATAGTCGTGCAGGTAAACGTCATAGGGCACGTCGAGCCGAGAACAGAGATCGAGGATTGCGTGGTCGTGCCCAACCAGATGGTGCACTTCGCAGTGGACCGGCCGCTCCGCCCGAAGGAGCCGCGCGAGTGCCCCGAGTTCCCGCGGGACGGCGTAGCGGAGATTAGGAAGCACCTCCCCGCCTGCCTCGCGGACCAGGACGTCGCGGCACGCTCCGCCCCGCTCGGCAGGGTAGAGCAGCAGCGGCCGCAGCCCCTCGCTTCGGAGTGCTGTCGCGCGCGCCCGGACCAGCCGCTCCACCCCGCCGCCGCGCGCGTGGGTGACCAGCAACACTGCCCCAGCTGCCCGCCGCGTCGCCGCAAACCGGGCCGCATCAAGTCGCCGTCGAAAGGCAAAGAGCGGGTCGGCTTCCCGGTGGGCCGCAATCAAATCATCGTAACCGGGGTGCAACCGGTTCAGCAGTTCAAGGTTCCGGCGCATCAGCGCAGGTCCGACCGCGCCGAAGGACTGCCCGCCGAGATGCGCCATGAACACTCCCGGCGCTGCCACGTGCCGCCAGCCAAGATGCCGGGCGCGGATGCAGAAATCGTTCTCCTCCCCATAGCCCTGGGCGAAGAGGTCTTCGCGGAACAGCCCGACCTCGGCGAGGCAGCCGCGCCGGAGGTAGAGGCAGAACCCGACCCCGGTCGGGATTTCCACCGCGCGTCCGTTGAAGAGCCTCGCCGCCAGCCGCGCGAGCCGGTCGGTCGTCGCTGCATCCGGCGCCGGGTTCCTTGCCTCGGGATCGGGATAGCTCAGGATCGTCGCATCGTTGGAGAAGGGCGTCGCGGTACCGATATCGCGCGTGGACAGCGCAGCCGCCTGCAGCCCCGATATCCAGCCTGCCGCGACTCGGGTGTCGCTGTTGAGGAGAACGATGTCGGCATCCGGCCGCGCCGCGCGGATGCCGGTGTTGCAGGCGGCCGGAAATCCGCGGCCCCAGACATGGCGCACCAAGTCGATCTTTCGCTCCGCTGCCATGGCGGCCAGGGCGCGCGCCAGTTCGGGGTCGGGCGAGGCGTCGTCCACCACGACGATCCTCGCCCGCGGCGGCAAATGACGCTGCACGGAGGCAAGGCAGGCCAGTGTGACGTCCATCTCCCCGTGCACCGGCACGACAACATCGACTGCCGGGAGTGCGCGACGGTCCGTCGGCGGACCAGCCGGACGCGGGCGAAGGGGCGTGCTTTCGGCTGCTGCTGCGGCCACCCGTGTTGCGGCGATTCCGAGCGCCCCGCGGCGGCCTCGCCGGCCGGGCGCCGGGAGAAGCGCGGCCAACGCGCGCGCCAGCCCCGCCGCACCTGCCGCCTCGAGCCTGGGATCGAGCGGGCTGCCGGCAAGTTCGCGGCCATCGCGGTCCCGGACCGAGATCGGACCCTTGATGCCAAGAAGCCGCGCCGTCGGAACGGTGAACCTCCGCGGCCGCTCGAGCGGTGCCGCCTCCACAAGACGCACGGCCTCCTTGCTCGCCCTGATCGTGAACGCGGGCTCGCGCTTTCCTTTGGGTCCAATATGAAGCACCGGCACGGCGTCCGGTTCGCCCGGATGCCAAGCCCAGCCGGCAAGACCGCAATCACGGCATTCGGCGAAGCCCTCGGTGCGGCGGATCGCCGCAATCCGGATCGGGCTGCCAACCACTGCCTCTCCTGCTGCGGTGACCTCGATCTTGCCTGCCCGCTCCCAGCCGGCGGGAAGGCCGAGCCGGCTCCTCTGCCGTGAAGGCCGAAACGCCAATGGTCGTCCGTCGAGGACAAGCGCAAGGTCTCGGCGTCCAAGGTTGCCGAAGAGAAGCGTGCCGTCCCCTGCCAGGGCGCACCAGCCTGGCCGACCGGCCTCCGCAGCGATTCGTTCCAGGATCTCGGCGTCCTTGGCCTCGGCCCGCGTCCAGGCATGACCAGAGAGTGCGCGCCCGAGGGCAGACGCTGCTGCCGCCGCATCGCCCGCGCGCCGGTGTGCCGCCGCAAGCGCGAGCCAGACGGGCCGCAGATCGTGCCGCGCGGCAACCGTTTCGAGCAACGTGATCGCCTGCGGATCGCCCTCGCTCAGGAGAGCCATCGCAAGCGAGAGCGTGATGTGGTCCTGTTGCGGTGCCAGCCGGTGCGCGCGGTCGAACCAGCGCCGCGCGCTCGTTCCATCGCCGGCCGCCGCCGCCGCTTCGCCCTCCTTCCAGGCCGAGAGGGCTGCCCTCCGGGGGGCATCGGGCTGCGTTGGTCCGGTATCCGAGAGGAGCCGATTTGGTCGAGCGTCAGGCATGCGTGCCATACTCTGCCACAGGCGATGCCGTGCCGCCGACGATCGATGGGCCGATGGTCAATGAACTCGTGGTGCAGCTGTTCTCCGGCTTCTTCGAGGTTAGTCGCGACGGCCGAGTGTTCGAGTGGCCGTTACGCGCGCAGCACCCGCCGGCGGTTCGCTGACCGCGGGATGATTTCGGCGTAGATCATGGCGGCGCCGGGTCGGTACCTCCGGCCAGCGGCACTCCAAAACCGATGCTTGCGATTGAACGGACCCGAAGGTAACACCGCCCCACTTCTCACGCACGTCAGCGACACGACCCTTTGCAGCGCGATCGCGGAAATCTACGCTCTCGCGGCGGGTGGATGAGGTGGGATGCCGAACCGTACGGACGATGCCGTGACGCCAGTCGGCGACCCAACAGCATGCCCCGCCAGGCAATGAGGAGCATCATCGCGTGGAAACGGAGAAGGATCAGCCTGGGCGTCCGACGTCGCGCGAGGTGGTGGGAGTCTTTGATCGCCTGGAGGATCTCGAAGAAGCGGTCTTCGATCTGGAGACGCGTGGTTTCGATCGCTCCGCGTTCACGGTGCTCGGCAACGAAGCGACAGTCGAGAGCCGGCTCGGCAAGCGCTACCAGGCTGTTTCGGAGATGGCAGACAATCCGCAAGCGCCACGGGAGACGTTCTTTGGCCACGTTTCCCGCCTGGAGGCGACGTACGGACCGGCGGTCGGGCTGGCCGCGGTCGGGGTGCTGTTGCTGGCCGGCGAGGGTGCCCTCCCGGTGCTTGTCGCCGCAGCGGGGGGCGCGGCGATCGGTGCGGCGATCGGGGCGCTGATCCATCGCCACGAGGCCGAGCGGGTCGGCGAGCAATTGGCACGCGGCGGACTTCTGCTATGGGTCAATTTGCGCAATCTGGAGCAGGAAAAGACCGCGATCGAAGTGCTCCGATCGCACCGGGCGCACGACGTCCACGCCCACGATTTGCGGGCATCCTGAGAAGGCGAGCACCGCCATGCGACCGCAAATCATCGATCGCTCCCCAAGCCGCGCGTCACGCCTCGGCGATCAGGCGACCATGTGCCAGCGCAACCAGACCTCCCTCGGGGAGGGGCCGCCAGGATTCCCCCGTCAGCGGGACGCTCGCCAGGAGGGCGAGCGGATGGGCGATTGCGCTCTCCGTCTCAAGGGAAACGCCACCGATGAGCGGATGATGCCTCGCCCCCTCGCCGCGCAGCAGCAGATGCAACCCGGGCGGGTGAATGCCGTCCGGATGGCGGCGGCGGTGCGCATGGCCGAAGAGAAGATCGCCGTCGCTGTAAAGGAAGTTGGCAACTCCGATGGCGCGCAGCCGGGCGGCAAACACGGCCAGGACGGCAAGGCGTGCAGCCGGGGTTGGGATCCCGCCGGGAGAGGCCCAAAGCGGCGCCAACGCGGTCAGCAGAACCGCGAATGCGTGTTCCGAGTCGGTCTGTCCGATCGGCTGGAAGCAGCCGGGGGCAAGCGGCAGTGCGGTCTCGATGTCGGGAAGATCTCCATTGTGGGCAAAGACGTGCAGCCGCCCGCCGAGCGGGCGCGCGAAGGGTTGGGTGTTGGCAAGCGTCACCGGCCCGCGTGAGGCGTGGCGGACGTGGGCGAGCACCATCGGGCTCGGAAAGCGGTGATGTTCGAGAACGCGGGCGAACGCGCTCGTGGTGGCCGGCACGGGCTCGCGCAGCAAATGGGCATCTACGCCATCATAATAGGCTGCGCCCCAGCCGTCCGGATTGGCGCTGCTCGGCGCGCCATGACGAACGAATTCACTGAACGCGAAGCAGACCCTTCCCGGCTGCCTGCTGCTCATCGCGAAGAGCTCACACACATTTCCCCTCCGTGCGCCGCGCTTCGCGGCGACGCGCCTGGAAGTTAATAATGCTGGGCCGGTGCCCGGTTGTCGAGCGAAGCGGTGGCCGAGCGCGGATCAAGATGCGGGCCGAGCGTTCAATTCGGATGAGAACCGGTCTCAAGGACGCGGCCGGGGCCCGTCGGACAGAGTGCCGTTCTTGCCCGAGCGTTTTATCCGTGCTTGGATGAATGCCGCAAATCAATGAATACCCTGGGGGGACAAAATGGAGCGTTTCCTTCTTGCGGCGGTCCTTTCGAGCCTCGCCGTTCCGGCACTCGCCGGCGGATTCGCGCTGAGCAGCTCCAACTTCGCGAACGGCGGCACGATTCCGATGGCGCAGGTGTTCAATCAGGGCGGCTGTAAAGGCGGGGATATCTCTCCGGCGCTCACTTGGTCAGGTGAGCCGGCCGGCACGAAGAGTTTCGCCATCACGATGTTCGATCCGAACGCGCCGACCGGCAGCGGCTGGTGGCACTGGACCGTCTTCAACATTCCAGCGAACGTGCACGGCTTGCCCGAGAATGCCGGCGCCGCCGGTTCGATCCTGTTGCCGAAGGGCGCCGGCGAAGGGCGGACCGACTTCGGCTTTTCCCATTATGGCGGGCCTTGTCCGCCGGTGGGCGATCCGCCGCATCACTACGAAATCACGGTCTTCGCCGTGAAGGTGGCCAAGCTGCCGCTCGACCAGCATTCCTCCGGTGCCATGGTGGGGTTCGTGCTGCACTTCAACACACTCGCGACGGCGCGCCTGGTCGGGCTCTACGGCCGTCCGAAATAGCGTCCCCGTACCGGCGTTCCTTTGCCTTGTTGGCGATGGGGGAGCGGTGCGGCGTCGTGCGCCCTGCCTATATCGGCCCCGTTCCGGCTTCCGGCTGCGAACCCGCGCCGGCACCTCCGCTCGAGAAACTCGCAATCAGAACCGCAAGGATGCCTGTCAGGAAGATTCCATCAAATGTCCCGGCTCCGCCGATTGAGGCCACCGGCGCTCCGAGCCCCTGCACTCTGTTCAAATTGAGCAAATCCGCTCCGATGAGGGTGCCCATGCTCCCTCCAAGGTAGGCCAGCGGCCCAGCCTGCCGTCGCGAAAGAATGAGCGCCACAACGGCACTTGCCACCGCCGGCACGAAGACCGGCAGCGCGATGCCGAGACCCGGAACCGGACGCGCCAGCAGATGCGTGACGATTGCGACACAAAGGATCGCCAGCGGACCTCGGACCCAAAGCTGCTTCCTGACCAGGAGATAGATCGAAATCGCTCCGGGAATCAGCGCGCCGCCGACATTCACCGCAATTACCGTACCGGGCCAATTGACGACGACCGGAACCACATAGCGCATCCCAAAGAACGGAACGATCTCCCCCGACACGATCTCGCGCGCCGGCGTCTCGGCCACTGGCAGATTGAAATAGGATCCGATCAGCGACCCGCCCAACGCTAAAAGCGCCGCGCGCGGGCTGAGTCCGACCTGTTCGTACGCGTAGCCCAGCGCTCCGATGTAAAGGAACAGAATCAGAAAGCCGAAGGCGCCAACGAGAATGGAAAAGAACGGGAGGGCAAGCGGCAAGTAGTTGATGCCAGCGGGATACATCGATCCTCCTCAGATATCCTGCGTCATCGCGGCTCCCCGGGAGAGCGCTCGCGTGCAATCCGGCCGGCGTTTGACCAGCAGAACGCGGCCCGGTTCCCTCAGCCCGGCTTCGTGGATCCGGCCAGCATTTGGTCCACCGCCTCGAGTACCTGGGCCGCATATATCACCGACGGGCCCGCGCCCATATAGACCGCCATCGCCGGCGTCTCGGCCACCGCCGCCCGCGAGGCGCCGGCGTTGACAGCACCCTTCGCGTGATAGGCGATGCGCGGAGCGCAGCGGATTGCCACGCTGATTGCGAGCGCCACCAGCTCCTTGGTCGGCGCATCGAGCACGGCGCCACGGTGCGCCGCTCGCGCCATTTCGGAAAAGGTCTTCATCACCTCGGGCGCCGCCTGGCGCAGATCGCGTACGGCGCCGTTCATGTTGGCGATGAGAGCGAGCCAATCTTCGACCATGGGTCTTCTCCGTTGCCGAGCGGGCTACGGTTGATGCCCTCAGGTCACACGCTTGCGGAACAGCCAGCCTGCTGCGGCCAAGCTCATCGCGCCGATGAGGGCCATTGGCCAGTATTGTGGCAGCAGCGCACCGACGCCGGCACCTTCAAGAAAGACACTGCGGACGACGATCAGGAAGTAGCGCATAGGGTTGAGCAGCGTGAAATCCTGGATCAGCGGCGGCATGTTCGCGATCGGGGTTGCGAATCCCGAAAGGATGATGGAGGGCACCATGAAAAGAAACGCGCCGAGCAAGGCCTGCTGCTGCGTCACGGCGAGCGAGGAGATCATGAGGCCGATCCCGGTGACGGCGGTGACAAAGAGCAGGAGCCCGAGATAGAGCGGGAAAAGCCCGCCGCGCAGCGGAATGTCGAACCATAGAACGGCGGCCGCCACGATGACCGATGCCTCCAGCGTGCCGATCAGCAGCCCCGGCAATCCCTTGCCGAGCAGAATGTCGATCTGGCGCATCGGTGTGACCAGCAACTGGTCGAACGTGCCGGTCTCCCGCTCGCGCGCCACCGATAGCCCGACCACCAGTAAGGTCACCACCTGCGTCAGCAGGGCCACGATCCCCGGCACGATGAACCAGCGCGAACTCAGCGTCGGATTATAGCGGGCGCGGATGTCGAGCACCGCGGCAGGCGGCGGCTCTCCGTGTTCCGCGGCCCAGGAAAGGCTGAAGTCGGAGAGGATCGTATTCGCATAGCCCTCGATCAGGAGCGCCGTATTCGAGTTACGGCCATCCACGATCACCTGTACGGGGGCGGGCTCATGCAGCAAGAGATCGCGGGTGAAGCGCGGATCGATCACCAGGACCATGGCGGCGGTTCGCGAATCGATGAGCGAATTGATCCGCTCGCCGCTCTTGAGCGTGGCCACGAGGCGGAAAGTAGGAGAGCCAACGAAGCGCGCGACGAGATCCCGCGAGGCCTCGCTCGCGTCACGATTCTCGATCGCAATCGGAACGTGGTTGAGGTCGTACGTGGCAGCGTAGCCAAACACCATGAGCTGGATCAGCGGCGGCCCGACCAGCACCATCCGGCTCTTGGGGTCCCGGAGTACGGCCAGCAGTTCCTTGACGATCAGCGCGAAGACCTGGCGCAGCATCGGTTTCAATCCAGCCGTTTGCGCGCGGTCGCGCGCGCCACACCGAGAAAGATTGCCGCCATCACGGCAAGCGCGAGGGCGTTCGGCACCACGACCGGCCAGACATCGCCGGCCAGGAACACGGATTGCAGGATGGCAACAAAATAGCGTGCGGCGACAATATGAGTGATGATCTGCACCGCCGCGGGCATACTGCTGATATCGAAGACAAAGCCGGAAAGTATGAAAGCTGGCAGGAACGTCGTGATGATGGCGATCTGCCCGGCCACGAATTGGTTGCGTGCGAATCCGGAAATAACGAGCCCCATCCCGAGCGCGGCCAGCATGAAGAGCGCCGAGGCGCCCGTGAGCACCAGCACCGAGCCATGCAGCGGCACGCCGAACAGGAAAACGGCGAGCAGGACCGAAGCGGCCATGCCGCCCATGCCGAGCAGGAAATAGGGAACGAGCTTGGCGAGCAGGATCTCGCTCACGGTCACGCGCGTGACCATCAGCGCCTCGAGCGTGCCGCGCTCCCACTCGCGCGCGATCACAAGCGCGGTGAGCAGCGCGCCCGTCAACGTCATGATGACAGCGATCAGACCGGGCACGAGGTAGTCGCGGCTGCTGACCGACGCATTGAAGCGTACCTGCGGCTGCGCCGCGAGCGGCAGTGCAGCACCTTTTCCATCGACGGCCGCACGCGCCGTGAGCCAGTTCGCCCATACCTGCTGGACATAGCCCTCGATAATTCGTGCATCGTTGGCATCGACACCATTGACGATCACGCCGATCGGCGCATTGCCGTCGGATTCGGCACGGCGGGTGAAGTCGCTCTGCAGCCAGATGATTCCTTCTACTTTCCGCGCCGCCATCGCCGTCTCGGCCCCCTGGATGGTGAGAAACCGCCGCGGGCGAAAGAAAGGCGAATGGCTGAACTGGCTGGTGAAGCTCGCGGTCAGCCCATCCGGGTGCTGTACAACCAGCGCGAGCGGAACGTTGGTGGCGTCGAGCGAGACACCATAGCCGAAAATGATCAGGAGCAGCGCCGGCAACGCGAACGCGATCGCAAGTGCCGACGGATCGCGCCAGATCTGCAGGAGTTCCTTGCGCAAGAGTCCGCCGAGTCGGCGCAGCCGGGCGGCTTTCATGCCGCCCTCGCCGGCTGAGCCGCCTCGATGACGGCGATGAACGCATCTTCCATGGTGGGATCGGGAAGGGCAGAGGCTCGCGCAGCCTCTTTGATCGCCGCCGGGGTGCCGGCGGTCAGCACGCGGCCCTGCGCCATGATCACCAGCCGATCGCAGTACTCGGCCTCCTCCATGAAGTGCGTGGTGACGAGAACCGTGACGCCGGCCTCCGCAAGTGCATTGATGCGCCGCCAGAATTCCCTCCGGGCCAGCGGGTCGACGCCCGAGGTCGGCTCGTCCAGAAACAGAATCTCCGGCTCGTGCATGAGCGCGCAAGCGAGCGCCAGCCGCTGCTTGAATCCGAGCGGCAGATCTCGGGCGGTGGCTTCGGCGAGCGGGCCAAGCTGGAACTCTTCCTCCGCCCATGCAAGCTGCTCTCGCTGGCGCGCGCCGTATAGTCGATAGGCGCTCGAAAAGAAGCGAAGGTTCTGTGCCACCGAGAGATCGCCATAAAGGGAAAACTTCTGCGCCATGTAGCCGATGCGTCCGCGCGCCGGCGCCGCTGCGGTACGGAGGTCGAACCCCGCGACACGCAGCGTGCCTTCGGAGGGCGGCAGGAGGCCGCAGAGCATTCGGAACGTGGTGGACTTTCCGGCACCATTCGCACCGAGCAGCCCGAAGATCTCGCCGCGCGCGACACTGAAGCTCACATCGTCCACAGCGTGGAACGTGCCGAAGCGGCGCGTCAGGTGCTGCACGACGATAATATCTTCCCGGGCCGAGCGGGCAGGGGTGGTCGGGGCACTGGCGGGAGGGTCCCCTCTCGGTCGCGGCGCATCGTTCGCGCCGGAGGTAGGCGTCGGGGCGGAACTCTGCGCCCTGAGGCGCGCGACGAAACTGTCCTCGAAGCGCGGCGCCGTCGGCACCAGGGCAAACCCGGACCCGCCAGACGGCAGAGCCGTTTGGTCGGACGGGCCGGCCGCTTCGGTGACCACCCGGACCCCGCTGCCCTGGATCACAGCATCGATCACCCCCGGCATCTTTGCCATACGTGCCTGCAAGGCACGCCGGCCAACACCCTCCGCCCTAGCGAGGAAGCTCCGGCCGGCCATCTCGGCCGTGAATGTTCCAGGCGCTCCCCGCCCGAGCAGCCGGCCCTCGTGGATCAGCAGCACCGAATCGCAGCGCTCCGCTTCGTCGAGGTAGGCAGTACTGAAAAGCACCGTCATGTGGGCGGTGCGCGTGAGATGGTCGATGATTTGCCAAAGCTCGCGCCGCGACACCGGATCAACCCCAACCGTCGGTTCGTCGAGCAGCAGAAGCTCCGGCGGATGCACAAGCGTGCAGGCAAGCCCGAGTTTCTGCTTCATGCCACCCGAAAGGCGGCCGGCCATGCGCGCCGTGAACGGGCCGAGCCCGGTCATATGCAGAAGCTCCGCATAGCGCACGCCCCGCTCTTCCGGTGTTACGCCTTGCAGATCCGCGTAAAGGTCGAGATTCTCCTTGACGCTCAGGTCTTCGTAGAGACCGAAACGTTGCGGCATGTAGCCAAGGCGCGCCTGCACGCCGAGCGGGTTGCGCGCGACATCGATGCCCAGCACCTCGATGCGCCCGCCATCCGCGCGCAAGAGCCCGGCGATCAGGCGCATCAGCGTCGTCTTGCCCGCGCCGTCCGGGCCGATCAGCCCCGTCACCGCGCCGCGCGCGGCGGTCGCACTCACCCCGTCGAGGGCGACCACTACGCGCTTGCCCGTCCGAAAGCTCCGCCGCACGTCTTCGAGGCGGAGGGCGGGCGGCGCCTCAGCGGCGGGCGGCATCGGAAGGCACGCAGCCCGGCGGCGGCCCGGCGGCGGGATTCTGCGCGAGATCGATGTGCACAGTCGCGGGCATGCCGAGGCGGAGTTCACCCCGGGCATCGCAGACATAGATGCGCGTCTGATAGACGAGGGCCGTTCGCAGCTCCGGCGTCTCCACCGTCTTCGGCGTGAACTCCGCGGTGGGCGAGATGTAGCCGACCCAGCCGTGATAGACGCGGCCGGGAAAGCTGTCGGTCGTCACCATCGCCGCCATGCCGAGGCGGATGCGCCCGAGATCGCTTTCCGGCACGTAGGCACGCACCCAGAGCGGACTGGGCAGCGCAATCGTGAACACCGGCGTCGAAGGTGTCGCGATATCGCCTGGTTCAAGGATGCGGTCCTCCACCACACCGTCGGACCACGCGTAGAGCCGGGTGTCGTGAAATTCCTGCTTGGCCAGGGCCACGGCCGCCTGATCGGCCTCAAGCGCCGCCCGCGCCGCCGCGATGTCTTCCTTGCGCGGCCCCTTGACGGCCAGGATATAGGCCTGCCGCGCGGCTTCGTACTGCTGCCGTGCCGCATCGAAAGCGGCGTGCGCGTCATCGCGCGCCTGGATGGTGGCCGCGCTCGTCGTGGCGAGAATTGCAAGGCGCTGGTAGGTGACACCGTCATTCGCGTAGGTGGCGCGGAGCGCCTCCATGGTCGCCTTCGCCGCCGCGATATCCTCAGGACGCGTGCCGGCAACCAGCGCGGCCAACACCTGACCCTGGTTGTGCATCTGCCCCTCCGCCTGGGCCAGGGCCGCGGCGTAGCGCGTGTCGTCGATCATTGCCAGGAGCTCGCCCTTTTTCACCCTGTCGCCTTCCTGCACGAGGATGCGCGTGATGTGCCCGGAATCGTTGAAGGCCGGCTCAACTTCACGGATATCGACATCGCCGTAGAGCGTGAGGACGTTGCCGGTGCCTGGCGCGCGCAGGCGAACATAGAGCCATCCGCCGCCCGCGGCCGCGAGGAGCACAAGAACGAGAGCGATGCGGGCGCGCTTGGACATGACGAGATGGACCCGTAGGTCGTCGATTTGGCGGAACGGTTCAGAGTACCAGCATCTGCAGAATCCGGTCGCCTGTCATCGCGACGATGAAAGCTTAATGCCACCCTCGGCTTTCACTGCGCGCATCCGCTCGGCCACGTACGAGTGCGCGCCGAGCGCGGAGGCGTCGTCGTAGAAAAGATGGTGCATCATGCTCGACATCACTGGCCACCTCTATGCGGCACGCTCGAGGGCGAGTGCGATGCCTTGCCCCCCGCCGATGCAGAGCGTGACCATGCCGCGGCGAACGCCGTCGCGAGCCATGCTGTGCAGCAGCCTGGTCGTAAGAATCGCACCGGTCGCCCCGATCGGATGGCCGTGCGCAATCGCCCCTCCCTCGACGTTGACGATATCCTCCGGCAGGCCAAGCTCATGCATCACCGCGAGCACGATTGCGGCGAAAGCCTCGTTGATCTCGATCCGCTCGAGGTCGCCGAGCTTCCAGCCGGCGCGCTCCAGCGCCTGGCGTACCGCGGGCACGGGGCCGAGGCCGAAAAATGCGGGTTCGACCGCGCCGACGCCATAGGAAACCAATCGCGCCATCGGTACGAGACCGTGCCGCTCGGCCCAACCCGCCTCTGCCACGACCATCGCCGCGGCAGCACTGTTGAGGCCCGGCGCGTTGCCGGCCGTGATGGTGCCGTCCTTGCGGAAGGCGGGCTTCAGCGCGGCGAGTGTCGCAAGCGTCGTTTCCGGACGGTTGTGCTCGTCCTTCGCGAAGAGCGTCGGTCCCTTGCGTCCGGGCACTTCGATCGGCTCGATTTCAGGGCCGAACTTGCCCGCTGCCTGCGCGGCCCCGAAGCGTTTCTGCGAACGTTCCGCCCAGCGGTCCTGCGCCGCCCGGCCGATCTGGTATTTGCTTGCCAGATCTTCGGTATGCCAGCCCGAATGCTGCCCGGAGAAGGCGTCATTGAGGCCATCCTCCAGCATGGAATCGACGAGCGTGCCTGGCCCCATCCGGTAGCCCCAGCGCGCCTCGCGCTGGAGATAAGGAGCGAGGTCCATGTTCTCCATGCCGCCGGCAATTGCGCTCTCGGCCGAGCCCAACATCACTTCCGCGGCCGCCGACGCGATGGCCTGCGCGCCCGAGCCGCACACGCGGTTGACCGTCATCGCCGGTACCGTCACCGGCAGGCCGCCGTTGATCGCGGCCTGCCGGGCGGGATTCATCTTGGTTCCGGCCTGGATGACGTTGCCCATGACCACCGTCTCAACGGCATCGGAGGCAAGTCCGGAACGGGCCAGCGTTGCACGGACGACCGTCGCGCCGAGCAGAGGCGCTGGCGTGTTCTTGAGAGAACCGTTGAACGTCCCGATCGCGGTGCGGACCGGGTTGCAGATCACCACGCGACGCTCTGACATAATTTCTTCTCCACCCCAAGCAGCTTGCGAAGGCTATCAACCTAAGCACGCCGACCGGGTTTGACATGCATCAAATCGTCGGAGCATCGCAACCCTGCTCTGCTTTACGTGACACACTCTGCAAAGCCCGGCGACGGGACCGCCCTGAACACTCCCCGCGCGCCATCCACGCGGAACGGCGCGCAAGGAGCGCCGGCGCTGCCCTATGGCTTTGGAGTGCCAAACGTCCCTTTGTCGAACGGATAGATCAACGCATTGGACGTCTGAAGGGCCTGTTGCTCGACCGTCGCATGAGCGGGCTCGCCCCGGATCGATTGCCACGTGACGACGAAGGGAACGACGGTGCCATCCACCTCGATCTTCTGGTGGGAGACCGTCGTCAGGGTTGTTTTCTTCCCCGACAACGCGGCAGGCGGATAGAGTCCGCGCACGACGTGCGCGCGGACGAGCGCGATCATGAGGGTGGTATTCGGAAACGCTTCGGAGCCGGCCGGCAGTACCTGTGAGAGAATCCCCGGGTGGCCGCGAAACGCCGTGTTGGTCGGCACGAAGAGGGTCACCGGCAATGTCCCGTGCGCATAGGGTGCAAGTCCGGACTGTTGCAGAAGCTGGAACCAGATGCCGAAGCGCGGGTCGTTGAGGAAGACGGCGTACGCATCCTCGTAAGGCATGTGAAGAACGGACATCGCTGGGTCGGCGCCCGCGGCAAAACCCGCCTTGCCGAGTACCGCAGCAGAGGCGGCGGCCATGCCGCCGGCCGCGAACAAGGTCCGCCGTGAGAGGGAAGTCATTGGTAAGTCTCCTATCATTTGTGGGAAGACGAAATGTTAGTGGTGAAGAGCGAGAGAGCTCATTGATCTCGATCAATCTGGCGAAATCTTACGTTGGGGGAGAAACCAGCGCGTCAGTCCACGAGCGCGGAAGCAGCCGCGGAGGGAGCGCGGCGGAGTACTCCCTGGAGGTCCACGGCCCCCGCTACCGTGTTGGAGATCGTGCCGAACTTGCGGATATTTTCGTGCATCAGCGCGAGACGGCGGTCCGTCTCATCGGTTTCGATCAGCATCTCGTAGTCGATCCGCACGATTCTCGGCGGCCTGTCCTCACGGACGCCGGAAAGACGCACCTCGGCGCCTGAAAAGCGGAAAGAAAGGATCGGCGCCACGCGCTCCAGGTTCTTGAGCATACAGGCCGCCACGGCGGCAAGCAGGAGTTCGGCCGGGTTGAAGGCATCCTTTCGCCCGGCAGGATCCGTGTCCATGACGAGTTCCGCTTCCTTGCAGCGCGCCAGGGCCGCATGAGAGTCGTGGCGCTGAGCCCGCACCGAGTAATGAAGCGTCATCCCCGGTTCCTCTTTCTCGCGCCGTGCGGGCTGCTCAGCAGGAATTGGTCGGATTGCGGTCCTGCCAGGCGACACAATAGCCGTGCGGGCTGACCACGCCGGCAACCACGGTACAATGGTCGGCGCCGCCTGGGGCAGCGGCGTGCAGGAAATGCGAACAAGTCACACAGGATTTCTCGCCGAGTGGCTCGTCGCGATAATGTAGCGCCGCCTTCGGCAAAGTTCCGAATGCCGCCCGGGCCACCGCGCCGAGCGGAGCGAACACGAGCCCCGCCGCGGCTGCCAGGCGGGCAAGCAGGTCGCGCCGGGCGATCATGAAACAGCCTCCTCGGCCGAGGCGCCGCTTACCTCCTCCGGTTCGGGGAAAGCGTCCCGGACATCCGCTGCGAATTCGGCGAGACCTTCGCCGACCAGCCCGATATAGCGGCTTTCCGAAAGTGTGAGCAGTTCGGCGAGAAGATCGATCCAGCCGCCGAAGTACCCCGCCAGAAAGCCGCGTACCGCAGCCGGACCGGCCGGCTCTCCGGCGGCCGCTTCGAGCAGGCCGGCGAGAAAGGCAAGCACAAACCCCGCATGATCGAGCGGGCGGTTGGGGCCGGCGATCAGCGGATCCGCCCCGAGGGTCGCCGGATCGAAGCCGACCGCGTCGTACCACGGGCGCAGCACATCACCGCCGTCATAGCGAGGCGGCGGAAAATGCCAGAACTCCTCAAGCCGTTCGCCGCGTCCAAGTACATGGGCGTAAGGCGGGATGTAACATCCGGACTGCGGCACGCAGAGGAAGTCATAAAAATCCTGCCGCGCCCGCTCGAGTTCGAGCGGCGTGCCTGCCGCCGGCGCAAGCGCCGCGAGCAGCGCTGCGTCAGGTGGAGCAAGCAGCATCCGCGCCGCCGCGCCGGCGCGCGCCGCCAGCGTTACCTCAGGCATGGGCGGCCACCTTTTCGATGCGCGCGCGCGTGTTGAAGAACACGACACTGCCGCCGGTGAGATCCATGAGCGACATCTGCCAGACATCCGGATCCCGCCGCATGACGGGATTGAGGTGGATGCCGACCCGACGCACCTTGTCCCCGGCAACCCGCTTGCCGCCGACGCTGTAGTTGGTGGCGCCGTAGCCCCAGTGCCCGTAGCCGACATTGAACGCGATCACGCCGGGGCGCACGCCTTCCACCACCACCGCCCGGCCGCGCCGCCGGCCTTCCGGCGTTATCACAGAGATCCAGTCACCGTTGCGGACGCCGAGTTTCGCCGCGTCGGATACCGCCATGCGCACGCCGTTCTCCGGCATGATTTCGCGCAGCGCATAGTTCGACGCAAGCCGCGAGTGGGTCTGCAGTGCCCCCTTCAAGGTGATGATGGTGAACGGCCACACCTTCGGATTGTCGAGCTGATCGAGCGGCTTGCCGAGCGCGGTGGCGGGCGGCACCCAGCGCGTGGTGCCGTGAAAATAGGCGCCGGTCATGCTGTTCCGCGTGGTCCCCGTCTCTTCCGCATAGAAGTGCAAGGGCTTCGTGAACCGCCAGGTGAGCTTCTCACCCTCCCGACCGGCACTGGCAGGCTGGAACCGCCCGCCTCGCACCATGACGCCCAGCACGGCGGGCCACTCCTCGGGCTTGAGCGAGGAGCCAAATTCCTTCTGGAACGGCGCCAGATCGGCGATCGCGATTTCCTCGGCCGTGGCCGCCGGCACAACGTCGTTGCCCACGCCCTTGGTGTAGGCAAGATTGGCGGTCGCCTTCAGATACCAATCCTCGCGCCGGTCGAGCGGCCAGTATTTCCCTTCGGAATCGGGGACGCCCTTCTTGCCGTAGCCCGGCATGCCGATGCGTTTGGCGACATCGATCAGGAACTCCTCCATGGCCATGTGCCGCCCGTCCTTGGTCTTGGCGGTGAGGCTCACGACCGGCCAGCGGAGCCCCGTGCCCTTGGTGAGCGTGGTCGGATAGGTATCGACGTGGCACCAGCTTTCGAGGAAGCTCACGTCCGGAAGGATGTAATCGGCGTACATGCTGGTATCGCCGACGACGATGTCGGAGGCGATGATCAGCGGGATGTTCTTCGGATCCTTGACCGCGGCAACGAATTCCGGGTTCCCCTGGCTCGGCACGCTGTAGAGCGGCGTTGCCTTGTGCCAGATCAGGATATCCACGCCGTACGGATAACGGGAAACCGCCGAGGGCAGCGTTTCCGTGTACACGGCAAAGCTCAACGGGAACCAAGGCCGCTTGGCCGGATATGGGTTCTTGCCCGCGGCGACCTTGACGCGGTACTCGCTGCTGTCCTCGTAACGAACGCCTTCACGATTGATGATCACACCGAATGCCGCACCCGCGGCTTCGGGCACTGCCATGACGTTGTAGCGGCCTTTCTTGACGTCGTAGCCGCCGCCGCCGGTGGCGAGGCCGCCGGTGTGGTTCAGGTTGCCGACGAGGAGATTGAGCAGCATCACGGCGACGCCGTTGTAGTAGCCGTTCGGATGCTTGACAGGACCGCGATACATGGTGCTGACCGCGCGAGGGCCGTGCGAGGTGAACTCTCGGGCAAGCTCGATGATGCGCGCCTCCGGCACCCCCGAGATCGCCGCATACTCTGCGATCGTGTGCTCCTCCGCCGCCTCGCGCAACAGACGGAAGGCCGTCTTGACGGCGATGCCGTTCACCTCCCCGGAGTACTCGATCGCCGCGCGCGCCACCCCCGCGGCCTCAGCCGGCGCTCCGCTCGCCGCGTCGATCACCACGCGGTCCTCCACCCCGACCGCCGCTGGCTTGCCGAGCCCTGCGAGTTCGGCAGTGAGCAAATGGCGCGCCTTGGGGTGCTTCGGATCAACGATGACGAGATGGCTTGCGTCCGTGAAGGAAAGCTCCCCAGCCGCCTCCGCCGCCTTGAGCGTCGGGCAGGCGAGATTGGTCGCGTTGTAGCGCTTGTTCTCGATGATCCAGCGGATCATGCCCATCGCCAGCGCCCCGTCCGTTCCCGGCTCGATCGGGATCCAGTTCGCGCGATCGCCGATCACGCCGCCGCGGCTGAGCAACGGATCGATCACCACGTACCTCAATCCGTCCGGCCGCGCCCGCGCCTCGGCGGCGAATTTGCCCTGGGTCTGCATCGGGAAGTTGGCGTCCCCCGGCTGCGTGCCCCAGTACATGATGAACTTTGCCTCGCGCACGTCGGGCTGCGTCATGTTGACGCCGGGATACACATGGCGGGTGGCGACGTGGTGGCTCAATTCGCATTCATTGACGTGATCGAAGACGTTCACGCTACCAAAGCTGTGCACGAAGCGTTGCGCGAACAGCATGCGGCTGCCAACGATCCGGCCGCCCTGGAACACGAGACCGTTGGTACGGTGGCCGAGTTCCGGTGCTTTCGGGTCCATCAGCTCGCCCCGCTTGGCGTAAAGGCCGCGGAAGCCGAGTACCTCGATGTCCTTGCTGGCCGGATCGCCGGTGTCGGCGAAGATCTTGCCGCCATCCGAGACCTCGGTGATCAGCCGCTCCCAGGAGATCGGCTGCCATTGCCCGCTGCCGCGCGCGCCTTTGCGCTTCAGAGGCACCAGCACGCGATAGGGATCGTAGGCGCTCTGGATCCCGGTATTGCCGCGCGCGCAGACCGTGCCCGGCAGGCGCGCGGTTTCGATCATCGGCGTGCTCACGGGCGCGTAGTCGCTCAACGTGTTCGGATGATACGGGTTGCCGATGATGCGCTGGATCCGCCCGGTGGCGCGGTCGATTTTTACCTGGAGGCCGCATTCGCTGTGGCACTGGAGATCGACGGTGTGCCGGAGCGTCCATTGCGGGTTGGCCTTGAGGGCACCTGTCTTCGTATCGCGCAGCCATTCCGGAGTACTGGCATTGCCATAGACCGGATGCAGCGCCTTCCGTCCGCGATTGGTGATCGGGATCATTTCCACGAGGCGGCCGGCGAAGCCTGCGGTTCCGGCGCCGATGCCGGCGGCGGCGGCGATGGCGAGAATTCCACGACGTTCGAGCATGAGCTTATGCCTTGCCGGAGGTTGCGGATGGCCGTGGGGTGGCGGCGAGCAGGGCGGCAAGGAAGCCGCCCACGAGAAGCAGGCTCACGCCGCTGTACCAGAACGCCGCGAAATTCGTGTGGAAGGCGTAATAGCCGGCGCCGCTGCGATTGATCGCCTCGCCGCCGAGCACGATGCCGATACGCGCAGCGTAGCTGCCCCACATCGCGCCGATGCAGGCAGCCGCTTGCGCGAGGACCGAACGGCCGAGCGGCGTGATCAGCGCCACGATCGGCACGATCAGGCCGGCGAAGGTCCAGTTCCAGAAAATCTGCTCGGCATAGGGCCCCATGAAAAGATTGGCCGCGCGCAGCTCCTCTTCAGTGCCGAAACGCCCGATCCACCACATCCAGCCGTACCAGACGAGGCCGCAGAGAGCGAAGGCGATCACCGCTGTCCAACGGTGATGGGCGCGCGGCGCGATCCATGTGCCACTCGCCAGCCAGCCGAGGAGCGGCACGATGGCAAGCATCATCGTCGCGGCAGCACCGATTCCGCTGGCCAGGAACAGCAACGCCTCGGCCGGCGAATTCCAGACCGGCACGCCGTGTTCGTTCATCAAAAACACGGCCGAATAGAGTGGCCCGAAGAGGCCAAGGAACGCCATCACCACCAGCACGACGCGCGCGAAGAAGGGGCTGTCGAACACGCTGTAGAAACGACTCCAGAGCGTGAAGAAATCGGCGAGCTCGCGCCAGGGCGAGGAAAGCCGGCCGATCTCTGCCGCCAGCCGCTCCCTCGGCATCGACTGGAAACTCAGCCACCATGCGAGAACAAGGAAGAGCGGTAGCAGGATGATGCCGTATTTGATGATGGCGGTGTCCCAGGTGAACCAGCCGAGATAGTAGCCGTAGATCAGCCGCCCCGGCTGCTCGACCTCCGCCAGGATATTCACAAAGCCGCCGATGATGAGCGCGGCGACGAGCGGGAGTGTGAAGCGGTGCTCCACGCGCTCGCGGTTGCCGCGCCAGGCATTGATCGCCCAGATCAACGCAAGCCCGCCGACAATCCCGAGCGCCCAGGAATAGTTGGCGAACAGAATCGAGAAGGGCCGCTGGTGGACGACGTTGTAAAGCTCCGTCATTGACCGCAGCGGTGGCACGAACTGAGGCGTGGTGAGCGGATTAGACATGGCTCGCCTCCTTGCTCACGGAAATGCTCCACTGGCCCTCGGGTCGGCCCGCATCCGTCTGCTCGACCGACCAAAGGGTTGGATTACCGGGCGGGTTGTTCTGCAGCTCGGTGGTCAGCCCGATGTAATAGACGCGCGGCTCGTTGCCTGTGTACGGCTTCAACTGCTGCACCGGCTCCGTCAGCACCTGGCGTGTCATCGGATCGTTCGGGTCGTTGAGGTCGCCGAACTGGCGTGCGCCGCCGACGCAGGTCTCGACGCAAGCGGGCAGCAGCCCCTGATCGACCCGTTGGGAACAGAACGTGCACTTGTTCGCGGTTTTGGTGACGGGGTCGATGAAGCGCGCGTCGTACGGGCAGGCATTCACGCAGGCGCCGCACCCCCAGCAGCGATCGTAGTCAATCTCGACGATGCCGTCCTGCCGCTGCCAAGTGGCACCGGCCGGACACACCTCGATGCAGGATGGCCGTTCGCAATGGTTGCAGAGCCGGGGCAGGAACGCGCGGCGCGTATCGGGATAGGTGCCGAGCTCGACATCCGGCACCCAGGTCCGGAACACGCCCTCGGGCACGTTGTTCTCGAACTTGCAAGCGACCGTGCAGGCCTGGCAGCCGATGCACTTGCGGAGGTCGATCAGCATGCCCCAGCGCTTGCCGGCAAAGCCCTCTCGAGCGAGCGCGCCGTCCTTGATGGTATAGGCATAGACCGAACGGTCATGCGCGATCTCGTAGTCCTGGCCGGCCGGCGTGATCGAGGTCGGGTCGAGCCCAAGACTGAACTCCGCGACGGGGGCAGGCGCCG
Source organism: Pseudomonadota bacterium (assembly GCA_021816925.1). Classification (GTDB taxonomy): domain Bacteria; phylum Pseudomonadota; class Alphaproteobacteria; order Acetobacterales; family Acetobacteraceae; genus JAKAWQ01. Next base: position 23,813 of record JAKAWQ010000006.1, read on the forward strand.
CCTCCGCCTTGGTCGGAAGTGCCGCTGCCGCCACGGCCGCAACCGCCGCCGCCCCTCCGCCGCCGAGGCCGCGCAGGAACGTTCGCCTGCCGGCTATTCGTCGTATTTCGTTGCTGTCGTCGGTCATCGCCGCCTCGCGTCTCCGATGTCCAGGCCGATCGGACCCACCCGTCGCTCCCCGGCCGTGTACGCCCGAGGAAGACCGTAGCGTAGGCATGTCTCCGACCTGCGCCTTGATCTAGATCAAGGACTTGTTCGCCCCTTGAGGATTAATAATTCCGTTGTTCTTGGATAATTCGCTGGCGCGGGAGGCGCTCGTCATCATGCGACCGGTCTTGCGAACGCTGTCCTTGAGTTTGCTTATCGGCGCCGCCGGCGCTGCCGCCGCGGCAATCGGCGAGGGACCCGTTCTTCCTGGCGCATCGGCGGCACCGCCTCCGACGAGCTTCAGCCGGCAGGTCCTGCCGATCCTCGAGCAGCGTTGCGTGGTGTGCCACAGCCCGAGCGGCGTCGGCTACAAGGCAATCGGCCTGGATCTCCGAAGCTACGAGGGGGTCATGGCCGGCTCCATCTATGGGGTTGCTGTCATCCCCAGGCACCCGGAGCTCAGCCCGCTGATCGCGGTGATCCAGAAGAACCGGGCATCCTTCAAAAACCTCAAGATGCCGCCTCTCGGAAAATTGCTTTCGCCGGCCGAGACCGACATGATCGGCCGGTGGATCGCAGAGGGAGCAAAGGACAATTAGACCCCCCTTTCCGGTTAGCCTGACCGTGCCCTGAAGGACGCAGATTTGTGGCACACTCGCTCGAACAGATGCCCTGTAACCGTTGCAAACACGCACCAACAGGCGTCGCAGTGACAACGGCCGCGCTTATGCAGAGACCCCTCGACCTTGCCGATCCGCTGCTCGATCGGATTGACGTTTGAACTGTAGGGCGGGGGGAATGACGTTGCCCCCCGCGTTCATTCGGTAGCGACCGGGGTCTGGCGGCTGCTGAACCGCATCCCATTTTTTGACCACGGGCTGGCCGGCTTTGGGCGTGCGGGTCAAGGTGGCCGAGCCTCCGGCGCCCGAAACATCAGCTCGACAGCGCACCTATTGCCAATCGCACTGTGCCGCGGCGGAAGCCGTCGGCATGGCGGCAAAAACCGCTTGCAGCCATTTCGATGCATTGGGCAGCCGCTGCGTCGCGCTCCGCAACGATCACGGCGGCGCTTTCAAGGCCGGGCGGTTCCACAACCAGATTCGCTTCCGGGACATTACCCCGAGCCACGCCCTCGTCGGCGAATCCGAAACCGATGGTGTCGCCGAACACGTCTTCCGGACCCTCAAGGAGGGGATCGGCCATGGCCGCATCTTCCGGACGATCGGCCGGGTCCGCGCCGCCGTGCGCGACTCATCGCCCGATACAACGCATCCCGGCTCGCCGGAAAAAAAGCTTCCTGCATCCTGCCGGTGGTTGATCGGCCTGAAACGGGGCAGCCATGAAGATCCCCGCTTCGCCCTGTCCTTTGTCCTGGAGACCAAGCGCGGTGCGGCGAGGACGTGTCCTCGCGGGCCGGCAGTCTCCATGACGGGCAGAACCGGATCGGCTCGGCCCGCGACGTGGTGGCGCTGCCCTCAGGAGCCAGGCTCAGCCGCCGGGCGCGGACTCGTTGCTCCGCGCACGGCTCTGTCCGTCCGGCCCCGCGTGCGGGGTGCGGGCCGGTGTTATCCGCCCGGTGCGCCTTGGGTGTTGACGTAGAGCGAGTAGAGGCCGTGGCTTGCCGCCATGAAGAGGCGGTTGCGCCAGCGGCCGCCGAAGCAGAGGTTGGCCGCGCGCTCGGGCAGGTGGATATGGCCGATCGGGCGGCCGTCGGGGTTGAAGATGCGCACGCCGTCGAGCGCCTCGGACATGCCCCAGCCGGCCCAGATGTTGCCGTCCGTGTCGCAGCGGATGCCGTCGGGCGTGCCCTCGGGGCCGGCATCGATCAGGATGCGCTTGTTGGCCAGAGTCGTTCCGTTGCCGGTCACGTCGAAGGCGAGGATGTGGCGCGGGGTGGAGCGTGATTCGACGACGTAGAGGTGCTTCTCGTCGGGCGAGAAGCAAAGCCCGTTGGGGGCAATCACGTCGGCGGTGGCGACGCGCGCCTGACCGGTTTCGGGATCGAGACGATAGAGGTTGGTCGGCAGCGACTGGGGCGCGCGGTGGCCCTCGTAATACCCGAGGATGCCGAAGGGCGGGTCGGTGAACCAGACGGAGCCGTCGGACTTGACCACGACATCGTTCGGCGAGTTGAGCGGCTTGCCCTCGAATTGGTCCATCAGGACGGTGATGGTGCCATCGTGCTCGGTGCGGGTGACGCGGCGGGAATCGTGCTCGCAGGTGACGAGCCGGCCCTGGCGGTCGCGCGTATTGCCGTTAGCGTTGTGGGAAGGCTTGCGGAAAACGCTGACCGCGCCGGTTTCCTCTTCCCACTTCATGACGCGGTTGTTCGGGATGTCGCTCCAGAGGAGGAAGCGGCCGTCGCCGAACCAGACCGGGCCCTCGGACCAGCGGCAGCCGTCGGCGAGGCGTTCGACGGAGGCGAGCGGCAGGCGGTACTTGGCGAAGGAGGCATCGAGCAGCTCGACGGCGGCGTCGGGGTAACGAAGATTGAGCGTGGACATCAGTGGATCTCCCCGGCCCGGCGCACCGCCTCGCGGAGCTTCGCCGGCGTGAAGTCGGGCGCGGCGCAGACATCCATGATGACCTTCTCGCGGCGCGCGACGAGGGTGATGGCGTCGGGCAGCTTCTTCACGGCGGCGGCGGGAACGACGACCGCACCGTGGAAGTCGGCGTGGATCACGTCGTCGTGGCCGGCCTGCATGCCGAAGATATTCACGGGGCGGCCGAAATCGACGACGTGGACGTGCGCATGGCTCGGGCCGATGCGCCCGCCGATGATCTGGAAGCCGGGCGCGAGCATGTCGCAGTCACGGAAGGAGCCGTTGGTGACGCAGCCGAGCGCGCCGAGCGCCTTGTGCACGCGGGAATGAACCTCGCCCCAGAAGGCGCCATAGCCGGGGCGATCGTCGAGGTCCTGCAAGACGACGATGGTCGGGAGGTCGGCGTTGGCGACGTAGTCGTACCAGTCGAGGCGGCTGGCGACAGCGCCGCGCGGCGGCTCCTTGGCGCGGAGCGTGCCGACGCGCGCGAGGCCGACGATCGGCGGGAGCCTGCGGTCGGCGGCGAGCATCGGTTCAACCGTGAAGCCGACCGCACGGCGCTCGGGGGCGACGACTTCGAGTCCGTTGCAGATGGTTGGCGTGTCCCACTGCCTGAGGCGCTCGAGATCCTCGCGCGTGAACGCTCTTTCCGCCATGACGGTTTCCCCCGGCCTGCGTGAGCAGTAGCATCGCAGCGGGCCGAGGTTTGGGCAATCAGGGGAGAGGACATCGATGGACACGCTCTTGGCGGAGCCGGGACGGGTGATTGCGGCGGGGGGGAAATCCGTGTTCGGCGCGCCTCTCGGCGTTCTGATGCTGGAGACGCGCTTTGCGCGCATTCCGGGCGATATCGGGTATGCGGGGACCTGGCCGTTCCCGGTGCTTTACCGGGTAGTGAAGGGCGCCAGTCCGGAGCGGGTGGTGCTGCACGCGGCGGAGGGGCTTCTGCCTCGGTTCCTGGAGGCGGCAGAGGAGCTGGTGCGGGTCGGCGCCGGGGCGATCACGACGAGCTGCGGCTTTCTTTCGCTTTTCCAGCGCGAGATCGCGGCGCATGTGGGCGTGCCGGTGGCGACCAGTTCGTTGATGCAGATTCCGTTCGTGCAGGCGAGCCTGCCGCCGGGGCGGCGGGTTGGGGTGGTGACGGTCTCGGCCGCCTCGCTGACGGCGGCGCATCTTGCTGCGGTGGGTGCGCCCGAGGACACGCCGCTCGCCGGCACCGAGAATGGTGTCGAGATTTCGCGGGTCTTGATCAGGGGAGAGAAGGAAGAACTCGACGTGGCGCTGGCGGCGCGGGACGTGGTGGAGGCGGGGCGGGCGCTGGTAAGGCGGCATCCGGAGGTGGGCGCGATCGTGCTCGAGTGCACGAACATGCCGCCCTATGCGGCGTTACTGCACGAAGCGGTGGGGCTGCCGGTGTATGACATCACGACGCTGGTGCGCTGGCTCATTGCGGGATTGCAGCCGAGGGCTTACGCGGCGGTGAAGCGCGGCGTGCCGCTTCTCGGCGGCTGAGGGCGGTCAGGCGGGGGCGGGCGGGGCGGTCGAGCCGCGCTCGACGAGGGCCACGGGGAGTTCGCGGCGCACGGGCACGGCCTCGCCGGAGAGGCGGGCGAGCACGTGTTCGGCGGCGAGCACGCCCAATTGCGCGGTCGGCAGGTGAACGGTCGTGAGCGGCGGGGAGAGGTGTGCCGCGATCTCGAGGTTGTCGATGCCGACGAGCGAGAGCTGCTCGGGGACGGGGATGCCGCGTGCCTGGGCTTCGAAGAGGGCACCGGCGGCGAGAAGATCGTTGCCGCAGACGATGGCGCTCGGCGGATCGGTGAGGGCGAGAAGCTCGGCGAGGGCGGCGCGGCCGCCGGCGAGGCTGAAGGGCTGCTCGACGACGCGCCAGTCGGGCAGCGGGAGGCCGGCCGCGGCGAGGGCGCGGGCGACGCCGGCGCGGCGCAGGCGGGCACGGTCGTTCTGTTCGGTGAGGCCGGAGATCATGCCGATGCGGCGATGGCCGAGGGCGAGGAGGTGCAGGGCGGCGAGGCGGCCGGCCTCTTCGTTGTCGAAGCCGATGCAGTCGAAGGCGGAGTCGAAGGACCAGGTGATCAGGACCGGGACGAGGGCGGCCTCGAGGAGGCGGCGGGTTTCCTCGGAGCGGTCGGCGCCGACGAGCAGGAGGGCATCGACGCGATGGCCGAGCATGGCGCGGACGGCAGAGGCTTCGGCGGCGAGCGAATAGTCGTGGGCTGCGACGAGGAGCTGGTAGCCGGCCTCGGCGAGGCGGCGCTGCAGCGCCTGGATGGCGCGGGAGAAAATGGCGGCGTCGAGAGTTGGGACGATCACGCCGGCGGTGCGGCTCGAGCCGGAGGCAAGGGCGCGGCCGACGCCGTCCGGCAAGTAGCCGAGGCGGCGGGCCGTGCGCTCGATTTCCGCGCGCGTGCCGCTTTCGACGAGGGCGGGACGCGAGAGGGCGCGCGAGACGGTGGCGATCGAGACGCGCGCCTCGCGGGCGATGTCGCGGAGGGTGGGGCGGAGGATGCGCGGCATGGCTTGACCGAAGCGCAGCGTGCGGGGTTGCAAAAGATTTTGCAATGGGCGGGGCGGATGGGGCTCTTGACGCCAAAGATGGCGCGTGAAAGCGTTTGCTGCATGCGCCCGAAAGCGGCGCCGATCTTCCAGGGGGAGGGAAATGCCCGGTCGTCGCGGGCTCATCGCTGCCGCAAGCCTGCTTGGGCTCGCTCTGCTCTGGGCATGGGCGACGAGCCCGTTCGGCCCGGTTTCTCCGGAGCGATTTCCCTCGCCGCCGCTGGTCGGCGCGGCGTTCCTGCAGATTGCGACGACCGGGTTTGCGGGCGCCACCTTGCCGAGGCAGGTGCTGACAAGCCTCGGGCTCGTCATCGAGGGCTTTCTGGTTGCGGCGTCGAGCGGGACCGCGCTCGGGCTGGCGATGGGCTGGAACAGGCGGTTCGCTGCGTTCGTCAATCCGGTGTTCCAGCTTCTGCGGCCGATCCCGCCGCTTGCCTGGATTCCGCTCGTGATCCTTTGGCTCGGGCTCGGCAATGCGGCGAAGGTGCTCGTGATCTGGTTCGCGGCGTTCGTGCCGGCGGTGATCAATGCCGAGACGGGTGTGCGGGAGATCCCGGGTGCGCTCCTGGAGGCGGCGCGCATGCTCGGCACGCCGCGGCATCGGCTGCTGGTCGAGGTGGTGGTGCCGGCGGCGGCGCCGATGATCTTCACCGGGCTTCGCCTCTGCCTGCAGGCCACCTGGACGACGCTGGTTGCGGCCGAGTTGGTGGGATCGTTCTACGGGCTTGGCCATGTTTTAAGCGAGGCGCAGCAGGACATTTATCCCGGCATGATCTTCGTCGGCATGGCGGCGATCGGTGTGTGCGGTTGGCTCACCACGGCAGTACTCGGCTGGGTGGAGCGACGGCTGCTCGGGTGGCACGCGAGCGCGCGGCCGGCGCATGCCTGAGCGGGCGTCTCCTTCAATCGGGCTGGCGGCGGCGCTCGGGCTTGCCGGGCTTGCCGTTTTCTTCGCGGTCTGGGCAGGGGCGGGCGTGCTCGGGCTCGTTTCGGCGACGTTCCTGCCGGGGCCGCTTACGGTGCTCGGCGAGCTTCTCCATCTCCTGACGCATCCTTACGCTGGCGCAACGCTACCGCAGCACCTCGCGGCGAGTCTGCAACGTTACGGGGGCGGGGTGGTGCTGGCGGTGATCGTGGGGCTGCCGCTCGGGCTTGCGATGGGCTGGTTCCGGCCGCTCGATGCGGTGGTGAGCCCGATTTTCGACGGGTTGCGCTTCGTGCCGCCGATCGCCTGGGTGCCATTTGCCGCGCTCTGGTTCGGCACCGGTGCGGGCGGGCCGGTGCTGATCATCTTCACGGGCGCGTTTCCCCCTGTGCTGATCGGCACTTATCGCGGCGCACGCATGATCGAGCCGGCCCTGATCGAGGCGGCGCGCATGCTGGGCACGTCCAACCGGCGGATGCTGACGGAGATTCTGCTGCCGGGTGCGGTGCCTTCGATTGTTGCGGGATTGCGCGTGGCGGCCGGGCTCGGCTGGCAGTCTCTGATCGGGGCGGAGCTGATCGTCGTCTCGTCCGGAATCGGCTACATGATGGTGCAGGGCGAGGCGGCGGTTGCCACCAGCACGGTGATGGCGGGCATCATCGCGGTGGGACTGGTGGGCACGGCGATCGACCTTCTGCTGCGCGCGGCCGAGCGCGCGGTGCGCCGCCGCTACGGGCTGGTCGGGGGCGGACGGTGAGCGCGATCGTGTTCGCGGGGGCGCGCCGTGTTTACGACCTTCCCTCGCGCCGCGTGGTGGCGCTCGAGAGTTTCGATCTCAGCATTGCCGAGAAGGAGTTCGTCGTGATCGTCGGGCCGTCCGGTTGCGGCAAGACGACCTGTCTCCGGCTTGCCGCGGGATTCGACTTTCCGAGTTCGGGAGAGGTGAACGTGGGCGGGCAGAAGGTCACCGGGCCGGGGCCGGACCGGGCGGTAGTGTTTCAGCATTTCGCGCTTTTTCCGTGGAAGACCGTGCACGACAACATCGCACTCGGCCTGCGCAACGCGGGCGTGCCGGCGGCGGAGCGCGAGCGCCGCATCGAATCTGCGCTCAAGCTGATGAATCTGGAAAGTGCGGCGCGCGCTTTTCCGCATCAGCTCTCGGGCGGGATGCAGCAGCGCGTGGCGATCGCACGGGCGACGGTGCTCGATCCCGCCGTGCTGTTGATGGACGAGCCGTTCGGCGCGCTCGATGCGCAGACCCGCGTGGTGATGCAGGAGGAGCTGGTGCGGCTGGCGCGCGTCAATCCGCGCACGGTGCTCTTCATCACCCATTCGGTGGAGGAGGCGATCTATCTCGCCGACCGGGTGGTGGTGATGACGCGCGCGCCCGGACGGATCAAGGAGATCATCGCCGTGAAGGCGCTGCGCGAGCAGGAAGGCTGGGACACTTTGCCGAAGATCGAGGACGTGATGGACCAGCCGAGCTTTGTGCAGCTTCGCACGCATGTCTGGCGGAGCCTGCGCGACGAGCAGGTGCCGTCCGAATGACGACCGCAACCGAGGACAATCGAGGAGGACGTTTCATGCGACGATTCGTTTTGCTTGGCGCCGCGGCGCTTGGGCTTTTCGCTCCGGGCGTGGCGGGGGCCCAGACGCCGATCAAGATCAGCTACCAGCCGACCAACTACTGGGCGCTGCCCTTCTATGTCGCGACCAAGATGAACTGGTGGGCGAAGGTGGGGCTCAAGCCGAGCTTCGTTCTCTTCCCTGCGGGCGTGCCGCAGATGGCGGCGGCGGCAGCGGGTTCGTGGGATGTGGGCGCGACCGGCTCGGTGCCGGCGGTGCTGGGAGCGGCGCGGTTCCACGTGCTCACGATCGGGATCGACAACGACGAGTCGGCGACCAACGTGCTGGTGGCGAGTGCCAAGGCCTATCCGGGACTTGCTGCCAATCCGAAGTCGATTGCCGGCAAGCGGATCCTGCTCACCACCAATTCGACGGTCGATTATGCAGTGAGGAGCTGTCTTGCGCACTGGGGTGTGCCGGATTCGCAAGTCTCGCTGGTCAATCTCGGGCAGGCGCCGATCGTGACCTCGATCATCTCGGGCAATGCGGAGCTCGGCGGGTTGTGGGCGCCCTACAGCTACGAGGCGATGCAGAAGGCACACGCCAAGGTGCTTTGCTCAGGCAAGGCGGCGGGTGTCGTCATTCCGGGCGTGCTGGTGGCGCGCGCGGCCTACGCCAAGGCGCATCCCGATCTCGTTGCGGCTTATCTCGCCGTTTATGTGCATGCCTGGGCGTGGGCGAAGGCGCATCCGAAGGAGGCGGCCTCCATGCTGCAGGCGGCGGACGTGGCGGGCGGTGTGCCGCTGACTTCGTTCGGCCTCAAGGAGGAATTCACACGACCGACCTTCTCGCTTCAGCAGGAGCTTGCGCTGATGGATGCGAGCCACGGTCCCTCGAAGCTCGAGCAGTGGATGGGCCAGATCAGCGCATTCATGCAGAAGACCGGATCGCTGCCGAAACCACCCGCAACCGCGTCATACGTGACGGATGCGTACATGAAGCGTGTTGGAGCCGATGCGAAGCTCCGCGCCTTCGCTGAAAGCGCGAACTGAAGAGAGCCTGAACCGAAGAAGCAGGGGGCGGGCGGATTGCCGCCCGCCCGCCGGAGCGCGTGCCGATGAGATACCTGAAGAAGGCGGAAAAGACCGCCGAGACGGAAGCGGGCACCGCGCGCGAGGTTGCCGAGCGCATGCTGGCGGAGATCGACGCGCGCGGCGAGGAGGCGGTGCGCAGGTATGCGCGGACGCTCGACGACTGGTTGGGACCGATCGTGGTCGGGAGCGAGGAGATCGGGCGCGCGGCGACGGAGCTTTCCGAGGCCATCAAGGCGGATATCCGCTTCGCGATCGGCCATGTGCGGCGGTTCGCCGAGGCGCAGCGTGCCTCGATCCGCGACTTCACGATCGAGCCGGAGCCTGGGCTCGTGCTCGGACAGAGGTTCGTGCCGTGCAATGTCGCCGGCTGCTATGTGCCGACGGGGCGGTATGCGCATATTGCCTCGGCCTATATGTCGGTGGCGACCGCGAAGGCGGCGGGGGCAGGGACGGTGATTGCCTGCGCGACGCCGTGGCGCAGGCGGGGCATCCACCCGGCGGTGCTCTTTGCCATGCACGAGGCCGGGGCCGATATGATTCTGACACTCGGCGGCGTGCAGGCGATTGCGGCGCTGGCATATGGGCTTTTCACCGGGAAGCCGGCGGACATCATCGTCGGGCCCGGCAACAAGTTCGTTGCCGAGGCAAAACGCATCCTTTTCGGGCGAGTCGGGATTGATGTGTTTGCCGGCCCATCGGAGATCGCGATTCTGGCGGATGAGACGGCGGATGCGGAGATCGTGGCGGCGGATCTGGTGGGGCAGGCGGAGCACGGCGCGGAGAGCCCGGCCTGGCTCATCACCTCGAGCGAAAGACTGGCACGGTCGGTGCTGGTGCGGGTGCCGGAGGCGATCGCGGAACTGCCGGGGAGTGCGCGAGAAGCGGCCGCGGCGGCATGGCGGGACTATGGAGAGATCGTGCTTTGCGCGACGCGCGAGGAGATGGCGGCCGCCTCGGATGCCTATGCGCCGGAGCATCTCGAGGTGCAGTCCGCAGATCTCGACTGGTGGCTCGCGCGGCTCACCAATTACGGCGCTCTCTTCCTCGGTGCCGAAACGACGGTGGCGTACGGAGACAAGGTGGCGGGGCCCAATCATATCCTGCCGACGCGTCATGCCGCGCGCTATTCGGCGGGGCTTTCCGTGCACAAGTTCCTGAAGCCCCTGACGTGGCAGAGAATGAGCCGGGATGCGTCGGTGGAGATCGGTGCGGTGAGCGCGCGAATTTCGCGGCTGGAAGGGATGGAAGCGCACGCACGCACGGCGGATCTCCGGCTCGCGCGCTATCGGCCGGGCCACAATCTCGATCTCGGACGGCCGGTGGAGGAATAGGCGGTGGCCGGGCGGCTCGATTCGCTCTTTTCGCTGGCCGGGCGCACGGCGCTCGTGACGGGGGGAAGCTCGGGCATCGGGCTTGCGATCGCGCGCGCGCTCGGTTTGCAGGGCGCGGGCGTGGTGCTCGTGGCGCGGCGGGAGGGCGAGCTTGCAGCGGCGGCGCGGGGACTTGCGGCGGACGGGATCGCGGCACGTGCGATCGCGGCAGATTGCGGGGAGGAGAGGGTTGCGGAGCGGCTGGCCGGTGGGCTTGGGGAGGTGCCGGTCGATATCATCGTGCATGCGGCGGGGATGAACCTGCGCAAGCCCTTCGGCGCGGTCTCGGCCGCGGATTTCGACCTGACGCTGGATGTGCATTTGCGCGCGCCCTTCCTGCTTGCGCAGCGCTTTGCGCCCGCGATGGCGGCGCGGGAGTGGGGGCGAATCCTGCTGATCGCCTCGTTGCAATCCGTGCGGGCATTTTCCGATTCCGCACCTTATGGTGCGGCCAAGGGCGGTGTGGTGCAGCTTGTGCACGCGATCGCGGAGGCGTGGTCGCGGCAAGGGATCACCTGCAATGCGATCGCGCCCGGATTTTTTCCGACCGCGCTTACCGCGCCGGTGTTTGCCGACGCGGAGAGAAGCGGCCGGTTTGCCGCCCAGACGGCGATCGGGCGGAACGGGGAGCTTCAGGATCTTTACGGGGCCGCGATTTTTCTCTGCTCCGACGCCTCTTCCTACATCACGGGCCAGACGCTTTACGTGGACGGCGGGTTCACGGCGAAATAGGCGAGGGGAGAAGGATCATGGAGGTGCGATCGTTCGGCCGGAGCGGGGTCCGTCTTTCGCTGCTCGGGTTCGGCTGCGGGGCGGTCGGCGGGCTGATGGTGCGCGGCGAGGCGGCGGAGCAGGAGCGGGCGGTCGCGCGCGCGCTCGATGCGGGGGTCAATTACTTCGACACGGCGGTGCAGTACGGCGATGGGGAATCGGAGAAGAATCTGGGGCGGGCGCTGAAGAGGCTCGGGGCGAGCGATGTCGCGGTCGGGACCAAGGTGCGGGTGCGCGCGGAGGAACGTGCCGAGATCGGCGCGGCGGTGGCGCGCTCGCTCGAGGGGAGCCTGAAGCGGCTCGGTCGAGAGCGGGCGGATATCTACCATCTCCACAACCCGATCACCGAGGCGGGCGGGGACGGATCGCTCGGCGTTGCGGAGGTGTTGGGCGAGGTCGTGCCGGCGTTCGAGCGGCTGAGGAGCGCGGGAAAGACGCGGTTCATCGGGATCACCGCCGTTGGGGAGACGGAGGCGCTACGGAAGGTGATCGAAGCGCGTTGCTTCGAGAGCGCGCAGGTCGTTTACAACATGCTCAATCCTTCCGCCGGCGCCGCGCTGCCATCTTCCTATCCGGCGCAGGATTACGGGCGGCTTCTCGAGCGGACGGCAGCCGCGGGTGTGGGCGTGATCGGGATTCGCGTGCTTGCGGGCGGTGCGCTTTCGGGGCGTGCGGAGCGCCATCCGGTCGCAAGCCCGCCGCCGGCGCCGATCGGCTCGGCGATGAGCTATGAGACCGATCTGGCGCGGGCGCGGCGGCTGGCGCCGATTGTCGCCGAGGGATTCGCGGAAAGCCTCGCCGAAGCGGCGATCCGGTTCGTCATTTCGCACGACGGCATCGGCACGATTCTGGTAGGTATGGCGACGGTGGAGGAGTTCGAAGGCGCGCTCGCCGCGGTGCGGAAGGGAAAATTGTCGGCGGAGGCACTGGACCGGCTCGCCGCATTGCAACAAGATTTCTCCGGCGAGGCCCGCTGAGCCCGGGGGTCCGGGCGCGGTGCTGGTGCACGAGGCGACGCCCGGCAACCTCATTCTCGATTTCCATCATGGGGATACGGCCGCGGTGGCCGCGGCGTTCGCGCGGGCGGCGCACGTGACAAGGATGAAGATCCGGAACAGCCGCGTGGTGGTGTGTCCGATGGAGCCGCGTTCCGCGATCGGCGAGCATGACGAGAAGAGCGGGCGCTTCACGCTCCGGCTCGGATGCCAGGGCGTCTTTCCGATGCGCCAGCTTCTGGCCGGCGGCGGCCCCGGGGTTCGAAATCGATGATGGCGAGCGGCACGGCGATCGTGGAGGCGGCCGAGATCGTGAAGGAGAACGCGAGGAAGATCGCGGCGCATGTGCTGGAGGCGGCGGTGGCCGACATCGAGTTCGAGATCGGCCCTTCAGGCGGACGGCTCTGCATCGCGGGAACCGACCGCAGCATCGGGCTGATGGAAATCGCCGAGAAATTGCGTGCGGGCCTCGTGCTGCCGCCCGATGTGCCGCACACGCTTTCGGTGCAGCACGTAGCGCAGGGGCCGCCTTTTTCCTATCCGAACGGGTGCCACATCGCCGAGGTCGAGGTGGACCCGGAGACGAGCGTTGTTGCGCTCGTGCGCCATGCCATGGTCAATGATTTCAGGACCGTGATCAACCCGTTGCTGATCGAGGGCCAGGCGCACGGCGGAGTGGTGCAGGGGCTCGGCCAGGCGATCTTCGAGCACGTGGTGTACGACGAGTCCGGCCAGCCGCTGGCCGGCTCGTTCATGGACTATGCGTTGCCGCGTGCCGAAGCCGCGCCCTCGTTCACGGTGGCCTACCATCCGGCACCGGCGAAGACGAACCCGCTCGGCGTCAAGGGATGCGGGGAGGCCGGATGCGTGGGGTCGATGCCCTCGATCATGAATGCGCTGGTGGATGCGCTTTCGGAGTTCGGCGTTGCCCATATCGACATGCCGGCGACGCCGGAGCGGGTGTGGCGGGCGATCCGGGAGGCGCGGGCACTTGAGCCGGCGCGGTTCGGTTGAGGGAAAATCGGCCGATCCGGCGGTATTCCGCCGGTGCGGGCATCAGGCAGAGAAGCGGCGCAGGGCGAGCCTGCCGAGAAGGAGAAGGATGGCGGCGATGCCGCCGGCCAGCACGTCGTCCGCCAGCACGCCGAGCGCGCCCGGGAAGCGTTGCACCGCGCCGACCGGTCCGGGTTTCAGGATGTCGAGGGCGCGGAAGAGAACGAAGCCGGCGAGCAGGCCCGGGAGGCTTGGTTGCGAAAGTCCGAGGAGGGCGACCCATTGGCCGGCGATCTCGTCGATGACCACCCAGCCGGGATCACCCGTAGGTGCGGCGCGCGGAATCGCCCAGAGGCCGGCGCCGAGTGCCGCGATGGCGGCGGCCGCGAGCAGCCAGGGCGAGAGGCCGATGAGGCCCGCGGCGGCGATCGTCGCTGCGGCCGAGGCGGCGGTTCCCGGCGCGCGGGGAATGAGGCCGCAGCCGAAGCCTGCCACGAGGAGGCGGGCACCCCGTTGCTCCGCTAGCGGCGCAGCCATGGCGCAAGCGGATAGGGCCTCTGTTCATGCAGCCGGGCTTGGTAGATCGCGACACTTTCGATCACGCGCTGAACGTAATCGCGTGTCTCGCCGTAGGGAATGAGTTCGATCCAGTCGAGCATGTCGATCGCGCCGATGCGCGGATCGCCGTATTCGGCGAGCCACTCGGTGACCTTTTGCGGGCCGGCGTTGTAGGCGGCGAGGGCGAGCGGCAGGCAGCCGCTGAAACGATCGAGAAGCGTGCCGAGGTAGGCGGCGCCGAGCGCGATATTGCGGTTCGGGTCGGTGGTGAGAGAGGCGAGGGTCACCGGGTCGCCGAGGCGGCGAGCGACGCGCTCTGCGGTAGCGGGCATGAGCTGCATCAGGCCGAGGGCGCCGCTCGGGCTCGCGGCGGCGATGTCGAAGCTGCTTTCCTGGCGGATGACACCGAGGACGACCGCGCGGTCTACGCCGTCGGCGGGGATCTGGAGCGGCATTGGCCAGCCGGCCTCTGGCAGCATCTCGCCATAGACGCCGGCAAGACGGCCGGCGGCGACGGCTTGGTCGGACAGGCCGAAGCCGAGCGCGAGGTGGGCGGCGAGGGAGCGCATGGCGGCATCGGGCGCGAGCGCCACGAGCTTGAGCACGAAGGGCCGGGCGCGCCTGGGGGCGCCCCAGGCGACAAGGAAGGCGGCGGCACGGGCGACCTCGCGGCTGGCGAAACGGAGCGCCTGGCCGGAGGTCCAATCAGGATCCCTGAGGGCGCGGATGCGCGCCTCGAGCTCGGCCGCGCTTTCTCCGAGGGCGAGAGCGGCGAGCTGCCCGTAATAGGTCGTAGGCCAGGCGGCGGCCTCTCGGTATTGCGCCACCGCGGCGGCGGCATCGCCTGCGGCGGCGGCGGCGCGCCCGAGCCAGTAATGCGCGCGACCCTGCGTAATGGCGGCCTTAGACGCGTTCGCCAGGGCCTGGAAGTGCTCGGCCGCCTCAAGCGGCGCATGCAGCCGGCGCAGGGCGATGAAGCCGGCGAGGAACTCCTGGCTGAGCGCGTCGCGCGAACTGACCGGGCCAGGCGCGGCGACGAGGGTGTAGGCGCGACGCGGTTCGTTCACCTGCAGCAGGTCGCGGGCGAGGATGTCGCGCTCGCGCCAGAAGGCGGAGCGTTCGGCGGTGGAGGCGGCCTGCTGCGCCGCCAAGCCGTCGCGTTGCCATAGCCGGACGGCGCGATTGCGATATCCCTGCTGCTCGAGCCAGCGGGCGGCGGCGAGGAAGAGGCCCGGTTCGCGGCGTGTTGCGGCGGGGAGGGACGCGTAGGCGTGCCAGGCGCCGGAGGTTGCGTTGGTGAGCGCAAGCCAAGCGGTTCCGGCGGCCCGGGCGTCCGGGGCAAGGCGCGCCAATTGCCGCCCTGCTGCCGCGGGGTCGGTCCCGACGAGATGAGAGAACCGACGCCACTGGTCGGCAGGGGTGAAGAGATGACCCCAGCGTGCCAGGATCGCTTTTTCGGCCGCGATGGAGAAATCCCCGTTCGCCCAGGCGCGCCGCGCGTTTGCCGCCGCGACCGCGCTCTCTCTGGCCGCCTCTGCGGCGGACGCGCAACGAAGCAGGGCAAGCGCGGCGCGGGGCGGGTAGGCCTCGCAGACCTTCAGAACAACCGAATCGTCAGGTTCGCTTTCGAGGGCGAGATCGAGCCGCTCGCGCAAGAGCGACTGGAACGGCCAATCCGGGTTCGCATGGAGGAAGGAAGCGATCTCCGCCGGTCCGGCGGCGCCCGGGTCGAGCAGGCGGTAGAAGGTGACGAGCCTGGCGGCGACCGGATCGGCATATTGGGCCGTATCCGTCTCGGCACGTGCCCATTGATTCGCGCGCACCGCCGGCATTGGATTTCGGGCGGCGGCCGGACGCATGGCGAAGAGCGCCAGCAGCGGGACGGCCAGCAGCGGGACGGCCAGGAGCGGCAGGCGGCGCGGCATGGCGAGACCCTAACAGAGGAGCGACTTGCGGCGCATCCCCCGTGCGCCTAGCGTTCGACGGTCGGCTGACGAGCCTCGGAGAGCGCCATGTTCAAGGGATCGCTGGTGGCCTTGATCACGCCCATGCGCGCCGACGGTGCCATGGACGAGAAGGTCTATGAGGAATTCATCGATTGGCAGATCGGCGAGGGGACGGACGGCGTCGTGCCAGTGGGCACGACGGGCGAATCACCCACTTTGAGCCATGCCGAACACAAGCGCGCGGTGGATATTGCGATCGGAGTCGCGAGGAGGCGAGTGCCGGTGATCGCCGGCACGGGCTCCAACAGCACCGAGGAGGCGATCGACCTGACGCGGCACGCGAAGGAGGCCGGCGCGGACGCCGCGCTGATCGTCACGCCCTACTACAACAAGCCGACCCAGGAGGGGCTCTACCTGCATTTCATGGCGATCGCCGATGCGGTGGATCTGCCGATCATCATCTACAACATTCCGCCACGTTCCGTTGTCGATATGAGTGTCGAGACGATGGCACGACTCGCCAAGCACCCGAACATCGTGGGCGTGAAGGATGCGACCGCCAACCTGGCGCGGCCGTTGCATACGCGGCGGGCGTGCGGAGAGGACTTCTGCCAGCTTTCCGGGGAGGACCATACGGCGGTCGCGTTTCTCGCCGCCGGCGGGGACGGCTGCATCAGCGTGACCGCCAATGTGGCGCCGCGACTTTGCAGGGCCATGCACGCCGCCTGGCAGGAGGGGCGTGTGGCCGAGGCGATGGGGGTGCAGGACCGGCTTTTGCCGCTGCACGACGCGCTGTTCGCAGAGACGAGCCCCGGGCCGGTGAAGTACGCGGCGAGCCTGCTCGGGCGCGGCAGCGAGTTCTGCCGCCTCCCGCTTGCGCCGTTGGCCGAGGCGACGCGCACGAAGGTGCGGGCGGCGATGACCGAGGTCGGGCTGCTCAATTGAGTCGGATGTGGCGGCGCGGCGCGGCACGTCGGGACTGATCGCGCGCGGGGTGGTGGCGCAGAACCGCAAGGCTCGGTTCGACTACACAATTCGCGAGACACTGGAAACGGGCCTGGTGCTGAAGGGTCCGGAAGTGAAGTCGCTGCGCCTGGGGCGCGCGACGCTCGGCGATGCGTGGGCGGGCGAGCGCGCTGGCGAGCTTTGGCTGTTCAACGCGCATATCCCGGAATACCAGGGTGGCGTGCTCTCGCGCTTCGAGCCGCGGGCGCCGCGCAAGCTCCTGCTCAAGAAACGCGAGATGGCGAGCCTGATCGGGGCGATCACGCGAGAGGGCGCGAGCCTGGTGCCGCTCGACATCCATTTCAACGAGCGCGGCAGAGCGAAGGTTCTGCTGGCATTGGCCGAGGGGCGGAAGAAGGCGGACAAGCGCCGGGCGATCGCCGAGCGGGAATGGCAGCGCGATAGGGCGCGGCTGATGCGGGGGCGCGGCTGATGCGCGTTCCCCTCACCCTCCCGAGACCCAACGGGTCGGGGCGCGTGGGGTAAGATGCGGACGAAGGATGAGGCGCGCCGGACCGACCTTGCGGGAGCGGAGGCGCCAGGGCGAGGCCCTATGGCGAGGCTCTATGGTGAGTCGGGCGCGAGCGAGCGGATCAGGTCGAAAACGCGCTTGCGTACGGCTGGATCCGAGATGCGGTAGTAGGCGCGTACGAGGTCGATCGTTTCGCGGCGGCTCATCAGCTGATCCGAACCGAACCCCGTCTGGGCTTCGGCGAAACCGCCGAACCCGGTCGAAGCCGGGTTCGGCGCGCTCGAGCCGAGCGGTTCGGGCATGTCATCGAAAAAGAAGCTGATCGGCACGTCGAGGACGCGCGCCAGGTCGAACAGGCGGGAGGCGCCGACTCGGTTGATGCCGCGTTCATATTTTTGAACCTGCTGAAATGTGAGGCCGAGCGCATCACCCAGCCGTTCCTGGGAAAGTCCGAGGAGGGTGCGGCGGAGGCGAATGCGCGAGCCGACGTGGGCGTCGATCGGGCTTGACCGGCTTTCGCGGTCTGCACGCCCATTTTCTTCCGCAGCGGGATTTCTGTTCCAGCTGCTCATGGCGTATTCCGGCGTGCGTTGATCATCTGCTCTTCAACCATTCATTAAGCAGCCGACAACTCACTCTTTTTTGGTGAGAAACAAAAACACTCGCATTCGGATGCAGCACATCTTACCGGCACAACCACGGGTGTCAACGACTTTGTAAATTTCGCGGATAAATCTCTTGTGAAGAGATTTTTATTAACTTTTCTGCTTTCCCGGGGCCATTCCCGCCAAGGCGCCAGAGCCCGTCAACAGAATGGCCAGCAACGCAGGGATCAGCAGGCCAAAGCGGGCAAAGAGTGTGGGCGGCAGTGCGCCGGGAAGCTGCACGATGAGCAGGCCGCGACGGCCCCAGCCGAGCCGGGCGATCTGGCGGCCGCGTGCCGTGAAGGCTGCCGAGATCCCGGTGTTTGCCGCGCGCACGAGCGGCAGCCCTTCCTCGACGGCGCGCAGGCGCGCGGCGGCGAGGTGCTGGCGCGGCCCGGCGGTGTTGCCGAACCAGGCATCGTTGGTGATGTTGACGAGCCAGTCCGGCCGCGGCTTGCTCACGATCTCGCCGGAAAAGATCACTTCGTAGCAGATCAGCGGGTCGAAGGGCGGCAGCCCCGGCACTTCGAGCGTGCGCGGCCCGGGTCCTGCGCTGAAGCCGCCGCCTGGCACCACCTCGATCGGCAACGGGAACCAGTCGGGCTGGTATTCGCCGAAGGGGACCAAGTGCCACTTGTCGTAGATCGCCGCCGGCGGGCCTGGCCCGTCCACGACGATCAGGCTGTTGCGCGGCCGGTTGTGGCGGTCGAACCGGATCGAGCCGGCAAGCACCGGGACGCCGGGACCGGCCGCAGCGGCGATCGCCGCGCGCGCTCCGCCGTCGGTCTGGAGGAGATAGGGACTGGCCGTTTCCGGCCAGACGATGGCGAGCGAATGCCCGTTCGCGGCGGAAGCGGCCTGACGCGTGAGCGCGAGGTAGGTTTCGAAGATGCGGAGCGCGCTTGCTCGGTCGAACTTGATCGTTTCGGGGATGTTTCCTTGCACAAGCGCCACCCGGAGCCGCCGCGGTGGCGGCGGAGCGGCGGCAAGGCGCGCCGTGCCGGCTGCTCCCCAGAGCAGGAGGATGGCGGCGGCGGCGATCCATCCGCGGCGCCCGAGGGTGGGCAGGGCGGCAAGCAGCACGGTCGCGAGCGTCAAGCCATAGACGCCGATCCAGGCGGCCGGCTGGATGAAGACATCGCCCAGCCGCCCCGGGAGTTCCCACACGCTGCCGAAGAGGTTCCACGGAAAACCAGTCAGAACGAGGCCGCGCGCAAGCTCGCCCAAGGTGAAGAAGCCGGAGAAGCCGAGAAGGCGCGGCAGGCCGGGGGGGAAAAGTCGGGCGAGCCCGGCCGGCACGGCGATGAAGGCCGCGAGCCCGAGGGCGGTCAGGGGCACAGCGAACGGCACCAGCCACCAGAAGCTGGCCGCGCGCACCAGGATGGCGTCGGTGATCCAATAGAGCCCGAGGGCGAAGTAGCCGAAGCCGAACCAATAGCCGCGCCTTGCCGCGCGACGAACGCCCCGCCAGCCCGGCCGGGCGGCGTCGATCTGGGTGAGAAGGCCGGCGATCGCCAGCGGGAGCGCGGGGAGGAGATGCCAAGGCGGCAGGGCGAGCGCAGCGAGGGCGCCTGAGAGCGCCGAGGCGAAATCCCCGCGCACCCCAGAGAGGGAGGCCAACCGGTGGCGGATGCGCGCAGCCGCGGCCACCGCCGGCCGAGCCTGCCCGATCGAGGCAGCATCTGCTTCCGATTCAATCGACAGGTGCGTCATCCTACCGAGTGTCCTGCCCGGCAGGTTCTCTGCCGGTTGCGGCGAAGGTAGGGGATCATCGGGCGGGTGGAAACAAGAGCGGGCGTGCCCGGTTCGGGCAACCCTACAGCGGGGGAGCGTCGACGGCGGGAGGATGTAGGGTCCCGCTTTGACAGCCGGGCACCGCGGAGCTATTTGCGACTGCGAATTGTTCGCAATAATGTCCCCATGGATGAGCTGAAGTCCGTGGTCGTTGCAGTTGCGCCGGCCGATCATCGGCCGCGCTGCGAGCGGCTCCGATGGGTCCGCTACTTCCTGGCCGTTTTCGGTCCCGGGATCGTAGTCATGCTGGCCGACACCGATGTCGGCAGCGTCATCACTGCCGGCCAGAGCGGCGTGCAGTGGGGCTACCGGCTATTGGCCCTACAGTTCCTGCTCATCCCAATCCTCTATCTGGTGCAGGAACTCACGGTGCGGCTCGGCATCTTCACCGGCCGCGGACACGGCGAGCTCATTCGCGAGACATTCGGGCCGTTCTGGGCGTGGCTCTCGGCGGCGGGACTTGCCGTCGCCACCGTCGGTGCACTGCTGACGGAGTTCTCGGGGGTTGCCGGGGTGGGTGAGCTTTACGGTTTGCCGCGCGGTGTGACGTTGCCCGTTGCCGCGGTGGCGCTGCTTGTTGTGGTTCTGAGCGGTTCCTACCGGCGGGTGGAGCGAGCGGCGGTGGCCGTCGGGCTGTTCGAGGCAGCGTTCTTCTTCGTTGCCTGGGCGGCCCATCCAGACCCGAGGGCGATGCTCGCCGGAAGCCTCGACATCCCGTTCACCGACAAGGCCTATGTCTATCTGGTGGCGGCCAATATTGGCGCGGTGATCATGCCGTGGATGATTTTTTACCAGCAGTCGGCGGTGGCCGACAAAAAGCTGGGGCCGGAACATTTCGTCGCGGCGCGCTGGGACACCGTGGCGGGAGCCGTGATCACGCAATGTGTCATGGCGGCGGTGCTGATCGCGTGCGCCGCCACCATCGGCCGGCGAACGCCCGGTGCCTCGCTCGACACGGTGGGCGAGATGGCGCAGGCGCTGGCGCCGTTCCTCGGTGTGACGGTGGGCAACGCGGTGTTCGGGGCGGGGGTCCTGGGTGCGGGCATGGTGGCAGCGATCGTTGCCTCACTGGCGCTGGCGTGGGGTCTCGGCGAGGTCGCGGGGTATCGACGTTCGCTTGAATGTCGTCCGCTGGAGGCGCGCTGGTTCTACGGCGTCTATGCCGCCTCGGTGGTCGGAGGCGCGGCGTTTGTCGGGCTGTGGCCCGATCTGGTGGCGCTCAATATCGGGGTGCAGGTGATGAACGCGCTGCTGTTGCCGGTGGTACTTGGCTTTCTGGTGGCGCTGGCGCGGCGGGCCCTGCCGCAGGGCAGGCGGCTTGCCGGCGCCGGATATGCGCTGGTGGTGGCTGTCGCCGCCATCACGTGCCTGCTCGGGGTGTTCGGCGCATTGTCCGGGGCCGGGCTGCTGGGATAGTCGGTGGGCCGCTTCGCGAGATTGCGCGGGCGGTCGGCGGAGAAGAGGATTGTGCCGCCGGCGTCGAGCCGGGCCTTGATGAGATCCTTCAGAACCTCGTGCTGCGCGTAGATGGTAATCGATTTGCCGTCGGTGAGGGCAGAGAGGTCGATGCGGTGAAAGCGGCCGGCAAAGCGGATGAGGATGCCGTGGTGGGTGAGGCCTTCGCGGCGGAGGCGGTGGGCGAGGCCGGTTTCGGACATCAGATCGACGGTGCCCTGCTCGAGCACGCCGGCGCGGATGGTGGCCTCGATCGCGGCGCGCGAGCGGCATTCGACGATGACGGAGTCGATGCCGGCGCGCGCGAGGAGATGCGAGAACATGAGCCCCGCCGGACCGGAGCCGATGATTGCGACCTGCGTGCGGAGCAGGATTTTCGCCTCAGGACTCGGGGAGAGGATGGGTCATGTCCGCGGGGCGGACCCAGGCATCGAATTCTTCGGGGCTGACGAAGCGGAGCTTGAGTGCCGCATCGCGCAGGCTGATCCCTTCGCGATGCGCGGTGAGCGAGATCTTCGCCGCCTTTTCGTAGCCGATGTGCGGGTTGAGGGCGGTGACGAGCATGAGCGAGTTGTCGAGATGCTCCTTGATACGCGTCTCGTTGGGCTCGATGCCGCGGGCGCAGTGCCTGTCGAAGGAGAGGCAGGCATCGGCGAGGAGGCCCGCGGATTCGATGACGTTGTGCAGCATCACCGGCTTGTAGACGTTGAGCTGGAAGTTGCCCTGGGAGCCGGCGAAGGCGACCGCGTGGTCGTTGCCGTAGACCTGGACGGCAACCATGGTGAGCGCCTCGCACTGGGTGGGGTTGATCTTCCCCGGCATGATGGAGGAGCCGGGTTCGTTCTCGGGGATGAGGAGCTCGCCGATGCCCGCGCGCGGGCCGGAGGCGTACCAGCGGACGTCGTTGGCGATCTTCATGAGGGCGCAGGCGAGGGTGCGAAGTGCGGCACTGGCGTTGACCATCGCCTCGTGCGCGGCGAGGGCGGCGAATTTGTTCGGGGCCGAGACGAATTTCTTCCCGGTTTCCTCGGCAACCTTGCGGGCGACGACCTCGCCGAAGCGGGAGGGGGCGTTGAGGCCGGTACCGACGGCCGTGCCGCCGATGGCGAGTTCGAGGAGGCCGGGGAGCGCGCGCTCGATCGTTGCGATGGCGTCGTCGAGCTGTGCGACCCAGCTCGAGAAGAGCTGGCCCACGGTGAGGGGGGTTGCGTCCTGGAGGTGGGTGCGGCCGACCATGACGATGGCGTCGTAGGGCTCGATCTTGCCGGCGAGGGTTTGGCGGAGCCGGCGGACGGCGGGGAGCAGGCGGTCGGCGATCTCCGCCACTGCGGCGATGTGCATAACGGTGGGGAAGGTGTCGTTCGAGGATTGCGAGCGGTTGACATCGTCGTTCGGGTGGATGGGTTTCTTCGCGCCGGCGGCGCCGCCAGCGAGCTGGATCGCGCGGTTCGAGATGACCTCATTGGCGTTCATGTTGGTTTGGGTGCCGGAGCCGGTCTGGAAGACGACGAGGGGGAACTCGGCATCAAGCTTGCCCGCGATGACCTCTTCGGCGGCGCGGACGATGAGGCCGACCTTTTCGGCGGGGAGCTGGCCGAGCTCGAGATTGGCGAGTGCGGCGCACTTCTTGAGGATGCCGAGTGCCTTGATGACCGGGCGGGGCCAACGGAAGCGTTCGACGCCGATCAGGAAGTTCTCGTGCGAACGCTCGGTCTGGGCGCCCCAGAGGCGCGCGGCGGGCACGTGCACCTCGCCGAGAGCGTCTTCCTCGATGCGGTAGCCGGCGCGTTCGGCGGTGGTTTCGTTCATGAGGCGTCTCCTCGGCGGGAGCGGAGTGGCGCTCCGCGGAGGCGAGATTGCTGCGTTGCTGCGCGTCTCGCAATTCGTCTGTTGCGGAGGAGGGGATGGTTCTTCTGCGTGGGAGGGAATGGTCCGGGGTAGGCGGCGCGCGGGGGCCGGGTTCTCTCCCGGTGAGGGTCGCGCGGGTTGCGGGCGGGGCGGGCGGAGGGTACGTATCGGGGCGCGACGGGCGATGGAGTCCGCCCGGACCAATCGCCCGTTCAGGACCGATCAAGGGCCCCGTGGGCTGATGACTCCTGCCGACGCAAGACTTGCGCGCAGGAGGTGAGGCGATGGACCTCAGACAATACGGCCGGATGAAGACCGCGCTTGCGGAGGTGCTGCGAGGGGCGACGATGGCCGAGCGGCCAGGGCCGCGGCGAGAAGCGGCGCGCGCACTTTTTTCGCGGCTGGCGGAGGATCGGTTCAACCTCGTCGTGGTAGGGCGGTTCAGCCGGGGCAAGAGCACGCTGATGAATGCAATGCTCGGCACCGACCGGCTGCCGACGGGGATCGTGCCCGTGACCTCTGTGATCACGACCGTGAGCTACGGGAGCGAAGAGCGGGTGGTCCTCCACTACCAGCACACAAGCCTCTTCATGGATATTCCTATTGCGGAACTTGCGAGCCACATCACGGAGCGAGGCAATCCGGGGAATGTGAGGCGAATCCGCACCGCCGAGGTGCAACTGCCGGCGGAACTGCTGCGGCGGGGGTTCTATTTCATCGACACGCCGGGTCTCGGCTCGTCGATTGCCGAGAACACGCGGACGACGGAGGGATTTCTGTCCGAGGCGGATGCCTTCGTGCTCGTGACGAGCTACGAGAGCCCGCTTTCGGAGGAAGAGGCGCGAATCCTGGAGCTGGTGCGGCAATCGGGCCGACGCGCGTTCGTGGTGGTGAATAAAGAGGACGGCGTGGACGAAGGCCAGCGACGCGAGGTGCTCGAGCACTTGGCGGGGCGGCTTGAAGCGATCTTCGGAGCGGCGGCGCCTTCGGTGTTCTCGCTTTCCGCGATGCGGGCAGAGAGGGCACGAATTGGCGGCGATGCGGCTGGGGTTGCGGCAAGCGGGCTGCCAGCGCTCGAGGCGGCGCTCGTCGAATTCCTGATCAACGAAAAGCGGCGGGCGTTCCTGCTCGCCATGTGCGGGCGGGCAGAGGGAGTGCTCGAACCCGGCGATGTGGTGGGGCGGGCGCGGCTTGGCGAATTGCGGGTGGCGCTCGCGGCAGTGCGGCCGGCGGAGGAGAAAAAGGCGACAGCGATCGCGCCGGCTTCGGTGGTCGGGCCCGCCATTGGGGCATGCGAGGTGTGCGCGAGCGTCAGCGGGGCGGTGTTCCAGTATCTGGCGGCGCAGCAATACCAGCTCGGCGGGGAGGAAAAACTGCGGGCGGCGTTCGAGGAGCGGGGCGGGCTCTGCGGGCCGCACACCTGGCAGTTCGAGGCGATGACGGCGCCGAAGGAGGTGGCGACGAGTTTTCCGGGAGTGCTCGAGCGGCAGGCGGGGCGCCTGCGCCGGGTGGCAGCAAGCGGGGGAGAGGCCGCCCGCCAAGTGGTGGCAGCGGCGCTCCCGACGGCCGCAAGCTGCGGCGCCTGCGAGGTGGCACGGCAGGCGGCCGGGGCGGCGGTGGCGGCGGTGGCAGGGCGGCTGCAGCGCGATCCGGAGGGTGCGCTCAAGGGGCTTTCGGCGGTCTGCCTGCCGCATCTGGCGGCTCTGGTGGGTGCGCTCTCGAAACCGGAGGTGGTGAAGGCGGTGCTGCTGCGCGAGGCCGAGCTGATGGAGCGGCTGGCCGAGGACATGCGGGGTTACGCGCTGAAGCGCGACGGAATGCAGCGGCACCTGACGAGCAAGGAAGAGGCGATGGCGGGCGAGCGGGGATTGCGGGTGCTGCTCGGCGATCCGCGCGCGGCACTCGGGCCGGAGCCGGCGATAGGGAATGTGACGGCGCTGCCGCGACGGGCAGGATAGCGCGGGGGCGGTCAGGCGCGGGGCGGAAGCTGCTGCGCGCGTTTGAGCCTGAGGGCCGCGAGCGTTTTTGGGAGGAGCTCGGAAAAGATCAGCAGGAAGAGGATAAGGGCGGCGGAGAGGATGGCTGGCGCCGGGCCGCCGAAATGACGGGCGGCGGCGGCGCCGGCGAGCGTGGGCCCGAGCGTGCCGGCGAGGGTGTTGAGGGTGAGGACGGCACCGATGGCCGCCTCCATGTGGTTGCGTTTGATGTCGAGCAGGCGGGCTGCGCCGGTGTTTCCGGCGGCAGCGCGATCGAGGAGGGTGGACACGCGGACCGAGAGGAGGGTTGTTTCGAGCCAGGAGCAGAAATGGACGACGAGGATGGCGAGCGAGGCCCAAAGGACCAGCATCAGCATGGCGGCCTCGTGGTCTTCGGCATGGCTGAGCGGCGGGCGAGTCTCAGCCTGCGGGGCGGCTGAAGGGGCTCATGTAGAGGGCACGGGTACCGACGGCGCGCTTGATCTCGAGCAGGCGGTTGTATTTGGCGATGCGTTCGCTGCGGCAGAGCGATCCGGTTTTGATCTGGCGCCGCCCATGGCGACGGCAAAGTCGGCGATGAAGGGGTCTTCGGTCTCGCCGGAGCGGTGCGAGATGATGTAATTCCAGCCGGCCTTGCGGCAGAGTCCGATGGCTTCGACGGTTTCGGTGACGGTGCCGATCTGGTTGAGCTTGATGAGGGCGGCGTTGGTGGTGTGTTCGAGGATGCCGCGGGCGAGGAAGCGGGTGTTGGTGACGTAAATGTCGTCGCCGACGATCTGGAGGCGGTGGCCGAGGCTTGCGGTGTGCGCGCGGAAACCGGCCCAGTCGTCATCGCCTAGGCCGTCCTCGATCGACACGATTGGGAAGGCGTCGGCCCAGCGGGCGTAGAGCGCGGAGAGACGCTCGGCGGTGAGCGGGCGGGGTTCGGCGCCGGCGAGGGCGTAGCCGCCGGCGACGGCGAAGCCGGTGGCCGCAGGATCGAGGGCGATGGCGACGTCCGGGCCCGGCTTCAGGCCGGCGGCGCGGATGGCCTCGACGATGAGCTCGCAGGCGGCCTCGGTGCTACCAAGATTGGGGGCGAAGCCGCCTTCGTCGCCGACGGCGGTGGGCAGGCCACGGGATTTCAGGAGCGCGCGGAGGGCATGGAATGTCTCGGAGCCGTACCGGAGGGCCTCTGCGAAGCTCGGTGCGCCGTGTGGCACGATCATGAATTCCTGGACATCGAGCAAATTGTCGGCGTGGGCGCCGCCGTTGATGACGTTCATCATGGGCACCGGGAGACGACAGGCGCTCGGCCCGCCGAGAGAAGCGTAGAGGGGAAGGCCGGCGGCGGCAGCGGCTGCACGGGCGAGAGCCATGGAGACGCCGACGAGGGCATTGGCGCCGAGGCGAGACTTGTCTGCCGTGCCGTCGAGCGCAATGAGCGTGCGGTCGAGCTCGGCCTGGGCGGCGGCGTTGCGACCGCGGAGCGCGGGGGCGATGATTTCGACAACGTTGCGGACGGCGCGGCGGACACCCTTGCCGCCGTAGCGGGCGGGATCGCCGTCGCGCAGCTCGATGGCCTCGAACCGGCCCTTGGATGCGCCGGAAGGTACGGAGGCATTGCCGATGGTACCTTCCTCGAGCCGGACCTCGACGCGGAGAGTGGGGTTGCCGCGGGAGTCGAGGATTTCCATCGCCTCGAGGGAAGTGATGGTGGCATCCATGTGATGATGTCTTGGCTCTTCAGAAGCGGATGGAAGACGGGCGCGTGCGGCGCGTGGTGGACGATACGGCAACGCACCGATGTTCAGGCGAGGGATGCTGGCTGGAGGGCGAGGGTAAAGCGCCGCGGGCGGGAGGCGGTACGGCCTGCGACGCGTGAGCAGGGGTTTGCGACGTCATGCGCGGCTCCGGATCGACCGGTTGTCATTCAGGAGTCATCAGCCGACCGGCGCGCAAAGGGGGACTCCATCCCTGCGAGTCCGACTTGTACAGCATTGCCCTGAGGGCGGCAATACGCCTGCCGAGGGTAGGGTGGGTTTGCGGTTCAGCGGGGTGTGGGAAACGGCGTGGCCTTGACCTTGTGCGAGGCTGGCACGACATTCGTTCCCGGCGGGGATGGAGTCCCCCCTCAAGTGCCCTCGGGGAACGCCTTCGGGCTGATGACTCCTTGCGTTGCGGCGATGATCTCTGTCGCGGCGGCGCAGCGGAGGAGTATCGGGCGCGATGGCGATGACCTTTCGCAGCATTCTTTTTGTTGCCGATGACGGGACCGAGGCTGGAGCCCGGGAAGCGCCGGAGATTCTCGGCGACCTCAATCTCGACCAGATCATCGACGGAATCACGGCGGGAAAGGAGGAGTACGACCTCAAGCCCTTCTTTTACGCGCCGCTCGGCGAGCCCGACGCGGTTCTCTATCGCCAGGAGGTGATGCGCGATCTCGAGGATGAGCGACTGTTCGCGGCGGTGGAGGAATTTGCAGGCGGGATACGGCGAATGCGCGAAGAGCTCGAGCGGGTGAAGAAGCTCTATTACGAATACCAGAAGCATTGGTGGTTCGTGGATGCGGTCGAGGCTTATTGCGCGGCGGTGCGCGGGCTCGGCGCGACGTTGGAGAGAGCGGAGCCGGCGTCACGCGGGTTTCGGGGGCTGAAGGAGTATGTGGCCGAGTATATGGCGTCGGCGGCGTTCACCACGCTCGGCGAGGAGGCGCGGCGGGTCAAGGAGCAACTTGCGGCGATTCAATACAGCCTGATCATCAAGGACGATACGCTCACGGTGCAGGGGTACGAGGGCGAGGCGGATTACAGCATCGCGGTCGAGGCGACGTTCCGCAAGTTCGCGCAAGGCGAGGGCAAGGATTACCGGGTGAAGTTTCCTGAACGGGTGGAGATGAATCACGTGGAGGCGGCGGCGCTCGATTTCGTCGCCAAGCTCAACGGCAAGGCGTTTGCCACGCTCGAGCGGTTCTGCGCGGCGCATGCGGGATATCTCGATGCGACGATCGGGCGGTTCGACCGGGAGGTGCAGTTCTATCTCTCGTATCTTCGCTATATCCGCGAGCTCGAGGAGGCCGGGCTTTTGTTCACGCTGCCCGCGCTTTCGACGGTGGAGAAGGACATCGCGGTTGAGGAGGGATTCGACCTTGCGCTTGCGAAGAAGCTCGCGGCGGAGAAGCGGAGGGTGGTGACCAACGACTTCCGGCTCGGCGGGCCGGAGAGGATCATCATCGTTTCGGGGCCGAACAACGGCGGCAAGACGACGTTCGCGCGCATGTTCGGGCAGCTTCACTATCTTGCGGGCGTTGGCTGCAAGGTGCCGGGACGGGCGGCAAGGCTCTATCTCGCCGATCGGATCTTCACGCATTTCGAACGGGAGGAGAAGGTTGCGGATCTGAGGAGCAAATTCGAGGAAGACCTGATTCGGGTGCACGAGTTCCTGAAGCTTTCGACTTCACGGAGCATCGTCGTGATGAACGAGAGCTTCAGTTCGACGAGCCTCAAGGATGCGGTGTTCATCGGGCAGAAGGTGATGCGGCGGATTATCGGGAAGGACCTGATTTGCCTGTTCGTCACTTTCATCGACGAGCTTGCCGCGCTCAGCGACACGTCGGTGAGCATGGTGAGCACGATCGTTCCCGGCGAT
The DNA here is from genome assembly GCA_021816925.1 of Pseudomonadota bacterium. Lineage (GTDB taxonomy): Bacteria > Pseudomonadota > Alphaproteobacteria > Acetobacterales > Acetobacteraceae > JAKAWQ01. Next base: position 52,116 of record JAKAWQ010000006.1, read on the forward strand.
CCGGCATCGAGGACCTACAAGATCGTGCGGCGGGCAGCGGACGGCCGGGCGTACGCGATGGCGGTCGCCGAGAAGCACAGGCTGACCTGCGAGCAGCTTCGCGAAAGGATCGTCGCATGAAGGTCTTCCTGATGCATGCGGAGCGCGATTTCGATGCGGGGGCCGAGCTGCCGGCGAATGCGGCGGCGCTGGTTCAGGACCTCGGGCTCGGGGCGGTGTTCGCGGCGATGGCCGGCGAGGACAAGTTCCTGCGCGCGGTGGCGGAGAAGGGGGTGCTGCTGAACCTCACGGGGGTGGAGGAGATTCTTTACCGGCAGGCGGTGCTCAGAGACTGCCAGGCGAACGAGGCGGTGATCCGGGAAATCTACGCGCTGGCGGCGGAGGCGATCGAGACCGAACGCAAGCAGTTCTGGGGCGGGCTTTCGCGCAATCCGGGTTACGTGCTGCATCGCTCGGTGGAAGTGCTGGAGATGTTCACCGGCATGCTGCGGCGGCTCCGGAGGATTGCCGAGGAGCGGCGGGGCGGGTTCGACTCGGCGGGGTTCCGGCGCTTCTTTGCGATGCTGGTCGAGGAGCTTTCGGACGAATATTTCAGAGCAATCGAGCGGCATCTTCGGATGCTCAGGTTCCGGGGCGGAGTGTTGATGAGCGCGGCGCTTAGGACGGGCATGAAAGGGCGGGCGTATGTGCTGAGGAAGCCGAAGGAGGATGGGCGAGGCTGGCTCGGGCGGCTGCTCGGGCGAGGGCCGACCGCATATACGTACAGGCTGCATCCGCGAGACGAGGCCGGGGGGCGGATGCTTTCGGAACTCAGAGACCGGGGAATCAACCTCGTTGCGAATGCGGTGGCGCGTTCTACCGACCATATCCTGAGCTTCTTCACGCTGCTTCGGACGGAGCTCGCGTTTTACGTGGGCTGCCTCAATCTCGGCGCGGCGCTGGCGGGCAAGGGGCAGAGTGTTGCGTTTCCGCGACCGGCGCCGCAGGGCGAGCGGCGGTTCCTTTGCAAGGGGCTCTACGATCCGGGGTTGCAGCTCAGCATGACCGGATGGGTTATCGGCAACGACGTGAACGCGGAGGGGAAGACAATTGTCGTCATCACCGGGGCGAACCAGGGCGGCAAGTCGACGTTCCTGAGGAGTGTGGGACTTGCGTATCTCATGATGCAGAGCGGGATGTTCGTGGCGGCGGACGAGTTTGCAGCGGCGGTCGGAAGCGGGCTCTTCACGCATTTCAAGCGCGAGGAAGATGCGACGATGAAGAGCGGGAAGCTCGAAGAAGAACTGGCCCGGATGGACGGGGTTGCAGAGCACGTGCGGAGCGAGGCGGTGATCCTGTTCAACGAATCGTTTGCGGCGACGAACGAGCGCGAGGGATCGGAGATTGCGCGGCAGGTCGTGTATGCGCTTCTCGATGCGCGTGTCCGGGTTTTCTTCGTCACGCACATGTACGATTTTGCGTCGAGCGTGCGTGAAGCGCGGGCGGGCGAGGCCTTGTTCCTCCGGGCGGAGCGGGCGGCGGAAGGCGGACGGAGCTTCCGGATGATCGAGGCGGAGCCGCTGGATACGAGCTTCGGGGAGGATCTTTACCGGAAGATCTTCGGCGAGGAGGAGGACGAGCAGGAAGACGAGGCGCCGGCGGTGCGGCGTGTTTCTGCGGCGTGAGGAGGCACCGGATGGTGGCAGGCGGCCCTACGGGGTGGTCGGCGCGATCTCGGGGAGGACAAGCGTTCCGGTTTTGACGAGGGAGGCGATTTCCGCTGCGGAGAGGCCCGCCTCATGCAGCACCCCGCGCCATGTTCGCCCAGCCGCGGCGGCTGGCGGCTGAGGCCAGGGCGGCCATTCCGCAATGACACCGGGATGCCGGGCAGTCTGGCACGGGCCTGCCGTCGGGCGCGCTCTCGGCGCGGGCAAGCTCGAAGGGGAGGAGGCCCGAGGCGAGGAGATGCGGGTCATCGAAGAGGTCGGATGGTTTTGCGATCGGGGCAAACGGCAAGCCGAGTGCTTCGCAACGCGCCATCAGCTCGATTTTCGGAAGCGTGCGGAACAGCTGGGCGACGCGGTGCAGGAGCCGTGAGCGGTCGCGAGCGAGATCGGCGATGGTGGAAAGTGCGGGATCGCCGAGCAGGTCATCGAGACCGAACGCCTCGCGGAAGCCGCGCCATTGCGTGTCGGTCACCACGTCGACGAAGGCCGACGCGCCCTCGTCCGCGGTATCGAAGACGTCATAAAGCGGCCAGGGTTTTGCCATATCCGGATCACCGAACGGCGGCGGATCGCGGCCCTCGATGGCGGCACGCGCCATGTGCTGGGCTACCAGCATCATGTTGGTCTCAAACAGGCCCGATTGAACGAGGCCGCCGAGCCCGGTTGCCTCGCGCTCGCGCAGTGTGGCCATGATGGCAATGACGGCGAAGAGACCGCCCATGATGTCGTTGACGGACGAGGCGGCGCGCAGCGGCTTGCCGGGCATGGCGGTCATGTAGGCGAGGCTGCCCATCATCTGCACGACTTCATCGAGTGCCGCGCGGTGTTCGTAAGCGCCGGGAAGGAAGCCCTTGCAAGAGCAGTAGATCAGGCGCGGGTTGACGGGGGAGAGAGCGGTGAAGCCCAGCTCGAGCTTTTCCATCGCACCCGGGCGGAAATTCTCGACGATGACATCGATGCCGCCGGGGAGGCGGCGGACCAACGCGAGTCCCTCGGGGCGCTTGAGGTCGATGCAGAGGCTGCGCTTGTTGCGGTTGAAGGTCGAAAAAAAGCCGATCGCGGGCCGGTCAGGCGGCGCGTGTTATCGCCGCGTCTCGCGGGTTCGATCTTGATGACATCGGCGCCGAGATCGCCGAACACCATGCCGCAGCTTGGTCCCATGACCATGTGGCTGAATTCCAACACGCGAACGCCCGCGAGCGACCCATGGGAGGCGTCGGCGACATTCGAAGGGATCATCACGCTGGCTCCGTTCCGATGGTTGGGGCAAGGTAGAAGGGGGGTTCAGGCGGCTTCGGAGGCGGCGAGGCGGTACGTGCGCAGCACACCGGCCGCCGCAACGCGGCCGTGCAAACACTTGCCGGGCAGACCGGCCTGCAACACCGCGCGGGGCGCGACCGGAAGGGTGATGTCAATTCCAACGTGAAATCCTTCGGATTCCAGGAGGTAGACGAGGTCCTCGGTTGTCGCGTTGCCGTCGGAACCGGGTGCGACGGGCTTGCCAGTGCCTCCGCGAGTTCCGGTCCGGCGAGGAGCGAGGGAGTCGCGTGGAGGTGAACGGTGCCGAGGCCGCCGCCGGCGAAGGTTTGCAGGTCGCTCTGCAGGCGCGAGGCGAGACCCGGAAGGGCGTGGGCGTGGCGGGCGAACACTTCGCCTGCGGGTGCCGGCCGCACGCCGCGGGCGCCGCGCTCGAGCAGGGCCACCCCGCACTCCGCTTCCAGCATCTGCACGCGCTTCGCCGCTGCGGAAACCGCGATCCCGCACTGTTCGGCCGCCCGAATCACGCTGCGGAGGTCGAGGGTCGCGAGCAGTATCCGGATCGTCACCCACTCCGGCGGTCGTGCCGCCGCGACCTTGCCCCCCGGTTCGTTCTGTGTCGGGATATTGGCGCGGGCGGAGGCTGCGCAGAAGCCGGAGCGTCGCAGCGTCCGCGGGCGGCGCACGCTGGGGCCGCCAATGAGCCATTCTCGCCCCTGAGGAGCGGATGCGATATTCAAGCCTGGGCAACGAACAGACGGAGGAAGTCCCTATGGGCCCGTTTCCGCACGACGCGCCGCCCGCAGAGATCACGCCGGCAAATCCAGCAGGCACGGACGGTTTCGAGTTCGTCGAGTATGCACATCCGAACCCGGCCGAGCTGCACACGCTCTTCACGAAGATGGGGTTTGCGGCGGTTGCGAAGCATCGGAGCAAGGCGATCACGCTCTATCGTCAGGGCGATGTGAACTATCTGGTCACGAAGGAGCCCGGCAGCCATGCGGCGAACTTCTCCAAGGTACACGGGCCCTGCGCATCTTCCATGGCGTTTCGTGTTGTGGATGCCGGGCACGCCTTCCGACGGGCGCTCGCATTGGGTGGGGTGCCGGCAGAGCCCGCGGAGGGCACGCTTCCGCTTGGCGTTCCGGCCATCAAGGGGATCGGCGATTCGCTCCTCTATTTTGTTGACCGCTACGGTACGAAGGGATCGGCGTATGATGCCGCATTCGAGTGGATCGGGGAGAAGGATGCGAAGCCCGAGGGTGAGGGCCTTTACTATCTCGATCATCTGACCCACAATGTCGGTCGCGGGCGTATGGACGTCTGGGCTAATTTTTACGAGCGGATTTTCAATTTCCGCGAAATCCGTTACTTCGACATCAAGGGCGAGTATACTGGCCTCTTTTCCCGCGCTCTGACCAGCCCGGACGGCAAGATCCGCATCCCCATCAACGAGTCTGCCGACGAGAAGAGTCAGATCGAGGAATATCTGCACGCCTACAAGGGCGAGGGCATCCAGCACGTGGCGTGCGGCTGCCGCGACATCTATGCGACTATCGAAGCGTTGCGCGGGCGCGGCCTCGCGTTCATGCCTTCGCCACCCGCCACATACTACGAGCGCGTGGGCGAGCGCGTGCCGGGTCATGGGGAGGATCTTGCGCGGCTGAGGAAGAACGGCATTCTGGTGGACGGTGAAGGGGCGATTACGCCGGGCGAGAAGCAGGGCAAGATGACCAAGGTTCTGTTGCAGATCTTCTCCGCCAATGCGATCGGTCCGATCTTTTTCGAGTTCATCCAGCGCAAAGGTGACGAGGGGTTCGGGGAGGGCAACTTCCGTGCGTTATTCCTCTCGATCGAGGAGGACCAGATCCGGCGCGGCGTGCTGACACCGCAGGTGGCGCGATGAGGGAAGCTGAGGTCGCCATTAGTCAAGGAGAAAGAACGGGAAGGCGGAGGCGATGAACGTCACGTTGCCGGAGACGGCAGGCAAGGCGGCGAGCGCAACCACCCGCTATCAGTCGGGGTTCGGCAATGGCTTCGAGACGGAAGCATTGCCGGGCGCGCTGCCGGTCGGGCGCAATTCACCGCAGAAGTGTGCGTACGGACTCTATGCCGAGCAACTCAGCGGCTCCCCATTCACGGCGCCACGGGCGAGGAACGAGCGGTCGTGGCTCTATCGGATCCGTCCCACGCTTGGGCATTGGGGCACCTTCCGCCAAGGCGACAACCGGGTCTGGTGCACCGCGCCGTGCGCGGAGATCAACCTGCCTCCTGCTCCGATGCGTTGGGATCCGCTGCCATTGCCGGACGAGGCGCTGACGCTCGTCGAGGGTGTGCGCACGATCACGACGGCGGGTGACGCCGGCGCGCAGAGCGGTATGGCGGTCCATGTCTATCTTGCCACGCGTTCGATGGCGGACGAGTATTTCTACAATGCGGACGGCGAGCTGCTTTTTGTGCCGCAGCTTGGGGCGCTCCGCCTGTGGACCGAATTCGGCATCATCGACATTGCACCGGGCGAGATCGCCGTCATTCCACGCGGCGTAAAAATGCGCGTGGAACTGCCGGGTGGGCCGGCGCGGGGTTATCTCTGTGAGAATTACGGCGGCAGCTTCACCTTGCCGGAACGCGGGCCGATCGGGGCGAACTGCCTTGCCAATCCACGCGACTTTCAAACGCCGGTTGCTGCGTACGAGGATCGCGCGGTAGCGTCCGGCCTGACGGTGAAATGGGGCGGGTGCTTGTGGGAAACGGAGATCGATCACTCGCCGCTCGATGTTGTCGCCTGGCACGGCAACTACGCGCCCTACAAATACGATCTTCGCCGCTTTTCGCCGATCGGTCCTGTGCTGTTCGATCACGCGGATCCGAGCATCTTCACGACCTTGACCTCGCCTTCCGAGACGCCAGGAACTGCCAACGTCGATTTCGTGATTTTTCCGGAGCGGTGGCTGGTTGCGGAAAACACGTTCCGCCCGCCCTGGTACCACATGAACGTGATGAGCGAGTTCATGGGACTCATTTATGGCGCCTATGATGCCAAGCCGCAGGGCTTCGTGCCAGGCGGTTTCTCGCTGCACAACACGATGCTACCGCACGGCCCGGACAAAGATGCTTTCGAGGGTGCCAGTAATGCCGAGCTAAAGCCGCACAAACTTGAAAGCACCATGGCGTTCATGCTCGAGACTCGATTTGCGCAGCACGTCACGGCCTACGCGGCCAGAATTCCGCAGTTCCAGCGAGATTATGCGGGCTATGGCCTGAAGCTTACGAAGCGGTTTGATCCGACACGGCCGTGAGCGCGGGCGTGGAGGGTCTCGATGAGACGCACGATCCGGCGCGGCGGAGTTGGGTGCCGGGTGCGAGCGAACACCCGGAATTCCCCGTGCAAAACCTGCCCTTTGGCGTGTTCTCGGTCCGGGGCAGGCAGCCTCGCGCGGGTGTTGCGATCGGGGAGTTCATCGTCGATCTGCGGGGGGTCAGCGCCGCTGGGCTCTTGAGCGGCGAAGCGGAGGCGGCTGTCGAGGCGGCGGGGGGCGGCTCGCTCAGTGAGATGCTCGAGCTCGGTGCGGCGCCGCGACGGGCGCTCAGGAGGCGGCTCTCGGAGCTGCTAAGCGATAACGCGTTCAGCGATCGGATCGGCCCGCTGCTCCATCCGGCGGCGGAGTGCACGCTACACCTGCCATGCGCAATCGGCGATTACACGGATTTCTATGCCGGCATCCATCACGCAACGAATGTCGGTAGGCAGTTCCGGCCGGAGGGCCCGTTGCTGCCGAACTACAAACACATTCCGATCGCCTATCATGGCCGCTCGTCATCGATTCGGCCGAGCGGGATGCCTGTGCGGCGCCCGCTCGGTCAGATGAAGCCACCGGACAATGCTCCGCCCGTGTTCGCGCCGTGCCGGCGGCTGGACTACGAGCTCGAGCTTGGGATCTGGATCGGCGTGGGAAACGAACTTGGGGAGCCAATTCCGATCGGGCAGGCAGAGGGGCATATTGCCGGCTACTCTTTGCTGAACGATTGGTCGGCCCGCGATATCCAGGCGTGGGAATACAGACCACTTGGCCCGTTTCTTGCCAAGAATTTCCTCACCACCGTTTCCTGCTGGATCGTAACGCCCGAGGCGCTGGCGCCGTTCCGCATTCCGCAGGCGCAGAGGCCGGAGGGGGATCCGGCGCCTCTTGCGTATCTTTCGGACGCGGAAGATCAGGCGCGCGGCGCGCTCGATCTTCATCTCGAAGTGCTGTTGCGGACCGGACGGATGCGCGCGCAGGGCCGGCTGCCGCACAGAGTTGCGCTCAGCAACGCGCGCCACATGTATTGGACGGTGGCGCAGATGGTGGCTCATCACGCGAGCGGCGGCTGCAACCTCCGCCCCGGAGACCTATTCGGAAGTGGAACGATCTCGGGCCCGGATGAAGGGAGCGGCGGGAGCATGCTGGAGAGCACGTTGGGCGGCGCGCGGCCGATCGTGCTGCCGGGTGGAGAGGAGCGGCGGTTTTTGGACGACGGGGACGAAGTATTCCTCCGTGCGTACGCGCGACGCCCCGGCTTCGCGTCAATCGGATTCGGTGAGTGCCGGGGCGTGATCGAGGCCGCGCGGGCGGTGCGGTAGTTGCGTTGCGACGCTTCGTCTTTTCACCTGTTTCCGATCGGGAGTCGGTCACCGGGTGAGGATTGCGCTCGCACTCAAGGAAACTCGCTACGAGAGCGTGCCGGTCCATATTATTCGTGACGGTGGGAAGCATCTGAAGCCGGCGTTTCGCGCCATCAACCCGCAGGCGCGCGTTCCGGCGGTGCAACTGGCGGGAGGCGAGATCCTTATCCAGTCGCCGGCCACCCTCGAATATCTCGATGAGACCGTGCCGCATCCTCGGTTGCTGCCGAAGGATCCGGTCTTGCGCGCGAAGGTACGCGGTGTTGGCGCGATCATCGGTTGCGACGTGCATCCGCTCGACAATGTCTCCGTTCTGACCGCATTGCGTCGCGCGGGTCAGGATGAAGCGGCCGTGCGGGCGTGGATCGCCCGATGGATGACGCAAGGATTTGACGCGATCGAGCGGTTGATCGGTGAGGAGGGTTGGCGCTTCGGGCCGATGCCGGGGCTTGCCGATGTCTATGTGATACCGCAACTTTTTTCGGCGCGGCGTTTGATGTTCCGATCGGCGGCTATGCACGGATCTGGCGTGTGGCCGAGCTTGGGAGCGTGTACCCGGCCTTTGTTGCGGCGGGGCCGGAGAACCAACCGGACACGGAACGAACGGCGGAGGGTGGGGCGGCCCGCCAGCGTTCGGGTAGCGGGATCTTCCGATGCCGGGCGTCAGGATCCGGGAGCGGAAGGAAGGAAGATAGGTTTCGCGAGGCGGCCGGCGGCGAAGTCGGCGAAACAGGCGCTGAGATTTTCGAAAGTGCAGGTGCGATCGACGAGGTGTCGATAGGCGGGGAGGTTGGCGCGGAGAAGGGCGAGGTTCGCGGAAAAGTCGCCGATCGGGAAGTAGAAGGAACGCAGCATCCAGAAATCCTTGCGGCGGATCGCGCGGTTCTCGGTGAAGGGCCACGGCGTGCCGCTTTCGCCCAAGAGGGCGACGACGCCGTGCGGGGCGACGCTTTCGATGGCGGCCTGGCGGGCCTCCGCGCGGCCACTCGATTCGAGGACGAGGTCGAATTTTCCCCCCTTGCCGTTCCACGGTGAGGCGCCGAGGGAGAGCGCGAGGTCGCGGCGGTACGCGTGCGGCTCGGAGACCGAAACGGAAGAAAACCCGAGGGTGTGGGCCAAAAGAATGGAGCCGAGGCCGATCGGGCCAGCGCCGAGGACGAGGGCGCCGCACTGGGGCGGAAGGAGCTTGCCGGCGAGGCGGACGGCGTGGGCGGTGGTGCCGATGACGTCGAGCAGGAGAGGGGCGAGCGTGTCTGGGATATCGTCGGGGACGGGAAGGAGACAGCGTTCGGGGACATTGAGCGCGTCGGCGTAGCCGCCGGAGCGGTTCCAGCCGATGAGGTCGGGGTCTGTCTCGCAGAGGTGGGTATCGCCGGCGCGGCAACGAGCGCACCCCCCGCAGAAAACGGGGATGTAAACGAGGACGCGGCGGCCATCGAGCGGGTGGCCGGGAGCGGCGACGCCGCCCAGGATCTCGTGTCCGGGGGTGACGGCGGCGCCTTCGCGGAAAAGGCGGAGATCGGAGCCGCAGAGGGCGCAGGCTAGGACGTTGACGCGCACTTCGCCGGGGGCGGGGGCGGGGAGATCGCGGCTGGTGACGCTGATCGTGCCGGCGCCTTCGAAGAGGGCTGCGCTCACGGAGGTCATCCTTTGACCGCGCCTGCGGAGAGGCCAGCGGTCAATTGCTTCTGCACGAGGAAGGTGAGGAGGACGGGCGGAAGCGCGATCAGCGTTGCCGCGGCCATCAGCGCGCCCCAGTCGGTGACGCCTTCGCCGACGAAGTTGAAGGCGGCGACGACGAGGGGTGTGGAGGAGAAGCCGGAGAGGACGAGGGCAAAGAGGAAATAGTTCCAGGTGAAGACGAAGCAGAGGATGACGGAGACCGCGAGGGCGGGGGCGACGAGCGGGCAGGCGATGCGGAGAAGCAGGGAAAGATCGCCGGCGCCGTCGATCATCGCGGCTTCGACGACGGAGCGGGGCAGCGCGTCGAAGGCGGGGAGCATTGTCCAGAGTGCGAGCGGCAGGGTGATGACCGCGTGGGTGATGATGAGAACCCAGAAGGTGCCGACGGCGTGGATGTCGGAGAACATCACGAACCAGGGAAGAAGGAAGAGCGCACCCGGAGCCATGCGGGCGGCGAGGAGGGTGACGGCGGGCCAGTTGAGGCGGTTCCAGGAGGTAGCGAACGCGGCGGGGACGCCGAGGCCGATGCCGAGGAGGGTGGCACCCGTTGCGATGATGAAGCTGTTCAGCGCGTAGCGCGCGAAGGGCATCGTTTCGAGGAGTTTCGCGTAGTTGCGGAGTGTGGGGCGGAAGAGGAATTGCGGCGGGTAGGCGGTGACGGCATTCGGGTTCTTGAAGCCGGCGCTGACCATCCAGAGGACGGGGGCGAGCACGACGAGGGCGACGAGCAGCATCTGCATGCCGTCGAGCAGGCGAAGCGTACGAGCGGTGAGAGGGCGCCTTACCATGCGGTGATGCGGCGAAGGCGCGTGAGCGCGATGACGACGACGATGACGACGGCGGTGAGGGCCACCATCAGCGCCGAGGCGTAGCCGATGTTGAGGAACACGAACCCCTGGCGGAAGGCGTAGATGTTGAGCGTGTCGGAGGCGTTGCCCGGGCCGCCCTCAGTGGTGACGTAGATGACGTCGAAGAAGCGCAGGAGATCGACGCTGCGGAGGATGGCGGCGACGAGCAGGCTCGGGGCGAGGAGCGGGAGCGTGATGCGGCGGAGGAGGGAAAAGCCGCTCGCGCCGTCGATGGCGGCGGCCTCATAGACATCGGAGGGGAGGGATTGCAGGCCGGCCAGGAGGATCAGGGCGACGAAAGGCGCCCATTGCCAGGTGTCGATCAGCGCGACGGTGGGGATGACCCAGGTGGGAGAGGCGAGCCAGAGCGCAGGCGGGATGCCGAAGAGGGAGAGGAGCCAGTTCGCGAGGCCGATGGTGGGATCGAAGATGACGAGGAACATCATGCCGACGACGACGCCGGGCATGACGAAGGGCGAGACGAGGAGCGTGCGGAGCAGGCGGCGCAAGCGGCGGGCGCGGTTGAGGAGGAGGGCGAGGTAGAGGCCGGAGACGAGCTGGAGCGCGAGAGCGAGAACGTAGAGGAGGAAGGTGATTTCGAGGCTGTTCCAGAATTGACGGTCGTGCAGGAGCGTGGCGTAATTCCCGAGGCCGATCGGGTGTGCGGCGGAGCCGAAGTGGAAGGAGAAATGGCTGAGCCAGAGCGTGTCGAGGACGGGGAAGCCGATCATCACGAGGACGAAGAGTGTGGCCGGGGCGAGCATCCAGCGGAAGCCGCGATGGGCGTGCTGCCGCCCGGGGCGGTGCCGGCGCGCGGGATGGTCCCGCCGCCCGGGGCGCACGCGGGAATGCGCGAACAAGGCGGCGGGTTCGGTCATGAGTTGGGCAGTCAGCGGTCGGCGAGCATGGCCTCGATCGATTTGTCGGCGCGGCAGGCGGCGGCCTTGGCGGTTGCCTGGCCGAGAAGGACGTGGTCGATCGCGTCACCGATGATCTGGCGGGCCTGGGGCTGGCGGTCGATCGGCGGGCCGACCTCGCTCGTTCCGCTGGCGGCCATCTCGGCGATGAGCTGCTGCCAGCGCTGGCGGACGGGAAGCTGGTCGAGCCAGGCCTTGTAGGCGGGCGAGCTTGCGACGGAGGCGCGGGGCGGGGCGATACCGCGGAGCGCGAGCTTGCTTTCCATCGCCTTGGTGGTGGCCCACTGGATGAAATACCAAGTGGCGGGCTTTTCTCTCGAGAAGGCGGACATCGAGAGGCCCCAGCCGATGACGGTGGGTTTGGAGCCGCCGGGGCCGGGCGGGAGGAGCATAAGACCGGTGTCGGCACTGCGGCCAGGCGCGTCCATGATGGGCGTGAATTCGTTGCTGGACTCGAAGGCCATGGCGGCGCGGCCCTGGCCGTAGAGATCGGCGATCTGCACGAAGCTGTAGTTCACGGCGCCGGGCGGGCCGTATTTCTTCAGCATGTCGGCGTACCAGGCGATTGCGGAGACGGCCGCGGGTGCGCAGAGATTGGGCTTGCCGGCGGCGTTGAAATAATCGGCGCCGAAATTATGCAGGACGTTGCTGAAGGTATAGGGGAGTGCGGGGGCGAGGCCGCGGGTGACCCACGGGACCATGTGCGGCTCGCAAGCCTTTGTCTTCGCGGCGGCGGCGGTGAGGCTGGCTAAGGTTTTCGGAGGCGCGACACCGCATTTCCGGAAGACGTCCGTGCGGTAGTAGATAATCGGACCCTCGATGTTGAGGGGGATGCCGATCAGCTTGCCGCCGTAGGTTTCGCCCTTGATGAGGGCGGAGCTGAAGTCCGCGAGATCGTAGCCGGGGGCGCTATTGCCCTTCATGAGCGGGCCGAGGGCGGCGTACCAGCCGGCGTGGGCGTAGAGCGCGCCTTCGAGGGAGGTGAGGGACATGAAGGTGTCCACCTCGGCGCTTTTGGATTGGAGGATCGTCACCAGGCGCTGGCGCATCTGCTGTTCCTGGAAGGTGACGACCTGGACGCGGATGCCGGTGAGTTTTTCGAACTGCGGGACGAACGGCCGGAGTTCGTTCCACCAGGGATTGTTTTCGTTGAGGAAGCTGATCGTTTTCCCTTTGTATTTCTGCCAGTCGAACGACTGAGCACGAGCGGTGCCGGCGGCGGATGAGAGCGCGAGTGCACAGGGGATGAGGGCGGCGGCGAGGGTGGCGAGGACGGAGCGGGCGCGCATGTTGGTTCCTCCCTGTTTGTAAGCGTTTACAGAGCGTGCGGCGGGTGGGCGGAGGGAGTCAAGGGGTGGGCGGGGACCCTATACCGCAGGTTGTGTGCGACCTAGGCCGGCGGCGCAAGGGCGTGGCGCTGGCACGGGCGCTCGCGGACCGCGTGCCGGTGATGTCGCGGGGGCCGGGGCGGATCGTGCGGACGATCGAGGTGGGGCTGCCGCAGCCGCGCGATTATTCGCGAGCTGGCTCGCGCCGGGCTTCAAGGAGGCACAGGAGGCGGTGTGGGAGGCGCTCGGCTACAGGCATGGAGAAGGGGCGGCGCGGTGGAGCGGATGGGGCCGAGGTCGGCGAGCTGGAGTCTGGCGGCGGTGCTGGTGCGCGCTTGGCAAGCGGCGGCCTTGTTCGAGGGGGGGACACGCCGTGGCTCTCGCCGGCGGTGCTCGGCGACATGGGGTACGGGCTGGTGACGTTTCCCGCCTCGCTGATCTTTCGGGCGGCGGCGATGGAGGGGTTTCTGGGCGAGTTTCGGGCCTATGGGTTGGGGCCGGGCGGGCTCGCGCCGATGGCGGGCTATGCGGGGGTGCGGGCGGTGGTGGACGAGGCGGTCGAGGCAGTGCGGTGGCGGGCGGCGGGCAGGGGCTGAGCGGGCGGGTCTGTGTCGGAGGCGCATAAGACTGCAAAAGGTTGCCGGGCGCCGGGTCGCGGCGATGTGTATGCTCATAAATTCGGATTTAGTGAAATATATTGAGCCGAATGAACCGAATTGGAAACACTGGCTATGACCGATCCTGCCTTACCGCAAGTTGCCGAGCCATGTTTTGGCGCCCCGACGGGCGGAAAATTGCCGGTGAATACCCTGATCTGCACGAATGCTCTTTTCCTGCAGCATGCAGCGGTGTGTCTTGCTTCCCTGCTGGCAAATAATCCGGATCTTTTTTTTCATATCGTGGTTGTCCGGCAGGCGAGCGAAGAGCTGGATGAGGAGAAGCTCCGGCGCTCGCTGGCGCGGTTCCCGAACCAGTCGTTGAATTTCCGGACATTCACCTTTCCTGCGAACCTTCTGCTGCCCCTCAATCCGGATGCGCACTACACGATCGATACGTACACGCGGCTCTGGGTCAGCGACTTCTTCCCGGTGGAGGCCGAGCGCGTACTCTACCTGGATGTCGACATGGTGGTGGTGAGCAGCATCGGCCCGTTATGGAACGTCGATCTCGACGGAGCATTGCTGGGGACAGTCGATATTCCCGGCTCGGATCGTGGCGTCACGCGTCTTGGCATGCGTGCGGAGGACGGCTATTTCAACGCGGGTGTGCTGGTGATCGACCTCCGGCAATGGCGCGAGACGCGGGCGGGGAACACCGTTCTCGATTACGTGCGCGCCAATCCGGAGCGGGTACTTTACGACCAGGACGCGCTGAACGCGTGTTTTCACGACCATAGAATGCGACTCGACTATCGATGGAACGTCATCTCGCCGTTTTACCGGGAACCGTTGGCGCTGCCGCTGGGGCGCGCGGAGATAGAGGCGGTTCGTCGGGAAGCGCGGATCATACACTTCAATGGAGCCTTGAAGCCATGGAGCTATTTCTGCGACCATCCGCGCAAGGACGAGTATGAGAAATACCTGCGGATGACCGAGTGGTGGGATTTCGTTCCCGCCGACCGGACTCTGCTGAACCGTCTGCGCAAGGGGATGTCGGCCGTTCTGCCCGGTTCCGTGAAGAGGCCCCTCAAGAGAGTGCTCGCGCCGATCGCAAATCGCCGGCGTCGTGCCCGGATGGCGTGAGCGCGGTCGCTACCGTTCTGGGGGGCGGGAGTTCCGAGGGTTGAGGCTGGGGCCATTTTCCTGCAGGCTGACGCCTGCGGGACGGCCGCGCCGAGGCAAGGGATCGCCCGGGGCGATCTCAGCTGTCTCCACGGCGAGCGGGTTGCGCGGCCGTTCCAGCATCCGGCGGATCGCCGATACGACATCGGCGACCGAGATATCGTGCATACACCGGTGATCGAAGTCGCAGGTATTCATGCGCCAGCACGGCGCGCAGGGCACTGCAGAGTAGAGGTTGAAATTGCAGATATAACCGGATTGCCACGGTGCCTCGCGGCCTCCGAAAACAATGACGCTCGGACATTCGACGGCTCTTGCGAGATGCATCGGGAACCCGACCGTGCCGACATAGAGCCGGGCATGGTACAAGATCGCCGCCGACTCGCGGATGGTCGTTTTGCCACGCAGGTCGGTCACGCTTCGCAGCGGCGGGTCTTCAGCAGAGCCCAACTGGATGAACTCGAGTTCCCCGTGCAACGCATCGATGACGCCCTGGAAGCGTTCCGGGAACCATTGCTTGTTGCGGGCCGGGTGGCGTGCGGCCATGCCGCTGCTCTGGATGACGATGCGGCCGCTGGCCCAGGGTGCGAACGATTTCTCCCGCTCGCTCAACGTCAGATAGGGCCTGATCGACACGGGGCCGGAGATCCCCGTTTTCGCGCACATTTCCGCGATGATGTGACGCGGGGGCGGGCGGCGCCGATCGTAGCCGGCGGGCGGTGCATATTCGGGCCGCGTGAACGTGCCTCCCCAGATCCGCACGAACCGGCGGCAGATCGAGAGGGTCGAGCCATCCTTGTCGTAGCGGCGCCAGAGCGGGCGGACGTAGGCGGGGTCTTCGTTGCCGGCGAAGAGCTCGCGATGATCCGAGACCATCAACAGGCCATCCCGGCCGCGCGTTCGCAGCTCGCGCAGAACGGCCGTGCAGAGGAGATCGTCGCCGGGGGCAAACCCGAAATAGAGAAGAATCTTCGGGCGCGGTGAACCCGAGCTAACGAAGCGCAGCCAAAAGGCAAATAGCCCCGCCCAGTCTCTCACGTCTTCCCAAAGATCGCGCGCCTTGCGGCGAGCGGGCGAAGGCAAGATCCGCTTGGCGAGAGCATTCGTGCTCCTCAGCATCGTCGGGGGTCCGAGGTGGTGACCGGTCGTGTTCGGCCGGATATGCGCGACCGGGGGGTGATCACGGCTCTGTTCCCCTCGAGTGATGCGTGAAACGGGCCGGTCGCTGGGCAAGGGACGGACCATCGGGATGCCGGGCAATCACGGGTTTGCCGACGCGGGTCGGTAAGGCGAAGAGCAGCGCGAGCGGCGCGCGGCGAAGGGGCAGCTCTGCCAGGCCCCGATGTCGTAACGGCCGGCCTCGGGGCGCGCGGTGCCGATGATGTCGGGGGTGTCGAAGTTGTAGATCTTACGCTGCGGGCAGAAGGGATGGAGGAGGTTGCAGCCGACCGCGAAGGTGCCGAAGGCGCTGCCGGCGCCGCGGAGCGGCGAGTGGGGGGAGAGCCGCCAGTCGCTGCCCGGCCTGACGAATGCGGCTTCCATGGAGGCGCCATAGATCGTGCCGGGCAGGATATCGACGGTTGCCGACGGGGGGTTCGTGTTGCCGTAGGGCCGAGGGCCGGTGCCGGAATCGTTCAAGGGCGCGTCGGTGATGTTGTGCGAGGATCGGTGCGACCAGGACGTATGAGATTCGTCGTGGGCGACGGCGTGCGCAAATCCGAAGATGGCGGTGTTCGAGACGGTGCTGTTGTTATAGACCCACTTGTTGAATGTTTCGATACCGACACTGTTTGCGGTGCGGTTGAGGTGGACGACCGTCGAATGCAGCACGAAGCCCGGGTATTTCAATGCGATGCCGATCGGGCCGTTGGAAATGACGAGGGAATTGGCGATGACCGAGCTGGTATCGGTCGTGACCGCGGCGCGCGATGTCCACGGATTGTTGCTGCCTCCTACGAGAATGCAATCACGGATCGTCATGGCGTTGCCGAAGGAGGACATGCCGTTGACGGCGGCGCCATGAACGCTCTTGATCTGCAAGCCGATGAGATCGATGTAGTTGTCGTGCACGTCGATGCCTGCCGGCTCAAACGGCCAACGATAGGGCAGGCTGTTCAGGATCGCGACACCCTTGGCGGGGTCGAAGCCGGTGAGGGGATCGGAGGGCGTGAGGATATCGCGGAAGCTCTCGCCGGGCGCGGTTGTGATGATGAGATGAAAGCAGGGCAAGGCGGTGCAGCCAAGGATGACGCCGCCTTCATGGCGGTAATCGTCGTGGGTCTGTAGGCGGATCGGCGACGCCTCGCCGTTCTTCCCGGCGACGTATTCGCGATCGTTCCAAAGCCTGGCTTCATAGTTGGCGCGGAGCATCAGCGTGGCGGCGCTCCGAGGGCTCGTGAAGGTTTCCGTCGGAATATAGGATCTCTTCGAAGTATAGATGATGTCGGCCTGATAGTGCCAATGGCAGCCGTCGCTCGTGACGATCATGGCCCGGGGGCCGTTGCCGGTGCCGGCCGGCGCAACGGTGCTGAGGCAGCCCCGATTCTCGAGCGCGTAGGCGCGGAGCGGAGAGCCGGAGGTTACGATATCGAGATAGTGATAGAGCCTGTCGCTCTTCCAGGCTTGGTTGTCGAAGGCCCAGCCGGTGATGGAAATATAGTCGACGCGCGAGAGATATTTCCACGTGCAGGTGCCGTCGGCGATCGAAGGACCTCGACTGAGGGGACCGCCGCTTGATGCGCTCGTGCAGGTGCCGGGGGAGATCAACTGGTAGGCGTCGAGAGTTTGGCCGGGGTTGTAGCTCCGGTTCGCTACGTTCCAGCCGGGGCCGTTGACCACGCGGGTGTAAGGGCGGGTTGCGTACGTGTAGGTGTGGGAGGGTTGCCAGCCAGGGGCGTTATGGATCTCCGAGACGATGGTTGGGCCCGGGAGAGAACGAGAGCCAGAGAGCCTGCCGGAGGTCCCTGCCGCGCGCGAGGCCGGCGGCGGGCCCACGAGGGATGCGCGGCCGGACGAAGGATTGGCCGCGCAGCCCGGGAATGCGAGCCCAAAAAGTATGGCGGCAGCCAAGTAACCGATGATGCGAGCCTGGGAGAGCAAGCCCGCCAGCACCTGATTTCGTCTCGCCATTCAAGGCGCCTTTCTGTTGCCGGACCGCTCGCCGATCGAAGCGACGGCCTTCGGGGACCGTGCTGAGGACGCGCGCGACTTCCCCCGCCGGGGCGGGGCGATCGGATCATGCGTCGAAGGCCGCTGCAGCGCATCGCGCTCCGGCGGATCATATCACGGTGCTGCGGCCGGACCGGTTGGACGGCGGGAACCGCGCAACAGGCGGAGACGACGGTGAAATCGAAACCGGGCGGCGGAGCGAGCCGACGCGGGTTCGCCTTGCCGGGGAGGCATCGCTGTCGCACGTGGCCTTCGAGAATAGGGGACCGGAATGGTAACGTACCATGATTCGGTCCTCATGGCCTCGCCGCCCCCTTGGATGGTGCCGGTCCGACCTCTCCCCACCCGAAGCGCAATGCGCCGGCACCCGCCGGCGCATTGCGCTTCGGGTGGGCGCGGCGGTGCCAGGCCCAAGCGGTTCGCACGATGTTTGTGAGGTCCGAGTGCTGCGGGTTGAAACCGAGCTCGCGGCGGGCGCGCGCCGGGTTTGCGATCAGGACAGGCGGGTCTCCGGGGCGACGGGGGCCGGTGACGGAGGGCAGGCGTTCGCCCGTTTCGTGTTCGATCGCGTTCAACACCTCCCGCACCGAGTAGCCGCGCCCCGTGCCGAGGTTGAAGACCCCACCCGGCTTGCCGGCAAGCAATTGTTCGAGGGCGGAGACATGGGCGTCCGCGAGGTCGGCGACGTGGATATAGTCGCGGATGGCGGTGCCGTCGGGGGTTTCGAAATTGGTTCCGAACACGGAGAAATCCGGGATGTGGCCTTGCAGGGCCATCATCGCGCGGGGGATCAGGTGCGTTTCGGGATCGCGAAGCTCGCCGATTTCCGTGATCGAGTCGGCGCCGCAGGCGTTGAAGTAGCGCAAGGCGATCGAGCGGAGGCCGTAGGCGGGGCCGAAGTCGGCCAGGATGCGCTCCGCCATCATTTTCGAGGCCCCGTAAGGATTGATCGGGTCCGGTGGCGTTTCTTCGACGATCGGCACCTCTCTCGGTTGTCCGTAGATGGCGCAGGTACTCGAAAAGACCAGGGCGTCACATCTTGCCGCGCGCATTCCGGCCAGCAGCGAGAGCGTTCCGGCGACGTTGTTGTCGTAGTATTTCGCCGGGTCGGTGACGGACTCGCCGACATAGGCGAAGGCGGCGAAGTGGAGCACGGCGCCGCAGTGGTACCGACGGATGGCATCCGCGATGACGGCGGTGTCGCGCAAATCCGCTTCGACGAGGGGCCCCCAACGGACGAAGTCACGATGGCCGGTCGAGAGATTGTCGAGCACGACGGGAAGGAAGCCCGCCCTGGCCAGCGACTTGCAGGTATGTGCCCCGACATATCCGGCGCCGCCGGCGACCAGCACGGCCTTCGTCATCGGTCAGATCCTCCGGTTCTTTCCTCTTCCACCCTTGCGAAGAGCGGGGCCGATCAAACCGCGAGACGACCGTTCATCCAGACTCGAAATGGCCCGCGGGTCTACGCCGGATGTCGCCGTTGGTGGCCAGCCCGCTTCGGTACGTCCCCGCCCACCATCGAGGCACCAGCACCTTGCCTAGTCTGCCACCAGTGGGCAGAGGCAGGGTATGGGTGTGCTTTGACCGGGTCAATTAGCATTGGCGTGAGTGCGGAGATGGTGAACCCCCTCGTTTGGCGATATGGGGAGGTGCCGCAAGCCCTGTCGTGCCGTGCAGGGGACGATGGGTTGGTGCAAATCGAGGTGTAGGCGATGACGGATTTGTGACTCGATTGCGGGTTGCGGGTCGGAACACACTGCTGCCGCAAATCTCGCTCCGGAACCTTGCCCCTCCGCCGCTTTTTGCATTGCCGGAGTGCCTGCATCGGTCACAGCCTGCACGCTGCCAGAGGGCCGGCAGGGCATGCTTAAGAGGGGCTGCTCATGATCATGGATGCACGATCCGTCCCCCCGGGGACGGTTCTCGAGCCCGAGGTTTGCATCGTCGGCGCAGGCGCGGCCGGGATTACGCTTGCGCGCGAGTTCATCGGTTCGCCTTTCCGCGTGGTGCTCCTCGAGAGCGGCGGCATGCATTACGATCAGCGGACCGAGGATCTCTATGAGGGGCAGAGTGTCGGGCGACCGTTCGAGGATTTGACGACGTGCCGGCTTCGCTATTTCGGGGGCACGACGAACCATTGGGGCGGCTGGTGCCTGCCGTACGATGCGATCGATTTCGAGCCGCGCGACACGCTCCCCTACCACGGCTGGCCTTTCTCCAAACCCCATCTCGATCCGTGGTACCGGCGAGCGCAGAAGGTCTGTCGCATCGGGCCTTACGACTATCGGCCGTCGCATTGGGGAATTTCGCCGAAGGAGATCCCCTCGCCGTTTTCCGGTCCTGATTTCGAGGTCAGGATCCTGCAGGTGAGCTCGGTCCAGTTCGGGCCGGTCTATGCAGAGGAGCTTCGCAGGGCGCCACAGCTTCACGTGTATCTTCATGCCAATGCCTTTCATTTTGATGCCGGCGAGAACAACGCTGCGGTCAGGGAACTGTCCGTCAAGACCCTTTCCGGGATCGATTTCACCGTTCGCGCGCGACTCTATATCCTGGCGGCGGGCGGGATTGAGAATGCAAGGCTTCTGCTGACCTCCGGCAAGCAAGGCGGCAAGGGGCTCGGCAATGCGCACGATCTGGTCGGGCGATTCTTCATGGTACACCTCGTTTATTCCGGAGGCGTTATCGCGCCGGCGCATCCACGCATGACGTTCGATTTCCGCAGCGAAGGTGACTACACGGGTTTTGGCGGCAAGCACCCGTTCGTCTCTTTCATCGGCTTGCCCGCGGCGAGCATGCGCCGGCGGCACCTTCCCAACATGATGATCTCCTGGGGCTACAAGTTCTCGCCGGTTGTGCACGCGGTCAATGCACTCAAACGGGTGCTCGAGGGGGAAGGCCCCGGAGGGAGGCTGATGGCGGATCTCTCCAAGGTTGTCGGCAATCTTGAAGGTGTTGCAGACTTTGCAGCCCGTAAAGTGCTTTTCGGAGAAGGGATTCCGATCGAGGCTCTGGAGGTGCACTGTGCGTCGGAGCAGGAGCCGAACCCGCAAAGCCGGGTGTTCCTCGGAAGCAAGCGCGATCGTCTCGGCATGCGCGAGATCGTCGTGGATTGGCAACTGGTGCCTGAAGACAAGAGCAAAGCCATCGCGATCCTGCGTCTGCTCGGGGCGGAGATCGGGCGGGCGGGGTTTGGCCGGCTGCACTCGTCGTTGGCCAATGAGGGCCGCTGGCCGAGCGATTTCTATGGTAATGAGCATCAGATGGGCGCGACCCGCATGCACCGCGATCCGAAACAAGGTGTGGTCGATGAGAATTGCCGGGTGCACGGCGTGGCCAATCTTTATGTTGCCGGCAGTTCCGTGTTTCCGACGGGCGGGGCGAACAATCCGACCCTGACGATCGTCGCCCTGGCACTGCGCCTGGCCGATCATCTCAAAAAAGTGCTCGCATGATGTTTCGGGCGACGTTCGGTCGGCGCCGCTTGATGGCGAACGTCATCGGCGGAGGAATGGCTTGGCTCCGCAGGCACGACTCGTTCCTCGCGCGGCTCAGTGATCACGTTCGTTGGATGTCCGGCTATGGCGCACTCGCTGCGGTGTGTGGAGATCTGGGGAACGGATACGCCATCGGCAGAGCGTGCCTGGAAGCCTTGCCGACGCGGGATGTTTCGAAGGGATCCCTTGCGAGGTTCATCCTCGGGGACGTGCGGTCGGCGGGCGGAGGTTGGTCTTCGAAGGATGCGCTTGCGCGATCCATCAGAGAGGTCAGCCGGGATGATTTTCGCAACGGCAGGATCGTCATCGTCGACGGCTGGATGCTCTCGCTGACAGAGACGCGCGTTTATGCACTCGCGGCGCTGCTTCGAGAGCAAGGTGCGACGGGTGGGTGAAAAGAGGTGCGTTGCTGCGGGGCGGCAGACGCGCCGCGGGGCGCGTCAGGCGAGGCGGCGGCGGGCCAGCGCCGAGCCGGCGCCGAGGGCCGAAAGCTTGGCAGAGGCGACGGGGCGGGCCATCGGCGCCATGCCGCAGTTGGTGCAGGGGAAGAGGCGCGCGGGCGGGACGTGCTTCGAGATCTCCGCGATGAGGGCCGCAACCTCTTCGGGCGTTTCGACGGCGTCAGTGGCGACGTCAATGACGCCGGCGAGCACGTCCTTGCCGTCGAGCAGGCGCATCAACTCCATGGGCACGTGCGAGTTGCGGCACTCTAGCGAGACCTGGCGGATGCGGCTTTGCGCGAGGAGAGGGAAAATCGTTTCGTATTGGCGCCATTCCGCGCCGAGCGTTTCCTTCCAGGCGCGGTTCGCGGGAATGCCGTAGCCGTAACAGATGTGCACGGCCGTCAGGCAGGATAGGCCCTGGGCCGCGCGCTCGAGCGCGGCGATGCCCCAGTCGCGGACCTCGTCGAGATAGACGTTGAAGGCGGGCTCGTCGAACTGGATGACGTCGATGCCGTCGGCCTCGAGGGCAAGGGCCTCTTCGTTCAGGAGCACCGCGAAGGCCATGGCGAGGGCGGGGCGGCTTTTGTAGTGCGCATCGCCGACGGTGTCGGCGATCGTCATCGGGCCGGGGAGGGTGAACTTGAGGCGCCGGGTGGTGTGGGCGCGGGCGAGGCGGGCCTCGGTTTTGTGCACGCGGCCGTTGAGCGAGAGCGGGCCGGTGACGGTCGGGACCAGGGCTTTGTAGCGGTCGGCGCGAATGCCGATCTCGACGCGGCGAGCGAAGTCGATCCCTCGCACGGTTTCGAGGAAGCCGTGCACGAAATGCTGGCGGGACTGTTCACCGTCGGTCACGATGTCGATGCTGGCGTCTTCCTGTTCCTTGAGTGCGAGGAGGGTTGCGTCGCGCTTGGCGGCGGCGAGGTCGTCGCCGGCAAGGCGCCAGGGTGCCCAGAGGCGGTTCGGTTCGGCGAGCCAGGAGGGCTTGGGCAGGCTGCCCGCGATGGTGCATTCGAGCATGGTGGTTTCCTCTCGCGTGGGGCGGTTGTGCCAGTTTTGCGCGGGGCGGGCGAGGGAGGCACGGATGAGGCGAATGGCGGCGGGGATCGGCTTGGCGGCGGTGCTTATGGCCGTGGGGGCGGGCGCAGCCAGGGCCGAGGAGGGCGTCGTGCAGTACCATGCCGATGCGGCGCGGAGCGGGCGCTACAAGGTGCCAGGGCTCACGGCGGCGAAGGTGCGTGCGATGCGGCCGGAGGCGGCATTCCGTGCGCACGTGGCGGGGCCGGTCTATGCGGCACCGCTCTACGCCGAACCGCCGGGCGGGCGGGCGATGGTGATCGTGGCGACCGAGCGGAACGGGGTCGAGGCGCTCGATGCGGCGAGCGGGGCTGTGATCTGGCGGACGGTCCTGGGACCGCCGGCGCCGCTTGGCGCGCTTCCGTGCGGGGACATCGATCCAATGGGGATCACAGGCACGCCGGTGATCGACGCCGGCGTGCTCTATGCGGCGGCGATGGTGCGGCGTGGTGAAGCCGTGGCGCGGCAGATGTTATTCGCGCTGGGGATGGGCGACGGGCGTGTGCGGCCGGGGTGGCCGGTGGATGTGCGGCGTGCGCTGGCGGCCGAGGGCAGGCGGTTCATCGGCGTGAACCAGGGACAGAGGAGTGCGCTCTCGGTGGCGGCGGGGCGGGTGTTCGTGCCCTACGCCGGGCATTTCGGGGATTGCCAATACTATCACGGCTGGGTGGTGGGGGGGGAGGAAGCAAATCCGGCCAAGATCTCGGGATGGGAGACGGCGGCGCGGGGCGGGGGGATCTGGGCGCCGGGCGGGATGGTTTCGGACGGGCAGTCGTTCTTCGTTGCCACCGGCAACACCATGGATGCCAGGCGCTGGGGTGGGGGCGAGGCGGTGATCCGGCTCGGGCTGGACGGGAAATTCTCCGGGCAGAGACAGGACTTTTTCGCACCCACGGACTGGCGCGCGCTGGATCGGCGGGACCTCGATCTCGGCGCGACCAATCCGATGCTGGTGGGGACGAAAACCGTGCTAGCGCTCGGCAAGGACGGCAACGCCTACTTGCTCGATCGGCAGAACTTGGGCGGTATCGGTGGTGCCCTTGCGGTGAGGCACGTCTCGCGGGTGCCGATCCGCACGGCGCCGGCACCTTGGGAGAGCGGCGGCGTGGAGTACGTCGCATTCCAGGGCGAGGGGGTCGGGTGCCCCGGAGGGAGATCGGGCGATCTGGTGGCGCTCAGGCTCGGGCCGGGGCCGCGGATCGGAGTGGCATGGTGCGCGGCCGAACACGGGCGGGGCGCGCCGATCGTGACGACCGCGGCGGGCGGGGCGGACGCGGTGGTGTGGGCGGTCGGGGCGGAAGGCGACGAGCGGTTGCGCGCCTTTCGCGCGAGCGACGGGGAAGTGCTGTTCGCGAGCCGGCCGATGGGGCTGGTGCGGCGGTTCGAGACGCCGGTGGTGGGCGACGGGCGGATCTACGTGGCAGCGGATGAGACTCTGTACGGCTTCGCACTCTGAGCGAGGAGCGGAGGTGCGATCGGGGCGAGATCGCGGCGCATCAGGGTTGCGGGATCACCGTGGAAGAGGGTGGGGCCGACGGGCTGCCAGCCAAGGCGCGCGTAGAGCGGCGCAGCGGAACGTGTGACCAGCCAAAGGGTGGGGACGCGGGCGGCGCGGGCGGCGGATTCGACGGCGGCGACGAGGCGCTGCGCGTGGCCGCGGCCGCGATAAGCGGGCGGGACGTAGAGGTTGGCGAGCCAGGGCGTGAGGTCGGCGCGGGAGTCGAGGCCGCGAGGGGTGAGGCTCGCCGTGCCGGCGGGCACACCGTACGCCCCGTGCGCGACGCGGGCGCGGGCGGCAAGCAGGATGAAGCAGTGCGCGGGGCTGAAGGCGGGCGTGCGGCGATTGCCGAGCCAGGCTTGGAGGGTGGGCAGGAGATCGGGGTGGTCGGCGAGCGTGACGAGGGTGAGGGAGGGGGACATGGCGGGCCGCAAAGAAGGAGGACAGCAAAAACCCCGCGGGCCTGGGCCGGCGGGGTGTCGATGGGAGGAAGGTTGAGGCGCTAGCGGGGAATGCGCGCGCGGGCGCGGGTTCCGCTGCGCCGGACCCTGCCACGAGCATCGGGACCGCCGCCGGGAAGGGCGCGCCGGCGTCGGAGGCGAAGAGCAGAGGCGGGGAGGCAGACGACCACGAGCGAAGAGTAGAAAAGCTGGCGATGAAAGGTCAAGCTGCAAGGCGTTGACCGGAACGTGAAACTGATCCTGCACCGGCGGGGAGGAGCGCGATGGAGACGAAGGAGGCGGCATCGCCTTTGGGGCGGGCGATGACGCGGCGGGAAGATGCGCGGCTTCTCAAAGGGCTTGGGCGGTTCTGCGATGATATCGCGGTGCCGGGTTGCCTCTTTGCGGTGTTCGTGAGGAGCCCGCACGCGCGGGCAAGGATTGAGGCGATCGGCGTAGAGGCGGCGCGCGCGATGCCGGGCGTGCGGCTCGTCTTGGCCGGGGCGGAGATGGCGCGACTTGCAACGCCGCTTCGGATCGCGCCGGCGATCGAGGGGCTCAGGCCGGTGACGATGCCGCCTTTGCCGGCGGAGGAAGTTTGTTTCGTTGGCGATCCAGTGGCGCTGGTGGTGGCCGAGACGCGCGAGGCGGCGATGGACGCGGCGGAGCAGGTGAGGGTTGAGTACGAGGTGGGCGAGGCCGTGGCCTCGATCGCGGCGGCGCGGGTGGCGAAGGTGCTGGTTGATCCGGCGGTGCCGGGCAATCTGGTTTCCGCCCAGCGGTTCGCGACGGCGGGTTTGGAGGATGTGTTCGCGCGGGCGCCACATGTGGTGAGCGTGCGGTTCGGGCAGCAGCGGCAGACGCATGTGCCGATGGAGCCGCGCGGGTGCATCGCGATCTGGGACGCGGGGTGGGAACATCTGACGATGATCGTGGGTACGCAGGCGCCGCATCCTTATCGGACGGCGCTCGCGGCGCGGTTGCATCTGAGCGAGGCGCAGGTGACCGTGCGGGCGCCGGACATGGGGGGAGGGTTCGGGCAGAAGATCGTGCTGATGCGCGAGGAGCTGGCGGTGGTGGCGGCGGCGACGTTGCTGGGTGCCGCAGTGCGTTGGCGCGAGGAGCGGGGAGAAAATCTTGCGGCGAGCCTGCATGCGCGGGAGGAGCGGATCACGACGCGGGCGGCGGTGACCGAAGAGGGGACGATCCTGGCGCTCGAGGCGAGCCTCGAAGTGGATTTCGGCGCCTGGTGCTTCTTTCCCGCGAACTACATGGCACGGATGATCGCCATCAACCTGCCGGGACCGTACCGAATTTCTCATTTCGGATACGACGTGAAAGTGTGGCTGACGAACAAGTGCCCCTCGGCGCCGATGCGCGCGCCGATGGCGATCGTGAGCTGGGTGACGGAGGGGACGATCGAGGCGATTGCGCGGGAGCTGGGGCGGGATCCACTGGACATACGAAAGCGGAACATTCTGGGGAAGGAACATCTGCCTTATCAGAACGCGGCCGGCGAGCGGCTGGAGGCGATCACGCCCCGGGAGACGCTGGAGGCGGCGACGGCGGCGATTGACTATGCGGGGGCAAGGCGCGCGCAAGCCGCGGCGGCGCGGGAGGGGCGGCTCACGGGCGTCGGGATTTGCGCGGTTCTGGAAAGCAATACGTACGGCTCGGCGTTTTATCGCGCCTCGGGTATTCCGGGATCGGGACACGAGGTGGGCCTCGTTCGCGTGGAGCCGGGCGGGGCAGTGCTTGCGAGCGTCGGGCTGATGGGATCGGGACAGGGCTACGAGACGACGCTTGCGCAGGTGGTGGCGGCGGCGCTCGGTGCGGACGTGCGTGACGTGACGATGCAGCTTGGCGATACGGATCTGGCACCGTACGGAATGGGAAGCCGCGGAGCACGGGGAGCGACGGCGGGCGGGAGCGCGCTTACGCTGGCGGGGCGGCAGTTGAAGGAAAAGGTGCTGGCGATCGCTGCTTCGATGCTGGGGCGAAACAGCGCCGAGGGGCTTGCGATGCACGAGGGGCGCGTGCTGAGCGCCGTGGGCGGGGGATGGGAGGAGACGGGAATCGGGCTTCAGGAGGTGGCGCGGCGCGCGCATTTCGATCCGCTCTCGTTGCCCGCAGGGATGGAGCCCGGCTTGTTCGCGGTGGCGGCGTACGATCCGCCGCCGCTCACCTTCAGCAATTCGGCGCATGCGTGCGTGGTGGAGATCGAGCGGGAGACGGGCGTGGTGCGCGTGCTTCGGTACGTGGCGGCGGAGGACGCGGGGCAAGTGATCAACCCGATCGTGGTGGAGGGACAGACGGAGGGCGCGATCGGGATGGGGATCTCGGGCGCGCTGATGGAGTGTGCGGCGTACGGCGAGGATGGGCAGTTCCTGGCGGGAAGTTTTATGGATTACGCGCTGGCGCGGGCGGACGATTTGCCGGAATTCGAGCTTCTCAGGATGGATCGGCCGAGCGCGCTCACGCCGGCGGGGATCAAGGGGATGGCAGAGGGCGGTGTAATGGGAGCGGTGGGTGCTGTGATGAACGCCGTCAACGATGCGCTGGCGCAGGTGGGGACGAGGATCGAAAGCGAGCCTGCGAGCGCGGAGCGGGTGTGGCGGGCACTGCGAGGGGCGGAAAGCGGGGCGTAAGGCGCGCACATGGAGGAGGTTGCGGGCGAACGCGTGGGTGTCAGACCCTCACGCCGGCGATGATCCGCGCGCCGGCACGGGCTTGGGGAAGGCGTGGCGGCGACGGTGGGCGCGCTCGGCGGCGTGCTGAAGGCCTGGCCGAGGCCGCGGCCGGGACGGCGATCGGGACGGGTTGAGGGCGGCGGGAGGGTCGGGGAAGCGAATGGACGAGGCGGCGGGCATTGCCAACACCTACACGCGGCGGATGGCAGAGTTCGTGGCGGGGGTGGGAGAGGCGGAGGTGCCGGCCGAGGTGCTGGCGCGGCTCAAGCTGCTTATTCTCGATTCGCTCGGTTGCGCGCTTTACGCGGGCGATCTTCCTTGGAGCCGCATTCTGCTTGGTGTGCTCGAGGGGCTGGATGCGACGCGGGCGTGCACGGTGTGGGGGACGGGGCGGCGGCTTTCGGCGCCGCACGCAGCGCTGATGAATGGTACGCTGGTGCAGGGATTCGAGCTTGACGACGTGCATCGGGGCGGGGTGCTGCACGTGGGCGCGGTGACGCTGCCGGCGGTGCTGTCGGTGGCGGAACTGCGGCCGGGAATGACGGGGCGCGCGTTCCTGAGAGCATGCCTCGCGGGCTACGAGATCGGGCCGCGGGTCGGGCTTTGCATGGGCCCGGAGCATATCGGGCAGGGGTGGCATTCGGGGGCGACGGTCGGGGTGTTCGCGGCGGCGGCGGGAGCGGCGGCGGCACTTAGGCTCAACGCGGATCAGTGCGCGCATGCGCTCGGGATGGCGGCGACGCAGTCCGCGGGGCTGATGGCGGCGCAGTACGGCGCGATGGCGAAACGCATGCACGCGGGCCGGGCGGCGCAAAGCGGGCTTTATGCGGCGCTTCTGGCGGAGGCCGGCTTCACCGGGATCGCCGATCCGTTCGAGAGCGAATACGGAGGTTTCTGCACGACGTTCTCGCGCTCGAACGATCGGTTCGATCGGGAGGAGCTGGTGAGAGGGCTCGGGGCGCGGTTCGAGACCATGGGTGTGGCGCTGAAATTCTATGCGTGCGTCGGCAGTAACCACACGACGCTCGATGCGTTGAAGGCGATCCGGCGGCGGCATCCGTTCAGGGCGGAGGAGGTGGAGAAGATCATCGTGAGCGCCTCGCGGGTGACGGTGGATCATGCGGGATGGAAATACCGCCCGGAGGGGCTGACCTCGGCGCAGCTCAATCTTGCCTATTGCGTGGCGGTGCTGCTGCTGGAGGGGGATGTGTTCGTCGCTCAGTTCAAGGAGGCGATGCTTGCGGATCCCGATCGGCTTGCGCTGGCGGCGCGGGTTGCGGTGATCGAGGATCCCGAGATCACGGCGTGCGGGCGATCGTTCCGGCACATGGTGCGGGTGGCCGTGCTGCTTCGGGACGGAACGCGCCTCGAGGAGACGGTGGAAGCGCCGCGCGGCAGCGAGGAGAGCTTTGCGAGCAAGGCGGAGGTGGTGGAAAAATTCCGCAAGCTCGCCGGGCCGCGGGTTGGGGAGGCGCAGATGGAGCGGATCATCGGATGCGTGATGGAGGCCGAGAGGCTTCCGAGTGCGGCCGAGATCGCGCGGGCGCTTGCGGTGTGAGCGAGCCGGCTGCGAGGATGGCGGAAGGTGTGAGGGCGGGATGGGCATGGCGAGGATGCTGACGTTCGAGGGATTGCGGAGTGCGGCGGGCGAGGGTGCGATCGACACCGTGCTCGCGTGCTTTCCCGACATGCAGGGACGGTTGCTCGGCAAGCGGTTCCAGGCGGAATATTTCCTCGATGTGGCGCACGAGGAGACGCATGCGTGCGATTATCTGCTGGCCAACGATATCGACATGGAGCCGGTACCGGGGTACGCGGCGGCGAGCTGGGAGCGGGGCTACGGGGATTTCGTGCTGCGCCCGGACATGGGGACGCTCCGGCGTGCGAGCTGGCTCGAGGGAACCGCCCTCGTGCTCTGCGATCTCCTCGATCACCGTCGGCAC
This sequence comes from Pseudomonadota bacterium, assembly GCA_021816925.1. Lineage (GTDB taxonomy): Bacteria > Pseudomonadota > Alphaproteobacteria > Acetobacterales > Acetobacteraceae > JAKAWQ01. The sequence continues at coordinate 81,052 of JAKAWQ010000006.1, forward strand.
GAGCCCGTTCCGCACGCGCCGAGAAGCGTGCTGAAACGTCAGCTTGCACGGCTCAGGGAGCGTGGGCTTGCTGCGAACGTGGCATCGGAGCTCGAGTTCTACCTGTTCGACGAGAGCTTCCGCGCGATCCACGAGAAGGGCTATCGCGGGCTCGAAACGGCCGGCTACTACATCGAGGATTACCACATCTTCCAAACGACCAAGGAAGAGGGGGTGATGCGGGCGGTGCGGAAGCACCTCGAAGCGTCGGGGATTCCGGTCGAGAATTCGAAAGGAGAGTGGGGACCGGGGCAGGAGGAGATCAATGTCCGCTACGCCGATGCGCTGGCGATGGCGGACCGGCATGTGGTGCTCAAGAACGCGATCAAGGAAATCGCGCACGCGCAAGGCAAGGCCGTGACGTTCATGGCGAAGTGGAATTATGGGCTGGCGGGCAGTTCGGCGCACATTCATCTTTCGCTCGCCGATGCCGCGGGCGCCCCCGCGTTCTTCGATGCGGCGGCGGAACGCGGGATGTCGAGACTGATGCGGAGCTTCCTCGCCGGGCTGATGCGGCACGCGGGGGAGATCACCTGGTTTCTGGCGCCGTATGTGAATTCCTACAAGCGATTCCAGGCCGGAACGTTCGCGCCGACGAAGCTCGTGTGGGCGGAGGACAACCGGACCGCGGGCTTCCGGCTATGCGGGGCGAACACGCGGGCCGTCAGGGTAGAATGCAGGATAGGCGGGGCGGATCTCAACCCCTATCTCGCGTTTGCGGCGCTGATTGCGGCGGGGATCGAGGGGATCGAGGGCGGGCTGGAACTCGAGCCGGCATTCACGGGCGATGCGTACCGGGTGGGCGGTGTGCGGGAGGTGCCGAAGACGTTGCGCGCGGCGATCGCGGAGATGCGCGATTCGGCGATGCTGGCGGAGGCGTTCAGGGCGGAGGTTCTGGAGCATTACGTGCATACGGCGGAATGGGAGCAGCTTGAATACGACCGGCGCGTGACAGACTGGGAATTGCGGCGCGGCTTCGAACGGGCGTGAGGGAAAGAATGAGCGGGACGGCAAAGATCTTCTCGCCCGTGGACGGGCGGCTTTATGCCGAACGGGCGCTGGTGGGGCGCGCGGAGATCGAGGTCGCGGTGGCGCACGCGGGGGGCGCGCAGAGGGCGTGGCGCGAGGCGAGCATCGGCGAGCGGGCGGGTTTGGTCACGCGGATGGTCGACGCGCTTCTCGCCATGAATTCCGAGATCGTTCCGGAACTCGCGTGGCAGATCGGCCGGCCGGTGCGGTTCAGGGGCGAGGCGCGGGGGGTGGAAGAGCGCGGACGGCACATGATCGGGATTGCGGAGGACGCGCTCCGGCCGATCGAGAAGAGCGGCGGGGCGGGCGGCGGGCGGCGGTTCATTGCGCGCGAGCCGCTCGGTATCATGCTGGTGATCGCACCCTGGAATTATCCGTTCCTGACGGCGATCAATGCCGTGGTGCCGGGGCTGATGGCGGGGAATGCGGTGCTTCTCAAGCACGCGACGCAGACGCTGCTGGCCGGTGAGCGGTTGGCGGCGGCGGGGCGGGCGGCCGGGCTGCCGGAGGGGCTGCTGCAGAACCTGGTGATGAGCCACGCTGACACGGAGCGGCTGATCGGGTCGGGTGCGATCGACCATGTGAGCTTCACGGGATCGGTGGCAGGCGGGCGGCAGGTGGAGCGCGCGGCCGCAGGGGCGTTCGCCACGCTCACGCTCGAACTGGGGGGCAAGGACCCGGCCTATGTGCGCGCGGATGCACCGCTCGAGCGCGCGATCGAGACGCTGGTGGACGGGGCCTTCTACAATTCCGGGCAGAGCTGCTGCGGGGTCAAGCGCATTTACGTGCAGGCGGGTCTTTACGAGCGGTTCGTGGATGGGTTCGCGGCCTTCGGGCGGAGCTACGCGCTCGGTGATCCGTTCGATCAGACAACGATGGTGGGCCCGATGGCGAAGGCGGGGCTTGCCGATGTGGTGCGCGGGCAGATGGCGGAGGCGCGGCGGGCGGGCGCGAAGGTGCTGATCGGCACGCCGGATGCGCGCGACCGGGAAGGATCGCCCTGGCTCGCGCCAGAGGCGTTCATTGCGGTGCACCATCAGATGGCGCTGATGCGCGAGGAGAGCTTCGGCCCGGTGGTCGGGATCATGAAGGTCGGGGACGACGAGGAGGCGGTCGCGCTGATGAACGACAGCCGGTTCGGTCTGACCGCCTCGATCTGGACCGCGGATCTCGAGCGGGCGGCAGCACTCGGCGCGCGGCTCGAGTGCGGCACCATCTTCATGAACCGCTGCGATTATCTCGATCCGGGACTGGTCTGGACAGGTGTCAAGGAGACGGGCAAGGGCGGGTCTCTTTCGGAGATCGGGTACCACAATCTGACGCAACCGAAATCGTTTCATCTTGTTGCCGCTTGAGCAACTGTAAAGGAACCATGCATGGTCATTCTTCGAGCCGACTGGAGCTATCCGACGCGAGTGCTGTGCGGGGCAGGGCGCGTGAAGGAGCTGCCCGAGATCTTGCAAGGGGCCGGGATCGGGCGGCCGCTTTTCGTGACCGATGCGGGGCTCGCCGGGATGGCGATGACGCGGGCGGTGCTGGAGGGATTGGAGAAAGCGAAGGTTCCATTTGCGGTCTTTTCCGACGTGCGGCCCAATCCGGTGGAATCCGGGATCAGGGCCGGGGTGGCGGCGTACCGCGCTGGCGGTCATGACGGGGTGGCGGCGTTCGGCGGCGGTTCCGCGCTCGATTCGGGCAAGGTGATCGCGTTCATGGTGGGGCAGCGGCTGCCCGTCTGGGAGTTCGAGGATATCGGGGATCGGTGGAAGAGGGCCGATGCGGCGGGGATCGCGCCGGTGGTGGCGGTGCCGACGACGGCCGGCACGGGCTCCGAGGTGGGGCGGGCGGGGGTGATCACCGACGAGGCGACACACACGAAGAAGGTGATCTTTCATCCCGCGATGATGCCGAAGGTGGCCGTTCTCGATCCGGAACTGGCAACAGGGATGCCGCGCGCGGTGACCGCGGGGACAGGGATGGATGCGCTCGCGCATTGTCTCGAGGCCTATTGCGCGCCTTTCTATCATCCGATGGCGGAGGGGATTGCGGTTGAAGGGATGCGCCTTGTTTTCGACTATCTGCCGAGGGTCTTCGCGGATGGCGGGGACCTCGAAGGGCGGATGCAGATGATGAGCGCGGCGGCGATGGGGGCGGTTTCATTCCAGAAGGGGCTCGGGGCGATTCATTCGCTGTCGCATCCGGTAGGAGCGCTTTACGACACGCACCACGGCATGACGAATGCGGTATTCATGCCCTATGTGCTGGCGATGAACCGTCCGGCGATCGAAGAGAAAATCAAGCGGGTGGCGGCGTATTTGGGATTCGGGGCGTCGTTCGAGGCGTTTCTGGAGGCGGTGCTGCGCCTTCGGGCGGAGGTTGGTGTCCCGCACACGCTGGCGGAGTTCGGGGTGCCCGGCGAGCGGCGGGAGAGGATCGCGGAGATGGCGCTCGTCGATCCGACGGCGGGCGGCAATCCGATTGAGCTGACGCGGGAGCGTGCGCTCGAGGTGTTCGACCGAGCGATGGTGGGGAGGGTGTAGGGGCGGGGGAGTGCGCTTCGGATCAGCAGGAGAAGCGGGCGGGGCGGGCGGCGGCGGATGGAGATTGCCGACATGGCGATCGTCGATCGGACGGCGGTGGGGAATTCGGTTGGGTTGACGCTCGCGCGGTCGGTCGAGATCTTCGGCCGGGGGATGGCGGGAGAGGGGCGAGGGCGGCGGATCGGCGTGACGGATGGCTGCGGGTAGCTCGGGGGCCGGCGGGCTGAATATTGGAATTCGTGCGGATTTGGAGTTGGTACGCCAGAGGTGGCCGGGTTTGTCGAGACAGCGTTTCGGCTTCGATAAGTGGAGCCTCTGCCATTTGGTTTCGTTATGTGCCGTTGCTGAGGCGTCACGCAGGGAGGGCGTAGCCCGACCGGAGTGAGGCC
>JAKAWQ010000071.1 GCA_021816925.1 Pseudomonadota bacterium
TTCTAGTCACTACTTTGCGAATCCCCAGCCCACCTGCCGGCTCGTCCCAGCAATTTCAAACGCTTCCAGCCGCCCGCAGCCGTGCCGCCGTCAAAAATCGTCCTTAAAAAATGGAAGTTGGGCTAGCGTTGCAGGCGCGGGCAATAATGGCTGCTCCGCCCGCCTTGCACGATGCGCATGATGCCGCGGCAGGAGGATGGCCCCGGGCAAAGCGGGCAACGCACGCGGCCGTACACCTGCCAAGCGTGCTGGAAATACCCGAGCGTTCCGTCGGGCTGCACATAATCGGAAAAACTTGATCCGCCGGCGGCAATCGCCTCGGTCAGCGTCTCCCGGATGGCTGCGTGCAGCCGCGCAACCCGCGCCAACCCGAGACCGGCTGCGATCCGCCGCGGGCTGATGCGCGCGCGAAACAAGGCCTCGCAGGCATAGATGTTGCCGAGCCCGGCCACCGTGCCTTGGTCGAGCAGCGCTGCCTTTATCGTGGTGCGACGCCCTGCGAGAAGTGAAGCGAGCACCGCTGGCGTAAAACCGGGTTCAAGCGGCTCGGGTCCGAGATTGGCGAGCCGAGGATGGTGTTCCGCCTCCGCCGTCGGCACCAGATCGATGCTGCCGAAGCGCCTCGGATCGACGAAGCTGAGCCGCCAGCCACGGTCCGTCTCCAGCACCAAGTGCTCGTGCGCCGCCAGCGCCCTCCCTCCCTCGCCGAGCAGAAGTCGGCCCGACATGCCGAGATGGAGCAGCAGGATCTCCCCGCCCGAAAGCTGCATCAGGATGTACTTGCCGCGGCGGCGGAAACCCTCGATCCGCCGCCGGCCAAGCCGCGCCGCCAAGCGCGTGGGCAGCGGCCAACGCAGATCCGGCCGCGCCACATGAACCCGGAGGATTCGCCGCCCCGAGAGCCGCGCCGCAAGGCCCCGCATCACGGTCTCGACTTCGGGGAGTTCCGGCATGGGCACGGGAGAGGCTATGCTGGTCCGGCATGATCGACAATCCCGCTACCACCGATTTCGGCTTCCGCACCGTTCCCCGCGCCGCCAAGACTGCGTTGGTGGGCCAGGTCTTCGCCAGCGTTGCGCCGCGCTATGACGTGATGAACGACCTGATGTCGCTCGGCATCCATCGCCTCTGGAAGCGTCGCTTCGTCACCCTGCTCAATCCGCGCCCGGCGGTGCGGCTGCTTGATCTTGCCGGCGGCACCGGCGATATCAGCCTGGCTTGGCAGGCGGCGGGCGGCGGTCCGGTGCTGCTTTGCGATATCAGCCCTGCCATGATTGAGGTTGCACGCCGCCGCGCCGTCGCGCGCGCCGCCCTCTCGGGCCTTTCCTTCGTCGTCGCCGACGCCGAGCGTCTGCCCCTTCCCGACCGCTGCACCCACACCGTCAGCATCGCCTTCGGGCTGCGCAATTGCACCGACAAAGCCGCCGTGCTCGCCGAGGCCCGCCGCGTGCTCAGGCCGGGTGGCCGCTTCTTCTGCCTCGAGTTTTCGCGTCTCGAGATCGCCGCCCTCATGCCCCTTTACGAGGCTTGGTCGTTCCGTATGCTACCTGCGCTCGGGCGCGTCGTCGCCGCCGATGCGGCGAGCTATCGTTATCTCGCCGAAAGCATACGCACCTTCCCCGATGCCGAAACGCTCGCCGACATGCTGGGCAAGGCCGGCTTCGCGCGGGTCGGCGTGGAACGGCTCTCGGGCGGCATCGCCGCCATCCATTCCGGCTGGCGGCTCTGAGACATGGGCGCTCTCGCTGGCCGGCGGATCCTGCTGATCGTTTCGGGAGGCATCGCCGCCTATAAGTCGCTGGAGCTGGTGCGACTTCTGCGTTTCGAGAAGGCCGCCGTCAGTGCCGTACTGACCAGCGGCGGAGAGAAATTCCTCTCCGCCCTCTCGCTCCAGGCGCTCACTGAGAACAACGTTGCCACCGACCTCTTCTCGCTCGATGCGGAAAGCCGTATGGGCCATATCGAACTTTCCCGCGCGGCCGATCTCCTTGTTGTCGCGCCGGCCTCCGCCGACCTGCTGGCAAAGATGGCGGCCGGCCTCGCCGACGACCTCGCCTCGACGGTTCTGCTCGCCACCGACAAGCCGGTTCTGGTGGCGCCGGCAATGAATGTGAGGATGTGGGTCCATCCAGCTACGGCTGCCAACATCGCCACGCTTGCCGGACGCGGCGTGCACATCGTGGGCCCCGACGAAGGCCCGATGGCGTGCAATGAATACGGCCCCGGGCGGCTCGCCGAGCCGCCGGCAATCCTCGCCGCAATCACGGCGCTTCTTTCGGCCGGCCCGCTTGCCGGCCGGCACGCGCTGGTGACAAGCGGCCCGACGCACGAGTCGATCGATCCTGTCCGCTATATCGCCAACCGCAGCTCCGGGCGCCAGGGACACGCAATTGCCGCAGCACTCGCGGCTCTCGGCGCACGCGTAACGCTGGTTTCGGGACCGGTGGCACTCGCCGATCCGCCGGGGCTCTCGGTGCGCCGCGTCGAGACCGCGGCCGAAATGCTCACTGCCTGCGAGGCCGCGTTGCCCGCCGACATCGCCGTCTGCGCAGCGGCGGTCGCCGACTGGCGAGTGGCCGAGGCTTCCGGCCGCAAGCTGAAAAAGGAGCAGGGCAGAGCGCCGCCCGCGCTTACGCTCGTGCCCAATCCGGACATCCTCGCCGCGCTTGCCGCCCCCGGTCCGCTTAGGCCCCGGCTCGTGATCGGGTTTGCCGCCGAGACGGACGATCTTCGCGACAATGCCGAGGCCAAGCGCCGGCGCAAGGGATGCGATTGGATCATCGCCAATGATGTCGCTCCCGGGAGCGGCATCATGGGCGGCGAAGACAATGCGGTGCTGCTCATCAGCGAGGCGGGCGTGGAGGAATGGCCGCGATTGCCGAAGGCGGAGGTCGCGCGGCGGCTGGCCTCGCGCATCGCGTCGGCGCTTGCACCGTGAACCCGGATCTGCATCCGAGCCCAAAGGTGCACCCGTGAACGTCATGCCGGTCGCCGTCAGGCGTCTTGCCCACGCGGCGGACCTTCCGCTTCCCACTTACGCCACCGCCGGTGCCGCCGGCCTCGACCTCGCCGCGGCTGTTACTGAGCCTCTCACTCTTCAGCCCGGCGGCCGGGTCCTGGTGCCGACCGGGCTCCAGGTGGCACTGCCGCCCGGCTTCGAGTTGCAGATCCGCCCGCGTTCTGGCCTTGCGCTCCGCCACGGCATCGTGCTCCCGAACAGCCCGGGCACGATCGACGAGGACTACCGAGGCGAGATCCAGGTGATCCTGCTCAACGCCGGTGATGTTCCTTTCACGATCACACGCGGGATGCGAATCGCGCAGGTGGTGCTTGCCCCGGTGGTCCGGCTTGCGTGGCAGGAGGTTGCGGAGATCATGGACACCGGGCGTGCCGGAGGCGGCTTCGGCAGCACCGGTCTTTGAGCGCGGACGATCACGGAAACGCCATGCGGGGACGCCATTTCGGGTGCTGACAGAGCCGCCCGAAGAGGTTAGAGGCGGGCCACACCCCTCCGCCTCGGGGCCACATCGTGTCAAGCAGCACCGCCCCTGCCATGGCCGCCGGACGGCGGCTGCCAAACGCCTGGGATTTTGTCGCCGTCGCCTGCGTGCTCGGCGCTCTGATGGGCCTTGCCCCGGCGGTACGCGGGACGCTCGCGCCGCTCACCGCGGTGGGGGCCGCGGCCGTGCGTCTCGATCCGGCGCTGCTGCCCTACTACGCGGTGCGTACGACATTGCGCATGTTCGTCGCGCTGGTCGTTTCGATCCTCTTCACCTTCAGCTATGGCACACTGGCGGCAAAGAGCCGGCGCGCCGAGATGCTCCTGGTGCCCCTGCTCGACATCCTCCAGTCGGTTCCGATTCTCGGATTTCTCTCCTTCACCGTCGTCTTCTTCGTCGGGCTCTTCCCCGGCCGCGTGCTCGGCCTCGAACTGGCGGCAATCTTCGCGATCTTCACCAGCCAAGCCTGGAACATGACATTCAGCTTTTATCAGTCGCTGACAACAGTTCCGGGTGATCTCGACGAAGCAGCCAGGAGCTTCCGCCTTTCGGCCTGGCAGCGCTTCTGGCGGCTCGAAGTGCCGTTCGCCATGCCGGGCCTCGTCTGGAACACGATGCTCTCGATGTCGGGAGCCTGGTTCTTCGTCGTCGCCTCCGAGGCGATCACGGTCGGCAGCCATACCTGGACCCTGCCTGGCATCGGTTCGTTCGTTGCGCTCGCGCTCGCCGACCGCAATCTCCCCGCCGTCGGCTGGGCGATCGCGGCCATGCTGGTGGTGATCCTGCTCTATGACCAGATCCTGTTCCGCCCGCTGGTCGCGTGGGCAGCCAAATTCCGTGTCGAGACAACGGCCGCCGCCCCCGTGCCGGAGCCCTGGGTGCTTGCGCTCCTGCGCCGGACGCGGTTTTTGAAGCTTGCCTCGCGGACCGTGGGCGCGCTGCTCGCCGCACTCGGCGGGCTCCGGCTTGCGCCGCGGCAGACCCATGCCGCGCGACATCACGCACCCTCGCGCGCCGGAGACGCACTCTGGCTCACCGCCGTCGGGCTCGTCGTGGCTGCGGCGCTCTGGCGCATCGTCCTCTTCGTCTCGACGAGCCTGACGCTTCCCGCATTCGGCGAGACCCTGATCGACGGCTGCCTCAGCCTCGCGCGTGTGCTCGCCGCGGTGTTGGTGTCGATCCTGGTATGGGTGCCGGTCGGGGTCTGGATGGGACTGCGCCCGCGCGTTGCGCGCCTCGCCCAGCCCGTCGCCCAGTTCCTGGCCGCCTTTCCTGCGAACCTTCTCTTTCCGCTGATTGTGATCCTGATCGTGCGCTTCCGGCTCGATCCGAACATCTGGCTGACGCCGCTGATGATTATCGGCACGCAATGGTACGTACTCTTCAACGTGATCGCCGGCGCCGCTGCCTTCCCGGGCGACTTGCGCGAGGTGGCCGCGAACCTGCATGTGCGCGGGCTCCTTTGGTGGCGCCGCGTGATCCTGCCGGGAATTCTTCCCTACCTCGTCACCGGTGCCATCACCGCCATGGGCAATGCCTGGAACACGACGATCGTGGCCGAGGTCGCCTCCTGGGGCCACACCACCCTGGTCGCACGCGGCCTCGGCGCCTATATCGCGGAGGCGACCAACGAGGGCAACACAGCGCACATCGTGCTCGGTGTCGCCGTAATGGCGGGCTTCGTCCTCGTCCTGAACCGGCTCTTCTGGCGGCCGCTCTATGATTTCGCCCGTCGGCGCGCGACGCTCGGCTGAGGAGGCCTGCGGATGGACACGCTCATTGCCCGCCAACCCCTGCTCCAGGTGCAGCGGTGCAGCCAGTCCTACCGCACGGAGAGTGCGACCGAGCTCCTCGTGCTCGACCAGGTGGAACTCACGATCGCCTCGGGCGAAATCGTCGGCCTCCTCGGTCGCTCGGGCTCCGGCAAATCCACGTTGCTCAGGGTGGTCGCCGGCCTGCTGGCGCCGTCGTGTGGAGAGGTGCGCTGGCGCGGGTCCCCGCTCGTCGGTCCGGCCGAAGGCATCGCCATGGTGTTTCAGAGCTTTGCCCTCTTTCCCTGGCTCACCGTGCGGGAGAACGTCGATCTCGGTCTCGAGGCACAGGGCTTGCCCCCCGCGGAGCGGGCCGCACGGGCCGAGGCCGCAATTGATCTGATCGGCCTCGGCGGCTACGACAGCGCCTATCCGAAGGAGCTTTCGGGGGGCATGCGCCAGCGCGTTGGGCTCGCCCGCGCGCTCGTCGTTCATCCGGACCTTCTGCTGATGGATGAGCCCTTCAGTGCGCTCGACGTGCTCACCGCCGAGACGTTGCGCACCGACCTGATCGACCTCTGGTCGGAAGGACGGCTGCCCGTGAAGTCAATGCTGATGGTTACCCATAACATCGAGGAGGCAGTGCTGATGTGCGACCGCATCCTCGTCTTCTCCGCCAATCCCGGGCGTATTGCGAGCGAGCTCAGGGTGCCGTTCGCCCACCCGCGCAACCGCCTCGACAAAGCCTTCCGCCAGATGGTGGACGAGATCTACGCAGTGATGACCCGGCGCGCCCAGCCGGCGGCACGCCTGCACGCCGCCCCCGCCCCGGCCTTCGGCACGGCCCTGCATCCGGTCTCAACCAACCTTCTCGCCGGGCTGATCGAAACCCTCTCCCAGCCACCCTACGACGGCCGCGCCGATCTGCCCGCATTGGCCGCCGCACTGCAGCTCGAGGCAGACGAGCTTTTGCCCTTGGGCGAGGCACTCGCGCTCTTGCGCTTCGCCGAGCTCGAGGAGGGCGATATCCGCCTGACCGATACCGGGCGCCGTTTCGCCGCCGCCGACACGGACGCCCGCAAGGCCATGTTCGCCGCCGCCCTCAAGGCCCACGTGCCGCTCGCCGCCACCATCCGCCAGGTCCTCGAGGAGCGGTGGAACCACCGCGCCTCGGCCGAGCGCTTCCGTGACGAACTCGAGGACCACATGTCCCCCGAGTACGCGCACGACACGCTGCACACGGTCATCTCTTGGGGCCGCTATGGCGAGCTCTACTCCTACGACGAGGAGGCGGATCAGTTCAGCCTCGAGGAGCCCGCCTGACGCCGCTTTCGGGCGCCTCACCCCTGGGCTTTGCACGCGCCGGCGCGTATAATCCGCTGCCTCCCCGAAAGCCCAGCAAGGAGCAGCAAGCCGGCATGTCCGGGAACGCCGCCACGCCTCTCGACCGGTCCGACGCCGAGCCTCCCGCCTACGACGCCGCCGCAATCTCCGTCCTGCGCGGGCTCGATGCGGTGCGCAAGCGGCCCGGCATGTATATCGGGGATACCGACGACGGCTCGGGGCTACACCATATGGCCTTCGAAATCATCGACAATGCGCTCGACGAGGCGCAGGCCGGTTTCGCGCGTCACGTCTCGGTCACCCTCAACGGTGACGGCAGCCTCGTCGTGCGCGACGACGGCCGCGGCATCCCGACGGATATCCACGCCGAGGAAGGCGTCTCCGCGGCCGAGGTGGTGCTGACACGGCTGCACGCGGGCGGGAAGTTCAACCAGACCGCCTACAAGGTCTCGGGTGGCCTGCACGGCGTCGGGGCCGCCGTCGTCAATGCGCTCTCGGAATGGATGGAGGTTCGCATCTGGCGTGACGGCAAGGAGCACTTTATTCGCTTCCGTAACGGCGATGCCGAGGCACCGCTCGCCGTGACGGGTGCATCGGCCGAACCCTCGGGCACCGAGGTCACCTTCAAGCCGAGCCCGGTCACCTTCAGCCGTACGGATTTCGATTTCGCCGTGCTCGAACGGCGGCTGCGCGAGCTTGCGTTCCTCAATTCAGGTGTTTCCATCACGCTCCGGGACGAGCGGCACGCACCGCCGCAGGAGGCCGCCTTTCGCTATGAGGGCGGTCTCACCGCCTTCGTCGCCTGGCTCGACCGCGCCAAGAACCCGGCCTTCACCCCGCCGATCAGCATCGCCGCGGAGGAGCAAGGCATTCGTGTCGAGCTCGCAATCTCGTGGAACGACAGCTACCACGAGACGATGCTCTGCTTTACGAACAACATCCCCCAGCGCGACGGCGGCACGCACCTCGCAGGCTTCCGCAGCGCGCTCACGCGCGTCGTCAGCCGTTATGCCGAGGGGATGGGCAAGAAGGAGGGCCTCGCTCTGGTCGGCGAGGACATGCGCGAGGGTCTCACCGCGGTTCTTTCGGCCAAAATTCCGGATCCGAAATTTTCCTCCCAGACCAAGGACAAGCTGGTCAGCTCCGAGGTGCAGCCGGTCGTCCAGTCCGCGGTCGCCGACGGGCTCTCCCACTGGTTCGAGACGCACCCCAAAGAGGCCCGCGCGATCATCCAAAAGGTGATGGACGCGGCGGCCGCGCGCGAGGCGGCCCGCAAGGCCCGCGAACTTACCCGCCGCAAGGGGGTGCTCGACATTTCCACCCTCCCCGGCAAGCTCGCCGATTGCCAGGAGCGCGACCCCGCGCAAAGCGAGATCTTCATCGTCGAGGGAGATTCCGCGGGCGGTTCCGCGAAGCAGGGTCGCAATCGCCGCTTCCAGGCAATTCTCCCGCTCCGGGGGAAAATCCTCAATGTCGAGCGCGCGCGTTTCGACCGCATGCTCGCGAGTGCTGAGATCGGCACGCTCGTCACTGCGCTCGGTACCGGCATCGGCCACGCCGAACCGGAGCAGGGAGGCTTCGATATCGCTAGGCTCCGCTATCACCGCATCGTCATCATGACGGACGCGGACGTGGACGGCTCGCACATCCGCACCCTCCTGCTCACGTTCTTCTTCCGCCAGATGCCCGAACTGATCGAGCGCGGGCACCTCTTCATCGCCCAGCCGCCGCTCTATCGCGCCAAGCGCGGTAGCGACGAACGCTACCTCAAGGACGATCGCGCACTCGAGGATTTCCTGCTTGGCAAGGCGCTTGGTGAGGCGACACTTGCATATGCGGACGCCGCCCCCCTTGCCGGCCCAGCGCTGGTCCTGGAAGCGAGCTTCCTCCGCGAGGCGACGCTGCGGCTCCGGCTGCTCTCCGCGGCCGCTCCGACCGCAGTCCTCGAGCAGGCGGCGATCGCTGGCGCACTCACTCCCGATGTCGAACACGCCGCGGCCGCCGCGCCGGTGCTCGTCGAGCGCCTCGACGCCCTCGCCCCGCCGGCAGAACGCGGCTGGCAGGCCATCTCGGAGCACGGCCGGCTTGTCCTCGGGCGCAGCGTGCGCGGCGTCGCCGAACGCTACACGCTGGATGCCGCGAGCTTGCGCAGCGCCGAGGCACGCTGGTTTGCCGAGCGCATCCTGCCTCTCAAGGAGAAATTTGCCGCCCCCGCCGTGCTTACCCTCGACGGTCAGAGTGAAACTGTGGCCGGCCCTGCATCGGCCTTCGAGCGGATCCTCGCACATGGCCGCAAGGGGCTTGCCATCCAGCGCTTCAAGGGGCTCGGGGAGATGAATCCGGAGCAGCTTTGGAAAACGACGCTCGATCCGGGGGCACGCACGCTGTTGCAGGTCAAGGTGGGCGACGTCGAGGACGCAGCGGGGGTCTTCTCCACGCTCATGGGTGATGTGGTCGAGCCGCGCCGAGAGTTCATCACGGCGAACGCCCTCAAGGTCGCCAATCTGGACGTCTGATCAGGCCGGCGGAACGCGCCGGCCGCCTTGCCCGGCGCACCCTGGCGCGGCGGCGAGCAGGCAAAGCAGCTCGAACAGGATCGAGGCGCCGTGCAGTGCAGTCAGGCCCGTGTGGTCGAACGGCGGCGAGACCTCCACGAGGTCCGCGCCCCGGAAGTCGAGCCCTGTCAGTCCGCGCAAGAAACGAATCGCCTCGATGGTGCTGATTCCGCCCGCTTCGGGCGTGCCCGTGCCGGGCGCGTACACCGGATCGAGCGCGTCGATGTCGAAGGAGAGATAGGCCGGACCATCGCCAACGACGCGCTTCGCCTCCTCGAGCGCGAATCGCCAGCCCCCGTCGTGGAACTCGTCCATCGAAAGGACGCGCATCCCGCTCTCCGTGCTGAAGCGCCACATGTTGGGATCGTTCAGCGTGCCGCGGATGCCGATCTGGATCACCCGGCGCGGCTCGAGGAGATTCTCCTCGACCGCGCGACGGAACGGTGCACCGTGATGGAAGCGGGAGCCGAGATAGTCATCGCCGGTGTCGCAATGCGCATCGACATGCACCATGCCGAGAGGGCCCGCCGCGCCCAGCGCGCGCAGGATCGGCAGCGAGATCGAATGGTCCCCGCCCACGGCAAGCGTGGTCACGCCGGCCGCGCGCACGTTCCCGAAGAAGGCCTCGATCTCTGCATGAGCGCTTTCCAGCGCGTAGGGCTCTTCGATCCAGGCATCACCGAGATCGGCGACACGCGCCGCGGCGAACGGCGCCACCCCGGTCACCGGGTTGATGCTGCGCAAGAGGCTCGACTGGTTGCGCACCTCGCGCGGACCGTGCCGGGCACCGGGACGGTTCGTCACCCCGCCGTCGAAAGGCACACCGATCAGCCCGATATCGACGGCACCGAGTTCCTCGGTCGCCGGCAGGCGGAAAAAGGTCGGCAGGCCACCATAACGCGGCCTAAGTTGCGGATTTGCAAGCTCCCTGTAGCGACGCGGGGATTTGATCGGGCTCATCCATTGTCTCCGAGGACAGGGGAAGGACCGAGCGCGCCGAGCGCGCGTGCCCGCTCGGCGAGCGCGCGGCGGGCGTTTGCGGCATCGGATGCGAGGGCCAGAAGAGCCGCAAACTGCCCGGGATGGCGGAGGGTCGCGGCCAGGAAACGCAGCGGGCGCACCCGCCCGGCGGCATCGAGCGCGGCCAGCGTGGCAGGTGGCAGGCTGCGCGAGGCAGGGTCGCACACCGCCCGCAGCACGGCGAAGGGCAGATCGTGCCGCAAGGCGGCTTGTGCTACAGCGCCGCTCTCAAGATCGACGGCGGCCGCACCGGTTGCCTGCCACAACTGCCGCTTGGCGGCCGCACTCGCGACAACCGCTCCTTCGCCGAGCAAAAGCTCGATCGTCGGCCCGCCCAGCAGCGCGAGGAGGCCAGCATCGGCAGGCCAGCTCTGCCCGAACGCCCGGACCGCGCGCGGCACCAGCAGATCGCCGGGCTTCAAGGCCGGATCGAGGCCCCCGGCCAGCCCGAAGCTCAGCAACCCGACCACGCCGCCCGCGGCGAGGGATTCGGCCGCCATCTCGGCACCCGCGGGCGTGCCACCACCGATCGTCACCACGGCTTGCAGCGGGCGGGCGATGCGCGCTTCTGCCGCCAGCCCAACCACAACCCCGAGTGCCATCAGAACCCGCCCGTCACACGAATCGTGCCCCGGCGCAGGAGATCGCGATGGCGGGCCAGCGCGAGCAGCGGAAAATAGAGCCGGTAGCCGTGATAATGGAGATAGAAGACGCGCGGGAATCCGACCGCATTGTAGGAGGTTTCCGGCCATTCGCCGTGCGCATCCAAATTCGCGAGCAGCCACTCGATGCCGCGCTGAACCGCGGGGTGTTTGACCTCGCCTGCGGCCATCAGGCCCAAGAGCGCCCAGGCCGTATGCGAAGGCGTGCTTTCGCGATACTGCCCGTGCGGCGCACACGCATAGGTCTCGCAATCCTCGCCCCAGCCGCCGTCAGCACGCTGGCAGGAGAGCAGCCAAGCAACCGCCCGCCGCACGATCGGCGCTTCCGGCGGAAGGCCCGCCGCGTTGAGCGCGCACAAAACCGACCAGGTTCCGTAAATGTAATTGCTGCCCCAGCGTCCGAACCAGCTTCCCTCGGTTTCCTGTTCTCGCTCGAGAAAGGCGAGCGCGCGGGCGAGCACCGGACCCGTTCTTGGATGGCCGATCTCGGCCAGGAAAGAAACGCAGCGTGCGGTCACGTCCGCGGTCGGCGGATCGAGGAGCGCACCGTGATCCGCGAACGGGATGTGATTCAGCACGTCGTGTGTGTTGTCGGCGTCGAATGCACCCCAACCCCCGTTCGCGCTTTGCATGCCGATGATCCATTCGGCGGCACGTGCAATGGCCTCGGCATGTGCCGGATCTCCACCGCGCGCCAGCAGTATGCCGACGACTGCGGTATCGTCCACGTCCGGGTAGTGCGGATTGGCGTACTGGAATGCCCAGCCGCCCGGACGGACCCCTGGCCTGACCACCGCCCAATCGCCGGCGAGCGAGATGATCTGGCGTGATAGCAGCCAAGCGGCCGCATCGGCAGCCTCCTCCCGCGCACCCGCTTCTGCGAGCGCGTGGCCGGCCAGAGCGGTATCCCAAACCGGAGAGAGGCAGGGCTGGCACCAGGCACGATCCGGTTCGATCACCAAGAGCTTCCGCACGGCCTGCCAGGCGGTCGCCGCAGCCTCATCGGCGATGCCGAGTGCATCGAACATCATCACCGTGTTGGCCATCGCGGGATAGATGCCGCCGAGCCCGTATTCGCCGTTCAGCCGTTCGGTGACGAACGAGATCGCCCGCGCGATCGCGCGCCGCCGCAAGGCTGCCGGCGCGAAGCGCTCGACCCGGCGGAGCACGGCATCGAGGTCGACGAAAAGGCGCCCCCACGATGAGCCATCCGGCGCGCGGATCCAGTCGTACACGGCCTCGGGCGCGGTCCGGAACAACTCGGGGATCCCGACGCGGCGTGGGTTGCGTGCATGCGGCTTGAGCGCCATCAACACAAGGAGTGGGGCGATCACCGTGCGCGACCAGTAAGACACCTTCGAGAGGTGGAAGAAGAACCAACGCGGCAGCAGCATGATCTCAACCGGCATCACCGGCGCCGCGCGCCAAGGTACGATGCCGAAGAGCGCCAACTGCACCCGAGTGAAGACGTTTGTCCGCTCTGCCCCGCCCTCGGCCAGAATCGCCTCGCGGGCGCGGCGCATGTGCGGCGCCTCGGGCGGATCGCCGATCGCTTTCAGCGCAAAATAGGCCTTCACGCTCGCCGAAAGATTGAGTGCACCGCCGTGAAAGAGCGGCCACCCGCCATGCTCGCCCTGGATCGCGCGCAGATGAACGCCGATCTTCGCCCCGAGCGCCGGATCGATGCGGTCGAGGTAATGCTCGAGCAGCACGTATTCAGCCGGAATGGTTGCGTCCGCCTCGAGCGGGAACACAAAATGCCCGTCCGGCTGCCGGTATCGAAGCAGGCCGGCGAGCGCGCGCTGGATCGCCTCGTCCTGCCGCTGGCCGGTCTCGCCTCCGCTCAGTGTCTCACTCGGCATCCGTCGGTCCATTGCTTCATCGGGAGAAAATGTCCGCCGCGATGCGTCCGGACCTGATGGCACCCTCGATAGTTCCCGGCAAGCCGGTTGCGGTCCAGTCGCCGGCAAGCGCGAGGTTGGCGAACGCCGTGCGCGCGCCCGGACGTATCCGCTCCTCCGCAGGCGTGGCGGCGATCGTCGCCCGCCGCTCCTTGACAACGCGCACGGACGGCATCGCCTCGCCCTGGACTCCACTGAGATCGAGCGCCCGGCACACCTCGGGCCAGATCTCCGCCGCCAGCGCATCGGCCGGACGCTCCATGAGCCGCGTTGCCGCGCTCACCGTCACCGAGACGACTTCCGGCTTGACGAACACCCACTCGGCGAGCCCGCCGAGGAGGGCGATGAACCCGGCCGGCCCGGGGGCCACATGCACGCGGAAATGCAGGTTGAGGATGGCCTCGAACGCGTCAGGCACGACAAGCCCGGGCAGAAGGTCGGCGGCGATCGGCGCCGGCACGGCGAGCACGACCGCCTCGCCGGGTTGGGCGGCGATCCGCTCTCCGTCCGCCGCAACGAGGGCCGCGATGCGGCCATCCGCGGTCTCGAGCGCGGCGATGCGCCGCCCGAAGCGCACCTCGGCGCCCCGTCCTGCGAGCCAGGCCAGAGCCGGATCGACGAAGGTCTCCGAGAGCCCTGTCCGGGGATAAAGGGGAACGCAGGCGGCGCCTCCCTGCGCGAGGCTCTCTTCGAGAACACGGCCGAACAAGCGGGCCGAGCCCTGCTCGGGGCGCGTGTTCAGGGACGCAACCGAGAGCGGCACGACAAGACGGCGGTAGAGTGGGCCGTCGGGCACCATGTCTGCCACGGTGGCCTCGGGCGACGCGCGGAAGAACCGCCGCAGTGCCCAGTAATCGCGCCCTCGCGTTCCAGGCACGCGCCGGCTCGGGCAGAAGATCCAGAAGGGGAGGGGGCCCGGATTGGGCGCCAGCACCCAGCGCTCGTCGTTTGTGAGATCGAAGAACGGGAAAAGCGCACGACCCGGTCCGGTGAGAGTGGCGCGCGCGCCGGTCGTCTCGAGATACTCGATCGCGGCGCTGTTCCCGGCCAGCAGCAAATGATTGCCGTTGTCGATGCGGCAACCGAGCGCACGGTCGAAGTAAGAGCGGCAGCGGCCGCCGGCGGCCGGCCCGGCCTCACACAGCGCCACGCGCCAGCCGCACCCGGCGAGTGCCACGGCCGCGGAGAGCCCGGCGAGGCCGGCACCGACGACGTGCGCGCGCCGTTCTTCCGGCCCGCCCGCCTCAGGGAAGGCTATGCCGGAGCGCAAACCAGAGCTTTTGCCAGCGTGGCACACTCACCGACTCGTCGAGCCGTTGCCAGCCGCGGCGCTCGAGCCGAGCGAGCAGGGTGGCGTAGGTCGTGCCCATCAGCCGGGCCGGGCGCATGGCGCGGGCGTTGCATTGGGCCATCGCGCGCTCGGCTAGGTCGAAATGATGGTGCGCGAGCGCGGAGAGCCGCGCCAGCACCTGCGGCAGGTGAGGCGAGGCCAGCGCCGCGGCAGGGTTTGCGGGCACGTGCGCCGCAGCAAGCCATTCGGCTGGCAGGTAAAGGCGCCCGCGATCCGCGTCCTCGGCAAGGTCGCGCAGGATGTTGGTGAGCTGCAGCGCACGGCCGAGTGCGCCCGCCACCCGATCGGCCGCCTCCGAAGCATCACCGAATACGCGCACCGAAAGCCGGCCAACTGCACCCGCCACGCGGTCGCAATAGAGATCCAATGTGGCCAGATCCGGCGCCACCATCGGCGTTTCCGCATCCATTGCCATGCCATCGATGACGGCCGTAAAATCCATCTGACGGAGCCCATAGCGCGGTACCGCTGCGGCAAGAACACGGGCCACGGCATCGTCCCCCGTTCCCGTGCAAAACGCGGCAACGCGCGCGCGCCACGCCTCGAGCGCACGCCGCTTTTCCTCCCACGATGCCGCGCCGTCGGCAATGTCGTCCACGGCGCGGCAGAAGGCATAAATTGCGAACATCGCATATCGCCGCTCGCGCGGCAGGATGCGCATGCCCCGATAGAACGATGTGCCCGCGCTGCGGACCAGCCGGGTCACCGTATCGAGATCGGCGTCGTCAACGCCCGTTGGACGGTTCATGGCAGGAAGCGAAGCGCGGTGAAGAGGCTCGCCGCAACGTCCGCCCGGTGCAGCCGAACGCGCCCGAGCACCGGATCCTCGCGGCGAAGCCGACGACAGAGCCGGTACGACAGCCCTACAATCACCGCCGTCTCGAGTCTGAGCCGCCGGCTCCGCGTCCGCCGCGGCAGATTGCGCGCCTCCTCATTGAGGCGGCTCGCATGATCGAGCAACGAATCGAAAGTGCGGCGAAGCCGCGGGCTTGCCCTTTCTTTGAGAAGATCGGCGACGGCTGCGCCGTGGGCAGCGAGAAGATCCTGGGGCAGGTAGCAGCGGTCGAGCGCGTTGAGATCCGCCTTCGCGTCCTGCAGGTGGTTCAGCACCTGGAGCGCCGTGCAGAGCGCATCCGACGGAGGGTGCGTCGCCGCATCCTCGTCATGCAGATCGAGCACGTGGCGGCCCACCGGCATCGCCGAATAGCGGCAGTAATCGAAAAGCTCCTCCCAGTCGGCATAACGGCGCTTGGTGGCGTCGCGGCGGAACGCAACCAGGAGGTCGCAGGAATGCCGCGCCGTCACCCTTGTTTCGGCAAGGCTTTGCCGGAGGCGCGCCGCGCTCGGCGAGCCCTCCTGCCTCCGGCCAAGCAACACCTCCTCCATCGCGTCGAGTCGGGCGATCTTCTCATCGGGCGTGAGCGTGGCGCTGTCGGCGATGTCATCGGCGTTGCGCGCGAAGGCATAGAAAGCGTGCACGTGGGCACGAAGATCGCGCCGGATCAGCGCCGAGCCGACCGGGAAGTTCTCGTCGGCCCGGTCCTTGCCCGACCAAGACTCGACGCTGTCGGCACGGGCGCTCATGGATGCGCCCCGCGATAGCTGCGCCCCTTCCAGACCGTGCCGCGACCGCGCCAGTAATCCCATGCGGAGCCGACGGTTGCGGCGAGATAGAAGCCTGCGACGAGCGGCAGGAACGGCGCCCAGAGGGCCGAGCGGTCGTAGCGGCGTAGGCTCGGCAGGTAGAGAAGCACGGCGAGCACCCAGGCGGCCAGCCCGGCCGCCCGCGCGAGCCCTGCTCCGAACAGGGCATAGAGCGGCGGCAGCAGGAACAGGACTCCCATCCCGAGCAGCGTTGCGATCAGCAGCGACGTGGAGTGGCGAAGCTGCACGAAGGCGGTGCGCGCGATCATGCGCCAAATGTCGCCGAAGCCGCGATAAGCGCGAAGGCTCCGTGCCAGCCGCGTGTGGCCGAGCCAAATTCGCCCGCCCGGCTTGACCGCCCGAGCCAACGCTACATCGTCGATCAGCGCACCCCGGATCGCCGCCGGTCCGCCGATGCGTGCCAGCGCCGAGCGGCGGAGAAGAATGGTTCCGCCCGCCGCGGCGGCGGCACGCCGGTTGGGATCGTTTACTGCCGCGAAAGGATAGAGAAGCTGGAAAAAGAACACGAAGGCCGGAACGAGGGCCCGCTCGGCCAGGCTCTCGCAGCGCAGCGCCACCATCTCCGAAACGAGATCAAGCTCTTCGTCCTCCGCCTTCGCCATCAGGGCGGTGAGGTGGCCGGGCGCGTGCACGATATCGGCATCGGTCAACAGCACATACGGGGTCGCCGTCCGCTTGATCCCCACCGTAATCCCTTGCGCGATCGCCCAAAGCTTGCCGCTCCATCCGGGCGGCGCCGGCGCACCCGCAACCACCTCGAGCCGGTGCGGCCCTGCGGTGCCGGCAAGGCCGCGGGCGATCGCCGCCGTTCGGTCCTTCGAACCGTCGTCCACCAGCACGATCCGCATCTCGCCCCGGTAATCCTGCGCGAGCAGCGAGCCGAGGCTCGCCGCGATATGTTCCGCTTCGTCGCGCGCGGGCACGACGACATCGACCGAAGGACGTGCTGCCGGCGTTGCGGCCGGAAGCACAGGCCCGGAGCGCCAGAATCCGTGATGGCCAAGCAAGAGCCAGAGCCAAGCAGCGAGAGCCAGCAGCGCTGCTGCGGTCATCGCGGCGCTCATCGCAGCATTCCCTCGGCGCGAAACCAAGCGAGCGCCTCGGCGATCGCCTGCCCGACAGGGCGCGCCACGTAGCCGAGCTCCGCTTCCGCCTTGGCGGAGGAGAAAAACATCTTCTTGCGCGCCATGGCGAGTGTCTGGCGCGTCAACGCGGGCGCCCGACCGGTCACCTTTGCCAGACCTTCGGCCACTAGCGCCAGCGGAATGAGGGGCGTGATCGGCAGGCGGAGCCGCGGCGGTCTCCGTCCTGCCATCTCGGCAATCAGGGTGAGCAGCGCGCCAAGGGAGAGGTTCTCTCCGCCCAGGATGTAGCTCTCCCCGATCCGACCGCGCTCGGCCGCGGCGAGATGGCCGGCCGCCACGTCCTCGACATGCACCACGTTGAGCCCGGTATCGACGTAGGCGGGAAGGCGCCCGCGCGCTGCATCCAGCACCATCCTCCCCGTCGGAGTGGGCTTGATGTCGCCGGGGCCGACCGGCGAGGCGGGATTGACGATCACCACCGGCAGCCCGGCCCGCGCCTCCTCACGCACCGCTTGCTCGGCCAGATATTTCGAGCGCTTGTAGGGCCCGATCAGGCTGGCAGGATCGAGCGGCGTCGTCTCGTCCGCCGGCCTGCCGTCGGGATTGAGGCCGAGCGCGGCAACGCTGCTCGTATAGACGATGCGCTCCGCGCCGGCCGCACGCGCCGCCCGCATCAATGCGAGCGTGCCCTCGACATTGGTGCGAAACATGACAGCGGGATCGGGCACCCAGAGCCGATAATCGGCGGCCACGTGGAAGATCTGAGGGCACCCGGCAACCGCCCGGGCGAGCGAAGCGGCGTCGAGCAGATCCCCCTCCATAAGCTCTGCCTGGAGCCCGCTCAGGTTGCGCCGGTTCGCAGCGGGCCGCACCAACAGGCGAAGCTTGGCCCCGCGGCCGGCAAGTGCGGCCGCCACCGCGCGCCCCACAAAGCCGGTGGCGCCGGTGACGAGAACGGGGGCGCTGCCGTTCACCGCCGGCTCCTCCTTGGTCAGCGCTGAGCTCGCTCGGTGTATAGCGGCCCGTCCGGCAGTGGTGTAGAGGCGGGCTCCGACGCAGGTGGGAAACCCCCTTGAGAACGAAGACGGTGTCGCTCGCGGCTGCGCTGGCCGGCCTCGCGGCCGCCACGGTGCTGATCGGCTGGTTCGGGTTCCACCGCGTGCTCGCGGCCGCACTCTCCGTCGGCTGGCGCGGCTTCGCCGTGCTGATCCTCTGGCAGGGCGCCGTGTTCACCGTGCTCGGGCTGGCTTGGTGGACGCTGCTGCCCCACCGCCCCGCCGTTCGCGTGCTCGTCGGGGCGCGGATGGTGCGCGACGCGGCGGCCAACTGCCTGCCCCTCTCGGCCGTCGGCGGGTTCGTCTTCGGCGCACGCGCGGCCAATCTCGGCGGCCTCGCTTGGCCGATGGCCTCGGCCTCGACGCTCGCGGACGTTACTTCCGAGTTCCTCACCCAGATCGTCTTCGCGGCCGGTGGGCTTGCGCTCCTCATCGCCGACCGCCCCGGCTCGCCCTTTGCCTTTCCCTTCGCCATCGGCATCGGGCTCGGGATGCTGGCCGCGGTTGCGTTCCTGGCGCTCCAACGCGGCACTGCCAGGCTGGCGCTGCGCCTCGCCCAACGCCCCGGCTCGGCTCGGCTCACCGGCCTCGCCGCCCGGATTGCGCTCATGCAAAGGGAGCTGGAGCAGATTTATTCCCGCATACCCCGTTTCGGGGCCGCCTCGGTGCTGCACCTCGCCGGGTGGATCACCAACGGTGTGGGCGGGTGGTTCATCATGCGTTTCATCGGCGCCACGATCGGGCTTCCGGCGGCGCTGGCGATCGAGGGGCTGCTGCAGGCGGCCCTGACAAGCGCCTTCGCTGTGCCGGGACTCGTGGGCGTGCAGGAGCTTGCCTATGTCGGCCTCGGCGGCCTTTTCGGACTGGCACCGGATGCCGCGATCGCGGTCTCCCTTGTCCGCCGGGCGCGCGACATCGCGCTCGGCGTGCCGATCCTGTTCGTCTGGCAGATCATCGAGGCGCGCCGGCTCGATTCGCGCCGCTCCGCCTGACCCTGCCGGCGCGCTGGCCGACCGGCTCGGGCAGCGGCATCCTGCGCTCGATAAGCCGGTCAGGAGAACCGGCCGCGCTCCGGGTGCGAGAGTGGCCGCCGGCACGGCCGCGGCCACCCTCGCACCCGTAAAAGCCCGCGCAGCCCCACAATCACCCTTCGACACGAACTGCACGATCATTCAAGACGCTCGGCGGTCTCTCAGCCGAGTTTTCCGTTCCGAACCGTTGCATGAACAGGCGTCGCCATGCCGCAGGATAGAAAGGTCGCCGCCGTCGTACACCAGGATCTCGAGATTTGGCAGAAGCTGAATGACGCCGACGGCACTCGCTACGCCCCACTCATCGGCCTGCCGGTGCTGGTCTTCGCCGGCAGCTCCGAAGACCTCGCCCGTGCCCGCCGCCGTGCGCTCGAACGCGGCCTTGAGCCTGCAATCTACACGCGTGCGCTGTTTGGCCCGGGTTCGCGGTCATGGGGCACACGTGAGGAAACGTCGGCTATTTTGTGTGAGTTTTTTTGGGGGCGGATTCCGGGTGTGTGCCTAAGCCGCGGGGCGGGCCTGTGGCGGCTCCATGACCGAGAGGAGTTTCTTCGGCATTGATATTCCTAGAGTTTTCATGATCCAGCTGGTCTCTGGGGTGATTTTCGTGCGCTGAACAATGGTCCGGCCCTCGAGCGGGTAGCGCACGGCTTTCAGGGCCGAGAGGGCATCGG
>JAKAWQ010000158.1 GCA_021816925.1 Pseudomonadota bacterium
ATTTCTTCGGCAAAATCAAGCAGTCCCGGGCGATCGCCACCCGCTACGACAAGACCGCCCGCAACTTCCTCGCCGCCATCCACCTCGTCGCCGCTACGATTCGGCTGAATTGACGACACGCCCTAGTGTTATGCCTCATAAATAGGGTTACATCTCTCCCTGCCTGTCGTATCCTGCGGGGCAATTCCGAGCAGGGGTCTGCGTGGCCAGCGGCGGCATAAGGTTGGATAGGGCCGAGCGGCGGGAATTGCAACGCCGTCTGCGGGCGACGACGGCCATGGTGCGAGAACGCCGGCGAGCCGCCATCGTCTCGCTGCGTGCCGAGGGTATGACGCAAGGCGAGATCGCCGGCCGGCTTGGCCTCTCAAGAGTGACGGTGAACGACTGGTGCCGCCGCTTTGCGAGGCATGGTCTGGATGGTCTCGATGACGCGCCCGGCCGCGGGCGCAAGCCGTCGCTGCCGCCTGAGGCGGTGCGCACGGTGCTGGAGAAGGCGGTCACGCCGCCCCCCACTTTGGGGCGCTGGAGTTGCCGAACGATGGCGCGCGAGGCGGGCATCTCGCAGGCCAGCGTGCAGCGCCTATGGGCGGCGAACGATATCAAGCCGCATCTCTCGCGCACCTTCAGGCTGTCCAAGGGCAGGCATTTCGAGGCGAAGTTCTGGGACGTGATCGGCCTTTATCTCGACCCGCCGGAGAAGGCACTGGTGCTTTGCTGCGATGAGAAGTCGCAATGCCAAGCCTTGCAGCGGACCCAGCCCGGCTTGCCGCTTGGCAGCGGCCACATCAGGACCAGGACGCACGACTATCTACGCCACGGCACGCTCACGCTGTTTGCGGCCTTGAACTACCTCGACGGCAAGCTGATCAGCCGCGTCGCACGGCGTCACCCGCATCAGGAGTGGCTGGCGTTCCTGAAGATGATCGACCGCGAGACCCCCGCCGAACTGGAAATCCACCTGATCGCCGACAATCACGCTACCCACAAGCATGCGGTGGTCAAGGCGTGGCTCGCCAGGCACCGGCGCTTCCACATGCATTTCACCCCCACCTCGTCGTCATGGCTGAACCTGGTCGAGCGCTTCTTTCGCGACCTGACCGACTTCATCACCGAGAAAAGCTTCGCCTCCCTGCGTGAGCTTTCGGACGCCATCATCGGCTTTCTGGCCGAGCGCAATGCCAACGCCAGGCGCTATATCTGGCGGGCCAAGGGCGAGGATATCCTGCGCCAGATCAATGCCGCCAGGCAGGCACTGGCCGCCGCGCCAGCCGGCTGATAATGTAAACCTAATTGTGAGGCACTACACTAGCCGGGGCGGCGGGGCAGAGCCGGGACGGCTGAGGCGCGGTCGGTGCCTGGGAGATGTGCTGGTGCGGGGGAGTGGGGGAACAGCCGGTCGGCATCAGGTGCCGGGGATCGTCGAGCGCCAAGGGGAGCGCCGCTTGCACGGCGGCGATGACGCCCGGCCAATCGCCCGGGTGTTTCTGGCGAAACTGGCGGAGCGTAGGGTACCAGGGGCTGTCCGTCCGGTCGAGCAGCCAGCGCCAGCACGGATCGAACCGGTTCAGCAGCCAGACGGGTTTGGCGAGCGCGCCGGCGAGATGGACGACGGCGGTATCGACGCCGATGACGAGGTCGAGGGCTGCGATCAGGGCCGCGGTATCGGCAAAATCTGTGAGTTCTCCCGGAAAGGCGAGAAGAGGCAGTTCCGGGGGCGGCGGGGCGGGTTGCAGCGAGACGAATTGCACGCTCGGGGTGCTCAGCAGAGGGGCGAGGAGCGCGGGATCGATGGAACGCCTGGAATCGGCGGGGAATTCGGGATTGCCGGCCCAGGCGAGCCCGACCTTGAGGCCAGGGCGGCCGGCGAGCCTTGCTTGCCAACCGGCCACTTCGCCCGGGTCCGCGGCAAGGTAGGGCGTTTCTGCCGGCATGTTCTTGAGGGTCGTGCCGAGGCGGTGCGGGAGGCTCATCAAGGGGCAGTGCAGATCGAAGGGCGGAAGCGCTTCGCCCCGCACCACGAGGCGTTCGACACCGCGAAGCTTTGAGAGGAGGCGGGAAATCGGCTGCGGGACTTCGAGCATGACATGGCGCGCACCGAGCAACGGGACGAAGCGACAGAACTGGATGGTGTCACCGAAACCCTGCTCGGCGTGGACGAGTAACACGCGCTCGCCGAGCGGTTCTCCGCTCCAGAGGGGTTGCGACAGATCGCGGCTCGCTGCGCCGCGGCGTTTCCACCGCCATTCGTATCCGGTCCAGCCTTCCAAGAGACGCCCGGCGAGGAGCAGGGCGACGCCGAGGTTGTAACGGGTCTCTGGCTCGTCGGGCGCGATGGCGAGCGCGCGCCGGTAGGCGGATTCCGCTTCGTCGAGCCTGCCGAGTGTGACGAGCGTGTTGGCGATATTCGTTTCGGCTTCGGCATATCGCGGTTTCAGGCGGAGTGCGGTGGCGAGGGTGGAGAGGGACTCCTCGAAACGGCCCTGGGAGAAAAGCTGCACGCCGAGATTGTTGTGTGCTTCCGCATAGGCCGGGTCGAGGGCGAGTGCCTGGCGGGACGCCGCTTCCGCTGCGGCGAGTTCGCCGCGAGCGGCAAGGACGGTTCCGAGCGTGTTGAGTGCCTCCGGAAAGTCCGGAGCGAGGGCGAGTGCCTGGCGGAGGCAAGCTTGCGCCTCCTCGGGGCGGCCAAGTCGGGAGAGCAGGGCGCCGAGATTGGCGTGCGGCTCGGCGAGATGCGGCTGGCAGGCGATCGCCGCGCGGTAGTGAAACTCCGCCTCCTCGGGCCGGCCGAGCGCGTCGAGTGCGCTTGCGAGATTGTTGTGGGCGGCGGCGTATTCGGGAGCGAGCCGAATCGCGGCGCGATAGGACTGCGCGGCCTCTTCCTGCCTCCCAAGGCGCGCGAGAACCAGCCCGAGATCATAGTGGATGTCCGCGTTTGCCGGGTCGAGCGCGCGTGCGGCACGGAAGGAATTCTCTGCCCCGGCGAGATTGCCGGCGGCGGCGGAGATGCGCGCCAGGTTGATCCGGTAAAGCGCGGCATCGGGGCGGAGCACGACCGCCTGGGCGATCGCGGCAGCGGCTTCGTGATGGCGGCCGCGCTGATAGGCGAGGAGGCCGAGAAGATGCAACGCGTCGGTGTTGGCGGGCGCTTCGGCGAGGACGGTGCGGTAGAGCGCCTCGGCGCCAGAAAAATCTCCGGCCTGATGGCGGCGCAGCGCCTCGCCGAGTCGTGCGGTAAGCGCGGTCATCCTCCCCTCCTACAGGAGGCAGGTTTGCAATTTCCCAACGCCGCAGAGAGCGGCGCGGGAAATTCCGCGATTTTACCTGAGTTTGCGGTCATGGGGCACATGCGGGATGGGCGAGCCTGCGTAGAGCTTTGGAGTGGTTTGGTTTCGAGCCTGCGGGAGGGTGGCGGTCGGTCGAATATGTAGGCACACGACTTGGTTAGTTTTC
>JAKAWQ010000002.1 GCA_021816925.1 Pseudomonadota bacterium
TCAAGGTCATCCGGTGGGCTCACACATAGCTTGAATCCGAGTCGCCCGCGTCGGGGCAAGCACAAAATGCAACCTCGCCCGGGGTTTTGCCGCTATTACATCGATTCCGGCTACGCCTATGAGATGGCGTTCCGCCGCCGCCTGCTCGCCGAACGCCGCGGCGAGGTGTTCGCCGCCCTCCCGGAATCATTTGCCGCGCGCCGTGCCGTGCTCGATCTCCTCTCACGCCACCTTCCCGAACACCACCCCGCCTGGTTCGCCCGTACCGGTCTTTCCCTCATCAACCTCCTCACCGGCGAAACCTGGGACCTTGCCAACTCGACCGCCGATCCGCTCGAGATCGCAGGCCGCCTCGTTCAGGAAGACCTTTGCCTGATCGAGCCAAGCCCCTCGGGCCCGCGCCTGACTGCCGCCGTGCTCTGCTTCCCCTCGCGCTGGAACCTCACCGCCAAACTCGGCCGGCCGCTCGCCGAAATCCACGGCCCGGTGCCCTTCTACGCCGATCGCCTCGCCGCTCCGGTCGATCGCTTCATGGCAGAGCTCAAGCCGGGCCGCCTGGTCGAGCGGTTCAACTGGTCGATCCATGACAACCCTGCCCTCTTCCAGCCCTCCGGCCACGGCCTGACCGCGCCCGACCCCGGCATCACGGCAGAGAACGCCGGGGAAAAGCTCTGGCTCCGCGTTGAGCGCCAGACGCTCTCCCGCCTCCCCGAAACAGGCTCGATCCTTTTCACGATCAAGACCTACCGCCGCCCCCTCGCGGAAATCGCGGCTCTCCCCGGCATCGCCCGCCGCCTCACGGCCGCGCTCGGCGCACTCCCCGACGAAACCCAGCGCTACAAGAGCCTGCCTCGCTTCCGCCACGCCCTCCTCGCCTTTCTCGACGCCCTGAGCGCGTGCGATTGACCCCGCCGGACCGCATCGCTAATCCTTCACTTTGGAAATAAACCCACAATACGGAACAGGAAGCATGCCCAGGATCCACGGCATTATCCCGCCCGTCACCACGCCCTTCGACCCTGACGGCGCGATCGACTTCACCGCCGCCCGTACCCAGGTCCGCTGGATGCTCCGCCAGGGCGTGCATGGATTGGCCGTCGGCGGCAGCACTGGCGAGGGCCACACGCTCGATCCCGACGAATTCCGCCGCCTGATCGCCGAAGCCGTGGAGGAGGTCGCCGGCAAACTGCCCGTCATCGCCGGCATCATCGTCGATTCCACTCGAGACGCGATCCGCCGCGGCAAGGCCGTCGCCGATCTCGGCGTCGCCGCGTTGCAGGTGACACCTGTGCATTACCTCTTCCGTCCCGATGACGAGGCCATGCTCGCGCATTTCCGGGCTATCACCGAAGCAACCGGTGTTCCGGTCATCATCTACAACGTCGTGCCCTGGTCCTATCTTTCGCCCACCCTTCTCTGCCGCATCATGCGTGAGGTGCCGGGCGTGATCGGCGTCAAGCAGAGCGCTGGCGATCTCAAGCTCGTCGCCGACCTCCTCGCCATGGCGCGCCCCGAGGACCTCATCCTCTCCGCGGTCGATGCGCTGCTCTATCCTTCTTTCGCGCTCGGCGCGCACGGCTCGATCGCCGCCATCCTCACCGCCGCCCCCGCAGCAACGGTTGCCCTCTGGAACGCCGTCCAGTCAGGCGATCACAAGCGCGCTCTCGACCTCCATCGCCGCCTCCTGCCGCTCTGGAACGCAATCGCCGGGGACAACCTCCCCGCCTGCACGAAGTTCGCGCAGACCGTCCAAGGCTGCCCCGCGCTCTTCCCGCGCGCGCCCATGCCGCCCGCCTCGCCCGCCCAGCAGGCCGCGATCCGCGCCGCCATGGCCGCCCTCCAGGAGTCTATCCCCGCCGCCGCGTGAGCCCTGACCTCGCCGATCGCGCCGATCCGGCCCGCGGCAATTTCGGTAGCCGCGAATCCCTCCAGGGCCACGCGTGTGCGCTCGCGCACTCTGCCCCATAGGGATGATCGGGCGCGCCCTCACCCCGGCGCCGGAACGCCGAACAACCGCAGATCCCACTCCAACGGCTCCGGGGCACCGACACCGATTTGCCCGGCATCAGCATGCGCTGGATTGACAAGATAGTTCGCCTCGCGCGGCACCAGCGCAGACGGCACCCGGAGCAACGCCGTCCGACCGGCAGCCAACCACGCGGCCCCTGCCGCGACGGCCTCCGGGCTCCCGAGAGCGCGCCAGTTCGGCGGCGGCCGGTCCATCAGATCATCAATCTCCAGGCCGGGCGGAACCTCGGCCTCGACCAACAACGTCCGCCCCAAATTCCGCCGCTGGACAAGACGCTCCAGCATCGCCAGCAACTGCGTGCCGGACGCATAAATCACCGCCACGCCAGGGGGGTTCCATCGTCCGCCGTGCCGTGCCGCACCCGCACCACACCAAACCGCGTGTTCCGCGCTGCCCAGCCGAAACAATCTCAGCGGCGCCGGCACTTCTGATCAAACCGGCAGATCGTGCTCGATATTGTGCAGGATGCGCTCAACCTGGCGTGCACCGAGATCGCTCGCAGCCACGTCGATCGGCCGCGCCGAACCGAGCAACGGGTGCGGCGTGCTCAACCAGCCGGATGCCTCGCCGGCGTCGCCGAACGCCTCCCACGCCAAAGCCACGATCCGCGCCAGGCGTTCCGCTCGCGCGCTCGCCTCCGGGGAAAGCCGCTGCCGGCGCTTGAAGCTGGCAGGAGAGGTCACGAGAGCCGCCACCCGGCGGCGCGCGGCGGGATCCTCGGGGGCGACATTCGCGGCCAACTCCGAGACGACGCCCCTCGGCAGCCCCGCGGCCACGACGGCGGCAAGCTCGCCCACCGTCTCGGGCGAACTGCCAATCGTCCGCGCGCCCCCGAGCGCCGCTACTACCTTGCGCACCTCAAGCGGATACATCGCCCGACTTCAACCAGTTGACCACAAATATGGGGCTCAATTGAGCGCCGGCAAGTCGGGTCTTTGCAGACTGCGACCCTCAGTCCTCCCACCCTCCGCCCAAGGCGCGATCCCGAGCCACCGAATAGTGATGCGCGAGCGTCGCCCCGCTCGCCTTTTGTTCGCGCGCAAGCGTCGTGATGGCGCGCCGGCCGGTGAGGGCGATACGTCCCCGCCATCGCAAGACACGCCGCGCAAACCTCGTCCCTCCGCCGCACCGCCGAGGGTAGCGCCCGCACCCCGCGGTTGCCGGCTGGAGAGGGCCATACGTCCCCAAGGGCGGTCATCGCGAGCCTCCCTCTCCCCTTGGGAGAGGGTCGGGGGTCCCGCGCGCACTTCACGCGACGTGGCGATCTCGATCGGCCCTCGCTCCTGCTTTCGCTCCCCTGCCAGCCACCGCCTCATCCCAGGCAGGTTGCCGTGCTCGGACTATCTGCCACCATGCGCAAACCGTGTGATCGGTGCTCGACAGCGGCCGCGCCTGCTCATATTCGGCGAGCGGCCTTCTCCGGAGGGCCAGCCAGCAAGAGGGCCTCAGATCAACAGGTGGCCGCAGCCCGGAGTGCCATGGCTCCTACCGCCGGAATGCCGGTCGGTTGTTTACGGTCACCTGCTGTCCGCGCAGGCAAAGCGGTGCCCGTCGCATCTTCTTCCCGCGGATCGGCCTCAGGCGGGGCCGCGTCTCAAGCTCAGCGCGAGAAGTCCGGCGCCGATCAGAAGCGAACCGCCGGTGCGGTTAACCAGCCGTTGTACGCCCGGTCTGGGGACGGCCGCCTGAGCGGTGCTTGCCGCGGCGGCATAAAGCGTCGTGCTTGCGGTCGCGAGAACCAGAAAGGTCACCTCGAGTGCGACCATCTGCGGTAGCAGCGGCTCTGTCCCGACCAGAAACTGCGGTACGAAGGCGACGAAGAAGAGAATGCTCTTCGGGCTGAGCGCGGTCACGGCGTAGGCATGGGCGAAGGCGCGCCGCGGTGCGACACTGTGCGCGCCACAGGATTCGGTCGTGAACACCGGCGCCCGCCAGAGCTTGATCCCGAGATAGATCAGGTACACCGTACCGATCCACTTGAGCACTGTGAAAATCGTTGCCGAGTCGAGAAGAATTACGCCGAGCCCGGCCATGGACGCCGTCATCGCCGTGACGTCGCCAAGCGTGACTCCCGCGATGATCGCTGGCGTAAGCCGCGCCCCGTGCGCGAGCGAGTAGGAAATCACCAGCAGTACCGTCGGCCCCGGGATCGTAACCAATACAGCGGAGGCCGCGGCGAACGCCAGCCAGTGCTCGAACAGCATCGACCCCCTCCCTGTACGTCGCAACCGCGTCCGCGATCACCCGTCCGTGCAAGTTTTCGTCAGGCACCAGTAAGCATAGAAAGATCGATCGCGCGCCCCACCCCGCGAATTGCCGAGCGGTGGACCGCTTGGCGGCCGCTTTCTCGCCGAAACTCCCAATACCAACCGCGGCGCCATAGGCTTTCCGTCGCAATCTCTTCGGCGCCGCGCCACCGGAGCACGCAGATCACCGCCGCAATCGAACCGGCAGGCCGACCGGTAAGCGCTCCACCGCGTTGCCCTGGCCTGCCACGAACCGCGCGAGATTACCCCCCTCGGCCCGCCGCGCCGAGAGCGGGCGGCTTCGGCGCCGGCAGCCCATCGATCCGCACCTCGATGCACGCCGGCTTGCCGGAGGCGACAGCGCGCGAAATCGCAGGCGCAAGCTCGTCAAGCCGCGTCACGTGCTCAGCGTGCCCGCCGAGCGCGGCCGCCACCTGATCGTAGCGCGCGCTCGACGCAAGCAGGCATCCCTCCGTCCGATCCGCGCCATACTGCCGGAGCTGGATCTGATACTCCGCGTTCCAACGCATGTCGTTGCCGACGATCGCAACGAACGGAAGATCGTGCCGCACCGCCGTATCGAACTCGGCCATGTGAAAGCCGCACGTACCGTCCCCGAGCACGGCAAACACATGCGCTTGCGGCCGCGCGGCCCGCGCACCGATCGCAAACGGGAGAGACGAGCCGATCGCCCCCGCAGCCCCGTTGATGATCCGATTGGGGCAACGCACCGCCGCCTGCGCCCATTGCCCAACCTCGCCGCCGTCCGCAACGAACACCGCATCCGGATCGCCCGCAACGAACTCTGCAACCGCCGCCGCCATCGTCGCGGAATTGAGCTCCGCGCGACCCCCGCCCTCCGTCCGTCTTTCGATCGCAGACCGCACCGCGCTTGCCCACCCACCATGTCGCGCCGCCGGCCCCTCTGCCACTGCAGCGGCAGTCAGCGCCGCCACCGCCTCCTCTGCTCCGGCGAGAGCCTGCAGCACCACCCGTTCCCGCCTGCCTGCGACCGCCCGCTCAAGCAGCGCCGCGTCGGGCTCGATGATCAGCCACTCCGCGGCCGGATCGATCGCCGGCACGTCTCCGAAACGAAGTGTGAAATCGAGCACCTTCCCGGCGAGCGCAATGAGATCCGCATCCTTCAATACCTCCCCGAACGCCCCGAGCGCCGGATCGGCAAGCCCGCGCGGGCTCTCCATCGCAACCACCGGCATTCCAAGCGCGCGCTCGAGCGCGCCGAGCGCCGCCCGCCCGCGCGGCGTGCAGAGCGCCGGCGGCGCAATCACGACCGGCCGTTCCGCCGCACGCAAAAGCCGCACCGCCTGCACCGCAAGCGCACCGGAAAGCGGCATCGCTTCCGCCGCGAAACTCGCCTCGGTGAGAGGCTTCACGGCCCCCGTCAGCGGCGCCTCCAGAACATCCGCCGGCAGGCTCAGTTGCACCGGCCCCGGCCGGCCCGACCGCGCAATGCGCATCGCGCGCGCGATCTCCGCACCAAGCGCCCTTGCCGAACGTGCCGTCGCCGCCGACTTCACGATCGGCCGCGCCAGCGCGGCCTGGTCGAGTTCCTGGAACGCTCCGCGCCCGTACTCGCCAAGCGGCGCATGCCCCGAGAGAAGAAGAACCGGCGTCTCACCCGCGCGCGCCGTGAAGAGCGCACCGATGGCATTGGCGTGCCCGGGCCCGCCCGTCACCATCGCAACACCCACCTTGCCGGTCAGGCGCGCCCAGGCCTCCGCCATATGCACCGCCGCACCTTCGTGGCGCACATGCACAAGCCGCACCCGCCGCCCGATAGCCGCATCGAACAGCGCCATGATATGATTGCCCGATAGCGCGAAGATCGTATCGGTGCCCGCTGTCTCGAGCGCATCCATCACGAGGTCCGCGCCGCACCGCGGCCCGCTCGCGCCACGGCTCCTGCCGCCCGTGCCTTGAACCGGTTCCGCACCGCTCACGCTTCGTGCCACCTTCGGAATAAACCTTGCTGCATCGGCCGTTCAACACCGCCGCTCTCTCTTCCTAACCTGTGCTGAAACCTCCCGGCAACCGCCCGTCCCCCGCAAACACCACCTGCGCGACGCTACGCCGCCGCTTGCATCCCGTTCTCCACCCAAAGCGCAATGCCGAGCCGGCGATAATGATACGCAGGCGTCGCGGCACCGTTCTCCCAATCAGCCACCAGCGTATCGTGATAACGCGCGGCAGTCACCGCCGGCGCGTTGCCTCTCGCCACCGCCGCCGCAATCGCCGCCGCACCCGCCCTCAGAAGGATCCCTTCTCCAGCCGGAACACATCCGGATGCGTCGCATCCGCGGCATACGCCAGCGAAAGCGTGGTCGGCGTCAGCACACGCTTGCCGCTCTTCGCATCCGTCTTCACCGGCCCCGAAAGAATGAGCGCGATCGCGCGTCCTGCTTGATCGACGGTGCGGAACAGGAGAAGCCCGTTCGGCAACGGCACGTTCAACGCACTCCGCCCGGGCGCGAAATGCTCGCCCGCGAAATAGGCCTGCAACCTGGCCCCGATCACGGCGAGCGCCTTCGGCGTCAGGCTCGCATCGCTCACCTTGGACCAGACGATATTCACCTCGATCAGCCGGTGGCTGCGATAGCCGAACACGTAGCTCACGATCGCCCCGCCCGCCCCCGGCGAAAGATCGGCCACCCGCACGCTCAAAATCGCGGTGCGCTCCACCGGGTTCTCTCCCGTCTGAATGGAGGGCGGCGGCAGATGAAAGTCCCGCCCGATCACCCCGCGCACCTCCGCCTCCGTCATCCCGAAGGTGGCGCCACGAAACCCCGTGATCTGAGGCCCCTTTGCCGCCGGTGCCGCTGGCGGCAACGGCACGGCCGCGCCGCCCGGCACCGCCCCCGGCGGCGGCACCGCTCCACGAGCCGGCGCCGCTGCCGCGAGTGGCTCCCCTCTCGCCGATACCGTCCCCGCAAGAACGCCAAGCCAGAGCGCCAGCACCGCCACGCTGCGCCATCCAGCCACCCGACCCGGACGGCGCATCGTATTCCCTCCCCGCCGGCCACTGCGCTCGCGCCTTATGCGCGACGCCCGCGCTGCCTGGCAACCGCACCCCGACTGACCGCGCCTTTTCTCACGCCCGGCGCCCCACCCTCCGCCGCCGCAACGCCGCAACCCCATGCCGCGCCGCGAGCGGCAGAATCCCGATCACTGCGAACGAGGCGAGCACGCCGGGCGAGAGAATGTCCGCCATGCCCTTCATGTGCCCGAGCGCGCGCCCGGCGTTCACATACGCGAGGATCGCCGGCAACATCGCCACTTGGCTCACCCAGTAGAACGTCACGAGCCGCATTCGGGTCGCTCCCATCAGCACATTGACGACGAAGAACGGCACCGCCGGAAAGAGGCGCAGCGCAAAGAGATAGAACGCCCCCTCGCGCTCGAACCCGGCTGCAACGCCGCCGAACCGCCCGCCAAGAACGCGCTTCACCGCATCGCCGAGCCACCACCGCCCGAACAGGAACGCCCCGCACGCCCCGATCGTCCCGGCGATCGCAATCAGCGCCGTACCCTCGACGAGGCCGAACAGCGCCCCCGCGCCGATCGCCAGCACCTCCGCCCCCGGCAGCGGCAGCGCCCCGAACACGACAACGCCGGCCGCGTAAACGCCGGCCAGCCGCAGCGGATGCCGCGCCCCGTACGCCTTCAGCATCTCTTCGTGCGCGCGCACATCACCAAGCGTCGGCATCGGCAGGAGATGCAGTGCAAACGCCGCCGCCAGCCCGGCCAGCAGAAGCAGCACCAGCACGCCCGTGATCGCTTTCGCACGCATCGGCGGAACTATAGCTGGTTTCCTTTCTCCGTCGCCCTGTTGCGGTAAAATCCGAGTGGTCCCCCGCCCGCTCGGCCGCGCACGATCGGCCGTTCCGGCATGGATAATCCTCGCAACCCGGCTGCGCGGCGAGAGTCTTTTCAGCCCACATTCGTAACCTCGACATCCGCGCGTCCGTATGCCTCGATGGAGGCGCCGCATGCCGAGCTCTGGTCCGCAAGCGCACCCGCAGCTCGCCCTGCGCTGCATCGAAAGCCGGGCATCCGCCGCGGCTGAGGACCGAGACCACGGAATCCCCGCGCCCGCGCGCGATCATGGAGGAGAGCCGATGCCAGCCGCGCAAACGCCGAAGCGACCGGTCTCGTATGACAAGCAGGTCGCCCTCGTCCTGCAGGGCGGCGGTGCGCTCGGCAGCTACCAGGCCGGCGCCTACGAGGCTCTCGCCCAATCGGAATACGTGCCGGACTGGGTCGCGGGCGTATCGATCGGTGGGATCAACGCCGCCATCATCGCCGGCAATCCTCCGCCCGAGCGCGTTGGGCGCCTGCGCGATTTCTGGGAAACGGTAACCGCATCATCCTCCGAGTGGCCTATGATTCCCGGAGCCTTCTTCGATGAGATGCACCGGCGCGCCGCCGCTCTCTCGGCACTGCTGCTCGGCCAGCCCGGCTTCTTCAAGCCTTGGGACCCGCTCGAATGGTTTTCCGGCGACATGCCGGCCAGCTACTACGACACAAGCGCGCTTCGCCGGACCCTCGAGCGACTCATCGACTTCGACCGCATCAACGCGCGCGAAACCCGCCTCAGCATCAGCGCCGTCAACGTCGAGACATGCGAGCTCGTGCATTTCGACAATGTCGAAATGACGATCCGCCCGGAGCACGTGCTGGCAAGCACCGCATTGCCCCCGGGCTTCCCCGCGGTCGAAATCGACGGCGCTCGCTACTGGGACGGCGGCCTCGTCTCCAACACGCCGCTGCAATACGTCCTTTCCTATTACCCGCGCCGCAGCAGGCTCACCTTCCAGATCGACCTCTTCCCCTCCTCCGGCACATCGCCACGCACGATCGAAGACGTCTGGGAGCGCGCCAAGGATATCCGTTACTCTTCGCGCACCCGAGCGGGCACCGATCATCTCCGTGCCATGCACGACATCCGGCACAATCTCAACCTGCTCTTCGAATCCCTGCCCGATTCGCTCAAAACCAGTCCGGCGGCCGCCTTCCTGAGCGAGATCGCGTGCGTGACCACCATGGACATCGCGCAGGTCATCTATCGGCCGGAAAACATGCAAGGACCCGCGAAGGACTATGAGTTCAGCCGCCTTTCGATGCAACGGCGCTGGCCCCAGGGCATGGCGGATGCGCAGGCTCTTCTCGACCTCTCACCTTGGCTGGAGCCCTCGCCGGCAACGACAGGCGTGCGCGTCTTCGAAATGAACCCCGCGCCGGCCGCAACGGGCGCCGCGCATTCCCGCTGACGAACCAGTCATCGCCCCGAACGCGCCGCGCGGAATACGCCGCCGCCGAGGTCAATGGCACCAGACACCACGTCCGGCAAAACCGCGGCAACACCTTGGCCGCAATTCACAAGCATGGAAGTGGAGGTTACGCGGCTATCACGCCAAGGCTGCCCGCGCCCCCTCCTGCACCCGTCTTCCCGCGGTAACGCCCTCCGGCCTATAAGCAACGCCCTCAGAGCGGATCGCGGCTGATTGGAATCCCCGCAGGCGATCCCCAAGGGGCCACGGGCCGCGTGAATCGCTCGGGAAAACGAAGGAAAACGTTCTCAGTCAGACTGAAAACGCTCTGGAACAGGCGCCATAGCAGCAGAGGACCCATCCTGGCGGGAGTGGATGCGCGCCGCGCAGGCGGGCGACCGCGCCCGCTACGCCGCCCTGCTCACCGCCGTCATTCCGCCCCTGCGCCGCGCGGCACGCGCGCGCTGGCCCTCTGCCGGCGCGCCTGAAATCGAGGATATCGTACAGGAAACGTTGCTCGCCCTGCACAACGCCCGCCATCTCTACGACCCTGAACGCCCCTTCCTGCCCTTCCTCCTCGGCATCATGCGCTTCCGGGGCGCGGACGTGCTGCGCCGCCACCGGCGGACCGCCGCGCGTGAGACCGCACTCAAGGATTTGCCTGAAACCTCCGCGGCCTTCGCGACGAAAAGCACCCAGGAAGAAACCCTGGACGCCCGCGCTCTTCACGCAGCCCTTGCCCGGCTGCCGCCCGGCCAGCGCAAGGCGATCGAGATGATGAAGCTCAAGGAGATGTCGCTTGCTGAAGCCGCCGCGCAAACGGGAACGAGCGTTTCCGCCCTCAAGGTGGCAACGCATCGCGGAATGAAGGCACTGCGCCGCTTGATCGAGGGCCCGCACTGATGCAGACCGAACGTCTGATCGCCCTCCTCGCCCGCGATCTCACGCCGGTGCGCCGCCTCGCTCCGCCTGGCCGCCGCCTCGGCTTCTGGCTCCTCGTCTCGCTTCCCCCGGCCGTCGTGATCGCCTTCGCGTCCGGCCTCCGCCCCGATCTTGCCGCCCGTCTCGCCGATCCGGCCTTCCTGCTCGAAGTGCTGGCCGCGCTCGCGACCGCCCTCGCCGGCGCCTACGCCGCCCTCTGCGCGGGCCTCCCCGACCAGCCTACCTGGAAGCTCTGGCTGCCGCTTGCCCCGCTCGCTCTCTGGCTCGGGACCCTCGGCCGGCAATGCCTCGATCTTTATCTCCGCGTCGGGCTCTCCGGCCTCACCGTCACGTCTGACGCCATGTGCCTTCCCGCCATCGCGCTCGGCGGACTCGTTCCGGCCGTCGCCATCGTTGCGATGCTCCGCCGCAGCGCCTCGGTCCGACGTACCCACGCCTGCTTCTGCGGTGCCCTGGCCGCCGCCGCGCTCGGTGCGGCCGCGCTTCGCTTTTATCACCCTGTCGATGCCGCCATCATGGTGATCGTCTGGCAATTGGGCTCCGTCGCCCTGCTGAGCCTCCTCGCCGGCGCCGCCGCACGCATCCTGCTTCTCGTGCCTTCGCGCCGCCCCACTGCACGCACGCGGTAACCTTCCCTCCCTCCGACACGAATACTCCTGCGCCGGCCCGCTTCCGGGCCGCCTCGCACAGGAGAGAAATATGGATCGCCGGACCTTCGCCACGACCGTCCTCGGCTCCGCGGTGGGACTTGCGGCCGCCGCCAAGCTGACCGACGCGTCGGCCCAGATGATGAAGCTGCCGCCTGGCGCCAATATGGCGGTCGTCAAGGAGAACATGGCGCGCGCAAAAAAATATCACCTCGTCGCCTGCTACGGCATCAACGCCGTCGGCCGCAACGATTGCGCCGCCGGTGCCCACTCCTGTGCCGGCCAGGCAACAATCGCGCGTGATCCCAAGTCCTTCGTCCTGCTGCCGGTCGGCGATTGCCAGAAGATCGCCGGCGGCTCGCTCAAGCCCTTCTGACCAGCACCCGGACCATGCCGGGCACGCCCCCGCCCGCTTGCCCCGGTGTTGCCCCGATCCCCGCCGCGGCGGGGATCGGGCTTCGCTTCCCGCACCACGAGGCGTTCCTCGAGTTGCGCCCGCCCGTCGGTTGGGTCGAGGTGCACAGCGAGAACTATCTGAGCGGCCAGGCGCTTTCCGTGCTCGAAGCCGTGCGCGCCGACTATCCGGTTTCCCTGCACAGCGTCGGCCTCTCGCTCGGCAGCGCCGAAGGCCTCGATCGGCGCCACCTCTCGCGCCTGGCCGCCCTCGCCCGCCGCGTCGCCCCCGGTCTGATCTCCGAACATCTCGCCTGGGGCGCCGTTGACCACGATTTCCTGGCCGATCTCCTGCCGTTGCCGTTGACCGAAGAAAGCCTCGCCGTCGTCTGCCGCAACCTCGATGCCGCAGAGAACGCGCTCGGCCGGCAACTCTTGCTCGAAAACCCCGCCACCTACGTGCAGTTTCGCCACTCCACCATCCCCGAGCCGGAATTCCTGACCGCGCTCGCCAAGCGTACCGGCTGCGGCCTCATCTGCGACATCAACAACATCGTCGTCAGCAGCGCGAACCACGGCTGGAACGCGCAACGCTACCTCGGCTCCCTGCCCGCCGCTTCCATCGGCGAGTTCCATCTCGCCGGCCACAGTGCCGCCGCCGGTGAGGCCGCGCCGCTCCTCCTCGACACGCACGATCGCCCCGTTCCCCCCGCCGTGTGGTCCCTTTTCGAAACCGCCCTCGCCCTCATCGGCCCGCGCCCGACGCTCATCGAATGGGATGCGGCAATCCCTCCCTTGCCCGTCCTGCTCGCCGAAGCGGACGCTGCCGCAACTCGTCTCGCGCGCTGCACCCCGACCACCTCCGATGACCTCGCTGCTTGAGCTGCAGCGCGCGATGCGTGCGACCCTCCTTTCCGGCGGCGAAAAGTCCCCGCCCGAACTTCTCGCCGGCATCATCGAAGGCGCCGTGCCCGCCGCCGCACGCCTTGGAGTCTATCGCAACAATGTCCTCGGCAATCTCACCGGCGCGCTTCGTCTCACCTTTCCCGCCGTGGAACGGCTTGTCGGCCCCGCCTTCTTCGCTGCCGCCGCCGCGCACTTCATCGCCGCCGAGCCGCCCGCGGGTGCAGACCTCTACGAATACGGCGCAACATTCCCTTCCTTCCTCGAAACATTCGCGCCCGCCCGCGCTCTCGCCTGGCTCCCCGACGTCGCCCGGCTCGAATGGGCCGTGAACAACGCCCTGCACGCGCCGGTCGCCCCTGCCCTCGACGCCGCCGCGCTCGCCGTCGTGCCGGAGGCCCGGCATCCGGATCTCCGGTTCGTCGCCCATCCCTCGCTCTCGCTTCTGCATCTCACCTACCCC
Organism: Pseudomonadota bacterium; assembly: GCA_021816925.1. Taxonomy (GTDB): domain Bacteria; phylum Pseudomonadota; class Alphaproteobacteria; order Acetobacterales; family Acetobacteraceae; genus JAKAWQ01. The sequence goes on from JAKAWQ010000002.1 coordinate 12,912, forward strand.
GCCCGCGCGATCTGGGAAGCACTCCTCACCGCAGATGCGCAAGCGCGCGAATCGCTTCTCGCCGCCATCGATCCCGCAATGCCGGGCAGCGCCCTTGCCATCCTGCACAATTCCGAGGGCCTCACGCTGCTCGACCTCTCCGAACACGCCTTCGCGCTCGCCCGCGCCCTCTTGAGCGGCCAAATTCTCGCCGAGGCACTCGTCGACGCTTCGCCCGAGACCGCACCAGCACTCCTCGGCGGCTTTCTCACCCAGGGCTTTTTCTGCGGCTACCGCTCGGCCGATCACCCGAGCCCCATTGCTTCGGAATGCACACAATGAAAGGCACCGCGGCCGAACTCGCAGCTCGCGCGCACCCGACCGCTGCGATCGCATCCGAAATCCTCGGACTTTTCGATCGCATGCCCTATTGGCTGATCGCTGTCACCGCACGCGTGGCGCTGGCGAAGGTCTTCTGGAGCTCCGCGCAAACCCACCTCCTGAGCTGGCAGACCACGCTCTACATGTTCGCCTACACCTACAAGGTGCCGCTCCTGCCGCCGCATCTCGCGGCGTACATGGCGGTAACGCTCGAGCTCGTCACGCCCCCCTTGCTGATCCTCGGCCTTGCCACCCGCTTCGCCGCGCTCGCACTCTTCGGCATGACGCTCGTAATCGAGATCTTCGTCTATCCTGAGGCCTGGCCCACGCATATCCAATGGGCGGCGATGATGCTCGTGCTCATGGGACGCGGCGCCGGCCTTCTCTCCCTCGACGCATTGATCAAGTCCTGGGCCACGCGCCGCACATAAAAATCGCTCGGAACCATCAACCCGCAAGGAGAAAGACCGTGTCGACGATCACGCGCCGCCGAATGATTACCGCCGGTACCGCCAACAACGTCATCGCCGACGCAAACGGTGCCGCCTCACCTCTCGCGCGGTCGGCGTAACCGCGCATCATCCGCTCATCGCGCGCGTGCCGGCCTGATCTGCGCGGCCCTCCGCCACGTATCTGGCCAGGAACCACCGACCGAGGCGACAATCCCGCCATGACCCTTCCCCTTTTCCGCCGCGCCACCCCCCGCCGAAGTCATGGCCGAACGGCTTTCCGCCATGCGCTGGAACCGCTTCCACACCGTGATCGTGCTGCTCTTCGGCCTCGGCTGGGCAATGGGCGCCCTCGAGGTCACGCTCATCGGCAACGTGCTCGGCGCGCTCCGCGATCGCTTCCATCTCGGCGCCGCCGCCATGTCGCTCATCCTCGGCGCCTGGTTCGCCGGCCTCATGTTCGGCGCCACCGGCTTCGGCTGCCTCGCCGACCGCCACGGCCGCCGGCGCATCTTCCTGGCAAGCCTCGTTCTCTACGGCCTCGCCACGCTCTTGACCGCCTTCGCCCCGAACCTCGCCGCGTTGCTCGCCCTTCGCCTCCTCGCCGGCGTCGGCGTCGGCACCGAATTTTCCGCGATCAACGCCGCGATCGCCGAGCTCGTCCCAAGCGGCTCCCGTGGCCGCGCCGCCGCGATCGTGCTGAATTTCTGGCCGCTCGGCAGCCTCCTCGCCGCACTCCTCACCCTCCTCACCCGCTACCCGGCCCGCCTTTCCCCGGCAACCGCCCTCATCACCGCCGACGCTCCCGACCTCGTCTTCGGCGGCTGTTACAGCAACCTTCAGGCAACCGAGGCCCTCCTCGCCGCCGCGAAGCGCCTCGGCATCCCGCCCGCGCGCATGATCTGCACGGGCGACGTGATCGCCTACGGCGCCGACCCCGCCGCCACGCTCGATCTCATTCGCAACGCCGGCATCGCAACCGTCATGGGCAACTGCGAGGAATCCCTCGCCGTGGACGCCGCTGATTGCGGCTGCGGTTTCGCCCCCGGCTCCTCTTGCGAGCGGCTCTCCGCCGCCTGGTTCGCCCACGCCGCGCGCCATCTCGGCCCGGAGGCCCGCCTCTGGATGGGAGCACTTCCGCCCCCCGCACCGCCGAAGGTGCGCCGCACGCCACCGTTCCCTTCGCCGGCCTCGCCACGCTCTGGTTCAACACCGGCACGCTCTGCAACCTCGCCTGCACCGGCTGCTACATCGAAAGCACGCCGCTGAACGACCGGCTCGTCTATCTCTCCCGCGCCTCCTTCGGTCGTTTCATGGACGAAGCGGCCGCGCGACATTCCGAGCTCGAGGAAATCGGCTTCACCGGCGAACCCTTCATGAACCCCGACCTTCCGGGCATGATCGGCGCGGCCCTCGCGCGCGGCCATCGCGTGCTCGTGCTCACCAACGCCATGCGCCCGATGCAGCGCCACAAGGAGGCGCTCACCCGCCTTTTCGCCGCCTATGGTTCGCGCCTTTCCCTCCGCGTCTCGCTCGATCATTTCACCCGCGCCGGCCACGAACAGATTCGCGGCCCCCGCACCTTCGCTCCCGCTCTCGCCGGTCTCTCCTGGCTCTCGCGCGCCGGCTTTTCCCCAACCGTCGCCGCGTGCCTGCCCGCTTCGGCCGACGAGGCAGACTGCCGCTCCGGCTTCGCCGCCCTCTTCCGCGCCCTCGACCTCCCGCTGGACGCGTTCAACCCCGCCCACCTCATCCTCTTCCCCGACCTCGCCGATCCCGCGCCCCCGCCCGAAGTGAGCGAGGCTTGCTGGCAGGCGCTCCATCACACCGGTCGCGATTTGATGTGCGCCCATTCGCGCATGGTCGTGCACCGCAAGGGCGCGCCCGAACCCTCCGTCGTCGCCTGCACCCTCCAGCCCTACGAACCCCGCTTTGATCTCGGGCCGAGCCTCGCTGCCGCCGCCCGCTCGGTCACCCTCAACCATCCGCACTGCGCCCGCTTCTGCGTCTTCGGCGCCGCCTCCTGCACGGCACGCTCGGTCACCCTCAACCATCCGCACTGCGCCCGCTTCTGCGTCTTCGGCGCCGCCTCCTGCACGGCACGCTGAGGTCGCGACGGTCGAACCAATGGGCGGAGGCAAATGGAACTTCGCCACCTCCCTTCCATGGTCCATCCCGTTTCCGGTCCATCCACGCCGCGCGACCTCTCCGACCGCCGCATTGGGCGCACATCGAGTAGCCTCTCGCCTTGCGGCGAAGCGCCGGTCCCGCCATTCTCCGACGTGCATGGCACGAACCCGCCAATTCGACGAGCAGAGGGTGCTCGATCGGGGAATGGCCCTTTTCTGGCGCCAGGGATTCGAGGCGACTTCGATCCAGGATCTGGTCGAGGCCGCCGGCATCAACCGCGCCAGCATGTATGCCACCTTCGGCGACAAACGCGGGCTCTTCATTGCCGTGCTCGATCATTACCTCGAACGCGTGAACGGCGAGCGTCTGGCCATTCTCGCCCGTCCCGGATCCCCGTTGGCCGCCATCGCCGCCTTTTTCGAGAGCATCATCGATGCTTCCCAGGGCCCCGAGAAGCATCTCGGCTGCCTGATCACCAACACCCTGACCGAGCTCGCGCCCGGCGACCCCGAAATCGCGGCCAAGCTGCGCGCCGGCCTCGAGCGTGTCGAACACGCTTTCGTACAAGCAATTCGGCGCGCTCAGGACATTGGAGAGATCCCGCCAGACAGGAACGCCCGATCCCTCGCCCGGTTTCTCGTCGGCGTTGCACAGGGAGTGCGCGTGTTGGCTCGCAGCGGCATTCCGGCCGCACGGCTGCGCGAGATCGCAACCGTCGCACGCACCGCCCTTCGCTGAGGCTTCGTCCGGCTTGACATCAAAGAATGATCGTTCCATAAATCCGGAACCGAGGCCGATGCGAGGAGAACGGCAATGCCTGTCTGTGCCCTCGCGCCTTTGTTCCCCGGCCAGAAGGTGCCCGACCTTGCGGTGTCGACGATCGGCGGCGGCACGTGGCGACTTGTTGAACAGCGGGCGAAACATTTCACCCTGATCGCGTTCTATCGCGGCCTGCACTGCCCGATCTGCGCGACTTATGTGCGCGATCTCGATATCAAGCTGGAGGCGCTCTCCCGGCTCGGCGTCAGCGCAGTGGCCATCAGCACTGACGATGCCTCCCGTGCCGAGCAGTCCAGGCAGAAATGGCGGATCGACAAGCTGCCGATCGGCTACGGGCTCGATCTCGACACGGCGCGCCGCTGGGGCCTTTACGTCTCCGCCGGCCACGGCGCCACCTCCACGGGCGTCGCGGAACCGCCGCTCTTTACCGAACCCGGCCTCTTCCTTGTCCGTCCGGACGGAACGCTCTATTTCGGTACCGTCCAGACGATGCCGTTCGCCCGCCCGCACTTCGCGGACATCGTCAGCGCACTCGATTTCGTGATCTCGAAGAACTATCCGGCACGCGGCGAGGTGCTCGACCCGATCGATCCGGCCCGCGCCGCGTGACGCCGGTGCTAACCGGCATCCGCGCATGCGTGTTCGACGCTTATGGCACGGTCTTCGACTTCGCCTCCGCCGCCGCCTCCTGCCGCGACGTGCTGGGCGAAAGTGCCACCGCACTGACCACGCTCTGGCGCGACAAGCAGTTGCAATACACTTGGCTGCGCTCGCTGCAGCATCGCCATGCCGATCTCTGGCAAATCACCGGCGAATCGCTCGATTACGCCCTCGAGACCCTCGGCCTCGAGAACTCCGCGCTGCGGCAGCGGCTGATGGACCTCTATCGCACCCCCGCCATTTTTCCCGAAGTGCCGGAAACGCTGCGCCGGCTGCGCGCGGCAGGAATGAAAACCGCAATCCTGTCCAACGGCTCGCCCGCGATGCTGGAAAGCGCGGTCTCCGCCAACCGCTTCGGCGCTCTGCTCGACGCGGTGATCTCGGTCGAGGAAGTGGGCGTCTTCAAGCCGGATCCGCGGGTCTATCAACGCGCGCTCGACCGGCTCGGGGTAACGGCGAGGGAAGTGTCGTTCCAATCCTCCAATGCCTGGGACGCTTATGCGGCTTCCGCCTTCGGCATGCGGGTCGTGTGGTGCAATCGCTACGGCCAGAAGCCCGAACGTCTGCCGGGCCGACCCGACCATGTCGTGACCACGCTTGCCGACCTGCCCATGCTGCTCGGCTCCTGAACCGGCCCTCTCGCTCCCCGCCGCGTCACGTCAACGGCCCGCCGCACCGGCTCAAGAGAAACGGCGCCCCCCGGCAAGCGCACCACCGCCGACAGATCAGCTTCACCCTCCCCCCAGAAGCGACTCAATGAGCGGGCAGCCGGCCTGATCGCCCGCATCGCACCGGGCAATCAGCACCGTCAGCACCCTTTGCATCGCACGCAGATCCGCGATTTTGGCACGCACTTCTCCAAGATGCGCAACCGCGACGTCCTTCACCTCGCCGCAGGGAATGTCCCGCTCATCGGCAAGACGCAGCAACGCCCGCACCTCCTCCAGCGTGAAGCCAAGCTCGCGCGCCAGGCGGACGAAGATGAGGCGCTCGACATGGGAGCGCCCGTAGGCACGATGCCCTCCCTCCGTGCGCGCGGGCTTCGGCAGCACGCCGATCTTCTCATAGAACCGGATGGTCTCGACCTTGCAGCGGCTGCGCTTCGCCAGCGCGCCGATGGCGATCAGCGGCCCGGCCGTGGTCGCGATTTTTTCCCTTGATCCTCGAGTTGCTACAGGTTCCACAAAGGCGATCCAGGTGCATCGGAACGGAGCGGCAAGGGATGGACGAAAGAGCGCCGGTGAGCGGAACTCACCCCGGCCTTCTCGCCGCTGCCTTCGCCGCACACGCCGCCGAAACCACCGTCGTGCTCGACGTGCACCATGCTGGCTGCGTGCTCTGCGGACCGATCGTGAAGAGCACGCTCGCGCATGTGAGGGGCGTCTCCTCGGTGCGCGTCAGCCAACCGGACGGCATGGCCGACGTCACCGCAACGCTGACCTACGACACGGCCGAAACCGCGCCCGCCGCACTGATCAAGGCGGCGACCGATCGCGGCTACCCGGCGGCTCGGATCAGGGTTTTCGAAGGTACGCAGCCGATATTGACGCAGGTGCCGCCGATCGTGCCGAAGCTGGTCAGCGCCACGTTCGCGCCGAGTTCCGCGCCCGGACGGCCGCCGAGAACGCACTCAACGGCAACACCCGCCGCTACGATGCGCGCACCATGCCGGAGATCGTCTTCACGGATCCCGAGGTCGCGCACATCGGGCTGACGGAGGCGCAAGCGCGGGCCGCCGGGCACGCGGTACGAAGTACCACCCTTCCGCTCGATCAGCTTCCCCGCGCTCTCGCCGCCCGCGACACGCGCGGTTTCCTCAAGCTCGTCGCCGAAGAAGAGAGCCTTCGCCTGCTCGGCGCGCACATCCTGCCCCGACCGGCGCGGACTCGATCCAGGTGGCCGTGCTCGCGATCAAGCACGGACTGACCGTGCCCGACCTTGCGGACACCCTTCCCCTACCTCACCACAGTGGAAGGCCTGAAGCTCGCGGCCCTCGGGTTCGAAAAGGATGTCACCAGGCTCTCCTGCTGCGCCGGATAACCCGCCCGGGAGAGATCCGCCCGAATCACGTCAGAGGCGGGCCACCAATCAGCCCCGCTCTCCGCTGACCGCCTCTTCCAAAAGCCGCCACACATAAGGCGCAAAGGATCGCGCCACCTCGAGCCGGAACCGCCCCACCTCAACCCGCCACAGCACCACCCCCGCCTTGGCGAAGACGGTGCGGGTGCACCCGCCCACGGGAAACGTCGCGCAATCGAGGTCGAGTGGACATCCCGCCGCAAGCACCGCTTCACACCCCGCTCCGTCAACTCCGATGACCGTATCCCGATGCCCGATATCCACGAGCGCGTGCGGCTTCCCCGCGAGCGCTCGCCCGATCGCGGCAGCGATCTCCGGCCCCTCACCCACCGGCGCGAGCAGGAGCCATTCGTCCGGACCGAGCCATAAGGCGGCGCGCTCTCCGCGCATTTCACTCCGGCACCCCACCTCCGGCAGCAGCACGCCGAACACCTCGCTCGCCGCCCGCGCGGCACCCTCCCCGCCGCGGAACGAAAACCGGCTTTCCGCGGGCACAACCGAGAGAACCGCACCGGATCGCACCGCCAACGCGTCGAGCGGGCCGCGCCGCGTGAGCCCTACCTCAGCCATGCAGTCGCTTCCCTTCCGGGTCATGGAAAACCGGCAAGGTCACATTGACCGCGACATTTTGATCGCCTACAGCAACGAAAAGCCGCTCGCCCATCCTCGCCCTACCGCCCTTCACCATCGCAAGCGCGATCGAACGCCCGAGCGTGGGGCTGAAATAGGCCGAGCTCACATGCCCCAGGATTTCCGCCTGCGGCCCTCGCCCCGCCCCAGCAACAACACCCGCCCCTTCTTCGAGCCCTCGCGCGGGATCCTCGGTGAGCAGCCCCACAAGCTGCCGCCGATCCGCCCGCACCATCTCCGCCCGCCCGAGCGATCGCTTGCCGACGAAATCGCCCTTCGGCCGGCCGATCACCCAGCCAAGGCCGAGATCATCCGGCCCGGCCGTGCCGTCCGCCTCCTGCCCGATCACGATATAACCCTTCTCGGCACGCAGCACGTGCATCGCCTCGGTCCCGTAGGCCGTCATCCCGTGCCGCCTGCCCGCTTCCCAAACCCGCTCCCAGATCGCCCGCCCGTAATCCGCCGGCACGTTGATCTCGAAGCCAAGCTCTCCGGTGAAACTCACCCGAAAGATCCGCGCAGGAACCCCGGAAACCTTGGCCTCCGCCGCGCTCATGTGCGGGAACCTCCCGGCCGCAAGATCGATCCCCTCGACGAGCGGCGCGATCGCCTCCCGCGCCTTCGGGCCCTGCACCGCGATCACCGCCCACTGCTCGCCGACCGAGGTGAGCCAGACCTTGAGATCCCGCCACTCCGTCTGCCGGTAATCCTCCATCATCGCCAGCACGCCGGCCGCATTTCCGGTCGTCGTCGTGACGTGAAACCGATCACCGGCAAGCCGGCCGATCACCCCGTCATCGAAAACGAAACCATCCTCTCGGAGCAGCACGCCATAGCGGCAACGCCCGGGCTTGAGCCGCCTGAGCGAGTTTACGTACATCCGGTCCAGGAACTCCGCCGCATCCGGCCCGAGCACCTCGATCTTCCCGAGCGTCGAGCCGTCGAAAATGCCGCAGGCATTGCGCACCGCACGGCACTCGCGCGCCACGGCCCCCGCCATGTCCTCGCCGCCTTGCGCAAAGTACCGGGCTCTCTTCCACTGACCCACATCCTCGAAAGAGGCGCCTTGCGCCGCCGCCCAGCCGTGCATCGGCGTCGTACGCACCGGGTCGAACAACTCCCCTCGCGCCGGTCCCGCCAGGGTGCCGAAGCTCACCGGCGTGTACGGCATGCGGAACGTGGTCAACCCGACCTCCGGCACCGGCTTGCCCAGCATTCCCGCAACCAGCCCGAGCGCATTCGGATTCGCGGTCTTGCCCTGATCGGTCGCCATCCCGGTCGTCGTGTAGCGCTTGACGTGCTCGATCGAGCGGAAGCCCTCGCGCGTCGCCAGGGAAAGATCGGCCGCGGTGACGTCGTTCTGGAAATCGACGAACGCCTTGCCGCGCCCGCGACCTTCCCCGAGATCGGCGCCGGGCGCTTCTCCCGTACCGAATTCCTGGGCTTCCACGACAGGCCTTCGCGCGGCACGGAGGTGGCCGAGCGCGCCCCGCGCCGCTTCCTCGCCCGCCGTGAACCCGTCTTCCACCACCGGCGCGACGCCGAACGCGCCGCGGCACGCCCCGGCCGCGCGCACGCGCTCAGGTGCCGTCTCCGGAACGAACGCATCCAGCAACACATCGAAACGAAGCCTCCCGCGGGCCTGCGAGAAAAGATGCACGCTCGGCGTAAACCCGCCGCACATCAGCAGAAGATCGCAGCCGACCGTCTCCGCCGTCGCGGCCCCGAGCCCGCGTATCTCCGCCGCCTCGATCCGTTGCCGCCCGCGCGTGCCGGCCACGCCACTCGCGCCGCGAACGGCAATCCCCGCCCGCCGCGCCGCCTCCGCAAGCTCCCCCCTCACCTCGCGCCGCCCGTCCGCAATCGCGGCAACCGCAACCCCTGCCTGATGCAATGCGAGCGCCGCCGCATAGCCGGCGTCATGCACTGTCGCAACAACCGCGCGTGTTCCCGTCTTCACGCCGTACCGCACAAGGTACGTGCGCGCCGCATCGGCCAGCATCACGCCCGGCCGGTCGTTAGCGGGAAACACGAGCGGCCGCTCAATCGCCCCCGACGCCAGCACCACCTCCTTTGCCCGCACCTGCCAAAGCCGTTCGCGCGGCAGCACCGGATCGGGATTCGCGAGATGGTCCGTCACCCGTTCCGCCAGCGCCACCATATTGTCGAGGAAATAACCGAACGCCGTCGTGCGCGGCAGAACCCGTACGCGCGGAGAGCGTGCGAGGGAAGCGACACTCCCGGCAAGCCACTCCCACGCCGGCCGGCCATCGATGCGGCTTTCCGTATCGGCAAGCAGAGATCCGCCGAACTCCGCCTGCTCGTCGCAGAGGATCACCCGCGCCCCGCTCTCCTCCGCCGCCAACGCCGCCGCGATTCCCGCCGGCCCGCCACCCACCACCAGAACGTCGCAATGCGCGAAGCGATTGAGGTAGCGATCCGGGTCGGGTTCGCTCGGCGCCCTCCCGAGCCCGGCCATCGCACGGATCGCCGGTTCGTAAAGGCGCCGCCAGGCAAAACCCGGCCACATGAAGGTCTTGTAGTAGAACCCCGCCGGCAGCACAGGCGCCGCAAGCCCGGCAAGCGCACCGAAATCGAAGCGAAGCGAAGGCCAGCGGTTCTGGCTCTCCGCCACCAGACCCTCGTAAAGCTCGATCCCGCTCGCGCGCAGATTGGGCGTGCGCCTTGTCCGGTCGCGGATCAGCGTCACGAGCGCGTTCGGCTCCTCCGTGCCGGCCGCCACAATCCCGCGCGGCCGATGGTACTTGAACGAGCGGCCGACCAGATGCACGCCGTTCGCAAGCAGCGCCGAAGCGAGCGTATCCCCCGCCAGTCCGCGAAAACTCCGCCGGTCGAAGCGGAACTCGATGGCCCGCGCGCGCTCGACCCGTCCGCCCTCCGCCGTCCGGAACGAGCCGCTCACGATTTCTCCGCTCCGTCAGGTCGCGGCGCGCCGATCTCGTAGCTCGCCGTGAACCTGTCGCTCACCGTATCGCGCAGCGCATTGAAGAAGCGCCCGCAGCCGTGCAGATGGTACCAGCGCTCCGCATGCGCGCCCTTGGGGTTGGTGCGTGCGTAAAGGAATTCCCCCCATTCCTCGTCCGTGACCGCCTCCGGATCGGCCGGGCGCACGATGTGCGCCTCACCTCCGTAACGAAATTCGACCTCCGGCCGAGGGCCGCACCAGGGGCAGGGAACAAGCAGCATCGTCGGCCCCCCTCAATGCGCCACGCCGGCCGCCGCAGCCTCGTCGATCATCCTACCGTCCCGGAACCGTTCGAGGCTGAAGGGCGCGTTGATCGGGTGCGGTTCGTCCTTGGCGATCGTCCAGGCGAGAAGATGCGCCGCCCCCGGCGTCGCCTTGAACCCGCCGGTCCCCCACCCGCAATTCACGTAAAGGCCCTTCACCGGCGTCTTGCCCAGGATCGGCGAGCGATCCCGCGTCACATCCACGATCCCGCCCCACGCGCGCAGCATCCTGAGCCGCCGGAAGATCGGAAAAAGCTCGGTGATCGCCGCCAGCGCCTCCGTCGTCACCCAAAGCGCGCCGCGCTGACTGTAGGAAACATAAGCGTCGGTGCCCGCGCCGATCACAAGCTCGCCCTTGTCCGATTGGCTGATATAGGCGTGGATCGTGTTCGACATGACGACGCACGGAAACACCGGCTTGACCGGCTCCGATACCAGCGCCTGCAGCGGGTAGCTCTCGATCGGTATGCGCAAACCCGCCATCGCCATGACCACCGACGTATGCCCGGCCGCCGAAACGCCGATCCTCGCCGCGCGGATCGTTCCCCGCGTCGTCTCCACCGCCGTCACCGCTCCTCGCGTATCGCGCCGGATCGCCGTCACCTCGCAGTTCTGGATGATATCGACGCCGAGCGCATCCGCCGCCCGCGCATAGCCCCAGGCCACCGCATCATGCCGTGCGATGCCCGCCCGCCTCTGCAATGCCGCACCGAGAACCGGATAGCGGAGCCCGCCATCGATTCGGAGCGGCGGGCAGAACGCCTTGGCCTCCGCCGGCGTCAGCCATTCGCTGTCGATCCCGGCCAGGCGGTTCGCGAAGACATGCCGCTTGCTGATCCCGACCTCGTGCACGCTGTGCGCCAGCATCAAAACGCCGCGCTGCGAGAACATCACGTTGTAGTTCAAATCACGCGAAAGACCTTCCCAGAGCGTGAGCGCATGCTCGTAGATCGCTTCACTCTCCTCGCAGAGATAGTTCGAGCGAATGATCGCCGTGTTCCGCCCCGTATTTCCCCCGCCGAGCCAGCCGCGCTCCAGCACGGCGATGTTCCTCATCCCGTGTTCCTTGGCGAGATAATAGGCGGCACCAAGCCCGTGCCCGCCCCCGCCCACAATCACCGCATCGTACGCCGCCCTCGGCTCCGGCGCACGCCATTGCGCCCGCCAGTCACGGTGCCCGCGGAACGCGTGGCGAAGAAGGCCGAAGCCGGAAAAGCGCTGCAACGGCCGAACCGAATGAACGCCGCGCCGGCCGCCCGCGCCTACTTCCCCCATACCGCCTCGCCGTAGGTGACAGCCGCCGTCTTCGCTCCGCTCAGCTTGGCGAAAGATTGCATGGCTCCGAACTCCGCCTTCGTGATGGCCGTGCTCGTCGGACATCCCGCGCCCGCCGCCCTCGCCGCAATCGCGGGAAGAACTTCGGGCAGCGACGCGAGCGCACGCCCGATCAGCAGAGCACGCGCAGCGGCAAGCCCGTCCCGCCAGACAATCGGACGCTCGATTCCGAGCGCACGCAACTGCCTCCCGAACGCGGCCTCGACGCGCGCGCTCAAGTCGCGGCGCCGCGGGATCGCCGCCGCGCAGCCTCCGCAGCCGCCGGCGGACCGGCGGGCGGATCATCGAAAGCGGCGGATAGGGCATGGCAGGGCTCCGGCACACGGATGATGATAGCTTTAGCCGAAGGACGACGCCCGCGGAGATTTGGGCAGTCGTCCCGCGCGGCAGGAGGATCGCATGCCATTCGATCTGACAGAGGAACAGAAGGCACTTGAGGCGCGGGTGAGGCGCCTCGCCACCGAGAGAATCGCCCCACGCGCCGCCGCGATCGACCGGACCGAGGCGTACCCTTGGGAAAACGTGGCCGTGCTCCGCGAGACCGGTCTGCTCGGCTACACGATCCCCAAGGAGTATGGCGGTGCGGGTGGGAATTTCCTCGACGCCGCCGTCATCGTCGAGGAACTCGCACGGGCCTGCGGCGTAACGGGGCGAATCGCGGTCGAAACCAACATGGGCGCGATCTCGGCCGTGATGTGCCACGGCACGGAGGACCAGAAGCGGCTCGCCGCCGGGCTCGTGCTCGCCGGTGACAAGCCCGCCATCTGCATCACCGAGCCCGCCGCCGGCTCCGCGGCGAACGAGATGACCACACGCGCCGACCGGCACGGCGGGCGTTGGGTCATCAACGGCAGGAAGCACTGGATTACCGGCGGCGGCACCTCGCGCCTCTATCTCGTCTTCGCACGCGCCTTCGCCGAAGACGGCCGCGAACTCGGCATCGCAGGCTTCCTCGCGCGCGCCGGCGAGACCGGCCTCGTCGTCGGCCGACGTGAACCGACGATGGGCCTCCGCGGCATCCCTGAGACGGAGATCCTCTTCGAGAACCTCGAGATTACTGATGCCATGGCGCTCCGCCATGCCGACGGGCGGCTGGTCGGCTTCGCCGATCTGATGAACGCCTACAACAGCCAGCGCGTGGGTGCAGCGGCGGTCGCGCTCGGCATCGCCGCCGGCGCCTTCGATTTGGCACTCGATTTCGCACGCGAAAGAAAGCAGTTCGGCCGCCCGATCGGCGAATTCCAGGGCCTGCAATGGAAGCTCGCCGACATGGCGATCGGGCTCGAAGCGGCACGGTTGATGGTCCGCCGCGCCGCCGCCTTGGCCGCCCCGTTCCCCGATCCCCTCCTTGCCGCAGAGGCCAAGGTGCTGGCGGCCGAAACCGCAATCCGCGTTACCAACGAAGCGCTGCAGATCTTCGGCGCCCGCGGCTATTCGCGCGATTTCCCGCTCGAACGCATGGCGCGCGATGCGCGGATGTTCACGATTGGCGGCGGCACGGCCGAGATCCTACGCACGGTGATTGCGAGCCGGCTCCTCGGCTGGAAGCTCCCCCAGCGACGCGCCAAGGCGCGCGCCGACGCCTCCTGATCAATTCACCTTATGGTAGTCGCGGAACCAGGCAACAAAGCGCGGAATGCCCTCCGCAAGCGGCGTCGCCGGAGAAAACCCGGCAAGCGCCTCGATCGCCTCGATCGCAGCAAACGTCTCGGCCACCTCCGACGCCGGCCGCGGCGCGCTCACGACAACCGCTTTCCGCCCGAGTGCTTCCTCCAGCAGCGAGACGAGCTTCAGCACCTCCTCGCTCCTGTGATTGCCGATATTGAGGATCCTGGCGGGCGGCTTCTCGGCCGGCGGCCGATCGAGGCAGCCAACCACGCCGGCCACAATATCGTCGATATAGGTGAAGTCGCGCCTGAGCCGGCCCCCGTCGAAGAGCGTGATCGGCGTGCCCGCAACGATCGCGCGCGCAAAGCTGTAATAGGCCATGTCCGGCCGGCCCCAAGGCCCATACACGGTGAAGAAGCGAAGGCCGGTCTGCGGCAACGAGAACTGGTGTGCATAGCTCGCGCTGATCAGTTCCCCCGCCCGCTTGGTCGCGGCATAGAGCGAGATCGGCTGATCCACCCGGTCGGACTCGGAGAACGGTAGCGAGGTATTGGCACCATAAACGGAAGACGAACTGGCATAAACGAGGTGCCGAAGCTCCGGCAGCCGGCGCGCTGCCTCCAGAATCGCAAGATGCCCCGCAACATTGCTGGCCGCGTAGGAGTAGGGATCGACCAGCGCGTGCCGCACCCCCGCCTGCGCGGCAAGGTGAATGACATGCCGCGCGCCGCGCTCGGCGTCGAACACGGCCAGGATCCCCTCCCGGTCGGTGATGTCGAGGCGATGAAAGACAAACCCTGGAAATTCCGCAAGCCGCGCCAGCCGCGCCTCCTTGAGGCGCACATCGTAATAGGCATTGCAGTCATCGATGCCGACCACGCGCTCGCCCCGCTCGAGCAGCGCCGCCGCCAGATGATAACCGATGAACCCGGCGGCACCGGTGAGCAGAACCGTCATTTCAGCGGTCGGGAAACGAGGCGGTCCTCGAGCAGCTCGAGCAGCGCATGCCCGAGCGTGATGTGGCACTCCTGCACGCGCGCGGTCTCGCGGTCCGGAACGAGGAGAATGTGGCAGCAGAGCGCCGCCGCCGGCCCGCCATCCCCGCCCAGCAGGCCGACCGTGACAAGCCCCATCTCCGTCGCCGCGGCGAGCGCGGCCAGGACGTTCTCGGACCGGCCTGAGGTCGAGAGCGCGAACAACAGGTCACCGGCTCGCCCGAGGCCGCGCAGCGGGCGCTCGAAAACCCGTGCGTATCCGTAATCATTACCGGCAGCGCTGAGCGCGACGGGATCAAGCGTGAGCGCCAATGCCGGATAGGAGGGCCGCTCATGGCTCGCGCGCAACCGGATCAGGCACTCGGTCGCCAGGTGCGCCGCATCGGCCGCCGATCCGCCATTGCCGCAGAAAAGAAGCTTCCCCCCGGCGCGCAAGCTCTTTTCTGCCGCATCGACAACGCCAAGCACCGGGGATAGCAGATCAACGGCAATCCGGCGCTTCAACGCCGCCGAGCGCTCCATGATGGCGCGAAATCGGGCGGCCTCGTCCATCGCCGCCGCCACGCTCAGCCGAGCGCGGCCTCGGCGGTGCGCACCGCCTGCAGCGGCAGCGCCGCGCGCCCGACCACCCGCCCGCCGATGCAGGCAAGCCAGTCCGCGCCCTCGGGAGGCGTCGGCCGTAGCTCGACGACGCGGCCATCCGGATCGAGCGCCACCGCACGATAAAGCCGCCAGCCCTCGAACAGCGGTCCTTGCAGCCTGACCACGCGCGCCACCGCCCTGCCCGTCTCGTCCCAGCCGATCCACTCCACGGTGCGCGCCTCGCCCGGCCCTTCCTCGGTTCGTCCCCGCATCCAGTGCAGCCGGGAGGAGCGCATCGCTACTCCCGCATCAGGCGCTTTTGGCCATGATCTCGTCGGCGATCGCGCGCGGCACGGGATCGTAATGGTGGAACTGCATCGTGAAGGAGGCGCGCCCCTTGGTCATGCTGCGGAGATCGGAAATGTAGCCGAACATCTCCTTGAGCGGAACATGCGCCCTGACGATGATCGTCGAGCCCGAGCTCTCCTGGCTCTGGATCAGGCCGCGGCGACGGCTCAAGTCACCGACCACGTCGCCCACGTGATCCTGCGGCGTCGTCACCTCGACATCCATGATCGGCTCAAGAATGATCGGCGCCGCCTTCTTCATGCCCTCACGGAAACAGGCCTTGGCCGCGATCTCGAAGGCAAGCGCCGAGGAATCGACATCGTGGTACTTGCCGTCCAGCAGCGTGTAGCGGAAATCGACGGTCGGAAAGCCGGCCAGCACGCCGGTATCCGCCTGCGCACGGATCCCCTTCTCAACCGCGGGGATGTATTCCTTCGGCACCGTACCGCCCACCACCTTGTTCTCGAAGACGATGCCGCCGTTCCGCTCGACCGGCTCGAAGAGAACCTTCACCTCGGCATACTGGCCGGCACCGCCCGATTGCTTCTTGTGCGTGTAGGTCTCGGTGTGCGCGCGGCTGATCGTCTCGCGATAAGCGACCTGCGGCTCGCCGATATCCGCCTCGACGCCGTATTCGCGTTTGAGGCGGTCGATGATGATCTCGAGATGCAACTCGCCCATCCCCGAAAGGATGGTCTGCCCGCTTTCCGGATCCGTGCGCAGCCTGAGCGAGGGGTCCTCGGCCGCAAGCTTCTGCAACCCGAGCGTCATCTTCTCGACCGCGTCCTTGGTGCGCGGCTCGACCGAGATGTCGATCACCGGCACGGGGAAGGCCATGCGCTCGAGCACCACCGGATCCCCGGCAACGGCCAACGTATCGCCGGTCGCCGTGTCCTTGAGGCCGACGAACGCCACGATATCGCCGGCCGAGACCTCTTTGATCTCGGCCCGCTTGTCCGCGTGCATCTGGAACATCCGCCCGATGCGCTCGCGATGGCCCTTGGTGGTGTTGAGCACCGTGTCGCCGGAGCGCAGCGTGCCCGCATAAACGCGCACGAACGTGAGTGTGCCGTACTTGTCGTTGATGATCTTGAACGCGAGCCCTGCGAACGGCGCCTTCGGGTCCGCCTTGATCACGCGCCGCTCTGCCTGAGCCCCCTCGTCCTCGCCCTCGAGCGCCGCCACCTTGATCCCCGGCACATCGATCGGCGAAGGCAGATAATCCACCACCGCATCGAGCAGAGGCTGCACGCCCTTGTTCTTGAAGGCGGTACCGCAGAGCACGGGGCGGAAGGCACCGCTGATGGTGCCGGCCTTGATGCAGCGCTTGAGCGTCGCCAGCGCCACATTCCCCTTCTCGAAATACTCTTCCATCGCCGCGTCATCTACCGAAAGCGCGGTATCCAGCAGGAGCTGGCGGTATTCGCGCGCTTGCTCCGCAAGCTCGGCCGGAATCGGCGCGTCATGATACTTCGCGCCAAGCTCGCCGCCCTCCCAGATCACTCCCTTCATCTCGACGAGATCGACGACCCCCTGGAACTTGTCCTCGATCCCGATCGGCAACTGCAGCGGCAGCGCCACGATGTCGAGCTTTTCCTTGAGCGTCGCGGTGGCGCGAAAGAAGTCCGCTCCCGTCCGGTCGAGCTTGTTGATGAAGATGATGCGCGGAACGTTGTAGCGGTCCGCCAGCCGCCAGTTGGTCTCGGACTGCGGCTGCACCCCCGCCACGCCCTCGATGATGAAGATCGCCCCGTCGAGCACGCGCAGGCTCCGGTTGACCTCGATGTTGAAGTCGATATGCCCGGGCGTGTCGATGATGTTGATCCGATACCCCTGCCACTCGCAGGTCACGGCCGCCGACGTGATGGTGATCCCGCGCTCGCGCTCCTGGTCCATGTAATCCGTCGTGGTCGTGCCCTCGTGCACCTCGCCGATCTTGTACGACATACCCGTGTAATAGAGGATGCGCTCGGTCGTGGTCGTCTTGCCCGCATCGATATGCGCGGTGATCCCGATGTTGCGGATCTTCTCAAGCGGCGTGCCGGGCACGGCGGACCTCCATCACGGCGGCTAAACCACAACGGGCGCGGCGAGGCCCGTTCCGCCCGCGCGCCCGTTTGCTGCCGGCCAACCGGTTGCCGGCCCCTCCGGGAGAAACAAATGCCCCCGGCAGCGCCATTTTGCAAGCGGGCGCGGCAGACCCGCGAAGGGGCATGGCCGAGCCCCACGCGCATCCGCCACGCGGCTTGGCTTTCTCGCCCCTCGCCCACGCGCTCGGCGCGCGGGTCGAGGGGATCGCCCTCGACCACCCGCTGGCGGATTCGGACTTCCGCGCCCTCCTCCGCGCGGGGCGCGTGGAGGATGTCGGCCAACGCGATCGCACCGCCTGGCTTGACGCAGCGGCCATCGGTGCCCCGGAGGGAGCCGCGGTCGCAAGGCTTCTCGAGGCCTACGCCCACGTGCGGCTCGCGTATATCACGTCCGGCCCCGACACCGCCGCCGAAAGAACGCTGCTTGCCCGCACCGCCGCCCTGCAAAGCGAGACATGGCAGGCCGTCACGCCGCTCGTGCGCCGGGCGCCGAACACGGTCACCACCACGCTGATGCACGCTCTCACCGCAACCTTCGAGAACGCGCTCGCAGAGCGCCTCGCCTTCTCGACCCGCGTGCCTCACGCCATCCAACGGGCGCTCATCGTGGGCTCGGTCCTCAGCATCGGCACGCTCGGCTTTCAGATCGGCGCCGCGGGAAGGCGGCAACTCGTGCTCACGACCCTGCTCGCGCTCATGTGGACGGGGGGCCATTCTGCTGATGACCGATCTCGGCGAGCCGCGTATCGGCGCGATCGTTCCGAGCCCCGCGTCCCTCGTCTGGACCATCCGGGGTTTCTCCCCCCTCCGCCGCCGGCGCGGTAACGGCGCGCCCCAGCATGGCGAGGAGGGTGTGGCGAGGAGGCAAAACAAAAGCGGGCGCACCCGATTTCATCGGGCACGCCCGCGCTTCCCGGGGAGGTGGCGTTCCCGGAAAGAACCCAACCCTCAGCCGCGCCGCCGCCGGCGAACCATCAAACCGAGGCCGGCCAGCCCCGTGCCGAGCAGCAGCAGGCTGCCCGGTTCCGGCACCGCGTCCACCAGGCCGGTGTTCGTGAAGACCGTCTGCGCTATGTCGCCAGACTTCTTGCACCCCGTGCTGCTTCCGGTCCCGGCTTTGCAGTCATAGGCAATGATGAACGAGCCGTTGGCGGCACCGCTCTCATCGATCGTGATCGGGCTCCCACTCGTCAAGCTGGTGCTGAGCGCGAACGCATAAAGTGAGTAGCTGGTGGCCGTTCCGAAGCCATCGGCCAAATCTTTCCCTGACCAGTTTACGAAACTCTCGGAGCCGCCGGCGGCGAGGCCGAGCGCATGGAACGCGGTGTTCGTACAACCTGCATTCGTGCATCTAAATGTCGCCGTTGTGCTGGCCAAACCGTAGGTCCCCACCGTCGCCGTGCTGACCCCGCCGCTGTAGCTGATGGCCGGAATCCCATTGCCGTTCAGCACGCCCACGATGACGAGCAGCGGATTTTGCAGAGTGGTGCTGGAGCTGCCAGCGACCCCGACGACAAACGACCCCATGTTCGTGATGACGTTCGGATCCCCGCCCGCAGGGCTGGTGCCCGATTGCTGCACGAAAATCTGGGCGGCACTCGCCGGCGTGACCATCAGCCCAGCCGTCAGCGCCGCCGTTGCAAGCGCCGCCAGGATGACTGTTCTGGTTTTGCTCATCATCGCCATCGTTCAGTCCCCGTAGGCAAAGAGGTAAGGTAAATACCCAAGCAACCGCCGTGCCAGAAAGTGAAAAGAAATGAAAACAATGCGTTGTCTCGCACGACCCTCAAGAGATTCATTAACTGTGTAAAATTCCCCGACGAATCCGCGTCGCCGCCGGCCGTTTGATCGACCTTTTGCCTTTGCATCCGGCCCACGCCACGCTTTACAATTCCGTCAACGTCTTGAGAATCCTCGCATCTTGCTAGGAGGCGAGCACCTTCCCCATTCCTTCCCAATGTAAAAAAGTCCGACAACCGCCCCGTCCCGCCCGCCCGCCGGCGTCCCCGCCACTCCGGCGTCCCGTCCGGTAGCGCCACCGCCCCGCCGATGCTTCACTGCCCGCCGTCGCACCCGCGGGAACTTCCCCCATGAGCCGCATCGTCTACGTGCTGAACGGACCGAACCTCAACCTCCTCGGCAAGCGCCAGCCCGCCATCTACGGCAACGAAACCCTCGCCGACGTCGAGGCCGCCTGCCGGCGCGTTGCCGCCTCCCTCCGCCTCGAACTCCGCTTCCACCAGAGCAACGCCGAGTTCCGGATCATCGACTGGATCCACGAGGCCCGTGAACAAGCCGGCGGCATCGTCATCAACCCCGCCGCCTTCACCCACACCTCCGTCGCCATCCTCGACGCATTGCAGACCTGCGAGTGCCCGATCATCGAGGTGCACATCTCGAACGTCCACCGCCGCGAACCGTTCCGCCACCACTCCTACGTCTCCGCCGCCGCCTCCGGCGTGATCGTCGGCTTCGGCACCCAGGGTTATCTCCTCGCCTTGCAGCGCATCGCCCGTCTGATCGACGAAGCCGTCGCCCAAACCTGATCTGCGGGGGGGGAGGAAAACATGGCGGACCGCGTCAGGCTCGCGGTGCCCGGCGGCGGCCTCATCGGCCAATGCCATGGCGCGGCGATCGCGGCAGAACCGGCCGCCCCGCTCGTTCCGGGACGCGTTGCGCTCGCCACCCTCCGCGTGATCAGAGCGCTCAAGGAGGCCGCCTCGACCGGCCGCCTCGTCACCCTCTCTTGCGGCGGCACTCCTCACCGCTCACCATCCGGGAGAGAGCAAATTGCAAAAGAGCCCACCCCGAACCGCAATCCTGGATTGCGATCCCGGCACCGACGACGCGCTCGCCATCTTGCTCGCCCTCGCCTCGCCCGAGCTTCACCTCGCCGCCATCACCGTCGCCGGCGGCAACGCCCCGCTCGCACGCACCCTCGCCAACGCCTGTGGCCTCGTCGCACTCGGGGCCGCAACCGTGCCCGTGCACGCCGGCGCCGCGCGCGCCCTCCTCGCCCCCTACCCGCCCGGCTGGCCAGGCCACGGCGCGGACGGCATGGCCGGCGTGCCGCTTCCCGCAGGCCCCGCGCCCGCGCCCACCCTCGCCGCCGACGCGATCCGCGCCCTCCTCCGCGCCGCCCCCGCCCCGCTCACTCTTATCGGCATCGGGCCGGCCACCAATCTCGCTCTCGCGCTCGCAACCGAGCCGCCGCTTGCCGCGAACGTCGAAGAGATCGTCCTGATGTCCGGCGCGCTCGGCGCGGGCAACGCAACCCCCGCCGCCGAATTCAACGCCTGGTGCGATCCCGAGGCGCTCGCGATCGTGCTCGCCGCCGGCCCGCCAGTCACGCTCGCCACGCTCGAAACCGGCCGCGCCGCACCCGCAACGCCCGCACGGATCGCCGCCCTCCGCGCCCGAGCCGCCGCCGCTCGCCCCGGCCGCGGCCGCGCCGCGGCAACCGCGGCCGCGATCCTCGCCGCGCTCCCCTCCCCTCGCAGAGGCGCCCCCGGCTCGCCCCTCTACGATCCCTGCGCGCTCGCCTGGCTGATCGCCCCCGCGCTCTTCGCCGCCCGCCCCGCCGCCGTCAGCCTCGATCTCGGACCGGGGCCAAGCCGCGGCCGCACGTCGATCGACCTCCGCGAAACAGCCCGCGCGCGCGTGCTCGATCTCCTCGACCCCGACGGCCTCTTCACCCTCCTCGGCGGGCGCCTGGCGCGTCTTCCGTAGCTCACCCCCGCCGCGAACCGCCTCTCCCAACAAGACCCGCAACAAAAAGGGTTCGGAGGCGCCGGCTTCGGGTGTAGTCTCCCCGCCAAGGGAGGAACGGCCCATGTGCCGCATTTTCGCCAATCAGAATCCGGCGTCATACGCCTTCGCAACGCGCTCGGTGCGGCTCGCCGGGCATTCGACGAGCCTCCGGCTGGAACGGCAGTTCTGGAACATCCTGGGCGAGATCGCAGCGAGCCAGCGCATGAGCCTGCCGCGCCTTCTCTCCGAGATCCACGATGAGGTGCTGGAGGCCCAGGGCGAAGTCCGCAATTTCGCCTCGCTCCTGCGCAACGCCTGCGTCATCTATCTGAGACAGCAGCAAAACCGCGCGCAGCCGAACCCCGAAACGCCGGTCGTGCCGTTGCGCCGCGCGGGATAGGCGCGGGGCCACTGCGCGCGCGGGCCCGCGCGCCGGAGATGTAGTAGGCGGCTACCACCACCGGGCCGCACTTCCAGCCTACGATCCTCCCGATCTCGTTTCGGGACGCGTGAGCCGCATGGCAAAGGCAATTCACACGATGATCCGGGCGCTCGACCTCCATCGGGCGATCGCCTTCTATGACCGCGCGTTCGGCCTCCGCGTCGCCGACCGTTACGACTTTCCGGACTTCACGCTCGTCTATCTCCGCAACGCCGAAAACGACTTCGAGCTCGAGCTCACCGAGAACAAGAACCGCACCGAACCCTACACGCTGGGCGACGGCTACGGGCATCTCGCCGTCTCGGTCGATGATCTCGCCGCCACCCACGCCCGCTTCGAATCGCTCGCCCTCAACCCCGGCCCGATCAAGGAGTTCCACCGCGACGGCGCGCTCATGGCCCGCTTCTTCTTCGTCCAGGATCCAGACGGCTACAAGATCGAGGTGCTCGAGCGGCGCGGCCGCTACCACTGAGCGCCTCCTCGGCGCGCGCCCCGCCACCCGATCAGCCCGGAACCGTGAACCTGCAACGCGTTGACACGACAGACCCAAGGAGGAAACAAGCAATGATCAGGAAAGGCATCTATCGGCGCCAGTTCATGCAGGGCGGTGGCGCCGCCGCGGCCGGCATCGCCGCCGCGGCTTCCGGCGCCGTGCTCATCGCGCCCGATGGCGCCTGGGCGATGTCGCTCTCGGCACTCGGTCAGCACGAAGGCGAAACGCTTCTGCAAGTGAGCCGCCAGATCTACCCCCACCCCAACCTCGGGGACATGTACTACGCCAAGGTCGTCGAT
The DNA here is from genome assembly GCA_021816925.1 of Pseudomonadota bacterium. Classification (GTDB taxonomy): domain Bacteria; phylum Pseudomonadota; class Alphaproteobacteria; order Acetobacterales; family Acetobacteraceae; genus JAKAWQ01. The sequence continues at coordinate 35,191 of JAKAWQ010000002.1, forward strand.
GATCTCGACGCAAAGGCCAAGGCCGACGCCGCAACCGCCACCTTGCTCAAGAATGGCGTCGCCGCGCTCGACAAGGCCATGGACGTGCCGTTCACCGAACTCTCCTCCGGCAACCAGCTCGCCGTGCTCACGACAATGGAGAGCACGCCGTTCTTCCAGACCGTGCGCGGCACTGCGGTCGTCTCCCTCTACAACAACCCTCTCGTCTGGCGTTTCTTCGGCTACGAGGGCGCCTCCTTTCCCTATGGCGGCTACATCCACCGCGGCTTCAACGACATCGCCTGGCTGCCGAAGCCGCCCGAATCCGCAAGCCCCGCGGCCGGCTGAAAAGAAGGGAGGAAGAAATGGCCAAGTACGAACTCAGCGACGATTCGGTCGTCGTCATCATCGGCTCCGGCGCCGGCGGCGGCACGCTCGCCAACGAGCTCTGCCAGAAGGGCATCAAGGTCGTTCTGCTCGAGGCCGGCCCGCGTCACACCATCGGCGATTTCGTCAACAACGAGTGGGCGGCCTTCAGCATGCTCGCCTGGCTCGACAAGCGCACCGCCTCCGGAAGCTGGCGCGTCGCCAAAGACTTCCCGAACCTGCCGGCCTGGATCTGCAAGACCGTCGGCGGCACCACCGTGCACTGGGCAGGCGCGAGCCTGCGCATTCAGGAGCATGAGTTCCGCACCCGCTCGGTCTATGGCGCAATTCCGGGCACGAGCCTCCTCGACTGGCCGATCACCCTCGCCGATCTCGAGCCCTACTACGCCAAGGCCGAAGACAAGATGGGCGTCACGCGCACCAACAACATCCCCGGCCTGCCGGGCAACAACAACTTCACGGTCATGTACTGGGGCGCCACGCGGCTTGGCTACAAGGAGGTGAGCACCGGCCGCATGGCCATCAACAGCCGCCCGCGCGACGGCCGGGACAGTTGCTGGCAGATGGGCTTCTGCTTCGAGGGCTGCAAGTCCGGCGCAAAATGGTCCACTCTTTACACCGAAATTCCCAAGGCCGAGGCAACCGGCCGGCTCGATCTCCGCCCCCGGTCGATGGTGCTGCAGATCCAGCACGACGCATCCGGCAAGGTCACCGGCGTTCTCTACGCCGACCCGAGCGGCGCGCACCACGTGCAGAAGGCGCGCGTGGTCGCGGTTGCCGGCAACTCGATCGAAACGCCGCGTCTCCTCCTCAACTCCCACTCCTCCCGTTTCCCCGATGGGCTCGCCAATTCCTCGGGCGAGGTCGGGCGGAACTACATGCGCCATCTCACCGGTTCGGTGTACGCCATCTTCGACCGGCCGGTGAACATGTACCGCGGCACCACCATGGCCGGCATCGTCATGGACGAGGCGGGCAACAACCCGAAACGCGGCTTCGTCGGCGGCTACCACATGGAAACGATCTCGCTCGGCCTGCCCTTCCTCGCCGCCTTCCTCAACCCGGGCGCCTGGGGCCGCGGCTACACGCGCCAGCTCGAAGGGTACGAGAACATGGCCGGCATGTGGCTGGTCGGCGAGGACATGCCCAGCCCGACCAACCGCGTCACGCTCCACGCGAACGAGAAGGACCAATGGGGCCTGCCGATCCCCGACGTGCATTACGACGACCACGAGAACGACATCGCCATGCGCAACCACGCCTTCCGGCAAGGCGATGCGGTCTATCAGGCCGTCGATGCGCTCCGGACGATCGAGGTGCCGCCTTATCCCTCCACCCACAATCTCGGCACCTGCCGGATGAGCGCGAACGCGAAAGACGGGGTCTGCAACAAGTTCGGCCAGACCCACGACATCGCCAACCTCTTCATCTCCGACGGCAGCCAGTTCACCACCGGCGCTGCCGAGAACCCGACGCTCACGATCGTGACGCTCGCCATCCGCCAAGCCGACTACATCGCCGGTGAGATGGGGAAGAAGGCGATTTAGCCCGCCAGCGGCGCATCCGGCTGGTGCACCGGCTGCGCCGCGGCGAACGCATCTTGCGCCATGCACGCCTCGAAAATCCTTGCGACCGTCGGGTATTTCGCAAGGTCGGCCTGATAGAGCATCCGCGCGGTGGCGACGTGCGGAACGAGGCAGACATCGGCGTAGCCCGGCGTATCGCCGATGCAAAACCGTCCCGTCCGAGCGTCACGCGCAAGCATCGTCTCCAGTGTCCGCGTCCCCGTTTCCAGCCAGTGCTCGCGCCACTTCCTGAGCTTTGCCTCCGGGAGGCCAAGATCTCCCGTCAGATATTGCCGCACCCGCGGCACGATCAGCGGATGGACATCCGCGGCCACCACCTGCCCGAGGGCGCGCGCATGCGCCCGCGCGCGCGGATCCTTGGGCAGAAGCGGCGGCTCCGGATGGGTCTCCTCGAGATATTCGAGAATGGCAAGCGACTGGATCATCGGCGGCCCCTCGCCCTCGATCAGCGTCGGCACCGCCGCCTCCGGATTGAGCGCCCTATACCCCTCGCCGAACTGCTCTCCTTTCATCAGATCGAGCGAAACGATCTCGGCCTTCATGCCCTTGAGCGCCAGTGCGATCCGCACGCGGAACGCCGCCTGGGAACGCCAGTAGGAATAGAGCGTCACCTTCGCCGCCACTTCCCTTCCCTCCCTCCACCCGCCCCGCTGCCGTCACGGTCACGGTCGCAACGGCGTCCCGTACGGGCCGCAGGAACCGAGCCCGTTCCAACCCTCCACTACATCCGCGCTCGTACGGCAGTAGTGTTCAAAATTCTGAAAGTCCGTGTTCACGTTGTATTCCTGCCCAGTTTGCGGGTTATAGAGATCGCGTGACCCCGTAAGGGCGTTCATCCATCCCTGAGTTATTTTGTAGTTGGATGCCATGCTTTGGGCGAACTGCTGCATCTGCATCTGCCGCATCCGATTTCCCCAGTTGGCGATCACGTTCTCGGTTTGCCGAAATTGCGCAAGACTTTGTTCGCCAAACTGAAAAACGCGGTTCGCCATGAGCCGGTTTCGGATCTGCTGGCCCATCAGGCGGTAGAATGTCATCACCCGATCAACCGGGCCCTCGGCCCACGCCGAGCTGGGACGAAAGCTCCCGAGGACCGCGGCGCATGGCTTCAGCTCTGCAGGGCCGAGTTGCCCCACGGGGGCTTCGCAGCCTCGCAGGAAGACAAAACCCTCCACATGGCTGGACTGGGCAAACAGCGGATTGGGCACCTCGAGCATCCGCAGCAGAAACCATTCGTCAGCGGATCTGCCGCGGGTGGTCACCGTTGCCCGCCCTTCAACCTCGTCCGCTGACACGAAGCGAAGCCGAACATCTTGTACCACGGCACCCGAGCGTTGAAGCATCGTCACCAGCAAACCAAACGCCTGGCGGGGGCTGTAACGCTCGGCCGTGAAGCTGGCCAACCGCTGCACAAGAGCCTCGCTGCAAGGAAGCACGCCCCGAGTGCTCATGCATTGCCGGTATTGCGGCACAATTCCACTGCTCTCGACGTAGAGGTTCGTCAAGGAAAGCAACGGGAAGATGAACGCATCCGCGCGCCCGTCCGGAGCATAGATCGTAATCTCGCCGTTGCTTTGCTGGCCGATCGGCGCCGCGCTCAGGTGCCATCCCTCCGGCACCGCAACGCTGAACATCCCACCCGGAACGCGGAGCGGAATGAGGGGGACTGCCTTGAGCGTAACGGCACCAGCCGGCCCCGGTCGGGCCGTCGTCGGCTCCACTTGTTTGGCGGAAACAAGGAATCCGCTCGGTCCGACATCGCCCGCTGCTGGAGAGCCGCCTTGATGCTCGAAAGCGGGCTGCACCACCCCAATACCGCCGCTCAACACGACCGGCAGCATCCGGACAGTCGCGGCCGGCGCCGCTACCGCTCCTGCACACGTCGCCACGAACAGCAGGACCGGGAAAACGCGCTGAACGATCGACATGACATCCGTCCTCAACCGAAGACCTGACCCCGATCCCGATATCGGCTCCGACAATTTCGGCGGCCCCTACCCGGTTCGCGTTGCCGCATGCGGCCGGCCCTACACTTGCACCGAAAGGGCGCAGGGCTGCGATGCAACCCCGCCGGCGCCACCGTTTCGGGGCGCCGGCCGATCGGGCACGCTCGGAATGGTCGTATAGGCCCACACATTGGCCCGGCTCTCGGCCTGGTTGCTCGGCGAGAGGATCTCCACCAGAAGCACCGGATCCGCGAGCGCCCGGCTCGCCGGCGCCATTGCCTGCGGCTCGCCGTCCACGAGCTGCCAGAGTCGTCCCGCGGGCGGATTCCACGCCAGGAACTCCGCAATCGTCATCCGCGCCGGAATCTTGAGCACCGCCGTCACCGTCAAAGTCTAGCACGTCGCCGCGTCCACCCGGAACGCCGTGTTTGTCGCTCCCGCCGCCTCTTTGCCTTCCCCCGCTCCCGCGCCGTCGCTGAGGACGCCCTCCTCGATCGCGCCCTGGCCCTCTGTTCCGCCGGCGCGGCTACCCTGCCGCCTCGCCGCGCAGGTGCTCGCGCCCCTCACCGCAAAACCCAGGAGGGCCGTCTCATGATCGGCCGGCACTCCTGCACCACCCCGGAAAGCCCGTGCCGGCGCACCGGAGCAACGAAGCGGCTGTTCCGTCAGACTGGCGGCCTCGGCTTCGTCGTCGAGAAAAACGACCTGATCCGGAGCACCCACCGATGAGCCGGCTCCGCGCTTGCGTCTTCGACGCCTGCGGCACGGTTTTCGATTTCGCCGCCGCCGCCGCACGGTCCCGGAGATCGAGCACCTTGGTCACGATCCCGCCCGCCGTCGCGGTCTCGGCCAGCTCCTCCTCCGAAAGGTCCGTCGCGAACACGCGCGCGCCGAGCCCGGCGAAGCTCCTCGCGATCGCGCGCCCGAACCCGTGCCCCGCGCCCGGGCTCCAGCTCTCGCACGTGTGCAAAAGAACGTCCCTGAACCGCCGCGCCGCTTCTCGGCTCGCTTCTGCCGCCGCGCCCGCCGCACCGTGCTCCCGCTCACGGCCTCCGTCGTTTCGCCGCGTAGAGCATCGGCCGCGGTTCGAACGACACGTTCTCGTCGAGAGGAAAAATCGGCCGCGATGAGATCGTGTGCCCGAGGCTCCTGAGATCCGCGGATGTCGCGCCGGGCGCATCGATGTTGAAGTTCTTCTCGACCCACGCGTCGTACATCTGGTACTCCGTGTGCGGGCACTTCACCACGATGATGTCGTAGTCGCTGGGATCGATCCCGTTCGCAAAATAAAGCGCGCGATCGATCAGCCCGACCGTCCGGCTGATCACCACGACCGTGCAACTGCCGAATCGCAGAACCGCCGTCGGGCCCGCGTCGAAATCCGCGCGCATGGTCTCGAACCGGCCCCGCCCGCGCGAAAGAGATTCCACGGTTGCGGTCACTTCCATCGGACCGAACCGCTGCCGATCGAGCCTGCCACCAAGCGGCACCGTAATCCTCGCCCCCACACCTGCCTCGTGCGCCGCGCGCGCCGCCGGCGCATCGACGATCTGCGCGAGTATCCGCCGCTCGATGCCGGCCTCCGAGAGCGCGCGGATGATCACGTTCGAATCGCCCGTCGCCCCGGACGACGTGGCATCGGCGGCATCGGTGAACACAACCGGCCCCCGCATCCAGCGCGCCTGCGCGATCGCCCGATCGAGCGGAATGAGCTTGCCCTGCATCCGATGCCTGAGCGCCCAGAACTCCTGCGCCAGCCTCACGCCCTCGCGCCCCGCCCATGCACCGTCGCGCTCCGCCACGATCACCACCTGCGAGCAGAGCTCCGGCACGTCGGTGAACGGGTTGCCGATCATGATGCCCGCTGCTAAGGCCTTGCCCTCGTGCTCCAGGCGCTCCGTCTCGCGGATCAGGTCGCCGTAGCAGCCGGTGCGCGTGATCAGCTCGTCGCCTCGCACCAGCGCGGGAATCGTCACGCGCGCGATCACCGGATCGAGCCGCCGTTGGATGATCTCCAAGAGGAGCCGCGCCGCCCGCGCGCCGGTATCCGCAAAGTCCACATGCGGGTAGGTGTGATAGATGGCAAGCCCGTCCACGTGTCGCAGCATCCGGTCGGTCAAGATGCCGTGCAGGTCGAGCGAGATCACGATCGGCGTGTGCGGCCCCGCCATCTCGCGAATCGCAGCCAGCACCGTCCCCTCGGGATCGAGATCGCCTTCGGCACCCATCGCACCGTGCAGCGAAGCGAAAACCGCGTCAGCTCCCCCGATCTTCTCCCTGACCGCCGCCAGAAGCTCGCCCGAAAGCTGCCGCCATCCCGCCGCTGAAAGAATGCCGGCACTCCCTGAGCGGGCGCCGTAGGTGGGCACCAGCTCCAGTCCGGGGTGCGCTTCGAACACCGAAAGCGCGCCCCCGATCGCCGTATTGAGCCCGCGCTGGCGGAACATCTCCTCGCCCCGCTGGATGTTGAAATACCCGTAGTCGGAAGGCACCGGATTGAAGGACGAGATTTCCTGCATGCACTCGCAGAAAAGTATCCGCGTCACGTCGTTTCCTCCATCAATGAGTGGGATCCGGAGCCGCACCCTTCGCCGCCGCCACGCTGCCCGCCGCGCGTGAGCCTCACCGCACCAGGTATTTCGCCACCACGTCCTCGTCCGGCTCGACCCCGAGTCCGGGCTCGTCCGGCAGATACGCAAAGCCCTCTCGGATCGTCACCGGCCGCTTCGCAAGCCGGCGGGAAATCTCGCTCGGCTCCACGCAATATTCCATCACCAGCGCGTTCTCGATCGCACAGAGAAAGTGCAGGGACGCCGCCGTATTGATGTCGGTGGTGAAATTGTGATTGCATACCTTGCGCCCCCGCCGCTGCGCATAGGCGGCGATCTCCATCGCCTGCGTGAAGCCGGCGCGCGTCAGGTCGATCTGCACGATATCGACGCCGCCCTCGTCGATCAGCCGCTCGAAGCCGAGTACCGTGCACTCCTGCTCGCCGGCCGCGATATGCTGCACCGAAGCCGAAGATACCTTGGCGTAACCGGCGTAGTCGTCCGGATGCAGCGGCTCCTCGATCCAGAAGAGGCGATAGGGCTCGAACAGCCGGGCGCGCCGGATCGCGGTCTTCGCGTCCCAGGCCAGGCCGACATCCAGCATGAAATCATTCTCATCGCCGATCGCCCTGCGAACCGCCTCGACATAGCGAAGGTCGGCAGCCTCGTCGCGCCCGAACGGCTCCCATCCGAACTTCACCGCCGTATGGCCGGTGTCCACCGCGCGCTTGGCGCGCTCGACAGTCGCCTCGACGGTGAACTGGAACATGTTCGAGGAATAGACGCGCATCCTCTCACGCATCGCCCCGCCCAGCAGCGCGGCGATGGGCTTGCCCAACGCCTTGCCCTTGATGTCCCAAAGCGCGAGGTCGATCCCGGCCATCGCCTGGATGGTCGCGCCGGCACGGCCGTAATAGAGCGTCGATGCATACATCTTGTCCCAGAGCCGCGTGGTCCCGAGAGGATCCTCCCCCATCAGGATGGCCTTGAGCCCGTTCACCTGCGTGTGCGAATACCCGGCCTCGATCACCGCCTTCGCCACCGCGGGGCACCCGTCCACTTCACCCCAGCCGACGATTCCCGCATCCGTGCTGATCTTGACCAGCAACGCATCCTGCGAGCTGTCAGTGCGCTCTTGGATTTCCGGAAGGCTGAGATAGAACGCCTCCACGTCGGTGATCTTCATATCCGCCGCAAACCTTCCACTGGCTCCAACCCTTCACCGGCCCCGAACCTCCCACCGGTCCTGGCGTCCTGCCGGAAACACGAAAGCGCGGTCCCCATTCCCGCCTTGTCCTCGGGATGGCGGTTTCGGAGCCGGAACACGAGGCCATCACGCCACCCGTGCGGCTTGCACGTCCCGTGCGCGGCGTCGCTCCTCGATCAGGCGCTCGAAATCGACCGCCTCGTTCTGCGCGAGGATGTGTACCTTCAGCTCCCGCTCGATCCTCTGCATATCCCCCGAAGCCAGCGCCGAAAGCAGCGCCCGATGCTCCGCCACCAGTTCGCGCATCGATTTGCCGAGCGTGGACAAGCCGACCACGATGGTGATCTGCCGCGCAAGCTGCTCCCACATCGCCGACAGCACCTCATTCCCGCTGAGCCGGCAAAGCTCGCGATGGAACGCCGTGTCGGCGCTGCCGCAGCCGTACGCGTCGCGCCGTGCCGCCGTCACCTCCATCGCATCCACGTGGCCCACCAGTTTCGCCGGCAGCGCGATCCTTCTTCCCCCGCCGCCCACCAGCGCCCGCGCCGCCGTCGTTTCCAGCGCGACACGCACCTCCAGCGCCTGCTTCAGCCGGCTCTGCGTGAATGGCATCAGGCGGATGCCCTTGTATGCCTCATTCACGACAAGGCCCTGGCTCTCCAAAAGCCGCAGCGCCTCTCGCACCGGCACCCGGCTGATGCCGAGCCCCCGCGCAATCTCCGCCTCCACGATCCGGTCGCCGGGCAGAATGAGGCCCCGCGCCGCCCGCGCAACGATCGCCTCCACCGCATGATCCACGAGCGTTCGCGGGCGCAGTTTCTCCCATCCCGGCATCACCGGCACTGGCAAGGCCTCGGCCGCCTCGGTCGCCGAAATGTTCCCTTCGCTCACGTGGCGCTGCTTCGACACTCGGCCTCTACCCTTCTTTCGCATGCTCGACTATCCTGTCTCGTATACAATCATACGGAGCGGCGCAAGCCCGCCTGCCCGCCCCGCCGGGGTCCTACGCGAATCCGGCGCCCTTGCCGCCGGAAATCCCCGACCGCCTCCGGCGAACGCCGCTCCCTCCGTGGGCAGCCTCCCTCCGCACGGCTATCTTGGCGCCACGATCGACGAGGAGACCATCCTTGCATCCACGCATCATCGTTGCCGCCAATCCCCTCCATGATCTCGATGTCATGCTGGAATTGGCCCCTCCCGACTTCGACATCGCCGTCGCGCCCTCCGGAAGCACCGAACTCCTTTCTGCTCTGGCCGAGGCGGAATTTCTGGTCGGCATGGCCGACACGCCCATGGATCACGCATTCTATCGCAGAGCCCCCCGCCTCAGGCTCGTGCAATTGCTCTCCGCCGGTTACGACCGGATCGATATCGAGGCGGCGCGCCGGGCGAAGGTACCCGTCTGCAACAACGGCGGCGCCAATGCGGTCGCGGTCTCCGAGCATGCGCTCCTGCTGATGCTCGCGGTCTCCCGTCGGCTCCATTGGCTCCATGCGAACGTCCTCGCCGGCCGCTGGCGCGGCAACGACGTCGCCTCCCTCCGCCTCTACGAGCTCAGCGGCCGCACCCTCGGGATCGTCGGCCTCGGCACGATCGGCAAGAAAACCGCCCGCCTTGCCCGCGCCTTCGGAATGATCGTGCAATATTACGACATCGTCCGCCTCACCGAAGACCAGGCGGACACGCTCGGCGTGCGTTTCCGCCTCCTCGGGGAGTTGTTGCGCACCTCCGATTTCGTCTCCTTGCACGTGCCGTTCACGCGTGAAACGAAGCACATGATCGGCGCCGACGAGCTGAGCCTGATGAAAAGGACGGCGTATCTTATCAACACCTGCCGGGGCCCGGTCGTCGATGAGTGTGCGCTCCACGCCGCGCTCGCCAACGGTTCCATCGCCGGCGCCGGGCTCGACGTGTTCGAGCAGGAGCCTCCCGAAACCAACAACCCGCTGTTCGCCTTGCCCAACGTCGTCCTTTCCCCCCACTTCGCCGGCGGCACGCTGGAAAGCCAGTACGCCCGCTTCCGTAACGCGTTCGACAATGTCCGGCGCGTCGCGCGCGGCAGAGCGCCTTTGTGGCTGATACCGGAACTGGTGGGCTGATACCGGCCCGCGCAGTCATCGCCACGCGGCGCATCGGCAATTTGACCCACCCGGGACTCCGCCTCTGACCCCCATCGAAACGGCCAATGTCGGTTCAGAACAGCACTGTCGTCGATCGACCGCAGGGGTGCCAGCAGGAGTGCAGCCCGTTGAATATGCTGAGCCTCCGGATATATCACTGGAAATAGCCCGAGATCACTGTGTGCCCCTCTCAGAAGCGCGCAATTCAGAATTACCGCAGCCGCCTCAGCGAGCGCGGCCTTGTGCGCTTTGAGGTGCTGGGCCGCGACGCCGACCGCAATCTGATCCGTTCTCTCGCGCGGCGACTGGCGGAGGGCGGTCCCGAGGCCTCGCGCCTACGCGCCGCCGTGAGCCACAGCATCGCTGGAGAGCCGCCGAAGAAGGGCGGCATTCTGGCTGCGCTGCGTCGCTCCCCCCTCGTCGGCACCCACCTGGACGTGGCCCGTCCCCCAGAAGAAGGACGTAGCGCCGAGATCTGACGTAGCGCCAAGATCTGATGCGGTATCTGCTTGATACAAACATCATCAGCAACATCACGAAGGCATCGCCCTCGGAGTCGTTGCTGGAGTGGATGGCGCAGCAGGATGACGACGATCTCTACATCATTTCGCTGACGCTCGCGGAAATCCGTCACGGCGTGCCGGAGAAACCCGCGGACAAACGGCGTGATCAGTTTGAGGCGTGGTTTGGCGGGCCGGAAGAACCGCAAGCCCTGTTCGCCGGCCGCGTGCTTCCGTTCGACGAGGCGGCCGCCCTGATATGAACGCGCCTCATGGCTAAGGGCAAAGCCAAGGGCCAGCGTCGCAGCGCGCTCGATACGATCATTGCCGCTGTCGCTGAAGCGAACGGCTGCATCTTCGTTACCGACAACGAGAGGGACTTTGGCGGCACCGGGACGATCAACCCCGTTCGGGGGGCCCAGCGATGACGAACATCCGCTCCATCGACATGATGTTCCTCGACGATGCCTTTGACATGGGCGGCGGCTATCTCCTCGATTTCTCTGACCGTACCTTCGCGCAGTTCTTCGCTGACGAGCTCAACATCGATAGCGACGATCCGCTCTATGCGCCGAGCCGCAGCTCCAAGGGCAAACGCCCGCGTTCGATCGCCCTAGGCTCGCCCAGATAACGAATGTCAAATCGCTTCGAAGCCTGCCCCCCGGTTTGGAAGTGGGCCCCCGGGGCCGGACAGGGTCAGGCGGCTGCTTTGACCAGGGTGCGGGCGTGTTGTTCCTCGAACTGCGCCGGGCTCCAGTAGCCGAGCGCTGAGTGCAGGCGTCGCTTGTTGTGGGGCTGTGGGTAAGTGGCGCGCCGGAGCAGCCGCCATAGGCCAAAAGGAAGGGGCACGACACAACGTCAGAGGAAGTGGCCTTGGACGCGAAACGCGCCCCTCAGGGAGCCATATTGCGAGCGAATTTACACCTCCTCCTATAGATCGATCCATGACCGTGTCGAGAGCGACTTGTTCAGAGGTTCCCTACCACCAAAATTCCGTTGCGGCCTGCAACGCTTTCTTGCGCACCGCAGCGGTAAATGAGCCACCACGCGAAGAGGTTAGCGCGATCGTCGGCAAACCCGTAGGATCGACATCGAACAAATTCGAGGATCTCCAGTCTCAGCAACGCGCAGCACGCGCGTCGAAGCAAGTTAGGTGCGAAGCAGCGAAAGTTACCCACCGAAACCGAAACGGGTTGTGTACCACGGCCGAACTCGGCCCGCCCAAAGCTAACGTCCTGGATGAGCCGAACTGAGCCGTGTGGGACTGAATGCGGGGACGGCCGCCTTTGGCGCTACCGGGCCGCCGGCGCGAACCGCCTCTCCACGGCCCGCCACTTCGCCACCTCGACTGCCTCGTCCAGCACGGCCCGCGCCCCCGCATGCCCCGCCATCGGCAAAACCGCGCTCCGCCCCTCCCCGTACGCGCGAAGCTCGGCCAGGAACCCCGCCATCGCCGCCGTCGCGCGAAAGATCAGCGAGGCCGGAAACGTCACCAGCCCGTACCCCATCTCCCCGAGCGCCGCCGGCGAGAGCCACGGCGTGTCCCCGCCCTCGAACATCGCCGCCGCCTGCAGCGCGCTCCCGAGCGCCCGCCCCGCCCGCGCGTATTCCTCCTCCGTCCGCAGCCCGGCGATGAACGCCCCGTCCGCACCGACCCTTAGGAACCGCTCCGCGCGCTCGAGCGCCGCCTCGAACCCCAGCACGCCACGCGCATCCGTCCGCCCGAGGATCATCATCTCCCCGTCGGCCCGCGCCGCCAGCGCCGCTCCGAGCTTGGCCTCCATCAGCCTCTCCTCGACAACGCCCCGCGCCGTCTCCGCCCGCTGTTGCTTGCTCTCCCGCAACTGGTCCTCGATCAGAACCGCGCCTACGCCGAGTGCCGCATACGCCTCGACCATCCGGACAACGCTCTTCGCGTCCCCGTAGCCGTCATCGCCGTCGGCCAGGAACGGCAGTGCCGTCGCCGCCCCGATGTCCCGGATCCCCGCCGCCATGTCGGCCAGCCCGATGAGACCAAGATCTGGCAATCCGTAGCGCGCCGCCAGCATCGCCGAGCCGCCGATCGCGAAGGCCCGGAACCCCGCTCGAGCGATCAGCCGCGCCGCCAGCGCATCGTGGGCCAGCGGCATAGAGAGCGGCCGCTCTGCCGCCAGCGCCGCCCGCAACGTTCCTCGCTGCATCGCCCCTCTCTCTCCGAAAAATCGCCGCCCGCTTGGCGCTTCCTTAGTGCCCCGCTCCCGGCTCGCCGCGCCAGGCCAGCAGCCGCCGCTCCACGATCAGCACCGCGTAGTACATCGCCATTGCCAGCACCCCCATCACCAGCAGCGCCGTCACCGCCCCGGTCATGTCGATGATGTTGAGCGAATTGGTGATGTACCAGCCGAGCCCAGCGCTCGCGCCCACCAGTTCCCCCACCACCGCCCCGGTCAGTGCCAGCCCGATCCCGATCTTGATCGAGGCCAGCAGCCACGGCACCAGCGAAGGCAGCACCACGGTGCGCAGCATCTGCCACCGGCTCGCCCGCATACTTCTCAGCACATCCACGAGATCCGCATCGATGCTCGCGATTCCCTCGCGCGTGTTGAACAGCACCACCACGAACACGATCGAGACCGCGAGCATCACCTTCGACAGGATCCCGATCCCGAACCACACCACAAAGAACGGCCCGAGCGCCACCCGCGGCAGCCCGTTGATCCCGACCACATAGGGGTCGAGCACGGTCGCCGCGAACCGCGAGCGCGCCATCAGCACCCCGCCCGCAACCCCCACCACGAGCCCAAGCGCAAGCCCGCCGACTGTCTCCTCGAGCGTCGGCACGAGGTTGTGCCAGAGCACGCCGTTGCCTGCGATCTCGACGATCCGACGCGCCACCAGAACCGGCGTGCTGACCAGCGCCCGCGCCCCCGGCACCGCGCTCCCCGCCGCCTGCCACCCCGCCACCAGCAGTGCCGCCAAGCCCCAACTTGCCGCCCGCGGCACCGCCCCCCTCATGCCCAGCCCCTCATCACACAACCTCTCACGCCACCGCTCCCGCCCGCGGCACCGCCCCCATGGCTGTAGCCGAGCGCGTCCCACACCGCCTGCTGTCGCTCCTTGAAGCCCGACGCGAACCGGCTCGCGTAGTAGTCCCGGGGCCGCGCCAGCCCGACCTCGATCGTGCGGACGATCCGCCCCGGCCCGCGCGACATCACCAGCACGCGGTCCGCCAGCGTCACCGCCTCCTCGATGTCGTGCGTCACGAACAGCACCGTCTGCCCGGACTGCGCGAGAATCTCGAGAAAGAAGTTCCCCACCTGGATCCGCGTCTGGGCATCGAGCGCGGTGAACGATTCGTCCATCAGGAACACCGCCGGGTCGTACGCCAGCGCCCGCGCCAAAGCGACCCGCTTGCGCATGCCGCCCGACAGCTGCCCTGGAAACTTCTCGCTCGCCTCCCCAAGCCCCACCCGCTCCAGAAGCGCCCTCGCTCGCCCCTTCGCCGCCGTCGCCCGCTCGCCAGAAAGCCGAAGCGCCACCTCGATATTCCCGCTCGCCGTCCGCCACGGCAGCAGCGCGTCAGACTGGAACACGAACCCCACGCGCGTCTCCGCCCCGCCGCTGAGCGTAACCTCGCCCGCGGCAAGCGGCACCAGCCCCGCGATCGCCTTGAGTAGCGTCGACTTCCCGCACCCGCTCGGCCCGACGATCGCCACAAACTCCCCGGCCTCGACCGCGAAGCTCACCCCCTCGACCGCCGGTCCTGCCTCGCCCGCGGCTCCCGGATAGCGAACTGAAACCTCGCGAACCGAAACGCTCGCCCGGCGCGCGCTCACCCGCCCGATTTCGGTGCCGGCCAGTAGCGCGTCACCGCCTCGTAGCTCGGGAAGTTCGAGGTCGGAAAATCCCCCGAATGCAGCAGCACATCCTTGCACGCCGCATAGAGGGAAGGCGGAAACGCCGTCTCCTTCCACTCGTATTTCATGTAGAAGGCGAGCTCCGATTTCACCACCGACTCGCTCGTCCCCTGGCCCCAGTACTTCATCGCCGTCCGGAGCGTGTACGCGGGATCCGCATACATCTTCTTAACCGCCGCGTTGTACGCCTCCATGAACAGCCGGAACGGCTCCGGATCGGCCTTGAGCTTCCGGCTGCGTACCATGAACACGTTCTGCGCATACGGATACTGCCGGAAATCGAACACCATCTGCACGCGCCCGCTGCTCAGGCCCTCGTCGAGTGCCGGGCTGAACACCGTGCCCGCCGCCACGCTTCCCTTCAGCACCGCCTGCAGGATGGTCTCCGGCGGCCCAAGCGGCACGATCCGGACCTCGCTCGGGCTCATGTGCGCCTTGGTGATCAGCGCCCACTTCAGCACCACCTCGCTCGCCGCGCCCGCGCCCGTGATGGCAACGTTCTTGCCCTTGAGATCAGTGAGCGTGTGGTAGGGCGAGCCCTTCTTCGCGATCAGCCCGTAGAGCATGTTGGTCATGTTGGTGCCGATGATCGTGACTCCCCCCGGCACCGCATCGGCCTGCGCGAGGCGAAGCGGCGTATCCGCCCCCACCATCGCGATATCGCCGGTGCCGCCTTCAAATTCCGTCGCCAGCCCGCCGCCGCCCGTGACCGTCACCAAGCCGATTTTCAGATGATACTGGCCAGCGAAGTCGGCAATCGCGTTGCGCAGCGGCAGGTCGAAGAAGCCCGGCGTCGATTCCAGCACCGTGATGCCGAACGGTTTGCCCGCCGGTGCGGCCCGCGCCCCCGCCGCAACCAGAACCGCCGCCATCCCGGCGAGCAGCCAGAATCCCCAACGCATCTCTCGCTTCATCGCCACGCCCTCCCGCAAACTTTCGCCGGCCGGAACGAGTCCTGGCCCTTTGTTGGCCTTGGCGAGTATCACCCGCCCGCCACGCGCCGGCAATCCCCCACCTCCTGACGCTGCTCCCAAGTTTCATCCGGTTGCGACTGGAGTCTGGTGGTTGTCATCATGCACCGTCGGAGCAACGGGCCAAGGCGCAGAGCCATTGAGAAGCGCAGCGCCCTTGGCCCATTCCCGGTCCACTCAAGAACGAACCCTCGTGCCGCTTTCATCGCAAGCCGGCACAGAGGCCTTGTCTTGGTGCCCGGTTCACGCGACGAAAGGTGCCCGCTCCGCGCGCCGCTCTCCTCTGCGGTCGGATACTAGCCGGAAACCCGTTGCTCCCGCTGCCCCGGCGGCTCTGTCGCGGGTGCCTGCAGCGGGAAATGGCACGCCGCGATATGCCGGCCGCCGAAGCTCCGCAGCAACGGCTCCTCCTCGGCGCAGCGCTGCCGCGCCAGATAACAGCGGGTGCGGAAACGGCAGCCGGACGGCGGGTCGAGCGGTGAAGGCAGCTCGCCCTTGATTGCCTGATCCGTCTTGGCCCGCTCCACGCTCGGCCGCGGCACCGGGATCGATCTCAGCAGGCCCGTCGTATAAGGATGCAAGGCGCGCCCGTAGATGTCGTCGGCCGTCCCGACCTCGACCAGGCGGCCGAGATACATCACCCCCACACGATCCGCGAGATAACGCACCACCGAAAGATCGTGCGAAATCACGAGATACGTGAGGCCGTGGTCCGCTTGCAGCCGCTTCATGAGATTGAGGATCTGCGAGCGGATCGAGACATCGAGTGCCGACACCGGCTCGTCCGCCACGATCATCCTGGGATTGAGCGCCAGCGCCCGCGCCAGACCGATCCGCTGGCGCTGCCCGCCCGAGAACTCGTGCGGATAGCTCTCCGCCGCATCGGCCTTGAGACCGACCTCGTCCAACAATGCCTCAACCCTCGCTTTCCGCTCGGCCTTGCCCCCGATCTCCTGGATTTCCAAAGGCTCTTCGATGATTTCGCCCACGCGCATCCGCGGATCGAGCGAGGCATAGGGGTCCTGGAACATGAACTGGAAATGCCGCCGCGCCTTGCGCAATGCCTGACCCTGAAGCGACGCGATATCGGTGCCCTCGAACACCACCCGCCCCGCGGTCGGGGCCTCCAGCCCGACCGCCAGTCGCCCGAGCGTCGTCTTGCCGCAGCCCGATTCCCCGACCAGCCCGAACGTCTCGCCGTGCTCGAGTTGCAGGCTCACACCGGAAACCGCCTTGAGCGTGCCGGCCCTCCGCCGGAACAACGCGCCGGCGGCAACCGGATACTCCTTCGAGATTTCCTCGAGATTCAGGATGGCTCCCGCCTGATCCGGGAAAACCGCCGCACCCGGCAAAGGCCGGGAATGGTCGTCTTCCGCAACGATCGCGCAGTCCGCCGCCGCCGCTTCTACCGGCGAATTTCGCGGATGAAAGCAGGCGTAACGATGCGACGGATCGGAGTCCGCAAGCGCCGGATCCTCCTCCCGGCATCGCTCCGTCGCATAGGTGCAGCGGGGCGCAAAACGACAGCCGCGAGGCAAATCGGCAAGATCCGGAGGCATCCCCGGAATGGAATAGAGGCGCCGGCGCGTGTCCCGGTCCAATTGCGGAATCGAGGCCAGCAGCGCCTCCGTGTAGGGATGGTGCGTCCTCTCGAACAGCGCTTCGGTCTCCGCCATCTCCACGATGCGCGCGGCGTACATCACCATCACCCTGTCCGCCCGCCCCGCGACAACCCCCATGTCGTGGGTGATCAGGATCAGGCCCATGCCGAGCCTGGCCGTCAGGTCCGCAAGTAAAGCGAGGATCTGCGCCTGGATTGTCACGTCGAGCGCGGTCGTCGGCTCGTCGGCAATCAGGAGCTTCGGCTCGCAGGCAAGCGCCATCGCGATCATCACCCGCTGCCTGAGGCCGCCGGAAAGCTGGTGCGGATAATCCCTCAACCGCTCGGCGGGCCGCGGCATGCCCACCAGGCCCAGAACCTCGAGCGCGCGTTCCATGGCCTTCGCCTTGTTGGCCCCGCGGTGGAACCGCAGCGGCTCGGCAATCTGCTCGCCGATCATCATGTTCGGATTGAGCGACGTCATCGGATCCTGGAACACGACACCGATCTCGCTGCCCCGGATGTGACGCATCTCGTGTTCGCTGAGGCCCGTCAGGTCCCTTCCGTCGAATCGGATCCGCCCTCCCGCGATCCTCCCGTTCGCCGGCAGAAGCCGCATGATCGACATCCCGGTCATGGTCTTGCCGCATCCCGATTCCCCCACGATTCCGACGCTCTCGCCCGCCTCCACGTGAAAGCTCACGCCATCGACCGCCCGTACGGTCCCGCCCGGCTGGTCGATGCAGGTCCGCAGATCCTCAACCTCGAGCAGACTCATGAGCCCGTGCCGGTCTCAAAAAGAGATCGAGTGGAGCGGCGCCGAAGCAGCCCGGCGATTCAGCGCGCCTGTCCTCCCACATGCCCTCCCACCGCGCGCCGATCCACCTTGAGATGCTCCGCCACCCCGTCCGCCAGCAGGTTGACCGCCAGCACCGCAATCGCGATGAGCAATCCCGGAAACACGGAAAACAGCGGATCCTGCAGCATCACGGGCTGCGCTTCGGAAAGGATGTTCCCGAGGCTGGCGACGGGCGCTTCGATGCCCACGCCGAGGAAGCTCAACACCGCCTCCGCCAGGATCGCATAGCCGAAAATGAGCACCTGTTGCACGAGCATGGGCGCCGCCGCATTCGGCAGGATATGCCGTCGTACGATCCGAAAGCCCGAGGCGCCCTGTGAGATCGCCGCCTCCACATAGGCCATTCCTTCGATACCCATCATGGACGCCCGCATCACGCGGATGCTCCAGGGAATGAAAAACAGGGACTCGACAACCACCACCTCGAGAAAACCCGGACCGATGATCGTCACCAGCGCCAGCGCCATCACGACCCCCGGAAGCGCCATCAACGCATCGACGAGGCGCATGGCAATCGAACCGAACATGCGGATCCGCACAACCCCGATGGCGACGATCAGCCCGGCAATGCCGGTGAAGAGAGCGACGACCACAGCCACTTCGAGGCTGGTCCGAAGCCCGAACAGCACACGCGCGAGCAGATTCCGTCCGTAATCATCGGTACCGAACGGATAGCGCAACGAAGGCGGCTGCAGGATGGCGCTGGCATCCATGCGATTGGGATCGAGCCCGAGCAGAGGCGGTCCGAGCACGGCGGCAACACTCAGCACCGCGATCAGGGCCATCCCGAGCTTGAGGCGCCCGGACATGCGATGCCCCGCCCGCGCTCTCGAACGTACAGCCGATCGCGGGCTCGGTCCGAATTCCGCCGGAGACTCCGCCACGAAGGGCGAGGGTCGATCCCCCGCGCTAGCCATAGCGCACCTTCGGGTTGGCCCACGCATAGGCGATGTCCACGATCAGATTGACCAGGATCACCACGCTGCCGATCAGCAGCACTCCTCCCTGGATCACCGGATAATCGGACTGCAGCGCGCTGTTGACGAGCAGATAGCCGAGGCCCGGAATGTTGAACACCACCTCGATGACGAAATTCCCCGCCAGGACGAGCATGACGACGACCCCCATCGACGTGAGAACCGGCAGCAGCGCCGCACGGAGGCCATGCACGAGAATTACCCGCCGCTCGGGAATCCCCTTTGCCCGCGCCGTCCTGATGAAATCCTGACGAAGCACGTCGAGCAGCGAAGCGCGGCACATGCGTGCAAGAGGGGCCGCCTGGATGAGCCCGATCGTCGAAGCCGGCAACACCACATCGCTGAGCCACGCAACCGGTGACTGCCAGGGCAACGTATAGCCGAGCGGCGGAAACCACCCGAGCTCAACCGAGAAGGCCAGAATCATCAGCATCGCCAGCCAGAACTCCGGTATCGACATGCCGAACGTGCTCAGGATCGTAACGCCGGCATCAATCCGCGAGTTCGCCTTGGCCGCGCTCACCACCCCCGCACCGACGCCAAGTCCGACCGCAATCAGCAGGGCCGGGAGTGCGATCGTCGCGGTGATGATGCCGTGTGACCACAACACCGATGCAACCGATGCATGCAGAAAATAGGACTGTCCGAAATTCCCCCGCGCCGCGTTGCCGAGCCAGTCGAGATATTGAACGATCAAGGGCCGATCGAGGCCCATCTGCCGGTCAAGCCGCAGGATCTCGCTCCGCGAGGCCTCGACACCCCCGAGAAGAATCTCTGCCGGGTTCGTCCGCGCAAGATGGCTCAGGCCGAACGCGGCAATGCTGATCAGGAGCCATATCGGAACGGCGAGCGCGATCCGCCGCGCTATGAACCGGTGCATCTCGCCGCCCCTTCCCCGAGGCTCGCCCGACTATGGCGCCCGGACCGCGGATCTTCCCGACCCGCCGTCCGGCAGGCTCGGAAGAGTGACTCGCGGCTCACTCCCCGCGCGCTGAAAGGCCGGACCTTCGGCCCGAAGCCGAAACCACCGCAGGTTCTCGGCGTCTGTCCGATTTCCGCTCCTTCACGACATCGGCGTATCGATGCCGTCGGCTCACCACACGTTCCAGAATCGCGGCAGATACCACACCGAATAGCCGTGCAGCGATGCACTCGCACCGTCCAGAGACGCCATGTCGCCCACCTGCAGTTCCGGCACTTGCTTCCAGAACGCGACCTGCAGCTTGTCCACGATCGCCTTCTGCTCGCTCGCGCTCCTCGCCTGGCTGTAGGCCGTCAGAAGCGAATCGATCTCCTTGTTCGAGAAGCCCCAGTCGTCCGCCCCGCCGGTCCCGATGTTGGAGGTCTCGTCGATGGGATCGAACCTCAGAGTGTTGCCGCTTGCGAACAGGTTGAAGCCCGTCTTCTTCGTGAGATACGTCAGTTCGCCCGGCCACGTCATCACGTCGAGCTTCGCGTTGATGCCGTCCGCCTTCCATTGTGCGACGGCCATGACCGAAGCCTGGTACATCCATTGGTACTGCTGATTGGTGATCACCACCACCGGCTGCCCCTTGTAACCGGCCCGCGCGAGGTCCGCCTTGACCTTCGCGGCGTCGGGGCTGTTGTAGATGCCGCTTCCCACGCCCGGGTCGTAGGCGGCGGTTTGCGTCGGAAAGAAAAGGCTCGGGTTGGCCTGATAGAACTGCGACTGGCCGCTCGTGAGCACCTTCAGGATGGCGGTGTCGTTGAGCGCCTGTGCCAACGCCATTCTGAACCAGACATTGCTGGTCGGGTACTGGTAGTTGTTGAAGTACCAGACCACTTGCACCGACGTCGGATTGACCTCCGGCTTCAGGCCCGGCCGCGAGGCAAGCGCCTGGTATGCCGTGAACGGCAGGCTCTCGGCGTACTCGAACTGCCCGGATTCCAGCCCGAGAAGCCTCGTCTGCGCGTTCGGCACCACCGCGAACTTGAGCGCGCTGTAATATGCAACCTTGTGCCCGCCGTAGCCGCCCACGGATTCACTGGAAAGCGGGACATAGCCCGGAAAGCGCTTCAGCAACGTGTACTGATCCGGGATCCATGCCTCGATGCTGTAGGGACCGGTGCCGATCAGGTCCGGCGGCTTGAGCGCGGTCCGGGACGCCGCGTACTTCGCCGGCATGACGGCGACGAACGTCAGGGGATTGGCAAGCGTGGCGAGGAAATCCTCATCCGGCCTCGTCAGCGCGATGTCCACGACAGAGGGGCTCGGAGAGGTCACCGACTTGACCTCCTTCGCCATCGCCGGACCGTTCACACCGATCGCCATGAATCGCTCGAGCGAGGCGACGACATCCGCGCCCGTCACCGGTTCCCCGTTCTGGAACTTGGCGCCCTGAACGAGATGGAACGTCCAATCCAGGCCCTTGCCGGTGCTCGACCAGCTGCTCGCGAGGTCCGGCGTGATTTCATAGTGCTGGTTGTAGGTGACCAGCTCGTCGAAGACGTGGGAGTCGATCTCCCGCGTGGTCGCGGAATTGCTGAACATCGGATCGAGCACCGCCGCCGGCGCCGTCACTGCGTCCACGAGCGTCCCGAGGCTTCCCGGCGCGGGCGGCGTGCCGCCGTTGTTCTGCGCCTGCGCTTGACCGCCCGGCAGCGCCGCCATCCCGAGAGCCAGCCCGACGCCGCACGCTGCGGCAATGACCTTCCTTGCCCGGCTGCTTTTCCTCATGCGCCCCCTCCGATCGTCCCGCGTCGCTTCGCCGCTCGTGGCTCTTCGTCTTTCCGCCCCTCTTCGTATACAATCATACGTCGGCGTGCAAGCCGATTCGTCTGCGCCTTTCCCCTTTACCTCCCACCATCCACCTGCAGCACCTGCCCGCTCACGAACGACGCGAAGTCCGAAGCAAAGAACAGCACCGCATTGGCGATGTCCTCGGCCGTCCCGAGATGATGCAGCGCAATTCGCTCCACCAGCGCCTTCTGCCCCTCCGCCCCGTAGCTCTCCCATTGCCGCTCGGTCGCCGCGTTGGTCCGGATGAAACCCGGCGCCACGCTGTTCACCGTGATCCCCGATGGCCCAAGCTCGTGCGCAAGCTGCCGCGTCAACCCGACCAGCGCGTGCTTGGCGCTGCAATAGGCCTGGATGCCGGTGAGCGAAGGCGCGAGCCCCGCCCCCGAGCTGATCGTCACGATCCGCCCCCTCCCCGCCCGCTGCATCGCCGGCGCCGCCGCCCGGCAGAGCGCAAACGCCGCATGCACGTTGATCGCGAAGATCACGTCCCACTCCGCATCCGTCACCGCCGCGATCGGCTTGCCCACTTGCCCGGCAACGCCGCCCGCATTGCTGACCAGAACATCGATCGCCCCGCCCGCCGCCCGCTCGATCTCCCCGATCCAGCCCGCCGCCGCCGCGCGATCCCGGAGATCGAGCACCTTGGTCACGATCCCGCCCGCCGTCGCGGTCTCGGCCAGCTCCCCCTCCGAAAGGTCCGTCGCGAACACGCGCGCGCCGAGCCCGGCAAAACGCCTCGCGATCGCACGCCCGAAACCGTGCCCCGCGCCCGTCACGGCTACCGTCCGATTATCAAAACGGATCTGCATCGCGAAAACTCCCGGCCGAGGTCGGAGAGACCGTTCTCGATCACCGCAAGGCCCCGATCAAGGGCCGCGCGCACCCGCCGCCGCGCCCCGCGCCGGGCGAAGCCGCCGCTCGAACCACGCCACGCCGCGGCTCGCCGGATAGCTGATGATCAGGTAGATCACGAAAATGAAGCTGTACACCTGCAGATATTTGAACGTGTCCGCCGCGATCAGTTGCCCGGTAAAGATCAGCTCCGGAATCGAGATTGTCGAGACGAGCGCGGTGTCCTTGAAGAGCGAGATGAAATAATTGCCGATCGGCGGGATCACGATGCGGATCGCCTGCGGCAGGATGACCAGCCGGAGCGCGAGCGGCCGGCTCAAGCCGAGCGCGCCCGCCGCTTCCCACTGCCCCTTGTCCACCGCCTCGATCCCGGCCCGGAACACTTCGCTCAGATAGGCGCCGTAATTGATCGCAAGCCCGAGGATACCCGCCTCGAACTTGCCGAGCCGAAGGCCAAAAAACGGAAACACATAGAAGATATAGAAGAGCTGCAGGAGAAGCGGGCTGCCTCGGATGAGCTCCACGAACACCGTGGCCGGCAGTGCCAGCAGACGCCGCCGCGAGGAAACCCGGGCGAGCGCCAGCACAAGCCCGATCACCAGCGCCACGGCCATGCTCGCAAACGTGAGCGAGACGGTGATCTTCGTCCCGGTCCAGAGGTCCGGCGCCCAGAGAACGAGATCGTGAAAAGCCCCCTTCACGCCGCGCGCGGCCCAACCCCGCCCCTTGCGCCGGCGCGGCCGGGCGCGCCCCGCCTCACAGCTTCAGGAAGAAATTCGTCGGCGTCAGGCCCCATTTCGCGAAAATCCTGGCCGCCGTGCCGTCCTTCAGCATCGCGGCATAGGTGGCGTTGAACGCCCTGAGAAACTCCGGGTTCCCTTTCGCCACCGCGAAGGCACAATCGGAGGTCGCCTTGGCCTGCGGCTCGTAGTTCGCCACCAGCTCGAATCCGAGCGCCGGGTTCTGTTTCAGCGCATAGGCCGAAAGCGAGGCATCCACCACCGCCGCATCCAGCCGCCCGGCATTGAGGTCCGCGAACACGTTCTGGATCGTCGGGTAGAGCTTGATGTCGATCCGCTTGCCCGCCGGGCAGGCCGCACTCGCGCTTTTCAGCAGATCCGCGTAGGTCGTGCCTTCATACGTGCCGGCGGAATGGCCGCAAAGAGCGGCAAGCGAATGCAGGTTCTTCGGATTGCCCTTCGGCACGTCGAGCGATTCCGGATTGTAGAAGACGACGTCCGTGAAATCGACGATCTTGGCGCGCGCCGGGCGGATATACATCGCATCGCCCATCAGCTCGATCCGCCCGCTCTGCAACGCGGGAAGCAGGCTCGAAAACGGCATCGCCGTCACCTCGAGCCGCGCAGCGATGCCCTCACGCCGAAGAAACTCGCGGAGAATATCAGGCAGCGCCCCCAGCGCCTTGTGCGTCCCCGGCGAAACATAGGAAAGCGGCGCATCGTTCGAGGTGCCGATGACGAGCACCTTGCTGGCCTTGATGCGCGCCAGAAGATCCTCCGCGCGCGCCGGCACCGCGCCGGCAAGCAGCAACAGCGCCGCCGCTATCGCGCCGAACATTCCGCCGCGCCCAAACCGCACCCGCAATGCTCCGAACCTCATTATCCCGCCTCCCCCCGTTCGAAGACAACCCCGCATGCGTTCGCCAACTCCACGCGCCCGCGTTGGCACTGTCAAGGCAGGCCACCACGCACTTGCCGCCTCGCACCTCGGCAGCCATGATGCCGGGCGAATGTTCCCACCCGCATCCGAGATCGTGCCGGCCGGGCACGGACGCGCGTTCCGCCTCGCCGCCGGCGAGGCGCTGGCGCTCGTCAATCCGCTCGGCACGCAAGTCGTCGATACCTGGGCCTTCGCCTTCACCCCCGCGTTCGAGTTCCTCTCTATGGAGCACACGCGCTCCGTACTCAGCACGATCTTCATCCGCAGAGGCATGACGCTCGTGAGCGATCGCCGCCGCCCGATGCTCCTGCTCGCCGAAGACAGCTCGCCCGGCGTGCACGACACGCTCCTCCCCGCCTGCACTCCCGCCGTCTACCGCGAGCTCGGCGCGCCGCCCGATCATCGGAGCTGCGCCGCCAACCTGCACGAGGCGCTCGCGGCAGCAGGCCACGCCGTCCCCTTTACGCCCGCACCCTTCAACCTCTTCATGAACGTGCCCCTCGCCCCCGACGGCAGCCTCGATCGCCGCCCGCCCGTCGCGGCGCCTGGCGCACGTGTGGTTCTGCGCGCCGCCATGGACCTCTTGATCGTGTTCTCCGCCTGCCCGCAGGACATCACGCCGATCAACGGCGAAGCGCGCCGGCCGAGCGACGTGCTCGTCCAGAGGCTCGGCCAAGGCTAGCCGCCCGTGCAGGACCCGGCGCCTCGGGACTCGCTCGCCACACCCCGCTTTTGCGGCGTGCCAAGCTTCATGCGCCTGCCGCTCGCAACCGCGGAACCGCTCGCCCCTCGGCGGCGGGGGACCACTCCGTCTCGCTCCCCGCCCTCCGCGCGCTCGGCAGGCGCCGGGGCCGGATGGCACTCGTCCATTTCGACAGCCACACAGATACCTGGGACAGCTATTTCGGGGCCAAGCGCTTCAGCGCCGGCACGCCGTTCCGCCGCGCCGTCGAGGAGGGCTGGATCGATCCCGCGCACTCCATCCAGATCGGCATGCGCGGCTCGCTCTTCCGCCCCGACGATGTGAGCCAGTCCGAGGCGCTCGGCTACACGGTGGTGACAACGGAGCGGATGTTCGAGCTCGGATGGCCGGCGCTCGCGCGGCAAATCGCGGCGCGGGTCGACCGCATGCCCTGCTACCTCACCTTCGACCTCGACTTCGTCGACCCCGCCTCGGCGCCCGGCGTGCAGACGCCGGAGGCCGGCGGGCCGACCGCGCGCGATGCGCTCGCCCTCCTGCGCGCCTTGAGCGGGCTCTCCATCATCCGCGCGGACGTCGTCGAAACCAATCCCCTCTTCGACGGCCCCGGCCAGGTCATCGCCCTCCTCGCCGCCACCGTCGCCGCCGAGATCCTCGCGATGCTCGCGGCGGACCGTGTGTGAGGTCGTTCATTCCGATATCACAACAAACATCCCTCAAACCGGGGGACGTCGTGTCCCACTTGTCCAAAAAATTCTCAGAAACCAGCCAATGGCGGGCATTGGCGATTTTTCACCGAATCGCGGAATCGGCCAGTTCCAGCAGATTTTCGTCCGAAAGCGCGCGTTTTCCCTCTTCTATCTCGTGGATCATCCGCGTGAGCGCGCGCGTCGCCGGGCAGGCAAATCCGTGGCGGGCGCCGATCTCGGCGATCGGGGCGATCTGCGCATCGACCTCGGTCGGGCGCTTGCGGATCGCAAGATCGCGCCAGACGCCGGAATGGGTCTTCGCGTTCGGGCGGTTGAAGGCAACCATCGCGGCGACACTCGCCGCCGCCTCCTTCTTCGTGGCACCTGGCGCGAAGGCCGCAGGGTCGTAGCCGTTGAAGCCGCGCGGCGAAACGCCTTCGGCACGCGCCACCGCAACCGCCTCGCCCGCGAGCGCCCGCCAGAGCGGCAAAAGCTCCGGCCGGGCCAGGCAGTCCGCGATGCCGAGATTGCCGAGCGCCTGGGCGAACAGCAGTGCGCCATAGCCGAGCTTGCCCCAGAGATAGCCCCAGATATCGCCGGTCATGATGGCGTCGGGCTCGAAGGCGCGCATCGCGGCGTGGAGTTCGGCAAGTCGCGGCGTCATCTCGCCCGTGATCTCGCCGAGTACCACCGCGCCGCGGTTGGCGAAGATGATCTCGCCCGGCGCTTCCCAGTCAGCGCCGAAATTGACGAAGGCGCCCATCGTACGCTCGCGCCCGGCGATCTCGGCGATCACGCGCTCATTGAGACCATTCTGCAAGGAAAGAACGGTGCCGTCCTCGGCAAGGTGCGGCAGGAGAGCGCGGCAGGCGGCCTCCGTATGCTGGGCCTTCACCGCGAGGAAGATGTGCCGCCACCGGCCCTCGACCCGTTCGGGCGTAAAGGCCGGCGCCCTGATGGTGAAATCGGCGATCGGGCCGGTGATGGAGAGGCCGCGCGCAGGATCCGCGATCGCCGCCACATGCTCGGGCACGATATCGACGAAGCTCACATCCTCGCCGGCGCGCCGGAGGCAGGCGCCAACCGTCCCGCCAATCGCCCCGGCGCCCCAGATCAGGATCGGATGCATCGGCCCGGGGGCTAGAAGAGCTTCTTGCCGGGGCCGTAGAAGACGACGATGTCGGCCGGGTTGACCAGGTTCAGCATGGCCCGCGCGCGCTCATCCAGCGCGTCGGCGTCGAGATGGTCGGTGCGGAGCGCAGCCACCCTGATCTCCCAGTGCCGGCGCTCGGCGCTGACGCGGGCGTAGGTCTTGTCCGCGGCGGCGAGCGTGGCGCGGTCCTTCACATACTGGAGGAGTCCGTGCGGCCCTTCGAGCGCGTTCAGGACGAAATATCCGGTCAGCGCCAGGAAGATGAGCGGCGCCGCGCCCGCCCTTGCCCGCCTTCGCCACTCCACCGCCGCCGGCCCTCCGCCTGAACGAATCTTAATCCGCGCGCCGCGATCCTGCCCGGATCCTGCCACGAAACGCGGCTCTTGTGATCCTATATCGGGTCGTGCCGCAAGGGCGGCATGAAGGAGGTTCGAATGAGGTCGCTTCCGCTGATCGCCGCCGGCGCGATGATGGCGCTGGCGATCGCTGCACCCACCGCGCGGGCCGATGGCTGGCACGGAGGCTGGCACGGAGGGCCGGGCTGGCAAGGAGGGGATTGGCATGGCGGGCCATGGGGGCATGGGGAGGACTGGCGCGGCGGGCCGTGGTGGCGCGGCCCCGCCTTCGGGTTCGGCGTCGTGGTCGCGCCGCCGGTGGTCTATGCCCCGCCGCCGGTGATCGCCTATCCTTTGCCGCTGCCTCCGCCGCCTCCGCCGGCCGTGGTCTATGCCCCGCCGCCGGTGTACTACGCGCCGCCGCCCCTGTTCGTCGCGCCGGCCGGCATCTCGATCGGGGTCAACATCCCGCTCCGCTGAGGCGGGGCTTGGCGCAGAGGATGGTCCGCCCGGCGTAGCGGGCCGCCGGGCCGAGCGCCTGCTCGATCCTGAGTAGCTGGTTGTATTTGGCGATGCGCTCGCTGCGGGCGAGGCTCCCGGTCTTGATCTGGCCGCAGTTGGTGGCGACCGCGAGATCGGCGATGGTCGTGTCCTCGGTCTCGCCCGAACGATGGCTGATCACGGCGGCATAACCGGCCCGATGTGCGATCTCGATCGTTTCCAGCGTCTCGGTGAGCGTGCCGATCTGGTTCAGCTTGATGAGGATCGCGTTCGCCGCCGCCTCCTCGATTCCCCGGCGCAAGCGGTCTGGGTTGGTGACGAAGACATCGTCGCCGACGATCCGTAGCCGCTTTCCAAGGCGCGCCGTGAGCAGCTTCCAGCCCTCCCAGTCGTCCTCGGCGCAGCCGTCCTCGATTGAGACGATCGGATAGCGCGCCGCAAGATTTTCGAACGTACCGACGAGCCCCTCGGCGTCGAGCGTGCGACCCTCGCCGGCCAGCACGTAGCGGCCATCGCGGTAGAACTCGCTCGCCGCCGGATCGAGCGCGAAGACAACATCAAGGCCGGGCGTGTAGCCGGCCGCTTCGCAGGCCCGCGCAATGAAGGTCAGAGCGGCGTCGGCCGTGGCGAGGTTCGGGGCAAAGCCGCCCTCATCACCGACATTGGTGTTGTGCCCGGCGGCGGCGAGCGCCTTCTTGAGCGCGGCGAAGATTTCCGCGCCCATCCGTAAGCCCTCGGCGAAGGTACCGGCGCCCACCGGCATGATCATAAACTCCTGAAAGTCGATCGGATTGTCGGCGTGCCGGCCCCCGTTCAGGATGTTCATCATCGGCACCGGCAGCGTGCGCGCGTAGGGGCCGCCGACATACCGGAAGAGAGGCAACCCGTGCTCGGCGGCGGCCGCCTTGGCAAGCGCGAGCGAGACGCCGAGCGTGGCATTGGCGCCCAGGCGCGACTTGTTCGGCGTGCCGTCGAGATCGACGAGAATTTCGTCGATCTTCACCTGCTCGGTCGCGTCCATGCCGGAGAGGGCGTCGAAGATCTCGCCCTCGACGTTGGCCACGGCCTGGCGAACGCCCTTGCCGCCGAAGCGCGCGGCATCGCCGTCGCGCAGCTCTACCGCTTCGTGCGTGCCGGTGGAGGCGCCCGAAGGCACGGCGGCGCGGCCGATCGTGCCGCTATCGAGCGTGACCTCGACCTCGACGGTCGGGTTGCCGCGCGAATCGAGAATCTCGCGGGCGGCGATGTCGGCGATGGCGGCCATGGCGCTCCTCCGGCTGGGCCCGCGGATAAAGCGCGGCTCTAGGAGGGCGGGCAAGGGCGGGCGGCGAGTGCGGCGAGGACCGCCTCGTGCAAGCGCCGGTCGGTCTCGCTCCAGAGGACGAAGCGGACGAGGCGAAGGGGCGCGTGGGTGGGGAGGCGGGCGCGGACGGTGGCGAGCGCCACGCGCGCCGCCTTTTCCATCGGAAAGCCGAAAATGCCCGTGGAAATCGCCGGAAAGCCGATCGAGCGGATACCATTCCGCTCGGCGAGTTCGAGCGCGTTCCGATAGCAGAGAGCGAGGAGATCGGCGGCGGGCTCGTCCCGGCCATAGACCGGGCCGAGGCAGTGGATGACGAAGCGGTTGGGAAGCCGATGCGCAGCCGTGATCACCGCCTGACCGGGGCGGATGGGGGCAAGCGGGCGGCATTCCTCGTAGAGCCCCGGTCCGGCGGCGCGATGGATCGCGCCGGCCACGCCGCCGCCCGGAGCGAGAGCCGCGTTGGCGGCATTCACGATGGCTTCGAGATCAGGCTGGTTCGCGATGTCCCCCTGGCGGATCTCGAGGACGGCGCCGGCCGAGGGGGGAGATGTCATCCCTTCGCCATCACCCGCCACGCGGGGCCGGCGGCAGAGGGGCTGCCAGGCGTTCGATCAGTTCGGCGGTGCGGCGCGTGTTCGCCTCGATGTCGAAGAAGATCTCGATCACCTCGCCGTAGAGCACGAATATGAACCCCGCGAGCATGGTGCCGAAGCCTCCGCCGAGCATGTCCGGCGCCGCGGCAACGCCTATCATGCCGGGAGAGGCGCGCAGGAGCCCGATCACGCCGATGACGAAAACGACGAGGCCTGCAATGACCAGCAGCCAGCCGATCAGTCGAAGAACGAGCGAGAAGGCGCGTAACACGAGGAAGCGACGGCGCATGATGATCTCCCCCCCTGCCGCGGCCCGGCGAGAAGCCAGGCCGAAGGGCAACGGCGAGAGGACGGTACTCGTCTCGGCGGCGGAATGGCAAGCTCGGGCGAGCGGGAAGAACGGCTTCAGCCCGTCTCCTTGGCCAGGGCGTCGAAGCGGCGGAAGGTGGCGATCAGGTCCGGCATCTCAGAAAGCGGGATCATGTTCGGCCCGTCGGAAGGCGCATGGTCGGGATCGGGGTGCGTTTCGATGAAGAGCGCGGCGACGCCCACGGCCAGCGCCGCGCGCGCGAGAATGGGGGCGAAGCGGCGCTCGCCGCCCGAACGCGCGCCGAGACCACCCGGCTGCTGCACCGAGTGCGTGGCGTCGAACACCACCGGATAGCCCGTTTCCGCCATGATCGGCAGCGCGCGGAAATCGTTGACGAGCCGGTTGTAACCGAAGCTCACGCCGCGCTCGGTGAGCAGGATCCGCTGATTGCCGGTGCTCGCGATCTTCGCCGCCACCTGCGCCATATCCCAAGGTGCCAGGAACTGCCCCTTCTTCACGTTGACGGCACGGCCGGTGGCACCGGCGGCGAGCAGAAGATCGGTCTGGCGGCAGAGGAAGGCCGGAATTTGCAGCACATCCACCGCCTGGGCGGCCGGCGCACATTGTTCGACGCCGTGCACGTCGGTGAGGACCGGGATCGCGAAGCGGGCCCTTATCTCGGTGAGGACAGCCAATCCCTGGGCGAGGCCAACACCGCGTGCCGCACCGAGGCTCGTACGGTTCGCCTTGTCGAAGCTCGACTTGTAGATCAGCGCCACGCCGGCGGCACGCGCCATGGCAGCAAGCGCGTCGGCCACTTCGATCGCATGGGCGCGGGATTCGATCTGACAGGGACCAGCGATCAGCACCATCGGCAGATGGTTGCCGAGCGTGACCTCGCCGATCATGACCGTGCGGTTTGCCGGCGGGCGGGATTCAGACAAGGCGCGCCTGGGCCACCGCGGCGCCGATGAATCCGCGGAATAAGGGGTGCGGCGCGAAGGGCTTGGACTTCAGCTCGGGGTGGTACTGCACGCCGATGAACCAGGGATGGTTCGGATATTCGATGATCTCGGGCAACACGCCGTCGGGCGAGAGACCGGAAATCGAGAGCCCGGTCGACTCGAGCGCCTCGCGATAGCGGATATTGACCTCGTAGCGATGGCGGTGGCGCTCGGAAATCTGCGCCGCGCCGCCATAGATGCTGCGCACGAGCGAGCCGTCGGCCAGGCAGGCCGGATAGGCGCCAAGCCGCATCGTGCCGCCGAGATTGCCGCCGGCGGCGCGGCGTTCGATCTCGTTGCCGCGCGCCCATTCGGCGAGCAGGCCGACGACCGCCGTGGCGCAGGGGCCGAATTCGGTCGAGGACGCATCGGCGAGCCCGGCGAGGTTACGCGCCGCCTCGATCACGGCCATCTGCATGCCGAAGCAGATGCCGAAGAAGGGTACCTGGCGCTCGCGGGCGAACTGGACGGCTGCGATCTTGCCTTCGGTGCCGCGCTCGCCGAAGCCACCGGGAACGAGGATGCCGTGCACGCCTTCGAGGCGCGCGACCGTGTTCGGCTGCTCGAAAATCTGGCTGTCCACCCAATCGAGCGCGACGCTGACGCGGTTGGCGATGCCGCCGTGCACGAGCGCCTCAGCCAGCGATTTGTAGCTGTCGAGCAGGTTCGTGTATTTGCCGACGACCGCGATCCGGACCGCGCCCTCCGGCGCGCGGAGCGCGGCGACGATGCGCTGCCAGCGCGAAAGATCGGGCTCGCGATCGACGGGAAGGCCGAAATGGCGCAGCACCTCGCGATCCAGTCCCTCGGCATGATAGGAGAGCGGCACGGCGTAGATGCTGTCCGCGTCGAGCGCGGGGACGACGGATTCCGGCCGGACGTTGCAGAAGAGCGCGATCTTGCGCCGCTCGGCGGAGGGGATCGGCCGGTCGCAGCGGCAGAGCAGCATCTGCGGCTGAATGCCGACGTTGAGCAGCTCCTTGACCGAATGCTGCGTCGGCTTGGTCTTGAGTTCGCCCGCCGCGGGAATGTGAGGGACGAGTGTCAGATGGATGAACATCGCGCCCGAAGGGCCGAGCTCGTTGCCGAGTTGGCGGATCGCCTCGAGGAAGGGCAGGCTTTCGATGTCGCCGACGGTGCCGCCGATCTCGACCAAGGCGAAGTCGATGCCTTGCGTGTCGCGGAGGATGGTTTCCTTGATCGCATCCGTGATGTGCGGGATCACCTGCACGGTGGCGCCGAGATAGTCCCCGCGCCGCTCGCGCGCGATCACCTCGGAATAGATGCGTCCGGTGGTGGCATTGTCGGCGCGGGTGGCGGCAACGCCGGTGAAGCGCTCGTAATGGCCGAGATCGAGATCGGTCTCCGCGCCGTCGTCAGTGACGTAGACCTCGCCGTGCTGATAGGGGCTCATCGTCCCCGGATCGACATTGAGGTAGGGGTCGAGCTTGCGGAGCCGCACCGAATAGCCACGTGCCTGGAGGAGAGCCCCGAGGGCGGCGGTGGCGATGCCTTTGCCGAGTGAAGAGACCACGCCGCCGGTGACGAACACGAACCGGGTCATGGGCGGCCAGTATAGAGGGCTCTTCCGAGTCCCGGAAACCCCGGGGGTGGGCGCAGGCGAGAGGCGCTTATTTCGTGGGCACCGAGGGAGCGGCCGGGCTTACCGGGACGGCCGGAAGCGGCTTGGCCGGTGCGAGTGGGGCCGGTGTGAGCGGAGCGGGTGCAAGCGGAACGGGCCTGCCCGGCGCGGGGGAAGTGCGGGCGGGCGGCGGGGGGGAGTTCAGGATCGAAGCCGATCCGCCGCCGCGCCCGAGCAGGGCGAGCAAGAGAGCGAGCCCCATGAACGTCGCGGCCAGGATGGCAGTGGTGCGGGTGAGCAGGTTGGCGGTGCCGCGGCCGGACATGAAGCTGCCCATGCCCTGAGAGCCGCCGATGCCGAGCCCGCCCCCTTCGCTCCGCTGGATCAGCACGATGCCGATCAGCGCGAGCGTCACGAAGAGCTCGATGATGAGAAGGATGGTGGCCATCGCCCCTGACCTGTCGGATGCGCCTTCTAGCCCCCGGGCCGCCGCAGTGCAAAGCGGCCCGGCGGCGGGTCAGGCGGCCGCGGCGATGGCCAGGAAATTGGCGGCGACGAGGCTCGCCCCACCGACCAGCGCGCCGCCGACGTCGGGGAGCGAGAGGATGGCGGCAGCGTTCTCGGGCTTGACTGAGCCGCCATAGAGGATGGCCAGCGTCCTCCCGGGGGGGCCAAAGCGCGTGGCGAGGCAGGCACGGATGAGCGCGTGCATCGACGTGACCTGGGCGGAGGTGGGCGTGCGGCCGGTGCCGATGGCCCAGACCGGTTCGTAGGCGACGATCCCGGAGGAAGCGGGAGAGGCAAAGTCATCCGGCAGGCTTCCCGAAAGCTGCGCGCTGACGGCTTCGGCGTCCCGGCCGGCCTCACGTTGCGCGAGGCTCTCGCCGACGCAGACGATGGGAATGAGGCCGGCGGCTGCCGCGGCCACGGCCTTGGCGCGGACGAGCGCATCCGATTCGCCGTGGCCGGCGCGTCGTTCGGAATGACCGAGGATGACATAGCGGGCGCCGAGGTCGCGCAGCATCGGGGCAGAAATGTCGCCGGTGTGCGGCCCGGCGGGGAACGGATGGCAATCCTGCCCACCGAGCGCGATGGTCGAGCCGTTCAGGATGGCGCCGACCGAGGCGACGGCGGTGAACGGAGGACAAACGAGGAGGGCTGCGCGTTCGGGGTCGATGCGGCCTGCGCCCGAGACGAGCAAGTGTGCGAGGGCGGCGACCTCAGCGGCGAGCCCGTGCATCTTCCAGTTCCCGGCCACCAGCTTGGACATCGTTTGGTCCTTTCCGCGCGATTCGGCGGGATGCTGACAAAAGGGGAGACGGCTCCCAAGGGGCGGTGCACTCCAAACAGAGCGCTGACCGCGTGGACCATCGCAAGAAAGAGGTTTCTGCCTCTTGGGAGGGCCGCGTCCCGCTCTCTCCGCCTTGGGCGCGGATATTGCGTTCGGCCGGGGCGCAATTCTGAGATAACCTTCACCAACGCTGGGCAATGAACGCTGCGGAGCAGGGGCTCGTTACGTGAGAGCGGGCACCAGAACCGCTACGGCCAGCTTCCGTAGGCCGCAACCTGCCTTTCTCTTCGCAGGCCGGATTCACGCGGGCCGCGATTCGCTCTATCGTGCGGCATTCCGCCCGGGAACCCAGGAATGCTTTCCTTCATCCGCCGCCATCTCGGCAACTGGTTCGCCCGCGTCCTCTTCGGGGTGCTGGTGCTGTCGTTCGCTGCCTGGGGGGTGGGCGACATGCTGCGCAACCTCGGCACCGATACGGCCGTGGCGCACGTGGCAGGCCAGAGGATCGGGCCCGCGGCAACGCAGACGGCCTACCAGAACGCGCTGAACCGGCTCAGCCAGATGCTGCCGAGCGGCCAGCAGCCTACGGCGGCGATGCGGCGGGTGGTAGCGATCCAGGCGGTCCAGCGGCTGATCACCCAGATCTCCGTGCAGGCCGAGGCGAAACGGCTCGGGCTCGTCGTGCCGAACGCGGCGCTGCGCCAGGCCGTGTTTGCGATGCCGGCCTTCCAGGGCAGCAACGGGGCGTTCGACAAGACCAAGTTCGAGCAGGTGCTGCAGTCGAATGGCCTGACCCAGGTACAGTTCCTCGCCCTGATGCGCCAGGACCTGGCGCAGAGCCAGCTTCTGGACGCGATCGGGACGGGGGCGAACGCGCCGAGGGTGCTAACGGCGGCCCTCTTCGCCTATCAATACGAGAAGCGGACGGCGACGGCGGTGCTGCTGCCCTTTGCGGCGGCGCCCGCGCCGAAGACGCCCGATGCGGCGGTGCTGAAGCGGTGGTGGGCCAACAACCCGAAGACCTTCAGCACGGCGGAATACCGGCGCATCCGGGTGGTCGTATTGTCGCCCGACGTGCTCGCCAAGGGCATCAAGGTGTCGGAGGCAGCGCTCAAGGCGGCGTACGCCGGGCGGGCGGCGGTCTATCACAAGCCTGAGCGGCGCTCGGCCGAGATTCTGCTCGCCTCCGACCAGGCAAAGGCGGCGGCACTGGCGGCGCAGTGGCGCGCCGGGGCGAGTTGGACGGAGATGCAGCAGGCGGCGAAGACGGCAGGGGCGACCGCGGTCTCGCTCGCCGACGCCCTGCCGGCCGAGTTTCCGGACCCCGCGCTGGCCAAGGCCGTGTTCGCGGCGCTGCCCAAGACGGTGGCGGGGCCGGTCAAGACGCCGCTCGGTTGGCACGTGATCAAGGTGACGGCGATCGCGCCCGGCACCAACACGACCTTTGCCGAGGCGAAGCCGTCGCTCGAGGCGGAGGCGGCGCGCCAGCAGGCGGTGAACCTCGTCTTCTCGCGGGCGACGAAGTTCGAGGATGCGGTGGCCGCCCAGCCGACGCTCGAGAAGATGCCAGGCGATCTCGGCCTGGTCGGCGTGACCGGCACGCTCGACAAGGCGGGACTGACGCCCGAGGGAACGCCGGCGCCGCTGCCTGGCTCTGCGGCGCTCAGGAAGGCAATCATCGCCGCAGCGTTCTCGACACAGAAGAACAACCTCGCGAGCGTGGTGCAGGGCCCGGGCCAGTCCTACTACGCGCTCACCGTGCAGGCGATCACGCCGCCGCACGTGGAGCCCTACGAGCTGATCAAGGCGAAGGTACTGGCGGACTGGACGGCGCATGAGCGGCGCAAGGAGCAGAACCGCATGGCGACGCGGCTGATGCTTGCCGTGAATCACGGCACGCCGCTTGCCGAGGCGGCGAAAGCGGAAGCGCTTACGGCGATCACGCTGCCGCCGACCGAACGCAGCGCGCCGCCGCCGGGCGTGCCGCAGCCGCTTCTCGGGCCGTTGTTCGCGCTGCATCTGCACCGGGCGACGATGGTGGAGACGACGGACGGGTTCGTGACGGCCGAGCTGATGGCGATCGATAACCCGACCGAAGCCTCGAACCCAATCGGCTTCAAGCAGATGCAGACGCAGCTCGCGCAAAGCATCGGGAGCGATCTCGAGCAGATCTTCATCAGCGCCGTGCGTGAGCAGGCACACCCGCGCATCAACATGCCTGCGCTCGACCGGATTGCGCAGCAGTGAGGACAAGAGGAGCCATGCATCGATGAACGTGCTCGCCCCGCCGGGCTTTGCCGCCTTTCATGCGGCCTACGCGGCCGGCAAGGGCACGCTCGTCTGGTCGAGCGGTGTGGCCGATCTGGAGACGCCGGTGGCGGCCTTCCTCAAGCTCGCACACGGCCGGCCGAACTCCTTTCTGCTGGAGAGCATCGAGGGGGGTGCTGCCCGCGGGCGGTATTCGATTATCGGCATGCAACCGGACCTGATCTGGCGCTGCCGCGGCGGGCAGGCGGAGATCAACCGGCACGCAAGGGCAGCGCCACACGCGTTCGTTGCCGATCCGAGGCCGGTGCTCGAGAGCCTCAGGGCGCTAATCGGCGAGACGCGGCTCGAGGTGCCAGCGCACCTGCCGCCGATGACGGGCGGGCTTGTCGGCTATCTCGGCTACGACATGGTGCGGCTGATGGAGCGGCTGCCGGCGAAGAATGTCGATCGGCTGGGGCTGCCGGAAGCGATGCTGATCCGGCCGACACTGTTCGTGATCTTCGACAACGTGAACGCCGATCTGACGCTGGCAGTGCCGGTCTATCCGGACGAGGGGGTAAGTGCGGAGGCGGCGTGGGAAGAAGCGGGGGCGCTGCTTGCGGAGGCGGCGGCAGCGCTGGAGCGCCCGCTGCCGCATGCCGCGCCGCCGGTTGCGCTACCGCCCTTGCCGGCGGCAGCCTCGAACATGAGCAAGGAAGAGTTCCTGGCGACGGTGCGGCGGATGAAGGAGTACATTTTCGCCGGCGATGCGTACCAGATCGTGCCGAGCCAGCGGTTTTCGTTGCCTTTCGCACTGCCGCCTTTCTCCTTCTATCGCGCACTCCGGCGTATCAATCCCTCGCCCTTTCTGTTCTTCCTCGATTTCGGCGGCTTCGCCGTCGCGGGGTCGAGCCCGGAAATCCTGGTCAGGCTGCGCGACGGCATGGTGACGATCCGACCTCTGGCGGGAACGCGGCCGCGCGGGACGACGCGGGAAGAGGATCTCAGGCTGGAAGCCGAGCTTCTGGCAGACCCCAAGGAGCGGGCGGAACATCTGATGCTGCTCGACCTCGGGCGCAACGATGTCGGGCGGGTGGCCGAGATCGGCTCGGTCAAGGTAACCGAGAGTTTCGTCGTCGAGCGCTTCAGCCACGTGATGCACATCTCGTCCAATGTCGAAGGGCTGCTCAGGCCAGGGCTCGATGCGCTCGATGCGCTGATCGCCGGCTTTCCGGCGGGTACGCTCACCGGCGCGCCGAAGGTTCGCGCCATGGAGATCATCGAGGAGCTCGAGCCGGAGCGGCGCGGCATCTATGCCGGCTGCATCGGCTATTTCGCGGCGAACGGGACGATGGATACCTGCATCGCGCTGCGCACCGCGGTGGTGAAGGACGGCACGCTCTATGTGCAGGCGGGCGGCGGGGTGGTTGCCGATTCCGATCCGGAAGCGGAATATGAAGAGACGCTGCACAAGGCGCGCGCCCTGTTGCGCGCGGCCGAGGAGGCGGTGCGTTTCGCCGCAAGGAGGAGCTGAGGCAGACGCGCGGCAACGTGGGCGCGCGGCTAAGCAAGAGGGTTACCGCGCCTCCATTAACGCAATTGCAAGAGCCGGGCTTCAGAGTGG
Source organism: Pseudomonadota bacterium (assembly GCA_021816925.1). Lineage (GTDB taxonomy): Bacteria > Pseudomonadota > Alphaproteobacteria > Acetobacterales > Acetobacteraceae > JAKAWQ01. The sequence goes on from JAKAWQ010000002.1 coordinate 72,393, forward strand.
ACTGCAACTGACCAGGGATCGGCGGAGGAATCGCCGGGGGAAACGCGGAAGGGCCCGGTCAGGCCGGTCTGTCGCGCGACTCTGCTCTGGTATCAACCGGCGATGGGGTTGACCTAAAGATAGGTTGGCGCGGCCGGGGATAGAGCGGCGGACGGCCCTCACCCGGCGCCGACCGGGTCGGGGCGCCACCCCCTCCTGCGGTGCGGGCGAGGGACACCGTACGCCGCGTTTCTCGCGATGGGGTTGTGCATGGGCGAGGCACGTGACGAGGGACGATGGAAGTCTCCGCGATGGGGATCCGGCACGACGATCGCGCTCTCAACCATTGCGACCCTCTCTCTCCTGCCGTCGCTGGCGGAAGCAGCGGCCGTGGTCTGGGGCGAATGGCACGGCTACACCGGCAGGGCGCTTCGCGATGGGCTCGATTTCTGGGCCGGCGGATTTCTGGCGCTGCATCATCGCGTCAACGTGGTTTTCGATCCGAAGCAGTATGAGAGTTTTCTCACCGGTCTCTATGGCGGGCTGCCACCGCATATCTGGAGCTACCCGCCGAATTATCTGCTGATCGCCAGCGCGTTCGGCTGGTTGGCACCCTGGCACGCGGTGTTGGCGTTCGACTTCGCGAGCCTTGTGCTCCTGGTTGTTGTGCTCCGTTTCGCGGGATTAGGCTGGTGGCTGGTGATGGCGGTGGCGCTCAGCCCGGCCAGCTTCGAGAATCTGCTGGAGGGGCAGAATGCGGCCCTTGTGACGGCGCTGATCGGCGGCGGCATTCTGCTTCTTCCCAAGCGGCCGAGGCTGGGCGGGGCGTTGGTGGGGCTCGCGTCGATCAAGCCGCAATTGGGCGTTCCACTGCCTTTCTATTTGCTCCGGCGTTCGCCTCTCGGGTTTGCCTATGCGGTTCTTGCGGCGATCGCTCTCGCTTTGCTGTCACTATTTCTGTTCGGATTCGGTTCGTGGGTAGCATTCTGGCGTGTCACGCGCCCGGCGATGACGGCTGTCTTGTTGAGCGGCCACCCCAAGGACTTTGCTGGCGGGCTCATTAGTGTTTTCGCGGCCGTGCGGTTCCTCGGTGTTCCCGCGGCATTGGCGATTCAGGGCGTGGTCAGCCTCTCTCTGGCGGCGCTTGCCGCGCTGACCACAAATCCTGTCGTGGTGCTCATCCTCGCCGCAATCGCCAGCCCTTATCTGCATGGTTATGACCTGCTCGGCGTGGCGCTCGCCGTCGGGTTGCTCGTGGAGGAACGCCTCGCAACCGGTTTCATGGCGGGAGAGGCGGTTCTCTTGTTCGTGGCCTGGGCCGGCCCCGGCATTCTGGCGTGGCTTCCTTTCTTTGCGCCTCTTGCGCCGGTGGTGCTGATTTTGCTGCTGGCAATTGCGGCGCGGCGCGGAAGGAGGGTTTCGGAGTGGGGGGCGCGCTTGCGGCCGACCGGAAGGAGTGCGCCAAGCGGGATCAGGCAAAGATCGACCGGTAGCGGCGCTTGATGGAGGCGGCCTCGCGCTCGACGGCTGCATAGTCGATCGGGATGCTTTTCAGGGAAGCGAGGTTCCGGCCGCCCTTGGGCGGGGGACCCTCTGTGCGGACGGCGTAGCTGGCGCCCCGGTGATGAACATGTGACGATGGGCGAAGCGGGCTGAACAGCAGGATGGCGGAGGAGGGCATGTGCATGTCCGACACGAAGACGAAGATCCGGCCGGCGAAACGGCCGGGGCGTGCAAACAGCCGCGCGATCTCGCCGGTCACCCGAGGCGCGAAGGTACCGAGCACCGGCGAGCTCCCGAGTACGCGCTGCGCCAGCCGCTCGGAGAGCGCTTGCGAAATAGCGGGGGGTAAAGGGGGAGCGGCAGTGGCGGATCACCGCGCGTCCCTTCACGAATTCTTCACCGCGGGCGGGTAGGCAGGGGGACGGAAAAACGTGCCGGGCCAAAATGCCCTCGTATTCCCTTACGCCTGCCGCCGCCCGGGCCGCCGAGGCCGGGATCGTTGCTCTGCTTTCAGCCGGGCTCGCCCACCACCAGGCCGGGCGGCTCGCGGCGGCGGAGGCGGCTTATCGCGGGGTGCTGGCTAAGGCCCCGGGCCAGCCGAATGCACTCTATCTCTGCGGCGTGCTCCAACTTGCCGCCGGCCGCGCGGCGGAGGCGGAGCCGCTGCTGCGGGCGGCCGCGGCGGCGCGCCCCGACGATGCGGAGACTTGTTTCGCGCATGCCAACGCGCTCTACCGGAAGGGCGAGCGGGCGGAGGCGATCGCGCGCTACCGGGCGCTCCTGACGCGCTGGCGGGGGCACAGCGGGGCCAGGATCAATCTCTCGAACGCGCTCCGGGAGGCGGGCGATGCCGAGGCGGCGCTGGCCGAGGCGGAGGCGGCGGCTGGGCAAGGGGAGGCCGGAACGCGAGCGCCGGCCGAAGCGACCCGGGGGGCTGCCCTGCTTGCGCTCAAACGGACCGAGGAGGCGACTGCCGCGTATCGTGCGGCGCTCGCAGCCGACCCCCGCCTGGCAGAGGCGCATGCGGGGCTGGCGGCAAGCCTCCTCCATGCCGAACGGCCGGCCGAGGCGCTGGTGGCGGCCGAATGCGCGCTCATTCTCACCCCCGAACTCGCCGAGGCTGAGTTCTTGCGCGCGATGGCGCTGGCGGGGCTGAACGCCGGGCCGGCGGCGATCGCCGGGCTGAAGCGTACGATCGCGCGCGATCCCGCTCACGCCAAGGCGCACCTCAATCTCGGGAATCTGCTCGCGGAGGAGGATCGGCTGGCAGAGGCGGAGACACTTTGCAGGCGCGCGATCGCGCTCGATCCGGGGCTGGCCGAGGCGCATGCGAGCCTCGGTTATCTGCTGACCGCCGAGGGCAGGCTCGAGGAGGCGGTCGGCGCGTGCGAGGCCGCGCTCGCACGCGATCCGGGCTTCGTGCAGGCCGACTGGAACCAGGGGATCGCGCTTCTGCTCGCAGGGGACTATGCGCGCGGATGGGAGAAATACGAGGCGCGGAAAGGCTACAAGCACTTCGTCCGGTTCTATCCGGATCCCGACGGGCCGGTGTGGAAGGGCGAGCCGCTCCAGGGGCAAAGGATCCTCGTCCATGCCGAGCAGGGGCTTGGGGATACGCTGCAGTTCGCGCGTTACCTGCCGCTTCTGGCGGCGCAAGGGGCCGAGGTGGTGCTGGCCTGCGATGCACCTCTGGTGCCGCTGTTCGCGAAACAGCCGGCAACGCTCATGCCCAGCCTCGCCGCGGTTGTTGCGCGCAGTGACACGCCGCCTGACTACGACTGCTGGGTCAACCAGATGAGCCTGCCGCAGCGTTTCGGAACGATGCTCGAGACCATCCCCTCACCGGGGCGGTACCTGGCGGGCGATCCGGCGCGGATCGGCCGTTGGGAGAGGAGGCTGCCGCCGGGCACGCGGATCGGGCTCGCGTGGGCGGGCAATCCCAATCATTCGAACGATCGGCGCCGTTCGATGCCGGTCGAGCATCTGGCGCCCCTCGTCGAGATGCGCGGTGCTTCGCTCGTAAGTCTGCAGGTGGGGCCGCGCGCGCGCGATGCGGCGGACCTTTCCGGGCTCCTCGACGTTGCAGAGGGGCTCACCGATTTTGCCGAGACCGCGGCGCTGATCGAAACGCTCGATCTCGTCATCACGGTCGATACCTCGGTTGCGCATTGCGCGGCGGCACTCGGCAAGGAAACCTGGATCATGCTGCCGCACGCCCCGGACTGGCGCTGGCTCACGGGACGCGAGGATTCGCCCTGGTATGCGCGGGTGCGGCTTTTCCGCCAGCCGGCGCCCGGAGCCTGGCAGGCAGTGGTTGCACGGGTTGGCGGTCTGCTTGAAGGGCGGCTCCGCAGGGAATAAGCGTCGGACCTGCCTCCGTTCACCTTGCCCGCCGGGCGCGCGCAGACCCCCGGCGCAAGAGGGATGGCTTTCGGCGCGGCTGCGGTTCCCGCGGAGGAACGCGCGCCATCCGCGGGCTCACCGGCCGATCTCTTCCTCGTCCCGCGCGAGGTGCAGCGCCAGCGCCATCAGCCGGCGGTCTCGCCATTGCTGGCGCTCGGCGAGGCGGGCGCGCGGAACCTTGCGGCTGAGCTCGGTTTCGATGCGCTCGGTAAGCGACCCCGCCCAAGGCACCGGCTCGGCCTGCGAGTCCGCGAGATGCCGGTAGAGCCCCTCGTACCGCGCAACATAGTCGCGCACTCCCTCGGGCGCGTTGAGGTCGATGGTCTCGAACGGCCCCATGAACGCCCAGCGTCGGCCGATGCCCTTTGAGATGCCCGCATCCACGTCCGCGGCCGAGGCGTAACCGTTGGCGACGAGGCGAAAGGCCTCCTGGAGGAGCGCGCCTTGCAGCCGGTTCATGATGAAGCCTTCCAACTCCCGGCGCATCACGATCGGCACCTGGCCGATGCCGCTCATCAGCGCACGCGTCCGCTCGAGAACGGCGGGCTCGGTCCAAGCCGCGGGCACCAACTCGACCGCCGGCACGAGATAAGGTGGATTGATGGGATGTGCGACGATGCAGCGGTGCCGCCCGGCCAGCGTCTCGGTGAAGCGCGAGGGCAGGATACCGGAGCTTGAGCTCGCCAGCACCGTTTCGGGCGCGGCCACTCTATCCATCCGCGTGAAGATTGCACGCTTCGCCTCGAGCTCTTCCGGAATGTTTTCCTGCACGTGGCGCGCCCCGTCCAGCGCCGCCTCGATTGTTTCGGCGCCGCTGATCCGGCCCCGCACCTCCGCGGCACTGCCACCGGCGAGCATCCCTCGCGCCTCGATCTCGCTGATGAGAATCGCGGCGGCGCGCAGCGTCTCGCCGGCCCGCTCCGGGTCGCTGTCATAGAGCGCGACGCGGCACCCGCCGCGTGCGAAGGTGATCGCCCAAGCGCGGCCGATTAGGCCCGCGCCGATGACCGCGACTTTTTCAGTCATTGCCCGACTCCCCAAAAACCATGCCTCAGAAATTCACGCGATCAGCCCCCTTGAGCGAGAGGATCTGCCGCGCCTCGTCGGGTGTCGCGATGCCGAGCCCGAGGCCTTCGATGATCTGGCGCGCGGCGCGGACCTGCTCGGCGCTTGATCGGGCAAGTTTGCCGGGCCCGATCCAGAGCGAATCTTCGAGCCCGACGCGCACGTTCCCGCCCATCGCCGCGGCCTCCGCCGCGATCGCAAGCTGGTTGCGCCCCGCGCCCAGCACGGACCAGCGATAGTGATCGCCGAACAGCCGGTCCGCGGTCCGCTTCATGTGCATCACGTCCTCGGGATGCGGCCCGATCCCGCCCAGGATGCCGAACACCGTCTGCACGAAGAGCGGCGGCTTCACGAGGCCTCTCTGCAGGAAATGCTGGAGGTTGTAGAGATGTCCGACGTCGTAGCACTCGAACTCGAAGCGGGTTCCCGCGTCGCCGAGCGTGCGCAGCACGAACTCGATGTCCTGAAATGTATTGCGGAAGATGAGGTCGCGCGAACTCTCGAGATGCTCGCGCTCCCAGGGATGGCGGAACTCCTTGAAGCGGGCGAGCATCGGGAACAGACCGAAGTTCATCGAGCCCATGTTGAGCGAGGCGACCTCCGGCTTGAACGTCGCTGCCGGGCGCACGCGCTCCTCGACGGTCATGTAGGGCGCGCCGCCGGTCGTCAGATTCACGACCGCTCCGGTGCGCTGCTTGATGCGTGAGAGGAACCGCCCGAACGCCTCGGGCGACTGGTCGGGCTTGCCGGTTTCTGGGTTGCGCGCGTGCAGATGCACGATCGCGGCTCCCGCCTCGGCGGCGTCGATCGCTGCCGAGGCGATCTCTTCGGGCGTCACCGGAAGATAGGGTGACATGCTCGGCGTATGGATCGCGCCCGTCACCGCACAGGTGATGATGACCTTGCGCTCCCGCGCTGGGGATTGTGCCACTGTCTCCTGCCCTTTCTCGCCTTAACGACCCTGTCCGTTCAACCGGCGAAACGTGGCTCGGGAACGCCGCGGACGCCGAGATCGTGGATCGCGAAGAGCGATCCCCTGAGCACGCCGTCGCCGGGAAACCGCGGCAGCGGCGGCTTGGCCATGCTGGTCACGAAGAGGATGTCGAGGTCCGGGCCGCCGAACATCACGCTCGTCACCTTCTTCACCGGCATCTCAACCACCCGCTCGATGCCGCCGTCGGGCCGGTAGCGCACGATCTTGCCGACGTAGACCTGCGCGCTCCATAGGCAGCCCTCCGCATCCACCGTCGCGCCGTCGAACCCGCCACCGTCGTCAGGCCGTGTGCAGAAGGTGCGCTTGTTGCTCGCCCGCCCGGTTTTCTGATCGTATTCATAGGCGGAGATCTCGCCCGACCAGGTGTCGGAGAAGTAGAAGGTGCGCCCGTCAGGGCTCCAGCACGGCCCGTTGCTGACGATGATGCCGGTATCGACGGTCGTCGCCGTGAAATCCGGCGCCAGCGAATAGAGCGCTCCGTTGGGGCCTTCCTCCATCGTGTCCATAGAACCGGCAACGAAACGTCCCGCCTTGTCGACCTTGCCATCGTTGAGGCGGTTGTTCGGCTTGCCCGGCTCCGGATCGTGGATCAGCGTGACGTCTCCGGTCTTGAAGTCGAGGACGTGGAACCCGCGCGCGAGCGCGATGATCGCCCCGCCCGATCTGCGGAGGCACATCGAGCCGATCTTCTGCGGCACGTCCCAAGCGCGTACCTCCCGCCCGTCGGCGGTGCAGCGGAAGATGCGCCCGTCGAAGCTGTCGATCCAGTAGAGACGCTCCTCCTCGACGTCCCAGAGCGGCCCTTCACCGAGCGTCGTCTTCACGTCGACCAGTACCTCGATATGCATGGCTCTCCGCCCCCCTTGTCAGCCGCGGAAGCGGGGTTCAGGCAGCCCCCGCACGCCGAGCCCATGCACAGCGAAAATCCCGCCCGCCTCGCGCTCCTGCCGCCGCCGCCCCTGATACGGCCGCGCCATCGACGTGACGTAAAGAATGTCGAGATCAGCGCCACCAAAGGAGACGCTGGTAATGCTGTCGGTCGGCATTCCGATCAGCCGGTCGATCGTGCCGTCCGGCGCGAAGCGTACCAGGCGCCCGCCATAGACCTCGACGCTCCACACGAAACCCTCCTCATCGACCGTCGCGCCGTCCGGATAGCCGCGCAGGTGGCCTTCGAAATTCGCAAAGACGTGCCGGCTGAGGAGCGCGCCGGTGGCGGCATCGTAACGGTACGACCAGACGGTCCGTCGAAAACTGTCGGCGAAGTAGAAGGTCCCGCCGTCGGGGCTCCAGCACGGGCCGTTGCTGACGATGATGTTCTCCTCGAGCTTGGTGACGCGAAGATCCGAATCGAGGCGGTAGAGGCCGGCAAGCGGCTCGCGCTCCTCATAATCCATAGAGCCGACGAGGAAGCGGCCCTGCCGGTCCACCTTGCCGTCGTTCATCCGCGTTCGTCGGTTCTCCTTCTCGGGATCGGCGATCAGCCTGGCCTCGCCACTGTCGAAATCGAAAAAGTGGAACCCGTTGCGCAGCGCAACGACCGCTCCTCCCTGGGCGCGCAGGCACATCGAGCCGATATGATCCGGCACCTTCCAGCTCCGTCGCTCCTGCCCTCTTGCATCGGCGCGGTGGATCGCCGCGCCATGGCTGTCGATCCAGTAGAGGCGCTGCTCGGCCACGTCCCAGAGGGGTCCCTCGCCGAGTTCGTCGCGCGCATCCACCAGAAGCTCGATCCGGAACATGGTCGCCGCGTCTTCAGAGCGTTTCGACATTGCCGCACACACCGATCGGCTGCCCGGACACGTTGCGTCCGAGCGGCGAGACCAGAAAGAGGACCATGTGCGCAACGTCCTCGGCAGTCACCATGCGGCGGAGCGAAACCTTCTCGAGATACTGCCTTTCCATCTCGGCGTAGGGAAGCCCGAGCTCCGCCGCGCGCGCGCCTATCACGGCTTCGATCCGCGGTCCCTTGACGATGCCGGGCAGGATCGCGTTGACCGCGATGCCGGCCGGGCCCAGCTCCTTTGCGAGGCTCTGCGTCAAGCCGATGACGCCCCATTTCGCGGCCGAGTAGGGTGTGCGGTAGGCATAGCCGTGCCGGCCGGCTGCCGAGGACATGTTGATGATGGCCCCGCCGCCCGCCCGTTTGAGGAGCGGCACGGCGCGGCGCGCGCAAAGAAACTGGCCGGTGAGGTCGACATCGATGCAGTGGCGCCACTCCGCCGGATCGATCTTCTCGACCGCGCCGGTCGGCCCGGCGATGCCGGCATTGTTGACGAGCACGTCAAGCCCGCCGAGTACCTGCGCGGCCTCCCCGAAAAGCCGATCCACCGCGCTTTCCTCGCTCACGTCAGCGAGCGTCGTGCCGACCCCGAGCGCGCGACCGCACTCGGCAAGGGCCTCGGCATCGACGTCGCAAGTGTGCACCCGCGCGCCCGCCTCGACCAGCGTGGCAACGATCGCGCGCCCGATCCCCGCGGCACCGGCGGTGACGATGACCCGTTGGCCCTCTGCTCGCAGCCCCGCCATGCCTCCTCCCTACCCGTCAGGCCTTCCTCTCGCGCAGCGCCAGGACAGCGGCGAGCAGAACGAGGCCGAAGATGATGTCGCGCATCGCATTGGGCAGCGTCGTGCCGGCAAGCAGCGTCGAGAGCGCGGTCAGCAGCAGGACTCCGCCCAGCATCCCGAGATAATGCCCGCGGCCCCCGGTGATCAGCGTGCCGCCCACGACCACGACGGCGATCGAGGGCAGCAGGTAATCATCGCCCATGCCGAGGGTCGCCTGGCCCGAAAAGCCGGAGAGCAAAATGCCGACGAGGGCGCTGCAGAAGCCCGATAGCGCGTAGACGCCGATCAGCGTGCCGCCGACGCCGACCGCGGAAAGCCGTGCTACTAGCGTGCTGTTGCCCACAGCGTAGATGCGCCGGCCGAACACCGTGCGGTCGAGCAGGAGCAGCGCGGCCAGCGCGAACAGCACCAGGAACCACACCACCGGCGTCGGGCCGAGGAAGTGGCCGGTCATGAACCAGCGCTGCGCGGGCGAGGCAAATCCGGACGGCGTGCCGTTGGAATAAATAAGCGCCGCGCCTTCGAGTATGCCGTTCATCGCAAGCGTCATCACGATCGGCGGCAGGCCGAGCAGGACGATTCCCAGGCCGTTCACCGCCCCGATAGCTGTTCCGAGCGCGAGCCCGAGCGGTACTGCCCAGATCGCGACAACGTCCGAACCGTGGATCAGACCGGCGGTCAGGATGCCGACGAACCCGATCATCCACGGCACCGAAAGGTCGAGCCCGCCGGTCAGGATCGCCGCTCCCTGGCCGAGCGCGAGGATCGCAAGAAACGAGCAGAGCACCAGAAGTGAATTGTAGTAGCCCGGGTTGGCGAGCGTGCCGCCGAATACCGCCTGCGAGACCCCGAGCACGATGACGAAGCCAGCATAGGCGGGCAAAATCGTGCGCAGCGCCTCGCCATGGCGGGCGAACCACGAGGCCGCGCCGCCCGGCCCTGCGCGTGCCGGCGCCGGGAGCGCCGGCGCGGGCGCCCCGCCGCGGTGCGCCGCGGCCAGCGCGCCGCGGGCCCGCGCGGCGAGCTTGTCGCGCGCGAGCCTCAGATAGAACGCAATCGGCGATTGCCGGTTGAGCGAAGCGGCCAGCACCGCCAGGAGCAGGATCACACCTTCGGCGACCGAGCTGTAGTAAGCCGAAACGTTCAGGACGAGCAGGATGTTGACGATGATCATCAGCGTATACGCACCGACGATCGAACCGATGCAACCGCCCCGCCCACCGCCCAGCAGCGTGCCGCCCAGCACCACCGCGGCGAACACTTCCAGCAGCATCGGCTGGCCCACCAGCGGATCCCCCGATCCGGTCTCTGCGGAAATGAACGCGCCGGCGGCGCCGTAGTAGAGGCCGGCCAGCACATAAGCCCAGAACTTCACCCACCCGGTGCGAATACCGGCCGCATGCGCCGCTTCCTCGTCGCTGCCCACCGCATAGAGCCCCACGCCGAAGCGCGAGTTCTTGACGAGCCGCCACACAAGTGCCGCAACCAGAAGCACGACGATCGGTGCCGGCAACAGGTGCGGAATCGCATCTCCGCTGAAGAATGACGCGAAGCCCTGCGCAATCGTCCCACCCGGCTTCTCCATCACCAGGAGCGTCACGCCCTGCACGATGAACATTGTTGAGAGGGTTACAACAATCGATTGCATGCGCACGAAGGCGACGAAGAAGCCGTTGACCGCGCCTACCAGCGCACCGGCTGCGAGGGCGACGCCGAAGAATCCCGCCTCGGAGAGGGGCGAGCTTCCCATCGCGCTCGCCAGCACGACATTGACGAGCGAGACCACAGCGCCGGTCGAAAGGTCGAATCCGCCGGTGAGGATAACGATCGTCTGCCCCATCGCCGCAAGCGCCAGCGTCGCCCCGCCCGTCGACATGAAATGGATCTCGAAATAGCTGAAGGCACCGGGCGTAATCGCGTCGACGACAACAAACAGGGCGACGAACACCGCGCAGGCAACGATCAGGCCGCGATGGCGCCCCAACTCCACACGCCATCCGTGACGCCGTCCGGGGCGCCGGCGTGCGCCGAGCACGAGCGTGCTCATTCCCCCGCCCTCACCGCCGCCGCGCCTTCGCCGAGCGCCGCGCGCATGATCGTCTCTTCCTCGATCGCCTCGCCGACACATGCCGCCACCGTGCGCCCCTCGTACATCACCAGCACCCGATCGCACATGTTGACGATCTCTGGAATTTCCGTGGAATGGAACAAAATCGCGCCGCAGGCGTCGGCGAAGGCGCGCATCAGCCGATAGATCTGCTGTTTGGTCCCGACATCGACGCCGCGTGTCGGGTCGAAAAGGAGGAGAATGCGGCTCTCCGCCAGCAGCCATTTGGCGATCACGAGCTTCTGCTGGTTGCCGCCAGAGAACGCGCCGACCGGCGTATAGAGCGCGCGCGGCTCGACCTCCACTTGCGCGAGCGCGCGGGCAACCGCCTCATCCTCGCGCGCGACATCGATGACGCCGAATTGCGCAAACCGCTGTACCACCGGCAGCGAGACGTTGAACCGGCCCGCGAGCTTGAGGAACAGCCCCTCCGTCTTCCGCTCTTCCGGCACCAGGCTGATGCCGATGCCGTTTCGGATCGCATCGCGCGGCGACGCCAGCACCACCTCGCGCCCGTCCACCAGGATCTTCCCGCGCGCCAGCGGGGCCATGCCGAAGCAGGCAAGAAAGAGCTCCTGCTGGCCCATTCCCTGGAGGCCCGCAATCCCGAGAATTTCCCCTGCATGCAGTGCAAAACTGGCGCCGCGAAGCTTGCCGGCGGTGGCCACTTCCTGGGCGGCGAGCACTGGGATCTCGCGCGCCCGTACCGTGGCCGCCCGGGCGGGAAACGTGCTGGCAAGCGAGCGGCCGATGATCATCCTGATCACCTCTTCGTCGCTCGCCGCGGCGACCTCCACGGTGCCGATCGTCCGGCCGTTGCGCAGCACGGTGAGCCGGTCGCAGAAGCGCCGCACCTCCCGCAGCCGGTGCGTGATGAAGACAATCGTCACCGCCTCCTGCCGGAGTGCGGCGATCCGCTCGCCGAGCCACTCGACGTCCCGTCCCGAGAGGCTCGAGGTCGGCTCGTCGAGAAGCAGGACGCGCGGGCGGCGGAAAAGGGCGCGAGCGATTTCGACCTTTTGCCGTTGCGCGAGCTCGAGATCGCGGATCTCGGCCCGTGGGTCGATCTCATCGAGCCCGATCGCGGCGAGATGCTCGGCGACCAGTCGTTCGCCCTGTCGCCTGCGCAACTGCCCGAACGGACCCCGCGGCGCGTCGGGCATCAGCATGTTCTCGGTCACTGTGAGGTCGCGCACCAGGGTCAGCTCCTGGAACGCTGTCGCAATGCCGTGCTGCCGCGCCGCCGCGGGGCTCTCCAGCGCCGCGCGCTCCCCGGCAAGCGCAATCGCTCCGGCATCCGGCGAAATCAGCCCGGAAAGCAGCTTCACCATGGTCGATTTGCCGGCGCCGTTCTCACCGAGCAGCGCGTGCGCCTCGCCCGCCGCGACGCTGAAGGAAGCTTCCTGCAGCGCCGCCGTCGCCCCGAACGTCTTGGTCACGCCGCGGACATCGAGCGCGTCGACAGGTTTCGATCCGCGCGGGAGGGTCGCGCCGGCAGCCTCCCGCACGGTCACGCTCATTGCTCAGGCTTGCCGTTCAGCGCAGCCTGCAGCCCGACCTCCGGGGTACGCGGCGAATAGATCGAGGCAAACCAACCCGGATTGCTGATGATAGCCGGCTGGAAAACGTTGCAGCCGTGCGCCATCTCCTGCCAAGTGCCTTTGGTGCAAAGCTTGGCGGTCGCGTTGGTCACGATCGGGAGCGGCAGCTTGGTGAATTTCGGCACCTTCCTGCCCTCGAGAATTTCTACCGCGAGCTTGAGCGCGAGCGCACCGGAATAGGGCGGCGAAGCATAAGAGATACTGGGGCCGCCCAGCGGCGCGTAGGTGCCGTGCGCGCCCGCGACGGCCGGATCGCCAACGGGGAGCATCTGGATACGGTGGCCGTTGGAGCCCTCGCCGGCGCACGGCTTGAGCTTGTCGTTCGGGATGCCCGCTTCCTTCTCCATCGACGCGGCCGTATAGCAGCCGACCTGCATCCAGAGTCCGTCGATGCTGCTCCAGGGGTGGGTGGTGAGGATCTTCGTCAGCACGGTGCGGGCCACCGGCTGGCTCCACATCCCGACGCCTTCAGCGACGATGTGGATGCCGGGATATTTCGCAAACACCTTCTTGGCAGCCGCGGTACGCTCCGTATCCACGGAGGTGCCCGGCACGCCGGTGATGACGACAATATTGCCCTTGCCGTGTAGCGCCTTGACCAGCCACTCGGCGGGGATGCGCCCGGCCTCGAGCTGGTCGATGTGCACGTTGTAGGCGCAAGGTTCGGTGATCTCGGAGTCATAGGCGATCATCACGACGTGCCGCGCACAGGCGGTCTTCACCACCTGATTGAGCGCGGTCGGCGAGATCGGATAGACCACGATGGCCTGCGCGCCCTCTTCGACCATGGCATTGATCTGCTGGATCTGGCGCTGCGCGTCCGGCCCCGCGACCTTGACCTCGAGGTTCACTTTGTCGCGGTACTGCTTCGAGGCGGCCATGGCCTTGATCATGTTCGCGGCCTCGGCCTGCCAGTCATTGCCGATGTAGCTCATCGACAGGAAGATCTTGAATTTCTTCCCGGCAGCCTCTGCATGATGTGCGACCGCGATCACCCCAAAAGCGATTCCCACGACCAGTAAAGGGGCTCTCCATCTCATGGCGTTTCCTCCTCCTCGGCGCCGCTTGAGAGCGGCAGCACGGCAAGGCCGCCCGTTACCGAGCGACTTTTTTCTCGACACAGGTTTGATCATAGATCAAGGATCATGAGCTACGCAAGCGGCCCGCTCGCGCGATGCCGCTGAAGAATGAGCAGCAGGACGAAGCAGATGCCTGGCACCTTCACCCTCGCGGTCGGCGGAACGGCGGAGAAGAGGCTCCCCTCGCGCCCGATCGACCGCGAGACGGTGCAGGACCGCGTCTATCGCCGCATCCGCGAGATGATCCTGAACGGGGAGGTCGAGCCGGGGCAAACCCTTACCATTCCCGGCCTCTCCGCCGCGTTCCAGGTAAGCACCATGCCGGTGCGCGAGGCCCTGCGCCGGCTCATGGCCGAGCAGGCACTGATGGTGGTCTCCGGCCGCTCCGTCGGCATCCCGGCGCTGACGCGCGCCCGCCTCGCCGAATTGCGGCGCGTGCGCCGCGCGGTCGAGGGGCTCGCCGTCGCCTGGGCGGCGGAGCGAATCGGCGCGACAGAGCTCAGCCGGCTATCCGAATTGGTGCGCGAGATGCAACAGGCGGCTACCACGCGCGATGGCCGCCGCTACGTGCCGGCCAATCACGACTTCCATTTCACCATCTACCGAGCGGCACAATCGCCCACGCTCTTCAGCATCATCGAATCGCTCTGGCTGCAGATCGGGCCATATTTCCACGTCCTTCGCGCCTCGGAGAACTGGCGGGCGGCCAACGCCAGCCATCGTGCCATGCTGGAGGCGCTCGGGCGGCGCGACGCCGCCGCCGCGACCGAGGCACTCCAGCGCGACATCGACGAGGCCGCCGCCGCGCTCGAGCTTCTGCTCGGCGGATAGAGCCAGACACCCGCGCGCCTTACGCAGCCGGCACCGCGAACATCGGCAGGAAGGCCTGCACCCGTGCCGACGGGATCGCGCGTTCGCCGCCCGCAGCACTGATCCCCGCCTCCTACTGACCGATTGAAGCGGCACGGCGAATCGCCGGGCGCCGTGATGGATGTACGTAATGCTGCCCCTCCCGGATGCTGCCCCTCCCGGTCCTGGCGCCGATCATGGCGCCCGGGGGAATTGCATTTCATTTCGCCGGAGGTGAGGTGGTTGCGGCACGGCTGGGGATCGGTTCGACCCGCGGGATTCAGCCGTCCGGGGATGCGATGGGGGGGTGCGGAGCCAGTGGGTGCGCGCTTGCCGCCCGCGTCCTTGTTTTCTCGGCCGTGGGCAGCGGAGATGGCGGGCGATCGCGGGGACGGGTTGCGGCGGGCCGGCGACGGGTGGGGGGCTCGCCTTGCCTTGCCCGCCGACATCCCAGACAATATAAAGTAAATTCAATGTGTTGTGACGATTATCTGGCGCCTGTCGGAAGTGGCCGTTGCGGCTGGCGCGCCCGCATTGACCGTGAGCGGGGCTGTTCCCATGATGGCGGCATGCTGCTCCTGATCGACAACTACGACAGCTTCACCTTCAACCTGGTGCATTTCCTCGGCGAGGCCGGCGCCGAGACGGAGGTATGGCGCAACGACGCGATCGGGGTTGCGGAAGCGCTGGCAAGGAAGCCAGAGGCGATCGTGCTTTCACCGGGACCTTGCACGCCGAACGAGGCGGGGATCTGCCTTCAACTGATCGAGGCGGCCGCGGGGCGGGCGCCGATCCTCGGCGTCTGTCTCGGCCATCAGGCGATCGGACAGGCGATGGGCGCGCGGGTCGAGCGGGCACCCTTGCCGATGCACGGCAAGACGAGCCGCATCTTCCATGACGGGAGCGCGCTGTTCGCCGGGGTGAGGAACCCCTTCTTCGCGACGCGCTACCACAGCCTGATCGTGCTCCGCGACTCGCTGCCGGCGGATCTCGTCGCCTCGGCCTGGACAGAGGAGGGGATCGTGATGGCGATCCGCCACCGCGTGGCTCCGATTTTCGGCGTGCAGTTCCATCCGGAGAGCATTGCTAGCGAGGAAGGGCATGCGATCCTCGCCAACTTTCTGGCCATCGTCCGCGGCGCCAACGCTCCCGCGCGTGCCGCCTGAGCGCGCCTTTCGGTGTTGTCGGGACTGAAGCCCGTTCTTGTCCGGCTGGCAAGCGGCGCCACTCTCTCGGAGCCGGAGGCCGAGGAGGCGTTCGGCGTGATCATGGCGGGCGAGGCGACGCCGGCGCAGATCGCGGCGCTCCTGATGGCGATGCGCGTGAGGGGCGAGACGGTTGCGGAGCTCACGGGTGCGGTCAGGGCGATGCGGGCACGGATGGTGGCCGTGGAGGCGCCGGAGGACGCGATGGATGTCTGCGGCACCGGGGGGGACGCGGCGGGCACGCTCAACGTGTCGAGCGCGGTCACGTTCGTGCTGGCGGGCGCCGGAGTACCGGTGGCCAAGCACGGCAATCGGGCCCTCTCCTCGCAAACGGGAGGAGCCGACGTACTGGCGGCTCTCGGGGTGACGATCGAGGTGCCGTTCGCCCGGCTGGCGCAGATCCTGAATGCGGCCGGCTGTGTTTTTCTGTTCGCGCCGCGCCACCACACGGCGTTGCATCACGCCGCGGGGCCGCGCCAGGAGATCGGCACGCGCACCATTTTCAACCTGCTCGGCCCGCTGGCGAACCCGGCGCGCGTGCGACGCCAACTGATCGGGGTCTTTTCTCCCGACTGGGCCCGGCCGATGGCCGAGACGCTCGGCCGGCTCGGCTCCGAACGCGCCTGGGTGGTCCACGGCCAGGGGCTCGACGAGCTTACGGTTGCGGGGGAAAACCGGGTGGTTGAGCTGATGCCCGGGGGCGTTCGGGAGTTCGTGCTCACGCCCGAGGAGGCGGGCTTTGCGCGCGCGCCGGTCGAGGCGATACAAGGCGGGGACGCGGCAGCGAATGCCGCGGCGTTGTTGGCCATGCTGGAGGGCGCACCGGGATCTTACCGGGATACGGTGCTGCTCAACGCCGGGGCGGCGCTTGTGGTGGCGCGCCGGGCGAGTTCCATCGGAGAGGGGGCGAAGTTGGCGGCCGAGATTGTGGCGTCAGGGGCGGCGCTTGCCGCCCTCGAAGCGCTCCGGCGGGAAAGCACGAGGGCGGCAGAGTGAAGCCGCCGCTCACCCCGGACGCGCTTTCTCGGATCTGCGCGGATACCCGCGCAGCCGTCGCCAGGGCGAAGGCCGAAACCAGCATCGAGGCGCTGAAACAGCGGATAAACGCCGATGCGGAAGCGCCGCGCGGGTTCGGACGTGCACTCAAGGAGCGCGTGGCGGATGCCGGTTTCGCGCTGATCGCGGAGATCAAGAAGGCATCGCCCTCGGCCGGGCTGATCCGTCCCGATTTCGATCCGGCCGCGCTGGCGCGCGCCTACGAGGCGGGCGGGGCCACCTGCCTTTCGGTGCTGACCGATGCACGATATTTCCAGGGCAGCCCCGAGCACCTCAGGGCCGCGCGGGCGGCCGTGCATCTGCCGGTGCTGCGCAAGGACTTCATCCTCGACCCCTGGCAGGTGTACGAGAGCCGCGCGATGGGCGCGGATGCCGTGTTGCTGATCATGGCCGCGCTCGAGGACGGGGAGGCGCGCGATCTGGAAGCGCTGGCGCGGGCCCTCGACATGGACGTTCTGGCGGAGGTTCATCAGCCGCGCGAGCTCGAGCGGGCACTCGGGCTGGAAACGACGCTGATCGGGATCAACAACAGAAATCTCAGGACATTAGAGACAGACATCAACATCACGCTCGAGCTTGCGCCGTCGGTGCCGCCGGAACGGTTCCTGGTGAGCGAGAGCGGAATCGCGACGCACGAGGACGTGGAGCGGCTGGTCGCGGCGGGGGCGTATTGCTTCCTGGTGGGAGAAGGGCTGATGCGCGAGAAAGACGTGGCGGGGGCGACGCGCCGGCTGCTCGGGGCAAGCTGACGGTGTGCCGGTGAGCGGGGACCTTTCCCACCTCGATCAGGCGGGCCGGGCCGCCATGGTGGATGTGGCCCGCAAGGCGGAGACGGAGCGGACGGCGACGGCACGGGCGCGTGTCGTCATGCAGCCGGCGACGCTCGAGCGGATCGCGGCGGGGACGGCACCGAAGGGTGATGTGCTGGCGGCGGCGAGAATCGCCGGAATCATGGCGGCCAAAAGGACGGCGGAACTCATTCCGCTTTGCCATCCGCTGCCGCTCGCGGCGGTGGCGGTGGAACTCACAGCCGATGCGGCCGGGCCGGCGATGGAGATTGCGGCGACGGTGAAGACGACGGGGCGAACGGGCGTGGAGATGGAAGCCCTGACGGCGGCGGCGGTTGCCGCCCTGACGCTTTACGACATGCTGAAATCGATGGACCGGGGCATGCGGATCGAGGCGTTGCGCCTGACCCACAAGGCGGGCGGAAAGTCCGGCGAGTTCCGGGCGCCCTGAGGAGGCGGCCGATGCTGAGCGTCGAGGAGGCACGTGCACGGATACTGGCGCTGCTCCGGCCGACCGCGGCCGAGGTGGTGGGGCTGGCTGACGCCTTCGGGCGGGTGAGCGCCCAGCCGATTGCCGCGCGGCGCACGCAGCCGCCCGCGGACGTTTCGGCCATGGACGGCTTTGCGCTCCGTGCGCGTGACGGGGCGGAAGGCGCGCGGCTCAACGTGGTCGGGAGCGCGCCGGCGGGGCATCCGTTCGCCGGCCGCGTCGGGCCTGGGGAGGTCGTGCGGATCTACACGGGCAGCGTCGTTCCGGAGGGTGCGGATACGATCCTGATCCAGGAAAACGCGCGGGACGAGGGCTCGGCCGTCATGGTCGAGAAGGCGGTCGCGGCGGGGCGGCATATCCGTCGCGCCGGCCAGGATTTCTCCGAAGGGGACGTGCTCATCCCGGCCGGGCGGCGGCTTTCGGCGCGCGATATCGGGCTGGCGGCGGCGGCGAACCATCCGTGGATCGCCGTGCACAGGGCGCCGCGGGTGGCGATCCTGGCGACCGGGGACGAGGTTGCGCTTCCCGGCGAGGCGCTGCTCCCGGGAGGGGTGGTGAGTTCCAACGCGCATGCGCTTGCGGCACTGGTGCGGGCCGCAGGGGGCGAGCCGACCGTGCTGCCGATCGTGCGCGATGATGCGGCGGCGATCGCCGCGGCTGCCGAGTCGGCGCGCGGAATGGATCTGCTGGTGACGACGGGCGGGGCAAGCGTGGGCGCGCACGACCTCGTGCAGGAGGGGCTCGGGCGGCTCGGCTTCGTGCTGGATTTCTGGAAAATCGCGATGCGGCCGGGCAAGCCGCTGATCGTCGGGCGCGTCGTAGACGTGCCGATGATCGGCCTTCCCGGCAATCCGGTGTCGGCGCTCGTGTGCGCGATCCTTTTCCTCCTGCCGGCGCTGGCCAGGCTTTGCGGGCTCGGCGAGACGACCCTGCCGGTCGAGGAGGCACGGCTTGGCGTTCCGGTTGCGGCGAACGACGGGCGGGCGGACCACTTGCGCGCCAAGCTCACAACGGACGGCTCGGGGCGGTTGGTTGCGACCCCGTTTCAGCAACAGGATTCCTCGTTGCTTCTGCTTCTGGCCAGGGCCGACGCGCTGATCCTCCGCCCGCCGCATGGGCCCGCCCTGCCGGCGGACGCAATGGTCCCGGTGATCCGGCTCGATCGCCTCGGGGTTTGAAGAGCCGACGGGAATCGCTTGACGCGACTTCGCCACGGACCCTAGAAAGCAATCCTAGTTGCTGATTTGTTCCGACCCTTGGCCAAACTGAGCCCCGGGAGGTCGGCCTTGGCAGGAAGGATCCCGCATGCTCACGCGCAAGCAGCACGAGCTCCTGATCTTCATCGACAGACACCTGAAGACGTCAGGTTTCTCGCCGAGCTTCGAGGAAATGAAGGAGGCGTTGCAGCTCAAGTCAAAGTCCGGGGTGCATCGGTTGATCTCGGCGCTCGAGGAACGCGGGTTTCTGCGGCGGCGTCGGCATCGGGCGCGGGCGCTGGAGGTGCTGCGGTTGCCGGCTGAAGCGGCGCAGCGTTCCGCGCTCGCCCTCAAGCCCGAAGCACGCGGCGAGGTCGGAGGGTTCGCGCCAAATGTGATCCGTGGCGACTTCACCGGCCGGCTGCCGGGGGTACGAGCCGCGGGCGAGGTGGGAGCCGTACAAATTCCTCTCTACGGGCGGATCGCCGCAGGCTTGCCGATCGAGGCATTGCGTGACTCCGGGATCCACGTCGAAGTTCCGATGGCGATGCTCGGGGGCGGGGAGCATTACGCCCTGGAGGTGGCGGGGGATTCGATGGTCGAGGCAGGGATTCTGGACGGTGATACGGCGGTGATCCGCAAGGCCGAAACGGCGGAGAATGGGCAGATCGTGGTGGCCTTGGTCGACGAGGCCGAGGTGACGTTGAAGCGGCTGCGCCGACGTGGACAGTCGATCGCGCTCGAGCCGGCGAACCCGCGCTACGAGGTGCGGCTTCTGCCGGCGGAACGGGTGAAGGTGCAGGGACGGCTGGTGGCGCTGCTCAGGCGCTACTGAGCGCCCCGGACCGAGGTTCCGGAGGAGGAGGAAACCGCCGGAGGCTGGAGCGGGACGCTCGCCGCGGCAGGAGCGGGAGGAGAGGAAGCGGTATTGGCCGGCACCTGCGACCTGGTCCAGGGCGGGCTGCCGAGATTGACCTTGTCCGGGCTGGTATTGACTGCGGTGAGCGCGCCGGCGCCGCTGCCGACGGCAGCTCCGATCACCACGCCGATGGGGCCGCCGATGAGGCCGATTGCGCCGCCGGTGGCGGCACCCGTGGCCATGCCCCCTTCGGTGCGGCCCGGTTGGCTCGTCCCGCATCCCGAAAGGAGCCCGACGAGGCCGATCATGACGATGAGACGCATTGCGCTCCTCCCCGACTCGCAACCCACCTTACACCGAATCTCGCCGACGGAGCCGGATTATCGAAAGAGTGCCGGCCCGGCTTGAACGGACCTTCCCAGCAAGCAACAATCGGTCGGACCTGATCCGGCCCTCTCTGGCCGGCCCGCCTTTGTTGCGACCCGCAAGGCACGAGGATCTTCAATGAATAATCCGCCCCGCCATCCCGAGACGCTTGCCTTGCACGCGGGCTGGCGTGCCGACCCCGAAACGGGCTCGGTTGCAGTGCCGATCCACCAGACCACGTCCTATCAGTTCCGGAGCCCGGAGCACGCGGCGAACCTGTTCGCGCTCAAGGAGTTCGGGAACATCTACACACGCATCATGAACCCGACGACGGCGGTGCTCGAGGAGCGGCTTGCGGCAATCGAAGGCGGCGCCGCAGCGCTTGCCACCGCCTCGGGCCAGGCGGCGACCGCCTTCGCGGTGCAGAACCTCGCGCGCGCGGGGGACAATATCGTTTCTTCGACCGACCTCTACGGCGGCACGTGGAACATGTTCGCCCATACGCTCAAGGATCAGGGGATCGAGGTGCGCTTCGTCGATCCCGCGGAGCCCGAGAATTTCCGCCGCGCCACGGATGCCGGAACCCGCGCCTATTATGCGGAGACGCTGCCCAACCCCAAGCTCACGGTGTTTCCGATTGCCGAGGTGGCGGCGATCGGCCGGCCGCTCGGCATTCCGCTCATCATGGACAACACTGCGGCCCCGATCGTCTGCCGGCCGTTCGATCATGGCGCGGCCGTGGTGATGTATTCGACAACGAAATATATCGGCGGGCACGGCAATTCGATCGGCGGCGCGGTGATCGACGGGGGAAATTTCGACTGGGGAGCACACTCCGACCGCCAGCCGCTCTTGAACACGCCCGATCCGAGCTATCACGGGGCGGTGTGGAGCGAGGCGGTGAAGCCGCTCGGCCCGATTGCCTATATCGTGCGCATGCGCGTGGTGCTGCTGCGTGACCTCGGCGCGGCGCTTTCGCCGTTCAACGCCTTCCTGATCCTGCAAGGGATCGAGACGCTGCCGCTGCGCATGGAGCGACATTGCGAGAACACCGAGAAGGTGGCGGCGTTCCTGGCTACCCGCAAAGGCGTGAGCCGTATCATCCACCCGCTTTACAGCGGCCAGGCGGCGAAGGGCCGGGCGGAGCGGTATCTCCGCGGGGGTTATGGCGGGCTGGTCGGCTTCGAGCTTGCGGGCGGCCTGGAGGCGGGAAAGCGGTTCATCGCGGCACTGAAGATGCTGTACCACGTTGCCAATATCGGCGATTCGAGGAGCCTTGCGATCCATCCGGCCTCAACCACGCATTCCCAGCTTTCCCAAGCCGAGCAGGCCGCGACCGGCGTAACCGAGGGCTATGTGAGGCTCTCGGTCGGGATCGAGCATATCGACGACATCCTGGCCGATCTCGATCAGGCGATCGAGCAGGCAAGCTGAGCGAGCCGGGTCCAGCGCCGGTCGTACGTATGAGCGCTCGGGATGCGAAAGCTGATGAGCCGGCTTACGCTTTTGCCGAACCTCGCGAACCTCCCTGCCCGCCCCTGCTGGCGGCCAAGGATTACGCAGCACCCTCCGTGTTCCAAGCGCGAAACCTCCTGCGCGAGGCGCGGCGGCAGAAGCATCTGGCCGAGGCCCCGGTTCCGGCGATCTGCCTGCTCGATCCGGACGGCGACGTGGTCCGTCTGCTCGGGGAAAGGGGCCGCGGCGAGCAGAGCGGAAACTGGGCCTGTTATCACACCGATCTTCTGGAATTCACGCATGCCGGCATGCGCATGGGCGCCGTGGCGCGTGCGGTCGGCGGGGCGTTCGCGGTGCTGGTGGCCGAGCAACTGTTCGCCTCGGGCTGCGAACTTCTGGTCAGCGTGACCTCCGCCGGCCGCCTTCAGCCTGGCGCGCCCGAGGCGGCGTTCGTGCTGATCGAGCGCGCGCTGCGCGATGAAGGCACGAGCTATCACTATCTGCCGCCGGCAGCGTTCGCCTGCGTCGATCCCGCGCTTGCCGAGGCGGTCGGCGAGGCGCTCGGACACGCCGGATTTCTGCTCCAACGCGCCGGCACCTGGACCACCGATGCGCCGTTTCGCGAGACCGAAAGCGCGATTGCGCGGGCACGCGCGCTCGGGCTTGTCGGGGTGGAGATGGAGGCCGCGGCGCTTTATGCCTTCGCCGCCGCGCGGCGCTGCCCGGTGGTCTGTTTCGCCCATCTCACCAACGAGCTTGCACAGGTGGCTGGTGATTTCGAGAAGGGAAAGGACGAAGGGTTGAACGAGGTGCTTTCGATTCTCGGCGCCTGCCGCGCGGCGTGGGCGAGGAACGGCCGGGGCCGGGCGGCGGAGGAGTTTTAAGCCATGCGACCCAATCCGCTTCTGGATGCGATCACGTTTCTGACCAAGGGCGACTATCTCGCCGCGCGCTACGGGATTTTCGTGAGCCTCTACTGGCTGCTGCTGGCGGGTGCGCTTCTCGGGGCATTGCTCGCCTGGCGGCAGGATGCCGGGCAACGCGGCACGCGGGCGGGGGGGATCCTGCTGCTCCGCGTGCTCACGGGGACGATGTGGTGGGAGCAGTCGCTCTGGAAGATACCGCCGCATTACGGCGGGCTCGTCTACTGGATGAAGCAGGAGGTCGCGCACGCGGCGGTGCCGCTGCAGAGCGTGCTGGTGCGCGATGTCGTGCTGCCGAACATTGGCGTTTTCGGTCCGCTCGTATATGCGATCGAGGCCGGGATCGGCGCCTCGCTCATTCTCGGGCTCTATACGCGGCTGGGTGCGCTCTTCGGGATCGCGATGGCGGTCAATCTCTGGCTCGGGCTTTATTCCGCACCCGGGGAGTGGCCATGGACCTATTTCTTCCTGATCACCATCATGGCCCTCTTCTGCGTCGATCCGCCGGGCCGAGTGCTCGGGTGGGATGCCGCGAGGCACCGAGCGGGCGCGAACCGTTTCAGCTACCTTGCCTGAACGGGCAACGGCCGGGGCGTCAACGCCGACCGCGACCGCGGTGATGGCCAAGGCGCCGCGCGAGGGAGCGGTCAAGACGCGGCTGGCGCCGCCGCTTTCGCAGGTGGCGGCCGTTCAGCTCAGCGAGAGCTTCCTCGCCGACGTTACGGCGAGGGTTCACGAGGCGGCACAGGCAGCGCCAATAATCCCCTATCTCGCCTACGCGCCGGCGGGGTCGGAAGCACGGTTTCAGGGCGTCATTGCCGCGGGCACAGGGCTCGTTCTGGCGGACGGGGAGGCAGTTACCGAACGGGAACTCTCGGGAATCGGGCGCGCGCTCTGGCAGGCTGCGAGGAGCCTGCTCGGATTGGGGTTCACCGCCGCCTGCCTCGTCAGCGCGGACGCACCTTCGCTGCCGGCGGCGGTGCTCATCGAGGCGGCGCGGGCGCTCACGCGGCCAGGCGACCGGATGGTGCTCGGACCGGCCGAGGACGGCGGCTATTATCTGATCGGGCTCAAGGCGCCGCACGTGCGATTGTTCGAGGAAATTGCGTGGAGCACGCCCGCGGTTGCCCGCGAGACGGGAGCGCGGGCAGCCGAACTCGGGCTCGATGTGGTGCTGCTGCGATGCTGGTACGATGTCGATGATCTGGCGACGCTTCGGCGGCTCGCCGGAGCGCTCGCGGCCGGAACGGAGTGGGCGCCGGCGACGAAGGCCTGCCTTACCCGGCTCGGCCTGCTGGTGCCCCCATTCCGAAGTTCGTCAGCATGACGAATCGCCGGAAAAAGGGGCGCGGGCCTCCTTGTTTCCAGCGGCCTACGGATGCCTTTCTGGTCCACAGTCCGTGCCATAACTCGTGGAGCTCGCTTCGCCTCTTTGGCGTCAGTTTCTGCACGCCGGGGACGAGAACCTCTGGGTGATCGGACACAAAGCTTACCCGATGGCGCCGCGCCTGGCAGCGGAGCCGGATTTTCGCCAGCACGCCGTTCGTTCCGAAGCGCCGGGGAAGGTAGCCGACCAATCGCTGAGACGCGGGAGACAATCGAGGTTGCGGCCGGCGAGGCTGCGGCGGAGCTGAAGCGGCGGGGCATCTGCTCCAACGAAAAGGTCACGCTCATCATTGAGCCGGAACGGGAGGTTATCCCCGGCCGCCGCGCATGGCGCGGGTGCTGGCGGCGGGTCTGACCGTTGACAATATCGACCGGCTCATCAGGCACGCGCAGAGAGACGTTGAACCGCTGCCTGGATGAGGATCGTCGTCGGTACCGGCGTCTTTCCCAGCGCCGCGCCCAAGGACAAATCTTTTCCAGACCTCGGGCTGCATGTGGCGGCGCAGGGCGGCGCGCTGGTGAAATCGACCGCGACCGAACAGCAGCTATTCGAGGGTCTTGCGCGGCCGCAAATCGCGGGACCGATCGAAGAGGCAGCGGCCGATTGGACGGGAAAGCTCTTGGCGACGGCGGAAGCAGTCGTGATCGCCGAGCGCATCGGCCCTGAACATGGTTCTTAACCCAAAAGCCCTCCGCTCAGGATGCCGCGAACGATGTACCGCTGCGCAACCAGCGCAAGCGCGAGGACCGGGATCGTTACGATGGAAGCCGCGGCACTGAGGGGGCCCCAGTTGATCGACTCGTAACCCAGGAAGTTGAAGATTCCCACGGGCAGCAGCTTCGTGTGATAGCCCGAGAGCACCACTGATACGAGGAAGTTGTTCCACGAAAAGATGAAGCTTAGGATTGATGCGGCCGCGATACCCGGTGCCGTGAGCGGAACCACAATCCGCCACAGGAGACCTACCGCTCCAGCGCCGTCGAGCCGGGCGGCTTCCTCGATCTCCCGCGGAAGCGCTTCGATGAATCCCACCATCATCCACACAACGATGGGTAGCGTGATCAGCAAGTGCGCCGCTACGAGCCCGGTGTAGGTGTCCACGAGGTGCAGCTTGGCGTAGAGGACGAACAGCGGAATCACGAACGCAATGAGCGGTGCCATCCTGGCCACTAGTAGCAGAAGTCCAACCCAGGTCAGGCGGTAACGGGCGACCGCGTAAGCCGCGGGTATGCCAAGGAGGAGCGCAATGATCGTGGCCGCCCCAGCAACAATCGTGCTGTTGAGCGCGTACAAGCCGAAGTGACCGGTGGTGAAAACCTTCTCGTAGTTATCCAGGGTCGGCCGGAACGTCCACACGGGAGGATAGGCCGTGTAAGCAACTTGGCTCTTCAACGAGCCCATCACCATCCAGGCGAATGGGAAAAGAAAGGGCAAGAGAACCAAAAAGCTCGCCAGCAGCAGACTGGCGCGCCGCAGTGTGCGCGCTCGAGTGCCCGAAAGCCGAATCACCGCACGCCTCCTTACCATGTCGCTCTCCGCACGCGCATTAGGAGGAGCGTCACCCCGAGCACCAGCGCGAACAGGACAACGGCGATGGCCGAGCCGTATCCTATCTGATAGTAGAAAAGGCCAACGAAGAAATCGTAGACATTGAGCGTTTCCGATGAGAACCCCGGCCCTCCGCGGGTCATCACATAGATGATGTCCACCACCTTCAACAGGTCGATGACCCGGAACACGATCGCGATCACAAGCGTCGGGCGAAGCATCGGCAACGTGAGGTACCAGAACCGCGTCCATGGCGAGGCGCCATCGAGCAGGGCCGCCTCGAACGGCTCCGTGGGGAGGGCGGCCAGTCCGCTCAGACACATTAGCGCAACGAGCGGCGTCCACTCCCAGCTGTCAACCATCACGAGCGTGGGAATGACCGTGTTGGGATTAGACAGCCACGCAGGGCTCGCCACGCCGATCGTCCCGAGGAGATACCGAATCACACCCATGCCCGGATCCAGCATCATCACCCATACCAGCGCCATCGCCACCGGCGTAGCGACCATGGGGAGCAGAAGGAGGGTCCGCATGAGACCCCGCCCGGGAAACTCCTGGTGAAAAAGAAGGGCGATTAAGATTCCAAGCGGGATCTGGATCACCAGGCCCAAGGCGGCGAAGTACAGAGTGTGCCAAAGCGCGCCGACGAATCGGGAGTCTGTGACGAGCGCAATGTAGTTTTCGAGGCCGACCCATCGCCACGTCGACGCGGATTCGAAGAACCACTGGCAAAATCCCATGTAGAGGAGAAAGGCGATGGGGAACACGATCAGCACGGCGGTCACGAGCGCCGCCGGCAGAGGCAGCAGCCAAGCCGCGTACCGGTCACCCGCGAAACGCCGTTTACCTTGCACGCCCCCTTGCGCCCGGCTCCTTGCGTAGCCGAGCCGGCTTGCCGGCGCGAGCAAAGAGACCCCCTCCGGGCGTTCCCTCCCCTTTACGTCATCTTAAGGATCTTCAGTACCTCTCGCTGGGCTCGTCGTGCCGCCGGAGCCGCATTACCGCCCTCGATTACGGAGACGATCGCCCTGCCGATCGCGTCGCGTACCTCGGGTACTGGCGCCACCAGGGGGTTTGCCTGGTTGACGGCGGCACCCGGCAGCTCCTTCACGAAGCTGTCTAACCAGCCCTTGGGCATCAATTTTTGGAAGTCGGGACCGTTCCAGACGGACTGTCGTGCGACCGGGATCTTCTGCTTGGCCATTTCCAGCTCCCTGTCCTTGCTGGTCAGCCATTGGATCAAGTACCAGGCCGCCTCCTTGTGGCGAGACTTGGCGTTTATGCTGAGCGCCCAAGAGATCAGCGTCGAGTGCCGACCCGCCGGTCCGCTTGGCAGCATTGCATAGCCCACCTTACCCGCGAGCTTCGACTTGCTAGGGTCCTCCAAGGTCGAGACGAAATTCGACGACTCCGTCATCATCGCGCTCTGGCCCTGAGCGAAAACGATCACGGCCTCGGACCACTGCATCCCTACGATCCCAGGAGGGCCGTATTTGTGCAACGTCCCCCCATATACCTCGAGGGCCTTCACGAAGGCCTCGCTGTCGAGCAGCGGCCGACCCTTGGCGTCGAGCCACCGCCCGCCCTCGGCGAACAGGAACGGCGCAATGGTGTAAACGGCCTGCAGGCCTTCCCCGCGGCTTACATAGCCGGCAAAGTCGGAGCGCTTGTCATAAAGCGTCCCGGCGGCTGCCATAAATTCCTTGATGGTGTTGGGAACCGCAACGCCGTGCTTAGCGAACTGTTCCTTGTCGTAGTACAGCAGCTGCACCTCGGGATACAACGGTATTCCAATCAGGGTGCCGTGCAGGGTCGCGATCTTGAGAGCGTTCGGGAAGAAGTCCTGAACGTCAAACCCCGGATTGGTGAGATTCGTCGACCCGAGGTACTTGGCGATTGGTTCGTACCATCCGGCCGCCCAGAACGCTTCGCCGTCCCATGAGGTAAGGCTCATGTACCCATCGACAGATTCAGGATCCGACCGCAGATCAAGCGTCAGCTTCTGCCGGAACTGGTCCTCAGGGTACACCTCCCAGGCCACCTTGATGCCGGTCAGATCCTCGAATTTGGGTAGAACTTTCGGAACCAGGTCCGTGCTCCAGGGATGCGTGTCCAGCAGGAAGCGCACCCGCGTTCCCGCAAAGCGCTTCCAGTTAAACGACGTGGCGGCGGTGACAACACGAGGGATTGAAATAATCGCGGTGCCGGCGGTGAGCGATCGAAGAACTTGACGACGCGTGGCTCGGGTCCGTTTCCTCATTAGCCGTCTCCTCTGTTCCAAAACATCACGACAATGGCATCGAGGCGGAGCCGGTTCCGGAGGCAGGGGCAAAGGTCCGAGGCAAGTTCTTCGTCACTGGAGATGCGGCTAAGCGCCCATCCTTGCTCCTAAGAACGGCAGCCGCACCCGTGGTACTTGCAACCTCCCTAGCCGCCGCATGCCTCCTCCCGTTGCCCAGCGTTCTGCGCATGACTTTGGCGACCGCCCGACCCCTTCTTATACTAAAGTATGGGGCATAATCGCCAGGGTGCATTGACAGGTGTCAATGAGCAAGAGGCTATCTAGACATTCATGTCTGTTGATGTAATTGCTGCGCTCCGCCGGGTTCCGCTGTTGAACGGGCTCGATGGCGCCCAACTCGCGTTGCTTGGTCGCGCGTCCCGGATGCGCGCCTTTCCTCGTGGTGCAGTCCTTTATCGTCAGAGGGACCCGCCCCGGGACCTTCTCGTGCTCTTGCGGGGTCGAGTGAAAATCACGCGGCAGATCCGCCCAGGACGTGAGCTTATCCTGCGCGTCTCGACGGCACCCGCGGTGCTTGGTGAGTTCGCTGCGTTTACGGCCCGGCCGCACGTGCTGGGCGCAACTGCGCTGGAGCCGTGCTCCGTCTCGCTCGTTCCCTGCTCAACGCTGCACCGCACGATTGATGCCGCCCCGCTTATGCCTGATTTGCTCGACCTCCTCCAGGAGTGTTTCGAGCGCGTCTCCGCGCACATCGATGTCCTTGGCGGGGCGCGCGTTGAGCAGCGACTCGCTCGTCTCCTGGTTGATCTCCGGGAAACCGAACCTCGCAGGAACGACCCCGAGCTGCTCATCCCCTTGGGACTGACCCGCGAGGATCTCGGGAGCTTCATCGGGACAACGACTGAGACGGTGGTGCGCGTCCTCACGCGCTGGAGAAGGATAGGGGTCGTTACGACCCGCGCGGGCGGTATCGTCGTTCGAAGTTGGGATGTGATGGAGCGGCTCGCATTCGGTGCGGGCGAAGCGCTGGAACATCAGCGCGGTTGACAGTCGGGTTGACCACCCCGTAGGGCGCGGCGCCCTGCAATAACCGACGCACTCCTGCTGCAACGCAGCAGGTCGCACGGATTCAAATGGCCGTTCGTTGATGGCTGTCAATGCCCGCTCCGCACCGGGGCAATATATTGCTTTTGACGAGACCTATCGGACCGCGCGATGGATCGCGTGAATACGCATGCTGCACCTTGTTTTGACGACTGCATCGCACAGGCACGAGTGGGCGGCGGGCAACGCGCTAATGTGATCCGCCGGAAGCAGAGGGGAAAAACGCATGCGGCTGAATGGCAAGGTTGCCATCGTGACGGGCTCGGCCGGCGGTCTTGGCGCGGCTTACGCGATGGCGATCGCGCGCGAGGGGGCGCGCGTAGCTGTAGCGGACGTGAATGCCGAGGGACTCCACGGCACGGCAGAGGCTGTCCGGGCGACCGGCGCGCAATGCCTGGCGATCGAGGCTGAACTTGGAAACGAGGCGCAGGTCGTGGCCATGGTGGACCAAGTTCTCGGCGAATTCACACGTATCGATATCGTAGTGAACAACGCAGGCGGGGCACTGCTGGGGTCAACGGCCGAAATTGAGAAGGTTGACCGGTACAAGTGGGATCGCGTACTCGAAATGAATCTGACCTCCGCAATGCTGATGAGCCGTGCCGTCGTCCCCGAGCTGAAGCGCCAGCGTAGCGGCAAGATCCTGAACGTGTCGTCGCGCTCGGCGCGCAGCACCGGCTGGTTCAGCTCGGTATCCACTGACTACGTCGCGGCCAAGGCCGGCGTGATCGCTCTTACCCGGCAGCTAGCTAAGGAACTCGGGCCGTATGGGATCAACGTCAATTGTCTCGTGCCAGGATTCACCATCAGTGGGCCGCGATTGCAGGCGGCGTGGGACAGCATGACCGACGAAGAGCGCAATCGTATGCTGGAGGCGACACCGCTGCGACGGCTCCCGCGCCTAGATGAGCTGGCCAGCGTGGTCGTATTCCTTGTGAGCGAGGAATCGAGCTACATCACAGGGGCCGCCATCGACGTCAACGGTGGGTCGTTCATGTCATGAGTACGCTCATTGTCGGCGGCGGCAGCTTTATCGGCGCATACGTAATGCGCGATCTACTGCGCCGCGGCGAGTTGGTGGTCGCGTATGATAGGGACGTGCGAGACAACGCCGTACACCGGATCCTGAAGCCCGAGGAGGTCAGTCGCATTGCATTCGTGCAGGGTGACGTTCTCGACTTCATAGGCCTGCTTCAGGCGGCGCGGCAGCATGACGCGCGCGATATTGTTCACCTCGCCGCAGCGCTCAT
This sequence comes from Pseudomonadota bacterium, assembly GCA_021816925.1. GTDB lineage: Bacteria > Pseudomonadota > Alphaproteobacteria > Acetobacterales > Acetobacteraceae > JAKAWQ01. The sequence goes on from JAKAWQ010000002.1 coordinate 102,410, forward strand.
CCCGACGTGCGAGGCTGAGCCAGCTCTCGGGGTGCGCGTCAATGTGGACGGCTTCAACCACGTGCTCGAAGTGGCCCGGACGGTTGCCGCCCGGCGCGTCGTCTGGGCGAGCTCGATCGCAGTCTATGGGCCCCAGGCATCGTACGCAGGGGAACCGGACGAAGATGCGCCGCACCGTCCGACCACGGTCTATGGTGCCTGCAAGTCCATAAATGAGTACATGGCCGACCATTACTTTCGTGCCTTCGGAGTAGACTCCATCGGCCTGCGGTTCACCGTTGTCTACGGACCCGGACGGATGCGTGGTGCTCTCGCCTACCGGCTTGGGCGGGAGCTGATCGAGAAGCCCGCGTACGGCGAGCCGGCACGCGTGCCGGCTGGTGATGCGCTCGTGAATTGGCAGCACGTGGAGGATGCTGCCCAGGCCGTGCTGCTCTCGCTCCGCCTGCTGGCGCCAGCGCATAGCCGTGTGTTCAACACCGGCGGGGACGCCTTACGCGTGCGCGATGCTGCCGCCGTCGTCAAACAGCTGCTTCCCACTGCGATCATCGAGGTAGAGTCCGGCCAAGGGGAAGGAATCGCCCGACTCTCGATCGAACGGGCGCAGCGGGAGCTCGGCTACGCGCCGCGTTACGACTTCGCGACCGGCGCGCGCGCGAGCATCAACGAATATCGCCGGTGGCGCGCCTTGCCGCCGATTTGAGAGGAGGGCTCGTGTGAACACCGGAGATTTGCTTGCCGAACTGCTGATCGCGCACGGGATCGACGTCGTCTTCGGAATGACCGGAGGACAGGGCTACGCGCTCAACGATGCACTGCACCGTCGCGGCCCACGCGCCCGGCACGTGATGGTGCGCGACGAGCGGTCTAGCGCCTACGCTGCGGACGCGTGGGCGCGCGTGAGTGGACGCATCGGCGTGTGCGACGCCGCGTTCGGGGTCGGAGCGCTCAAGCTGGCTTCCGGCGTTGCCGAGGCCTACAACTCCTCCATCCCCGTGCTCGCCATTCTGAGCAACGGCCCTCGCGAGTGGCTCCTGTGGGCCGAGCGGGGCTGCACCGCCCAGGGTGTGGAACAGCTGCGCCCGTTCGAACCGATTACCAAGCGTGTGTTCCAGGCAACCACGCAGAGCAGCATCCCTGCGGCGGTTCGGCATCTGATTCACGTGGCCACGTCGGGACGTCCAGGGCCCGTAGTCCTCGATATTCCGGCTGATGTATTTGCCGCGGAGTGTGCCGAGGGTGCGCTCGACCTGTCTGGTAGAGCCGAAAACGCGCGTGTTCCCTCGAGTCGGCCGCATCCCGATCCCGACGCAATCGGCGCGGCGGCAGGTCGGCTCGAGACGGCCCTTCGTCCCGTCGTGATCGCCGGCGGCGGCGTCGCGATCAGCGGCGCAGCCGCGGCGCTGCACGAGGTGGCAAACGTCTGGCAGCTTCCGGTGGGCACCACGATCGCCGGCAAAGGTGTGTTCGCGGAGACGGATCCTCTCGGCATCGGGGTCGTCGGCGGGCAATACGGCGAAGAGTGCGCCAACCGGGCGGTAGCAGAGACCGATCTCGTTTTTCTCGTGGGAATGAAGTCCTCGCAGCAGGTGACGAGTGCCTGGACGATCCCCGGGCGGCATCAGCGCGTGCTGCATCTCGACGTCGATCCGACAGAGGTGGGCAAGATCTTCACCACCGAGGTGGGCATCGTCGCTGACGCGCGCAGCGGGCTCAGCGCACTTGCCGCTGCGGCGCCGGCGCGCCGACCGGACCGTGCCGCATGGCTACATCGCATCCAGACCCTGAAAGCGGACTGGCAGACCGAGCTGGCGGCGGAATCGCAACCCTTGGGTCCGCGCGTCCGACCACAGTATCTGATGGCGGAGCTGAATAAGCGCCTGCGGCCGGGGGACTTGGTGGTGTCCGATGCCAGCTTCGCGATCGGTTGGATCGCTTCATTCCTCGATGTTGCCCGAGCGGGGCAGCGGTTTATTTTCCCTCGCGGGTTTGCCAGTATGGGCTTCGGATTGCCGGCGGCAATCGGCGCCCGCTTCGCGCAGCCCAGCGGGAAGTGCCTACTCGTCGCAGGCGACGGCGGCATTACGTACGCCATCGGCGAACTCTCCACCCTCGTGAAGTACGGACTCGACGTTGTGGTTGTTGTGCTCAACAACGGGTGTCTCGGCTACAGTAAGTTCGGCGAGAAGCTGCGCTATTCGGGCGACTACCAGTCGGTCGACTTTCCCGCGACCGATTTCGCAACGATCGCGCGCGGCTTTGGCTGCGAAGGGATAGCGGTCACATCACCGTCCGCCGTGCCGGACGCCCTCGAACGCGCGTTTAAGGCGGGCGGCCCGGTGCTGCTCGACGTCCGGGTCGACGAGTGGCAAACCCCGGAGCTGCAGCTTCGCAAGCAATTGGGAGCGGTGCACGCGAGGAGTGGCTAGGCGTCCCCAGCCGCGTAAAGGGAGCATCGTCCATCAGGCCCGTCCCCCATGCATGAGGCCCTGTGCCGGCCATCCAGCACAACCCTCGATATATGCATGCCGAGGAACGGACCGCCGATCATTCAGCAGACATCGGGTCTAGAGTGGTTTCTTGCCCGACACCTCGCCTTGGACCGGTCTTGAAGATCGCATCAGACTCCCCGAAGGTGTGGATCCTACTTTACGGCTATGGTCACCGCCCTCGCCCAGGGCGCCGGTCTCCGATGAGTTGCGGCATCTTGCGTGGTGGAAACGTGTTGTAACCATGCGCGAATATCGCAAAACAGTGGGTGGTGGCTCCTGAGGAGAACTGCGGCGATATTTTTTGCGGGCGCCGGTGTCTCGTCCGTGCCGCCGGTCCGGCCTCCCGAGTGTCCCAATTCCGAAGTTTCTATCCCAAAAATGATGCCGGGGTCGGGACACTGCTTTTTTGTTTTCAGGGCCGGCTGATCCCTTTCGTTCGCCGCCTGCGGTAGCGAACTTCGGGAGCAGGACACTGGCGCTACTTTGGCGCTTGTACTGTTACGAGGAAATTGTGTATTCGGCTGGGATTCAGTGGAGTACGTGCTGCGTCCCGGGTGGCGAGGCTTGGTGGGGGCGTTGAGGTATGGCTGGAGCCGTTTTTCGGGGTGATGGGCCGCAGCAGGCGGCACAAGCGGGGGCCGGTCTAAGTGCGCGGGCTCTTGGAGCCGGACGGGCCGAAGAGCGTACAGCCGATCGCAGCCCGGCTCGGCCTGTCCGACCATGACCAGTTGCATCGCTTCGTGCGCAGTCCTGCCTGGGATGACGCACCGCTGTGGCAGGTGCCGGCAGAGCGTGCTGGTTGCTTGGTCGGCGGCGACGATGCGGTTCTGGTGATCGATGACACCGCGCTGCCGAAGAAGGAGACGGCGTCGGGCGGCGAGGCAGCCCAATATTGCGGGGCGCCGGGCAAGAGGGCGAACTGCCAATCGCCGGGCTCGCTCAGCCCGGCGCGGCGCGAGGTAGCGGTGCCGGTCAGGTTGCGGCCGTTCCTGCCGGCCCGCTGGACCGATTTTCCGGCGCGGCGTCATCGCGAGGCTGTTCGCTCCCACTCAGCTCCCCCGCCGCTGCCCACGCTGCCGAAGGCTCATCGCGTCACTGCGGGCAAAAGTGCGAAAGTAGTGCCAGACAAGGTGGCGGCATGAGGCGGGCGGGCGGGCCGGCGCTCATCGGCCTCGTCCTGATCGGGGCGGCGCTGATGGGGCTCGACGTCGCGGCGCTCGGCCTGCACGTGCCCGGCGCGCTTGGGATCGGATCCAATCAGCGCCTTCGTGCATTCGTCGGACTGATGATGGTCGAGATGGCTCTCTATGGCGGGGCGGTTTGGATCGTGCTTCGGGCGGCGTTGCCGCCGCGCACGGTATCGGCCATTCTTGCCGCCGCGCTCCTGATGCGCGGGATTCTCCTGTTCAGCCCGCCGTTTCTTTCGAGCGACCTGCACCGTTACGTGTGGGACGGGATGGTGCAGGCTGCCGGCATCAATCCCTACCGCTACCGGCCGGACGCGCCGGCGCTGGCTTTTCTCAGGGACCGGTCGATCTACCCGGGGATCAACCGCAAGGCCACGGCGCGAACGATCTATCCGCCGTTCGCCGAAGCGGTGTTCGCACTCGCGGCCCGGCTGAGCCCGACCCTCTTCGCGATGAAGGCGGTGATGACCGCGTTCGACCTGATCGGGATCGCGGCCCTTCTTCGCCTGTTGCGGCGGGCGCACCTTCCTGCCGCGCGCATCCTGATCTATGCTTGGCAGCCTCTGCCGATCTGGGAGTTCGCAGGCAACGGCCATGTCGATGCGATCGTCGTCGGATGCACGGCAGTGGCCTTGCTTGCCGCGGCGGCCGGGCGGAAGGCCTTTTCCGCCGTGGCGTTCGCGGGCGCTGTTCTGGCCAAGCTCCTGCCGGTGGCGCTGATGCCCGCGCTCTGGCGTCCGCGCGGCTGGCGCTTCCCTCTGCTTTCGTTTGTGATGATCGCCGCGTTCTATGCCGCCTTTGCCGGGGTCGGCTGGCGTGTGCTCGGCTTCCTGCCGGGCTATATCCGCCAGGAGGGCATCGCGAGCGGGCTCGGCATCTTTTATCTCGACGTGGCTGGAAGGCTGGTCCGGCTGTCGCCGTTCGCTGGCCGGGTCTATCTCGGCGCGGCGGCGATCGTGCTAGCCGGGCTCGGACTTGCGATCTGGCGGCGGGATCTGCCGGAGGAGCCAGCGCAACGCACGCGGCGGATCGCAGCCGATGCGGGATTGCTCGCGACCGCACTGATGCTGGTGTTGACGCCGCACTATCCCTGGTATTTCGCCTGGCTCCTGGTGCCGCTTTGCATCCAACCCTCGCCCGCGGTCCTTTACCTGCCGGCGGCCAGCTTTCTTCTTTATCTCGATCCGCTCCACACGCGCCCGATCTGGCCGGCGCTCATTTATGTTCCGTTCGCGGTATTAGCGGTGGTTTCACTGGCGTGGCGGCGGCGCCGTCGCAAAGCTGCCGGCTTGTTGCGGAATAACGTGTGATGAAGGGGGGCCCGATTGATCCGCGGCGCTATTTCGAGAGCGTCGGGCCCGAGCGCGCGGCGAATGCCGGGGAGCCGCCGGTCTGCCTCTATCTCGAAGTCACCAATCGCTGCAATCTTCTGTGCGAGACCTGTCCGCGCACCTTCGAGACGCTCGAGCCGCCGGCCGACATGAGCTACGAGCTTTTTCTTCGGATCGTCGATCAGCTGCCGGGACTTCGGCGCGCCGTGCTGCACGGCGTCGGCGAGCCGATGCTCGTGCGCGAGCTGCCGCGCATGATCCGCACGCTCAAGGAGCGCGGCGTTTATGTGCTCTTCAACACCAACGGGACGCTGCTTTCGCCGCGCCGGCGGGAAGGCCTAGTCGCAAGCGGCCTCGACGAGCTCAGGGTTTCGCTCGATGCGGCCGATCCCGCGAGCTTCCGCAAGGTGCGCGGGCGGGACTTCTTTGCCTGCATCGTGCGCAATCTCAGGGCGTTCGTGGCCTTCCAGCAGGCGAGCGGGGCGGAGAAGCCGCGTCTTTCGCTCTGGCTTACGGGGCTGCGCGAGACGATCGCCGAACTTCCACGATTAGTGGCGCTTGCCGCGGAGATCGGCATCCGCGACGTCTATCTGCAGCGGCTGGTTTTCGATGAGACCGGGCGCGGCCTTGCCCGCCCGAACCAGGCACTGTTCGACAGGCTGCGCAAGGAGGACGAGGCGGCGATCGGTGAGGCAACGGAACTTGCGGCGCGGCTTGGCGTGAGGCTCGACGCCTCGGGCGCGACCGAGCCGGGCCTCAGCCTTCGCCGCGGCGAGGACAGCGCGCCGTGGTCGGCCTGCCGGCGGCCATGGTCGCTGATGTATTTCACCGCGCACGGGCGGGCGCTTCCCTGTTGCATCGCGCCGTTCGCGGCGCGCGATTATGCGACCTACACGCTCGGAGATGCCAAGAAAGAGACGCTCGAGGAAATCTGGAACGGCCCGGCCTATCAGGAGTTCCGTGCCGGCCTGCTCGGCCCGACGCCGCCTCGGCCGTGCCAGAACTGCGGCCTGCGCTGGAGCCTTTGAGCGAGACCGCACGCACGGCGGTCGTGATTCCGACGCGCGACGAGGCGGCGACGATCGGGGCGGTGGTGGGCGAGATTCCGCGCGCGCTGGCGGTTGAAATCATCGTCGCAGACGGAGGCAGCCGCGACGCGACGGTTGCGGCGGCGCGGGCGGCAGGGGCACGGGTGATTGCGATCGACGGGCCGGGTTACGGATGGGCCTGTGCGGCAGGGGCGGCGGCGGCGGATGCGCGGGCGGACATCATCGCCTTTCTCGACGGGGACGGCGCGGATCGGGGCGATCTTCTCGGGCGCCTTGTCGGTCCGATCGTGGCCGGCACGCATGATTTCGTGCTTGCCTCGCGCACGCTTGGCGAGCGCGCGGCGGGTGCGATGCTCTGGCACCAGGTACTGGCCGGCCGGCTGATCGGGGCCGTGATCGCGGCGCGCACGGGCCAGCGTTACACGGACATGTGCGCGTTCCGTGCGATCCGACGCGACGCGCTTGCCGCTCTCGGGATGTGCGAGAGCGGGTATGGCTGGAACGTCGAGATGCAGATTCGAGCGGCGCGGGCGGGCCTCAGGGTGGTTGAAGTGCCGATGCCCTATCGGCGCCGCGCCGGCGGCCGCTCGAAGGTTGCGGGCTCGCTCGCCGGCACGCTGAAAGCGGGCGCGCGAATTCTTTCAGTGGTCTGGCGGCTCGCGGGACCGGGGTGGCCTCTCGGATGAGAGGAAGTGCGGGGGCAAAGCCCGGCGGTCCTGCGAGGGGGTGATGTGCCGAAGAGGAGAACGGGGCGGCGGGCGGCGGATGCGCTCAAGCAGGGGCGAGGCAAGGGCGGGCGACGACCCCCTCTGCGGTGCGGAGGAACAAGAGGTGCGCGGCCGTCCATCCATGAACGGCCTGCGGCGATGGAGGGTAACAACAGGTGCGGGAGGCGGCTCAGGGGCTGAAGGGCGCGGCTTACTCGAGGAGGGTGACACAAGAGGCCATGTCAGAAACGCTGAAGAAGCGCTGGACGCTGCCGGAAAGCGTCATCACGCACATTTTCGCGGGCGAGGCGAGCGGCAACGGTTTTGCCGGCTTTCACTCGGAAGCAGAAAAATCACTGGACAACGGAGGGATGGAAATCGTGGGACAACCCAATCCGGAGCAACTCGCGCGACGCCAGCTTGGAAAGACCTGCAAGCTCAAGGTGAAGATCAAGTTCGGGGGCAAGTTCTGCACGACGCCAGGGATTTCCACTTTTTTTCCTGAACCAGAAATTCCCCCAATCCAAGATATGGACGAAGGAAAACATCATTCGCTGGATCGAGCAGGCGATGACGGATCCGGTTGACAGCGTTCGATCGTAGCGCGCGGCATGGGAATCGCAACCGCGCTTGCAGCGCGGTAGCGGCGTTGTCGGCCAGGCCCTGAGCAAGATCCGGGTCGACGGCGTTTCCTGCCACGTGCTTTACCAGGATGGGGGCGTCGCCTCGATCTATCCCGCCAACCTCGATCCCGCATCGCCGACCGACGAATGATCCCCTGCGGCGTTGCCTGAGGCGTGAGCGGCTTGTTGTCGTCCGTCTTTGGGGGGATTATTGCCCGGCGGGCGTGCCGGCCCGGGCGGGGCCGCGGGGGTGCGGGCAGGGTTCCCGGTTCTGCCGAGACTGCCGGCGCATCGAGGGAAGCCGATGGACTACGAGACTTTTTTCCGCAGGGAACTGGACTCTCTCCGCACGGAGGGGCGCTACCGGATCTTCAGTGATCTCGAGCGGCTGGTTGGAGAATTTCCTGCCGCACTCCGACATCATCGGGGCGGATCGACGCGGGTGACCGTGTGGTGCTCGAACGACTATCTCGGCATGGGCCAGCATCCGGTGGTGCTGGCGGCGATGCACGAAGCGCTCGATCGCTTCGGCGCCGGGGCCGGAGGAACGCGCAACATTGCCGGCACAAACCATCTGCATGTACTGCTCGAGGCGGAGCTGGCAGAGCTGCACGAGAAGGAGGCCGCGCTCCTTTTCACGTCAGGTTATGTGGCCAACTGGGCGACGCTTGCGACGCTGGCTCGGCGCATGCCGGGCGCGGTGGTGGTCTCGGATTCGGCCAATCACGCCTCGATGATCGAGGGCATCCGGCACAGCCGGGCCGAGCGGCGCATCTTTGCGCACAACGATCCGGACGATCTTCGCCGCAAGCTGACGGAGATTCCGGCGGATCGGCCCAAGCTGGTGGCGTTCGAATCGGTTTATTCGATGGACGGCGATATCGCGCCGATAGCGGCGTTCCTTGGTGTCGCCGAGGAGTATGGCGCTCTCACCTATTGCGATGAGGTGCACGCGGTCGGGCTTTATGGCCCGCACGGGGGCGGCGTTACCGAGCGCGAGGGGCTGATGGGGCAGATCGGGGTGATCGAGGGGACGCTCGCCAAGGCGTTCGGCGTGGTGGGCGGCTATATCGCGGGCTCGGCCGCGCTTTGCGATTTCGTGCGGAGCTTTGCCTCCGGCTTCATCTTCACGACCGCGCTGCCGCCTTCGATCGCGGCCGGTGCGCTGGCGGCCGTCAGGCACCTCAAGGCGGAGAGCGGCCTGCGCGAGCGCCTGCATGAGCGGGTGGCGATGGTCAGGAGGCGGCTCGATGCGGCCGGCGTGCCGCATATGAGGAACCCGAGCCATATCGTGCCGGTGGCGGTGGGGGACGCGGCGCTCTGCAAGCGGATTTCGGATCTCCTCCTGCAGGAGCATGGCATCTATGTGCAGCCGATCAACTATCCGACGGTGCCGCGCGGCACGGAACGCCTGCGCATCACGCCTTCGCCTTTGCATTCGGATGCGGATATCGAGAGGCTCGTGTCGGCGCTTTCGGCGATCTGGTCGGCGCTCGATCTCAGGCGCGCGGCCTGACCTGGGCAGCCTCAGTACTGCCAGGGCAGCATGTTGCGACCTCGCGCGGCGAAGGCGGCTGCGCCTAGCAGCAGCAGTGTGACCAACACGGCAAGAGTGGAAAGCGCCGCCGCCCCGCCGAGTTCTCCCGCCTGCTCGAGATTGAAGATCATCACGCCGACCGTCTCGTTGCCTTGCGACCAAAGGAGAACCGAGATCGTGAGCTCGGAGAAGGCGCCGAGTACGACGAGCAGGGCCCCGGCGGCGGCGGCGGGGCGAGTGCGGGCGCGATCACCCCCGGGCCAGCCTCCGCCCGTAACCGGCGCCGGGGCTTGCCGCCGTCTCCTCGAGCGCGGGATCGAGCGTGCGCAGCAACGCCTGCACCGGACGCCGGGCGAGAGCGAAGAAGCGCATCATGTACGCGACCAAGAGAATCCCGAGGCTGTCGTAGAGGGAAAGGCCGAGGATCGGGCGCAGGAAGAGGAGAATACAGCCGACACCGAGTGCGGTGCCGGGAAGCACGTAGGGAAGTTCGGCCGCCGCCATCGCCTATTGCATGAGGCGGCTTCCCGCCTCCGCGCGATGGGCGGCGGCAACGGCGAGAAGGGTCAGGAATCCGCCGGCGAAAAGGGCGAGCAGGGTGGAGTTGAGGAAGGCGCGCTCTGTTGCCGCCTCCGCGAGGAGGACTGAGCGGAAGTGGGTGAGGCTCAGAGTTGCCAGCCCGAACCGCTCACCGTAGGCCCGCGTTGCCGCGGCGCCGAGCAGGGCGGCGAAGGGCAAAAACAGGAGGAACGCCAGTACGAGCCAGCAAAGCGCTTCGGCGGGAAGGCGCCAGGGGCAGAGTGAAAAGGGCTGGGCGTGACGGCTCCTGGCGGGCACGGCGATCGCCGGCGCGGGAATCCGCTCGAGGCCGACCGCGGCCAAGCAAATGAGGCCGAGCAAAGCTGAAAGGGCGGTGACGGTGCCGAGTTCGCCCGGCCCGAATCAGTTAAGACGCTGAAAGATGAGGGTGGTGAGCATGAGGTAGCGGCCGGGAATACCCAGGAGCGCCGGGGTGGCGAAGTCAGCAATGCCGGCCGCGAACGCGCCGGAGAGGCCGGCGGCGAAGGCGGGACGCGCGAGCGGCAGGAGGATCCTCTGCAGCACCTGCCACGGGCTTGCGCCAGCGCTCGCCGCGACCTCGAGGATCTCCGTGGGGAGTGCCCGGAGAAAACCGCCGAGCGCCAGAAAGACGATCGGCGCGTGCTCGACGCCCATCAAGAAGATGATGCCGCCGGGCCCGAACAGCAGGACCGGCGTGCCGGGGCGGGGGGCGAGGCCGAGCGGTGCGAGCACCAGACTTGCCGGGCCGGTGAGCGCGATCCAGGCGATCACGCTGATCTGTGCGGGAATGACCATCAGGAGGAGAAAGAGGAAGGAGAGTGTCCGCCGACGCCGCAGATCGGTCAGTCCGGCGAGGAGGGGGAATCCGCCGCCGAGCAGCGCCGCGAGTCCGGCACTGGCGGCACCGGCGATCAGCGTATGCAGCGTCGCCTGGGGCGCTGCGTCGGAGGCCAGGAGGTCGCATCACGGTGCCGGGCCGGCTGCCAGGCCGGCTGTGCTTGCGTCGATGAGCGCCGCCGGGACGGCAAGGCCAATTCGCGTCATGGCCGTTCTTCCATCCCTCCTGGAGCGATGACCGATCCCGGAGCTCGCCGGAAAATCGACGCCGGGGATACCCGCCGCCGATGACCAGTCAGAGAACGTCGCTACCGGTATGGCCCGGCATCGCGGGCGGGGGCCTTTCATCCCCGGTAGGTGGGCATCCAAGTCGCAAGTGATAGCAGAGGAACTGATACGAATAATTAACGTGTGCCTTCAATTCATGCATTTGCGTCCGTCACGACCGCTACGTCAGCAACTGCGCCTGGAAGAAATTGGCTCGCAAGCCCTTTCGGTTGGATAACGCCAGCCGATGTTCTATATTTGTTCCGAAGCGTTTCCTCTTGTTCTGATTTTCTCACGAATTCTTTCTCAACCTCGCGTTATGTTCTCGATCCCAGGCGCCGCGCCGGCGTCGATCCCACCGTCAAGGAGCCCCCCGATGACCTCCCTGCCCAGAAAACTCGAAGCCCTCGAGACTCGCGATCTCGTGCTGGTCTCCGAGTCCTCGGACATCAATGGTCCAGAATCCCGCACGAGCGAGCGGTTGCTGGACGAGCTTGCCACCCACGCGTACGAGAATCTCGAGGTCAAGATCGAACCCGATGCCGAGACCTTCTGGTGCTTCATGAACCCGCTGGGGCGGCCGAGCTTCACTCCGTCCGTGTTGCGGGACATCACGCGGATGCAGCATTCGGTCAAGCGCATGTTCGAGGCAGAAGGGCGGCGGGGCGAGCCCCCCTTCCGCTATTTCGTCTTTGCCTCGCGTACGCCCGGCATCTACAACCTCGGCGGTGATCTCGGGTTTTTTATCGATCACATCCGCAAGGGTGACCGCGCGGCGATGATTCGTTATGCGCATTACGCGATCGAAGCCGTGTACCGCAACTCCGCCGCCTTCCACGTTCCCGTCGTGACTATTGCGCTCGTGCAGGGCGACGCGCTCGGCGGCGGGTTCGAGTGCGCGATGTCGCTCAATCTGCTGGTTGCGGAAAAGAGCGCCAAGATGGGCCTGCCCGAGATTCTGTTCAATCTGTTTCCCGGCATGGGCGCCTACAGCTTCCTCTCCCGCCGCCTCGACGTGCAGCGAACGGAACAACTGATCACCAGCGGGTGCATCTATACCGCTGCCGAGCTGCACGAGATGGGCATCGTCGATGTTCTGGCCGAGGACGGCTGCGGAGAGTCCGCAGTGCGCGACTACATCGCCAGCCATCGCCGGAGGTGGAACGCACATTATGCGATGTTCCAGGCGCGCCAGCGCGTGCGCCCCGTCACGCTCGATGAGCTCAGGGACGTCGTCGATATCTGGGTTGACGCAGCGCTTCGCCTGCCCGAGCCTGATCTCAGGAAGATGGAGCGGTTGGTTGCCTCGCAGGACCGTCGCATGGCGTCGCTGCGGCGGGCGCCGGAGGCCGCCGTCGCTTGACCGGGGGAAGCAGGAGGCGGCAGGCAGGCAAATCTCGTTCCCCGCTTCCGTTCCGTGCCACCGCCAATGGCATCAGCCCGTACGGTCGGTCGCCGAGCGCATTTGCGCGAGGCTCCGCCGCAACCGGTTCAGCTCCTCGGCGAGGCGGCCGAGATTGGCTTCCACCCGCTCGAGAACGTCCGTATCGCGCGCGGTACTCCACGGCCGGCACAGCTCGTCGATCCGGCGCGCGCCGATGTTGGCTGCGCCGCTGCACATCGTATGCGCATGCCCCCGGAAAGCCGACTGCTCACCCTTCCGTGCAGCCTCCTCCATCTGCCGGAGTGTCTCCGCCGCATCCTCGAGGAATCCTTCGACCAGCCCCAAGACGAAGTCCGGACCGCCGAGCCGCTCGAGTTCCCGCAGCTTGCTGTTGTCGAGAACGGGCTGCGCGACAACCCGGAACTGAGGATGAGTGGCGATATCGGTGACGACCGTTGCAGGCCGCACATCTTTCCCTTTGCTTTCCTTCGCCGAGGTAACAACCGACGTCAGGATCTCGAGCAATTGCTGCGGCTCGACGGGCTTGGTCAGGCAAGCGTCCATTCCGGCGTCGGTGCATCGACCCACCGTCTCGGGGCTCGCGTCGGCGGTCAGTGCGATGATCGGCCGTCGTGAACCGCCGAGTTCCGTCATGCGGTAGAGCTTGGTTGCCTCGATCCCATCCATCTTCGGCATATTGAGATCCATCAAGACGACATCGAACTTCCCTTCCTCCAATGCATCGAGAGCCGCTTCACCGTCATCGACAACGGTGGAGAGATGTCCCGCCTGCTCGAGGATCTTGGCAATCACCCTTTGGTTGGTGCGATTGTCGTCGGCGACCAGGACGCGCAGTCCACCCTCGCCGAGTGGGGTCGGGTGCGACTTCTTTTGGTCGTCGACACGCGGCATTGCGCTCGCGGCGAGGGCAAGTGCCGCGGCAAGCTCATCCGGCCGTGGCTCTGCCGGCAGGATCATGTTGAACAGACGCCGTGCCCCGGGATTGGCATCGGGCTCGGCGAGCGCTCCGCCGAGCAGGACAACGCTGATGCGGCCGAGAGGATCAAGGCGATGGAGTGCGTGCGCGAGACTCTGCGACGCCGCCTCCGACCGCGCGCCGTCCACCAGAACGAGCGCGTGCCGGCTGGAGGCAGTCCTGAGTGCCGCGAGGAGATCCGCCATCTCCGTGAAGCGCCGCGGTCGCCCTCCCGCGGCCTCGAGGTCCGCCATGACCCTCTCGGCCCTCGACTTACCCTCGACCAACAGAAGGACAGGCAGCGCCGAAAGCTGGCCCGGCGGCAACGCAACCGCGGGGCGCGCACGCATCGGCAGGGCGAGCCAGAATCGGCTTCCCTTTCCGGGCTCACTCTCGACGCCGATTCTGCCGCCAAGGTGCCCGATCAGGCGCTTGCAGATGGCCAAGCCAAGCCCGGTCCCGCCGAAACGGTTTATGATCGTCTCATCCGCCTGCGTGAAGGCTTCGAAGATCCGGTTTCTCGCGTCAGCGGGGATACCGATGCCTGTGTCCGTCACCGCAAGCTCGAGCCGGACACGGTCTTCGGCTTCCTCCACCGCATCGGCCGTGATGACGATATGGCCGGATGCGGTGAATTTCAGGGCATTGGCACACAGATTGAGAAGTATCTCGCGGAGATGAAGCTCGTCACCGCGCAGCATTCTCGGCGTGCGCGGCGCGACATGCAGGCCGAACCAGAGCGGCTTGCCCTGCGCCTGCGCGGCGATCATGTCGCGGATCTCGTTCAACATCGCCAGGAAGTCGAAATCGACCTCCGTAAAGGGCATACGCCCCGCCTCGATCCTGGAGAAGTCGAGGATGCTGTTGATCTGCGAAAGCAGCCCCCGGCCGGCGTCACGCACGATCCGCGCCATGTCCGTCTGCTCGCCGCCAAGCGGCGTGTCGAGCAACATCATGCTCATGCCGATGATGGCGTTGAGGGGTGTACGCAATTCGTGGCTGACGCTCGCCAGGAACATGCTTTTCGCGCGGTTCGCCGTCTCGGCCTGCTGCTTGGCCACGGAGAGCTTGCGGATCAGAATGCTGGCGTAGAGAGGAAGGATGACGAGCCCGATCGTCAGACCGGCGGAGAGCGCCAACCGGTCCCGCCAGAATGGTGTAGTGAAAACGACCGCCCCGAAGCCCAACAGGCCGACGAGCATTGCGGCCCGCAGGTAAGCGACGCCGAACCGGAAGCCGTTGCCGAAGATGACCCAGAGATAGATCGGGAAAAGGATCGCCGCCTCTGCCTGGCCGAGATGCATCTCGAGCGTCAGGAAGCCGAGGTCCCAGACCAGCGCGAAGAGGCGGCGGAAGGCATTGTCGCTCGGGTGGCGGAGGATGTCGAGGAAGATGCCGATTGCCCCGAGCGTGTAGGCCGCCATAGCCAGCAGCGGCACACCGAGCGGCCGGTGTCCGAGGTAGATAAAGTAAATGATGATGAGTGCGGCAAAGACGAGCCTGTTGAAGCTCATCTCATGCTCGCTGTCCGGACGGCCGCGCAGACGCGCCGCGAGGCCGAACGGGCGGTGGTTCGTGTCTTCAGGCCCGCTCATCTGCGACCATCCCGGTCGGGACGACGAGCTCGGCCGAACCGCCGGTGAATCGGTCCGTCAGCGCCGGGACCGGCGTGACCGACGCTCGCAGCAGAGAGGCGATCTCCGCCGCCGGGAGCGGCCGACAGAGATAGTAACCCTGCACCTCGTCGCAATCCTCCGCGGCGAGGTGACAGAACTGCTCGGCGGTCTCGACTCCTTCCGCGATGGCTCGCGCGCCCAGGCTGTGAGCGAGATTGATGATGGCGCGCACGATCGCCGCATCCGCGCGGCTGGTGATCAGGGGCCCGACGAAGCTCTGATCGATCTTCAATCGATGCACGGGAAACATCTTGAGATAGGTGAGCGAAGAATAGCCCGTCCCGAAATCATCGATCGCAAAGCGCACGCCGAGGTCGTGCAGCTCGCTCAGCTCGCGGGCCATCGTCTCGACGTTCGCCATCACGACCCTTTCCGTGAGCTCGAGCTCGAGGTTGCCGGGATCGAGATTGCTTTCCTCCAGCGCCGACAGGATCAAGTCACGGACATTCTGCTTCCGGAACTGCTCAGCCGAGAGATTGACCGCGATCCTGGTCCGGCCGCTTTCCGCGCCGAACCATTGGCGCGCCTGCCGGCAGGACTCATGAAGGACCCATTCATTGATGGGAACGATCAATCCTGACTCCTCGACGAGCGCGAGAAACTCGTTGGGCAGTACCACGCCGTGGCCGGGGCGATTCCAGCGCAGCAGCGATTCAATGCCGACGATGCGCCGTGTCCCGATCTCGAACTGCGGTTGATAATAAAGTTCGAACTCCTGCCTCTGCAAGGCGAGGTGCAGCTCGGACTCGAGTGCCATCATTCCCCGGGCACGCCGTCGCATTTCGTCGACGAAACAGCAATAGTCGTCGCGTCCGGCACCCTTGGCCCGGTACATCGCCAAGTCGGCGTTGCGCAGCAGGTCATCCGCGGTGGTCGCATCACGCGGGCAGATGGTGATGCCGACGCTTGCCGTCGCCTTGAGCTCGTGACGCTCGAAAAAGAATGGCTGGCGCATCGCCTCGATCACCCGACGCGCGAGCGCGATCGCATCCTCCTCGCTTACGATGCCCGGCTGCACGATCGCGAACTCGTCCCCACCAAGGCGGGCAACAATGTCGCTCGCTCTGACCGAGGCGCTGAGGCGAGTCGCCACGACCTTCAGGAACTGGTCGCCGACGTGGTGGCCGAATGCGTCGTTGACCGCCTTGAAGCGATCGAGATCGATGAAGTGCAGCGCGAGCATTCCGCCTTCGGTTTCGATACGCCGGAGTTCGACGTCGAGGCGCTCGGCGAGGAGGGTACGATTGGGCAGATTGATCAGCGTGTCGTAGTGGGCCAGATGATGCAGCCGCTCCTCGGCCCGCTTGCGGTCCGTGATGTCGAGCGAGGTGGTGAGCACGCCGCTGACGCTGCCGTCGGGGTTGCGCAGCGGCGACTTCGAGGTGACGAAGAAACGCCTCCTGCCCTCCTGATCGACCAGCTCGTCCTCGAACTCGGGGACAGACTCGCCGCTGGCACACACGGCAGCGTCGAGCTCGCGGCTCTTCGCGGCGTAGGCGTCACCGAACAGCGAGGAGAGGTCGCGCCCGGCTAGCGCGGCCGGATCGGAGCCGGCAAAACGGGCCAGGCAGACATTGGTGAAGATCAGCCGGCCCTCCGTGTCCGACGCACTGATCATGGCCGGGACGGTGTCGATCACCTGGATCAATCGTTCGTGATTGTCCCTGAGCATCTGCACCTTGGCCTGCTCGCTCGACTGCAGACGCCGCTCGAGCGCACGCGCCCAGCGGCGAAGCACCACCTGCTGGCGGCGCATCTTGAGCAGGTTCTTTGCTCGCGTTACGAACTCGACGTGGTCGACCGGGCTCAGCAGGAAGTCCGTGGCACCGGAGCGGAGGCCGAGGATCCGGAACTCGTATTCGTCGTGAACGGTGATGATGATAACGGGAACCTCGCCGCCACTGGGAAGCAGGCGAAGCGCGCGGGTCATTTCTGCGCCGTCCATCAGCGGCATTTTGAAGTCCGCGATCACGAGATCGGGCATCGTCTTCTCTGCCTCGGCGAGTGCCGTCGCGGGGTCGGAAAACGACACGACCTTGCAATTCGGACCGATCGACTGCGCCAGGCGCGAATAGATGCGCCGATTGGTGGAGAGGTCATCAACGATGAAGATCAGCGGCATCAGCCTTCTCACCTGATCGCGCGGCGGCCCCCGTGGCAGCGCCACGGGACGACCCAACCAGCCCTGTGATACCTTTATGCGGAGTAAAATTCTATCATTGGTTGTCCCGAGGCCCCGAGGTCCGGGTAGGGGCTTCAAATCCGGCGCGCAGGCACCCCGGCGCCCGCCTGCCCGGCCGGAGGAATGCCGCCGAGCGGGCGGATGGCGGGACCAAGGGCGCGGCGGCCGCCCCACGGGGGTTTGTTGGGCCGCTACAGCGTTCCGCCGCGCCGGCCCGCCATGGCAGCAAGTCGCAGGCGGAGCGCGTTCAATTTGATGAACCCCTGCGCATCGGCCTGATCGTAGGCTCCCTGATCCTCCTCGAACGTCACCACCCGGAGGGAATAGAGGCTGTTCGGGCTCTCCCGGCCGATCACGCTCACGTTACCCTTGTAGAGCTTGAGGCGGACCCGGCCGGTCACGGATTTCTGGCTTTCGTCGATCAGCGCCTGCAGCATGCGCCGCTCCGGGCTGAACCAGAAGCCGTTGTAGATGAGCTCGGCATAACGCGGCATCAGGCTGTCCTTGAGATGCGCGGCCTCACGATCGAGCGTGATCGACTCGACGCCGCGATGCGCGGCCGCCAGGATTGTTCCGCCAGGCGTCTCGTAGACCCCGCGCGACTTCATGCCGACGAAGCGGTTCTCGACCAGATCGAGCCGGCCGATCCCGTTGGCGCGGCCGAGTTCGTTGAGCCGGGTGAGCAGGCGCGCGGGCGAGAGCTGCGCGCCGTCGATCGCGGTTGCGTCGCCACGCACGAAGTCGATGCTGATCACGCTCGCGCAATCGGGGGCGTCCTCCGGCCGGATCGTGCACTGATAGACGATCTCGTCCGCCTCCACCGAGGGATCTTCGAGGATTTTTCCCTCCGAGGAGGAGTGCAGGAGGTTGGCATCGACCGAGAACGGTGCCTCGCCACGCTTGTCGCGAGCGATCGGGATCTGGTTCGCCTCGGCGAACTCGAGAAGCCTGCTCCGGCTGGTGAGATCCCACTCCCGCCAGGGCGCGATCACCTTCACGTCAGGCTTGAGCGCGTAATAGGAGAGCTCGAACCGGACCTGGTCGTTCCCTTTGCCGGTGGCGCCGTGGGCGACCGCATCGGCACCCACCTCCTCGGCGATCTCGATCTGGCGCTCTGCGATCAGAGGGCGGGCGATCGAGGTGCCGAGCAGATACTGCCCCTCATAGAGGGCGTTGGCACGGAACATCGGGAAAACGAAGTCGGCAACGAACTTCTCCCTGAGATCGTCCACGAAGATCTGCTTCACGCCGAGAAGTTCGGCTTTGCGCCGGGCCGGCGCGAGTTCCTCGCCCTGGCCGAGATCGGCGGTGAAGGTAACCACCTCGCAGCAGTAGGTATGCTGCAGCCAGCGCAGGATCACGCTCGTATCGAGCCCCCCGGAATAGGCGAGCACCACCTTCCTCACATCCTTCACGCGCATACCGGCCCCCTCGACTGGACGAGCGGGCGGAGTAACAAGCTCGACCGGCAGCGGCAAGCATCCGGCGTTTCCGGCCGCCATCGCAGGCATGCGGCGGAGGTGGTTGCCGGGCGGAGAAAAATCGGCTTTGTGCGCCGCGCCCGTACTCGAGGAAAGCCGCCGCCGCATGACGCTCGCCTCCCTGCTTGCAGAGCTGGTCGATCGCACGCGCCGGCATGCGGCTCTCGTCGTCGCAATCGGCCTCCTGGCAGGCGTGGTCAGTGGCCTCTATGCGATGAACCATCTCGGCATCATCACCAACACCGACGAGATGTTCCCCAAGAGCCTGCCCTGGCGGCAGCGGCAGATCGCGCTCGATCGCGCCTTCCCGCAGTTCCACGACCTTATTGTCGTCATCATCCGCTCGCGAATCCCCGAGGCGGCGGACGCGACGGCCAAGGCGCTGGTCCGGGCGCTTGCGCGGGATCGCGTGCACTTCGTGAGCGCGAGTGATCCCGCGGCAATTCCTTTCTTCGGCAAGGAGGGCCTCCTTTTCCTCCCCGAGGCCAAGCTCCGCCCGCTGCTCGATCGGCTGATCAGCGCGCAGCCGCTGCTCGGCCAGCTCGTGACCGATCCGACCGGGCGGGGGATATTCGCCGCGCTCTCGCTGATGGCGCTCGGCCTCGTGCATGGCGGGATCGATCTCGCCCCCTACAACAGTGCCTTCACGGCGATCCACCGCACGATCGCGGCGGCGCTCGCGGGGCATGCAGAGCCGCTCTCGTGGCTTTCCCTGCTCTCGGGCCCGGCGGTCAGCGAGGTGGGCGGCAGCCGGATCGTCCTGGTGCGGCCGAAGCTCGACTATTCCGCGCTCGAGCCCGGCGGCGCGGCGACGCGGGCGCTCAGCAAGGCCGCGGCGGGGCTGCCGTTCGTGCGGCAGGGCCTCGTCACGGTTGGAATCACCGGGCAGGTCGCACTCTCGGACCAGCAGTTTGCGAGCGTGGCCAAAGGCGCCGTTGCGGGGGCGATCGGCACGCTGGCGCTGGTAACGCTCTGGCTTTTTCTGGCCGTGCGCTCCTGGCGGATCGTGGTGCCGGTTGCGCTCACCCTCCTGCTCGGGCTTGCCTTCACAAGCTGCTTTGCGGCGCTGACCGTCGGGACACTCAACCTGGTCTCGGTCGCGTTCGCCATTCTCTTCGTGGGGCTGGCGGTTGATTTCTCGATCCAGTTCACCGTCCGCTACCGGGAGCGGCGCCATGCGAGCGGCGAGAGGGATGCGCTTGCCGAAACTGCCGCGACGGCGGGCGGGCAGATCCTGCTTGCCGCGCTCGGTACCGCGGCGGGCTTCCTCGCCTTCGTCCCGACCGAATTCCAGGGTGTGGCCGAGCTTGGACTGATCGCCGGGGTGGGTATGCTGATCGCGTTCCTCTGCACCATCCTCTTCCTGCCGGCGGCGCTCAGCCTGTTCCATCCGCCGGGCGAGCCGGCCGAGGTCGGCTTCAGAGTTCTGGGACGGGCAGAGACGCTGTTCGCCGGGCACGCACGGGGTCTCATTGGTGCGTTCGCGGCGGTGGCGGTGCTGGGGCTTGCGGTGCTGCCGCGGATTGCCTTCGACGGGAACCCGCTGGACACGATGAACCCGCGGGCGGAGGCGGTTGTCGCGCTCAGGCGGCTGATGAACAATCCGGTGACCAACCCTTACAACGCAGAGGTGCTGGCGCCGAACGTGGCCGCGGCGGAGCGTCTTGCCGCCGCTCTCAGACGGCAGCCGGGGGTGGACAAGGTGCTTTCGCTTCAGAGCTTCGTGCCGGCGCATCAGGGCCCGAAGCTTGCGATGATCGCCGATGCCGCCGATATTCTGGCCCCCACGCTCTCGGCCAGCAGCCGCACCACGCCGGTCACACCGGGCGAACTCAGGCTGGCGCTCAGGACAGCGCTCGGTTCGTTCGCTCAAGCCGCGCCGAAGCTTGCCACGGATCCCGCGTTTGCCGCGCTGGAGCACGATCTCGAGGCGCTCGAAGGTGCGCCTGATCCGGTTCTGATGGCGGCAAGCGCATCACTGACCCGCTTCCTGCCCGATCAGCTCGCGCGTCTTGGGGCCGCGCTCTCAGCCGCGCCCGTGACGCTCAAGAGCCTGCCCGCGGCGATCACGCGGGACTGGGTGCTGCCGGACGGACGCGCACGGGTGCAGGCGATCGCAGAGCCGGGCGAGCGGAGCAGCCAAGGGCTCGCCCGCTTCGTTGCCGCGGTGCGGAAGGTAGCGCCGGATGCCGGCGGCCCGGCGGTGAATATCGTCGGCAGTGCGGAGGTGATCGTCGGGGCGTTCCGAACCGCGGCAATCGGCGCCTTGATCGCAATCGCCGTCATCCTCGGTCTGGTGCTCCGGCGGCCGCGCGACGTTGCGCTGGTGATGGCCCCGCTCCTGCTTTCTGGCCTCATCACCGCCCTTCTGATCGTCGGGCTGCCGCTGCCGCTCAATTTCGCGAATATCATCGCATTGCCGCTGCTTCTTGGCGTCGGGGTCTCGTTCAATGTCTATTTCGTGATGAACTGGCGGGCAGGCGCGCGGCGCTTCCTCGGCACCGCGACGGCGAGGGCAATTCTCTTCTCCGCGCTGACGACCGGCACTGCATTCGGCTCGCTTGCGCTCTCGGAGGATCGGGGGACCGCGAGCATGGGCGAGCTTTTGCTGCTCAGCCTCGGGGCGACCCTGGTCGCCACGCTGGCGTTCGTCCCGGCGCTCCTTTTCGCGGTCACTCCCGGGGACAGGGAAACTCCTCGTTAAGCGCTTGGCGCCAGACTGCGGGCGGAGGGCGACAGGATGTTGCGCTTCGCAATGCTTCTTGCAGCCTTGATGCTGGCTGCCACCGCGGTCTGGGCCGAGCCGGGACAAAATTTGTTGTTCGAACTCAACGTGGCAGGCTTTCCCGGCGTGCCGCGGGGCGTGAAGGGTCATGTCTTCGTGCCGGTACCCCTCAGCCCGCCGCCGGCGCCGGCACCGCCGCCCCCGCCCGCCGGAGATGTGTTGCGCGGCCCGACGACGGGCGACGTGCTGCGCGGGCCACCGGGCAATGTGCTGAGGGGTGGCTCCTCGCCCAAGGAGGCGGGTTCGCCCCCGTAGCCCGGCAGGATTTCCGCGACCGAGGAGAGCACGCGGGCCACCATCGGATCGAGGAGTGCGGCAAGCTCCTCCGTTTGCCGGTAAGCAGGCATGAGCCTTGCCAACAGCGGATCGGTGCGGCTGGCCGGATGGACGTAGATTTCGGAAAGTCCGGGCGGCAGGCGGGGTGCGAGCGCGGCCAGGCGCGCGGCGGTCATCCCGCCGGACCAGGCAAGACCGAACACGTGATCCGGCGCCCGCATCCCGGCCCGCCGGACCTGCCGGCGGAGAAGCCGGGTCCAGGCCGCGAGCGCGCGGGCTTCGAGGGAAACCCGCTCACCGCAGGCTCCGAGCACGGCAGGGGGCTCGCGCGGAACCCTGACCGCCGCGAGGCCGAAGCTCCGGCCGATCTCGATCATGAGCCGCCCGACGGTCGGGTGAAGGTGCATGTGCTTGTGCGCATCGGCATGCTCGAGGAAAAGACCCGTTGCTGCGAAGGCGGCGAACTGGGCGCGGATTTCGCGCGCGAGCTGACGGCGGAGCGAGGGGCGGAAGAAATAGCTGATGCCGAGCCGCGCCTGATCGGGGGGAAACCAGCCGTCCCGATCGACGAGATCGGGGATTTCCGCGCGCCCGAGCACGGACGGGCCCTCGACAAGAACGAGGTGCAAGCCGACGCGGAGGCGAGGTAGCCGCCGCGCGCGGGTAACGGCATCGGCGGCAGCGGGGCCGGCGACCATCAGGCTTGCCGCGCCGAGGATCCCCTCGAGATGCCCCTGCTCGACCGCTTCGTTGACGGCCTCCGAGAGTCCGAAATCGTCGGCGGTCAGGACCACCCGCCGGGGCACACCGGGCGGGCACAAGGCCGGCCCGCTCAGGCGGCCTTGTGCCGCTCGCGCAGGAAGTGGAAGAACTCGATGCCTTCGCGCAGGCGGCGCACCGCCATCTCCGGGCTCCTCGCCATCTCGCCCGCGATCGCCGCGATCTTGGAGGCGCGGAAGTAGAAACGCCTGTAGAACGTTTCCACGCTCTCGAAGATCTCCGTGTGCGAGAGATGGGCGTAGGAGAGGGGCGCGATCTGGATGCCGTGCTCGTCCACGAGTTCGGCGTGAGCGGCGTCGAGCCAGCCGTTCTCGAGCGCCTGGCGGTAGAGGGAGGTGCCGGGATAGGGGGCGGCCAGAGAGACCTGCAAGGTGTGCGGATTGATTTCAGTTGCGAAACGGATCGTCTCCTCGATCGTTTCGCGGGTCTCGCCGGGCAGGCCGAGGATGAAGGTGCCGTGGATGCGGACGCCGAGCTCGTGGCAATCGCGCGTGAAGCGCTTCGCGACTTCGATGCGCATGCCCTTCTTGATGTTGTGCAGGATCTGCTGATTGCCGCTTTCGTAGCCGACGAGGAGGAGGCGCAGGCCGTTATCCTTGAGGATCTTGAGAGTCTCGCGCGGTACGTTGGCCTTGGCGTTGCAGGACCAGGTGACGCCGAGGCGGCCGAGCGCGCGCGCGATCGCTTCGGCGCGCGACAGGTTGTCGGTGAAGGTGTCGTCGTCGAAGAAGAATTCGCGGACGGCGGGAAAGTAGCGCCGGGCGAGGCGGATCTCCTCGGCGACATGGCCGGGGCTGCGGACGCGGTAGCGATGCCCGCCGACGGTTTGCGGCCAGAGGCAGAAGGTGCAGCGGGATTTGCAGCCGCGGCCGGTATAGAGGGAGAGGTAGGGGTGGAGCAGGTAGCCGATGAGGTAGTTCTCGATCGCAAGGTCGCGCTTGTAGATCTCGGTGACGAACGGAAGCTGGTCCATGTCCTCGAGGATCGCGCGGTCGGGGTTGTGGGCGACGGTGCCGTCCGGCCGCCGCCAGGAGAGCCCGTCGATCGTTCCGAACGGGCGCCCTTCGGCCACTTCCTTGATGGTGAAATCGAATTCGGCGCGCGCGACGAAATCGATCGCCGGGCTTGCGTTCAGGCTTTCCTCGGGCTGCACAGCGACCTTGGCACCGATGAATCCGATCCGAAGACCGGGCCGCGCCTCCTTCAGCGCCTCCGCCACCTTGACGTCGGCGGCGAAGGAGGGGGTGGAGGTGTGGATCACGCAGAGTTCGTAGCCGGCCGCGTCCCGCAGCACCTGGGGCAGGCGGATGCGCGCGGGCGGGGCGTCGATCAGGCGGCTTTCCGGCACCATCGCGGCGGGCTGGGCGAGCCAGGTCGGATACCAGAAGGAGCGGATTTCGCGGCGCGCCTGATAACGCGAGCCGGCGCCGCCGTCGAAGCCCTCGAAGGAGGGCGGATGCAGGAACAGAGTCTTCATCATCGGCAGGAGCAACCTCTTTCGGGGGCATGAGAACGGCGCCCGCCACCCGGGCGGCCGGCGCGCAGCATCAGACCGCGCCATTCTACGCGCCTGCCGGCGTGACTGGCCAGAAGCACTGAGAAGGAAAAAAGATCGCGGAACGGAATGAGCCAGGCGGGCAGGACCGGGGGAAGCCCGAGCGCGCGGTCGATCCCGCGCGCGGCCACGACCCGGCACGTCCAGGCGAGGAGGAAGAGGCCGGCCGACCAGGGCGCGAACCCTGAGGCGACGAGAGCGGCGAGCGCCCAGGCGAGCGGATAGCGCAGGGCCGAGAGGGAGAATCCGGCCGGGGCGAGCGCGCGGATGGTGCGCGCCCAACGAAGCTCGTGGCGGAAGAGAGCACCGAGGCTCCGTTCCGGGACAGTGGTTGCCGGCACGGTCGCGGCCAAGCGCACGGCGAGGCCAAGGGAAGCGACGCGGCGGCCGAGCACGGCGTCGTCGGCAAGCTCGTCCGCGAGCGCCTCGAAGCCGCCAGAGCGGGCCAGAACCACACGCGAGAGGGCAACCGTGGCGCCGAGCGCGTCTTGCCGCCCGAGCGCGCGGGCGATCAGCGCATCCGGCAGGAAGCCGTGCGTGATCTGGCTCGCGCCGAGCCGGGCCGGCCAGCCGGGCACGCCGGGGCGGCCGGTATAGAGGGTGGTGACGAGGCCCGTTTCGGGTTCTTCCAGGACAGCGGCCAGCGCGTCGAGATAGCCCGGGGGCGCGTGCACGTCGGCGTCCGCAATGACCAGCACGCCGTGTTTCGCCACAGGCAGCATCGCGATCAGGTTGGCAACCTTGCGATTCAGGGGCGGGGGATGGTGGGCGGAAAGCGGCGCGCCGTCCAACACGGTGATATCGCTTACAGGGAAGCGGGCGGCGACGCGACGCGCGACGGCGAGCGCGGGGTCGGCAGGATCGGCGGCGCCGAGCACGATCTGGAACTCGGAATAGTCCTGCTGGCAGAGCGAGGCGAGTGCCTCTTCGAGGAGCGGCTCGTCGCCGGCGAGCGGCTTCAGGACCGAGAGTGGCGGGCGGCTTGACCGGGGGGGCGGAGGGCGGCGGGTGAAGCGGCGCACGAGAAGGAGCCCGGCGAGCACTTCCGCCAGGCCGAGCAAGGCGAGGAGGCCGAGGAGCCGAGCAAAGAGGCTCATCGCTGGGGCCGCCGCGTGGCGCGGCGCATCAGGAGAGCGCGCCTCCCGAGAGGCTCGCCACTTTCTTGCGCAGCGCTGCGATCAAGGCCGCCGCACCGCCGGAGGCAAGAAAGGAGTGGAAATCGGAGCGCTGGACCGCGACTTGGCTGATCGTGCCGTCGAGCAACACGTCCACCGCCTGCCAGATCGTTCCGTTCTGGCGCATCACGTAGTCGATCCGAGTGGGCTTGCCGTTGCGCGGAACGATCTCAGTTGCCACCACCTGCTGGACGCCGACGGAGCGGAGTTTGGGCAGGACGCGGAACTGCTCGCCGTCGTAGCTTTTGAAGTTCGCGACATAGCTTGCAACGGTGTACTGGCGGAACACGGAGAGCAGGCTTTTCTGCTCGGCTGGCTTCAGGGTGGGCCAGCCGAAGCCAACCGACATCGCAAGGATGTGCGGGAGATCGAAGACCTTGACGACGATCGGCTCGAGCATCGCAAAGCGCTTGTCGAACGGGGACTCCTTTCCGGCCTTCATGACCCCGATCAGGCCGGCGTTCAGAGCTGCGATCGGCGCGGAGACCGCGGCGAAGCTTGGCGCCGCGCCCGCGCTCACCGGCGCGAGCAGAGCGGCGAGCGCGCCCCCGAGGAGGAGCCGGCGATCAGGCCGCATCGTGGGGGGAGAGGCGAAGCCGGGCCGGCCGGGCTGCCTGGCCGAGCGCTTCGACGACCGCAGCGACGATATCGCGCGCGGTCAGGCCGGCTTGCGCGAGTTGCACCTTGGGCGAATCGTGATCGATAAAGCGATCGGGGAGCGTCATCGGCCTGAGCTTGAGGCCGCGGTCGAGCAGGCCGCGCCAGGCGAGATGCTGCATTACCGCTGCGCCGAAGCCGCCGGCGGCTCCCTCTTCGATGGTGATGAGCACGGCGTGCTCGCGCGCCAGCCGTTCGATCAATGCGTGGTCGAGCGGCTTGGCGAACCGGGCGTCGGCAACCGTCGCGGGAAGACCGCGAGCGGCGAGGTCCTCGGCTGCCTGCAGGGCATCGGCGAGGCGCGGGCCGAGGGAGAGAATGGCGACTTTGCCGCCTTCGCGAAGCACGCGGCCGCGGCCGATCGGCAGCACCTCGCCCTGCGCGGGAAGTGCGACGCCGAGCCCCTCTCCGCGCGGGTAGCGCACAGCTGAGGGGCCGTCGTCGATCGCGACCGCGGTCGCCACCATGTGCACCAGTTCGGCCTCATCGGCGGCGGCCATCAGCGTGAAGCCGGGCAGGCAGCCGAGGTAGCAGAGATCGAAGCTGCCGGCGTGGGTGGCGCCGTCGGCACCGACGAGGCCGGCACGGTCGATCGCGAAGCGCACCGGAAGACGCTGAATTGCGACGTCGTGCACCACCTGGTCGTAGGCGCGCTGCAGGAAAGTGGAATAGATGGCTGCGAAGGGCTTCATCCCTTCAGTTGCCAAGCCGGCGCAAAAAGTGACGGCGTGCTGCTCGGCGATGCCGACATCGAAGCAGCGACCAGGGAAGCGCTTGGCGAAGCGATCGAGGCCGGTGCCGGAGGGCATGGCCGCGGTGACGGCGACGATCGCCGGATCACGCTCGGCCTCGGCGATCAACGTGTCGGCAAAGACGCGCGTATACTGCGGCGGCCCGGGCGGACCCTTGGCCTGCTCGCCGGTGATGACGTTGAACTTGGAGACGCCGTGGTACTTGTCGGCTGAGGCCTCGGCCGGCGGATATCCTTTTCCCTTCTTCGTGACGACGTGCAGAAGGACCGGGCCACGCTCCTCGGCCTCGCGCACGTTGCGTAGAACGGGCAACAGATGGTCGAGATTATGGCCATCAAGCGGGCCGACGTAGTAAAAGCCGAGCTCCTCGAAAAGCGTGCCGCCGGTCAAGATGCCGCGTGCGAAGGTTTCGGCGCGCTTGGCCGTACGCCCGATGCCGCGCGGGAAGGCGCGGGCCATGCGTGCCCCGAGTTCGCGCAATGAGAGGAACGGACGCGAGGAGATCAGGCGTGAGAGATAGGCGCTCATCGCGCCGACCGGGGGCGCGATCGACATGTCGTTGTCGTTCAGGATGACGAGCAGGCGCGAGCGCATCGCTCCGGCATTGTTGAGAGCCTCGTAGGCCATGCCGGCGCTCATCGCCCCGTCGCCGATCACGGCGACGACG
Organism: Pseudomonadota bacterium; assembly: GCA_021816925.1. Lineage (GTDB taxonomy): Bacteria > Pseudomonadota > Alphaproteobacteria > Acetobacterales > Acetobacteraceae > JAKAWQ01. The sequence goes on from JAKAWQ010000002.1 coordinate 129,347, forward strand.
TGGCGGTCACGCTCGTCCTTGAGGTCGCGCGCCACCGCCATACCAAGGCCGGCGGAAATCGAGGTCGAGGAATGGGCGGCCCCGAAGGGGTCGTATTCGCTCTCGGCACGGCGCGTGAAGCCGGAAAGACCGCCGCCCTGCCGGAGCGTCCGGATGCGATCGCGCCGGCCGGTGAGGATTTTGTGCGGATAGGCTTGGTGACCGACGTCCCAGATCAGGCGATCGTAGGGCGTGTCGAACACCGCATGCAGGGCCACCGTGAGCTCGACCACGCCGAGCGAGGCACCGAGATGCCCACCTGTTGTCGAGACGACGTCGATCGTCTCTGCGCGCAGCTCTTCGGCCAGCGTCTTGAGCTGGTCGGCCGAGAAATTACGCAGATCCTGAGGCGTCCTGACCCGATCCAGAAGCGGTGTGCTGACCGCCATTTCACCCTCGCCCTCTCTTTCCCTGGTCCGCCGCTGGGCATCACCCGACGGCGCCGCCAATTCGACAATGACCCTACTCCCGCCTCCGGTTTCATGCCATAGGAGGCAGACGGTCGGCGGGGTCGCGTGTCGGGAACGACTTGCGTTACTCGGGTTGCGCGCTATTGCGTCGAGGCAGGCGTCCCGGTCTCGGGACGACGGAGGGGTGTATGTTGCGGGTCATCCTGGCCCAACCGCGCGGCTTCTGCGCCGGCGTGGAGCGGGCGATCGAGATCGTGGAGCGGGCACTCCGAAAGTTCGGCCCGCCGATCTACGTCCGCCATGAGATCGTGCACAACCGGCATGTGGTCGAGGATCTGCGCACCCGAGGTGCGGTGTTCGTGGACGAGCTTTCCGAGGTCCCGCCGGGGGCGCGCACTATCTTCAGCGCCCATGGTGTCGCCCGGCAGGTGCAGGACGATGCCGCTAGGCGGGAGCTTCCGGTGATCGACGCCACCTGCCCGCTGGTTGCCAAGGTGCACAACCAGGGGCGACGCTATGCCGCCCAGGGGCGAGAGGTGGTGCTGGTCGGGCACGCTGGACACGCGGAGGTTGCAGGAACCATCGGGCAGATCCCCGGTAAGGTGCATCTCGTGCAAACGGTCGAGGATGTGGCAAGGCTTGAGGTTTCCGACCCTGCGAAGCTTGCTTATGTCACCCAGACGACCCTCTCGGTCGATGACACGCGGAGCATTATTGCGGCGCTGGAGGCTCGCTTTCCAGGCATCGTCGGGCCCGACGTGCGAGATATCTGTTATGCGACTCAAAATCGCCAGCAGGCGGTGCGCGATCTTGCCGGTGAGGTGGACGTGATCCTGGTCGTCGGGTCGCGGAACAGTTCGAACTCGAACCGGCTCTGCGAGATCGGCGCCGAACTCGGAAAACCGAGCTACCTGATCGACGATGCGGCGGACCTCGACCCGGCATGGTTCGCGGGCGCGAGCTCGGTCGGCGTTACCGCCGGAGCCTCGGCTCCGGAGATGCTGGTCCGGGGTGTTCTCGACGGCCTGAGGCGGGTGGACGAGATCGAGGTCTCGACGCTGGCCGGCGTGGCCGAGGACGTGCGGTTCCGTTTTCCGGCCGAAGTGGCTTGACTTCGCGCCGCCTCGCCTGCAACCGGGCTGCCACGAGAAGGGCAAGGAATTCGCCATGGGCGTGCCGCTGAACCAGATGGTCCGGGTCGGCGCGTACGTTGTCCGCCAGCATCTGGCGGGACGGCGACGCTATCCGCTGGTGCTGATGCTGGAGCCGCTCTTCCGCTGCAATCTGGCCTGCGCGGGCTGCGGCAAGATCGACTATCCGGCGCCGATCCTGAACCAGCGCCTGACTCCCGAACAATGTTTCGCGGCGGTCGAGGAATGCGGAGCGCCCGTGGTCGCGATCGCCGGCGGGGAGCCGCTTCTGCACAGGGAAATGCCGGAGATCGTCGAGGGCATCCTTGCCCGCGGCAAGTTTATCTATCTTTGCACGAATGCGCTCTTGCTGGAGAAGAGGCTCGATCGCTTCCGGCCGCATAAGAACTTCGCGTTCGACGTGCACCTCGACGGGGACCGGGAGATGCACGACCGCTCGGTCTGCCAGACGGGCGTTTTCGACCGGGCGGTTGCCGCCATCAAGGCGGCGAAGGCTCGGGGTTTCCGTGTCTGCATCAACACGACGCTCTTCGACGGGGCGGATCCTGCACGCGTCGCGACCTTTCTCGACCAGGCCAGAACGCTCGGCCTCGATGGCGTGATGATCTCGCCCGGCTACGCCTACGAGCGCGCGCCCGATCAGCAGCATTTCCTCAAACGCGAAAAGGCCAAGCAACTCTTCCGCGAGATCTTCCGCCGTGGCCGCGGCAGGCGTTGGAAATTCAATCAATCCACTCTTTTCCTCGATTTCCTGGCCGGCAACCAGCTCTATCGCTGTACGCCCTGGGGCAAACCGACGCGAAACGTATTTGGTTGGCAGCGCCCCTGCTATCTGCTCGGCGAGGGCTACGCCCGCACCTTTCGCGACTTGATGGAAACCACCGACTGGGACCGCTACGGCACCGGCAATTACGAGAAATGCGCCGACTGCATGGTGCATTCAGGTTACGAGGCAACGGCGGTGATCGACGCTGTCACCCACCCGTTGAAGACGCTGGCGGTGGCGCTCAGGGGTCCACGGACCGAAGGGCCGATGGCACCCGAGATCCCGTTTGAGAACCAGCGGCCGGCCGAGCTTGTGTTCAGCCGCCATGTCGAGCATGCAATGCAGAGGCTGGCCGGCGGCAAGCCGCTGGCCGACGCCGCGGATTGACGGCGCGGTACTGGAGCGATCTGCGAGACAAAATCCGGTCAAGCCCGTCACTCCGCCGGGATCAGGGCAGGGGCTTCCTCGTTAACCCAACTTGCGCAGGTTGGCGGTAGTTTCGTGATTTCGTGGATAGCGGTGTGAATCGGATCAAGCGGTTGGCTGGCACGTGGGGCCGATTTGGGCGTGTAGTGACGATCTTGGGTATTTTCTTTTTGCGGCAGACGTGGCTCTGATGGCGCATGTATCTGCGCCGCACGGTTCGCAAGAAGGACGGGAAGGTTCACCGCTATTGGTGTCTGGTGCGCAGCGTTCGGGTTGGCCGCCGGGCTATTCAGCAGACGGTGGCGCATCTTGGCGAGCTCGACGAGCAGGGACGCATCGAGGCCCGTGTGCTGGCGTGCCGGCTGATCGGCGCTCCCGAGCAAGCGCGGCTTTTCAACGATGGCAGAGAAGATTTGCCGGTACCGGTGCGCCCGAAGGATGTTCGCCTCGAGCGTTCGCGACGGTTTACTGTCGGAGGGCGCCTATCTCCTGCGCTCGAACATCACTGATTGGGACAATCAGCGGCTCTGGAAGGCCTATGTCCAACTCACCCAGGCCGAGGCCGCGTTCCGGATCCAGAAAAATCACCTGAACGTCCGTCCGATCTGGCACCAGCGCGAGGACCGCCTCCAGGCTCATATCCTGGTCTGCTTCCTCGCCTTCGTGATCTGGAAGTGCCTCGAGATGTGGCAGAGCCGCACTGGCCTCGGAAACTCGCCCCGCACATTCCTCGAAGAGATGGCCCGAATCCAGTCCCGTGACGTCGTCTTGCCGACCACAACACACGGCCAGGTTCGCCTGCGCTGCGTCACACAGCCCGACCCCGCCCAGGCCGCTCTCCTCGACCGCCTCGGCATCGTCCTGCCAAAGCGCATGCGCATGACCGAACACCGACCCTCGCCCTTTGCCCTCCGCGCCACCCAACACTGCGACAAAATGTAGTGACGACTATTCAGCTAAGATATTGATCTGCTGATTCCGGATGGCCAATCCCGCGCAGGTTGGGCTAAGTGGCTACCATCGATCGGTGTGATCACGACACCCGCGCGGCCCGCTCGCTCCGTATCAGGTCGGGTTTTCAGCTCGGGTGAAGGGTCGGCAGGCGCTCTTCCCTTGCGTCCGGAGCTTCGAGGGACGCTGCCGGCGGCGTCGACGATGCCGGCTGACTCGGCGACGAAGCCCAATGGATGCGACCCGGGGTCCCGCAGTTGGGACAGACCGCCCGCCACGCCGCAAGCGTCCCACCGCATGCGCCGCAACGCCATGCGGGGTCGGCATCGGCGGCCGCGGCGGCGCGGAGCGCATCGCGCTCCGCCGCACTTTCCTTGCCTTCGGCCTCGGCGCGCGCCACCTCGGCAAGCAGCAGCCAGAGGCGCCGCCAGCCGATTCCCTCCCCGCGTAGCAGCTCCGCCTGCCGCCTTGCTTCTCCGAAGAGCCCGGCGGCCAGTGCCGTCTCGGCGAGGAGGAAGCGAGACTCGGGATGGTTGGGATTGCGCGCTGCCAACCGTTGCGCTGCACTGGCCCGCGCAAGAGGGTCGGCGAGAGGCTCCAACGCGAATTGCGCAAGATCGGGATGCGGCGCGCGCGCCCACGCGTCGGCGATCACCGCCTCGGCGCGGCGTTCCCGGCCCGCGGCACGCAGCCGGCGGGCGAGCGCAAGCGAAGCGGCCGGCAGGTCGGGATCGGCGGCAACCGCCTCGCGGGCGAGCTTCAGCGCCTTCTTCGAATTCGTTTCCGCCTCTGCCGCGGCCGTTGCCAGGGCGGCCCGCGCCGGCTCGTCGGCCAAGGCCAGGGCGGCCCGCCAATCCTCCGTCTCGATTGCAATACGGCGCCGTTCACGCCGGAGCCACGACCCGCCGGGATGGATGGCCTCGGCACGCGCCGCGAGCGCCGCTGCCTCGCTCCAGTCGGCGCGCAGGATCGCTTCGCGCAGAAGGCCGCGCAGGCCGAGGAAGGCGCCGTCCGCGCGCTCGGCAAGCACGCGGAACGTGGCTTGCGCTTCATCGCTCCGCTCGGCGAGCCTCGCGGCCTCGGCGGCCAGAAGCAGCGTCTGGGGCGTATCGCCGAGCAGGCGGCGCGCGACTTCGGCCTGCCGCCGCGCCGCGACGGGCTCGCCCGCAGCCAGCGCGATCAGCGTACGCGTCACCGCGCGGTCGCCCTCTCTGCGATCGCGCCGGGAACGCCAGAGCCGGAAGCGACGCGGCAAACGGAAGATGACGCCTAAGAGCCGCAGCACGGCATAGGTGAGGATCAGCAGGACAATCAGCGCGAGCGCGGCGATCGGCATCCTGGCAGAGATGCCGATGTTGCCGATTTCAACCGAGACGCGGCCCGGCAGGCTGGCCAGGCCATAGGCAAAGGCAAGCGTCAGCAGGCTTGCAACGAGGAAAAAAAGAACCCGCCGCATCAACCGGAGCCGGCGAAGGCGGCCATCGCGGCGTTAGCGGCCAGCAGCGCCTTGGCCTGATCCTCCCATGCCGCCATCGCCGGCGCGAGAGGCCGCGGCAGGGAGGCCAGCGCGGCGAGCGCCGCGGCAAGGTCTCCGGCATCGAGCGCCGCGCGCGCGCGCGCCAGCGCCGGTGCGGCAGGATTGCCGATGATGACCCGGTTGCCTTCGCTCAACGTGAAGAGATCGCCGAGCCTTTGCAGCATCTGCTTCATCAGAGGCTGGCCTGCCCCCGAAGGACGGGCGGCCTTGCTTTCGACCCGCGCGGCGTCGGCAAAGGAAAGGCGGAGACCGGCAAGCGTGGGCGGAGCGGTCGTGGCAAAGCGGGCAAGTGCCGGCGGAGCGCCGGGCAGGTGGCCGAGCGGGCGGCCCTGCTCGAGCGCGACGGCGGTGCCGGCGAGGCGGGCCATGTGCTCGGCTCGGGCGAGGTGCGTCCTGATCCCGGCGAGCGATGTCTCGAGGCGGTCGATCCGGCCGGCCAAAGGTGCCAGCGCGGTGCCGAGTTCCGCCGCATTGGACGGAATGGGAGCCGGCGGCGGGCGCTTCTCGAGAGCGGAAAGCCGCGCCTCGATCGGCCCGAGGTCGGGTGGAGGCGGCAGTGCCGCCAGCTCCTTCTGCGCGGCGGCGAGCTGGCCGGCGAGCTGATCGAGCCGGCTCCCGAGTGCGGCAAGGGCAGCGGTGTCGGGCGGCCGGGCCGGCGTGCGCGGGTTGAGCCAGACGAAGACGAGGCCGGCTGCAAGGGCGAGGAATCCGAGGAAAGAGACCCATGGCGCCGTCGAACGACGCGGCCGCGGCGAAGGCGCGCCCGCGTTCGCCGCGGGCTCGGCCGGGCGAGCCTCGGGCGCCTCAGGTGCGGCGACGGCGGGGGCCTCGGGTTCGGTCATTCGAGCATGGCGAGAACCGCCTCCTCCGTCGGCTCTAGTGCGACACGGACGCAACGGAAGGGCAAGGGTCGAAGTATGGAAGCCGCTGCCGGACCGATCGCCACAGCGGCGAGCGGGGCAAGGGCCGCAACGAGACCTGCCGCGCCGACAAGCCTGACAAAGGTCTCGGCGGCCCCCGCCGAAAAGAACAGCGCCGCAACAACGCGCCGCTCGGCTAGCGACGAGCGGGCGGCAGCAGGGAGCCTCGCCATGGGCCGCGCCGCATAGACGCTGCGTCGGAGCACCGCAAAACCCTCGGCCCTGAGTGCCTCCGCAAGCCTTCCGCCCTGGCGCGCCCCTGCCGCAAGCAGGAGCGGCCCTTCCTCGGGGCGGCAGGCGCGGGCCACGAGAAGAGAAAGCGCCGCGGCATCACCCGCCGCACTGGTCACGGCACGGAAGCCGAGAGAGCGCGCGCGCGCCGCCGTCGCGTCGCCCACCACGTAGAGATGATGCCCGCCATAAAGCGAGGCGAGCGCGGAGAGCGCGTTGGCGCTGGTCGCGAGCGTAGCCTGCACGCTCCTGGGCAGTGGGAGACGCGAAGGAAGCGGGCGGATCCGGAGCAACGGCGCGCAAATCGGGGTAAAGCCGCGGGCGGCCACGCGAGCCGCGGTGGCCGAGGCCCCGGGCTCGGGGCGCGTGATGAGGACGCCGCACGACTCAGGCAAAGATGTCGGAGGGTGAGTTCGCGCGCAGGCTGTGGCCAAGCTCCGCGCCGACGCGCGCGGCCTCACCGGCCGGACCGGTAAGGGTCCGCCGGAGAAGGAACGAGCCATCGGCTCGGGCGACGAGGCCCGTGAGGGAAAGCCGCCCGTCGGGCAGAAACCGCGCATGCCCGCCGATCGGCGTGCGGCAGGAGCCGTCGAGCGCCGCGAGAAGGGCGCGCTCGGCGGAGGCGACGGCCGCGGCCTCCCGATCCTCGATCGCAGCCAGCAGCTCGCGAAGATCGCTGTCGTCGGCACGCACGGTCACGCCTATGATCCCCTGGCCGGCGGCAGGGACCATCGTTTCGGCATCGAGCGGCACGACGTTCGGTCCCGCGATCTCGAGCCGCCTGAGGCCGGCCAGCGCCAGCACGCCCGCAGCACAATGCCCGGCCCGGATGCGGGCCATCCGGGTGCCGACATTGCCGCGCAGCGGCACGATCGCAAGATCGGGACGCGCATGCAGAAGCTGCGCCTGACGGCGCACGGAGGCGGTGCCGAGAACGGTCCCCGGGTTGAGCGCCGCGAACGGATCGTCGGGCCGGGACACGCCGCAGCCGGGACCGAGGATCAGCGCATCCCGCGCGTCCTCGCGCTTCAGCGTGCACGCAAGCACGATGCCGGCGGGAAGCACGGTCTCGAGGTCCTTCAGGCTGTGCACCGCAAAATCGACTCGCCGGTCCGCCAGCGCCTCGTGAATTTCCTTGGCAAAAAGCCCCTTGCCGCCGATCTCCGCGAGACGGCGGTCCTGCACGCGATCCCCGGTGGTGGCGATCGCATGTTCCTCGAACACTTCGAGGTTCCGCAGCACCGGGCAGAAGTGTCGGAGCACCGAAAGGAAGGTCCGGGTCTGCACGAGCGCAAGCGGCGAGGCGCGGGTACCGACGCGAAGCGGCAGCTCATGGAGGTGCGGCGGGACCCGCACCGTGGTCTGCTGTTCCGGGGGCTTCAGCGCCGTCATGGGCGTGTCCTAAAACCGGGAGGCTGGAAAGAAAAGGGATGGCAGTGGATTCGGCGAACGCGCGAGCCGTGCTCGGCATCGAAAGCTCCTGTGACGAGACCGCCGCGGCGGTGCTCGACGCCACGGGGCGGGTGCTCGCGGAACGGCTGCTAAGCCAGCGCCGCGAGCACGCGCCCTTCGGGGGCGTCGTCCCGGAGATTGCTGCGCGCGCGCATCTCGCCCACCTGCCGGGGCTTGTGCGCGAGACCATGGAGGAAGCCGGGCTCGATTACCGTGATCTTGCTGCGGTCGCCGCCACCGCCGGCCCCGGGCTGATCGGCGGTCTGATCGTCGGCAGCCACTTCGCCAAAGGGATCGCACTCGCCGCCGGCTGCCGGTTCCTCGCCATCAACCATCTGGAGGCGCATGCGCTGACGCCGCGTCTGCCGGGATTGGCCGGCGCCGCGTTCCCCTACCTCCTCCTTCTCGTCTCGGGCGGGCACAGCCAATGGGTGACGGTGGAGGGCGTGGGACGTTACCGGCTGCTTGGCCGGACGATCGACGATGCGGCCGGCGAGGCTTTTGACAAAGTGGGCAAGTTGCTCGGCCTTCCCTGGCCCGGCGGGCCTGCGCTCGAGCGCCTGGCCGCGTCGGGCGATCCCGCGCGCTTCCGTTTCCCGCGCCCGCTCGCCGGCCGGCCGGGCTGTGATTTCAGCTTCAGCGGGCTCAAGACCGCGGTGGCGCAGGCGGTAGCCGCGTTTCCCGAGGGCGCGCTGTCCCGGGCGGACGCTGCCGATATCGCCGCCTCCTTCCAGCTTGCCATGGTCGAGGTGCTGGCCGACCGTGCGCGCCACGCGATGGCGCTCTTCACCAGCCGCTTCCCGGACCCGCGCCTGCTCGTCGTCTCGGGCGGGGTTGCCGCCAATAACGCGGTGCGCGCGGCGCTCGGCGCCGTAGCCGCGGAGGCGGGCTTCTCCCTGTTCGCCCCTCCCGCGCGGCTCTGCACCGACAATGCGGTGATGGTCGCCTGGGCCGGCCTTGAGCGGCTCCGCCTCGGGCTCGAAGACGGTTTCGACGCGCCGGCGCGGCCGCGTTGGCCGCTCGAGGAACTCTCCGGGTGAACTACCGCCACGCCTATCATGCGGGGAACTTTGGCGACTGCCTCAAGCAGGCATTGCTCATGTGGCTGGTCGAGCGGCTGCAACGCAAAGAGCGGCCCATTGCCGTATTCGATACGCACGCCGGTGCCGGTGCCTATGATTTTGGCAGCACTGAAGGCATGCGCATCGGCGAATGGAAGGAGGGCATCGGCAGGCTGCTCTCTGACCCGCCGGTCGCGCTCGCGGCCTACGTGGCACTTGTCCAGGAGATCATGCAGGACGCCGAGGGCGCGTTTCCGGGCACACCGCTCCTCGTCCGCCGACTGCTGCGCCCGGGTGACCGGCTGGTTTGCTGCGAGCTTCATCCCGAAGAATATGCCAGCCTGAAGCGTCGATTTGCCGGCGATCGACAGGTTGCCGTGCATCATCGTGACGGCTGGGAGGCTCTCAAGGCGATCTTGCCGCTCGAGCCCCGGCGGGGGCTTGTGCTGATCGACCCCCCGTACGAGGAACCGGGCGAGTTTGCGCGCCTTGCCGCGGGACTTGGCGCGGCCCAGCAACGCTTCCCGACCGGCGTGCTGGCCGCCTGGTACCCGATCAAGCACCGCGCGCCGGTGCGCGACTTCCACGAAGCGCTCGCGGCAGGCCGTCTCAAGGACGTCGTGACGGCCGAGCTCTATCTCCGCGAACCGACCGATCCCGCCCGGCTGAACGGCGCTGGCCTCCTGGTGGCGCGACCGCCTTACGAATTCGCGCCGGCGGCGCGCGCGATCCTGGACGCGCTTTCAGAACGTCTCGGCCAGGGCGAGCCGGGAGGGGGCGCGGCACTGTTGCGGATCACGGGTGGCTAGGCTCGGCGTCATCGGCGCCGGCGCCTGGGGCACGGCGCTGGCCGTGCTCGGCGCGCGCGCCGGCCACCATGTGTTGCTTTGGGCGCGTGATCCGGCACGGCGCGCGGAAATTCGAGCGAGCCGGCGCAATCGGCGCCTCGCGGACGTTAGGCTCGACTCGCCGATCGATCTCGCCGAGGATCCGTCGCTCCCCGGTGCCGAGGTCCTGGTGCTTGCCGTGCCGGTGCGGCATTTCCGCCCGATCGTGCACGAAATCATCCCGGCCGGTCGGCCGCTTGTGGTCGCGGCCAAGGGGATGGAGACGGCAACCGGCTTGCTGCCGCACGAGATTCTCTCCGCCCTCCACCCCGCGGCACCGAACGCGGTGCTGACCGGCCCGACCTTCGCCGCCGAGATCGCCGCCGGGCTGCCGGCGGCAGCCGTGCTCGCAGCTTCCGACCCGTTACTCCGGCAGCGCCTTCTGGCCTTGCTCGCCGCACCCGGCTTCCGCCTCTACGGGAATGCTGATCCGCTCGGGGCGGCGATCGGCGGGGCGGCCAAGAACGTGATCGCGATCGCCGCCGGTGCGGTGATCGGCGCAGGTCTCGGCGAGAACGCCCGCGCCGCGCTGGTCACGCGCGGGTTGGCCGAGCTTGGCCGCCTCACCGTTGCTCTCGGCGGCCGGCTCGAGACGAGCTTCGGCCTCTCGGGGCTCGGTGATCTCGTGCTCACCTGTACGGGCCGCGCCAGCCGCAATTTCCGTTTCGGGTTTGCACTCGGTTGCGGCGAGGCGCCGGCGGCGATCCTGGCCGGGCTCGAAGGTATTGCCGAGGGTGTTGCGACCGCGCCCGCACTTGCCGCCCGCGCCCGCGCCGCCGGCTGCGAGGTGCCGATCGCCGCGCTCGTGACGCGGCTGATCGGGGGGGAAACGACGCTGCCGGCCGCGATGGAGGAGCTGCTGTCCCGTCCGCCCCGCGACGAGTAACCGAGGGGCCAAGTGCCATGCCTCAGGCGCCGAGATGCACCTCGGTCGTGTTGGCGCCGCAGACCAGCACCGCGACTCTCTCCTCCCCCCGCGCGCGGTAGCGGCCGGAAAGGAGCGCCGCGAAGGCAGCCGCTCCGCCCGGCTCGGTCGCAACCCTGAGCACGTCCCAAAGCGCCGTCTGCGCACGACGGATGTCATCGTCCGTGACCAGCCTCACCTCGGGATCGACGAAGGCCCGGGCAATCGGGAACATGAGCCCGCCCACTTGGCGCGGCGCCAGGCTGTCAACGGCGATGCCACCCGCAGGCGCATTCACCGGGCGGCCCGCGGCAAACGCGCGGGCAAGCGTGGGCGCGCCCTCTGATTCCACCGCAACGATGCGAACCTTGCCCCGATACCAAGCCGCGATGCCGCCGATCAGGCCGCCGCCCCCGACGGCCACGAGCAGCGTTTCGACGGCCGGCGCATCGTCTTCGATCTCGAGCCCTATGCTGCCCTGGCCTAGGAGCGTCTCCTCCTGGTCGTACGCATGCACCGCAAGCGCGCCGGTCTCGGCGATGCGCCGCTCGCTCGCGGCGAGGGCGTCGGCGTAGCGCTCGCCCCCGACGACAAGCTCGGCACCGTAGGAGCGGATACGCGCGAGCTTGGCGGGCGAGGTGACCGAGGGGACGAAGATGGCGGCAGGCAGGCCGAGGCGGCGGGCGGCGAAGGCAACCGCCGCGCCGTGATTGCCGCCCGAGGCCGCGACCACGCCGGCCGGGGGGACCGCGCGACCGAGGAGGTTGGCGAAGGCGCCGCGCGCCTTGAACGAACCGGTGTGCTGAAGCTGTTCGAGCTTGAAGAGGATGGGGGCGCCTCGGAGGCCGAAATCCGCCGCCGCGACCCCGATCACGGGGGTGCGGCGGATATAGGGGCGGATCAGCCGTTCGGTTTCGGCAATCCGCGCGCGGTCGATCACGAGTTCAGTCGGCATGATGGCTCCAAGGCGAACGGGTCCCAAGGGCTCGGCCCTTGGCGGGGTGCAGGGGCGGAGCCCCTGCGATTACACGGTGAAGTACTTCGCATGCGGATTGAGGATGACGAGCGCGCTCGTCGATTGCTCGGGCTCGAGCTGGAATTCCTCGGAAAGCGAAACGCCGATCCGCTCGGCCTCGAGAAGCCTGAGCAGCGCCGCTTGGTCTTCGAGCCTTGGGCACGCGGGGTAGCCGAACGAGTAGCGGCTGCCGCGATAGCCTTGCGAGAGCATCTTCTCCATCTCGCGGTCGTCCTCGGCGGCGAACCCGAGCTCGGCGCGGATGCGCTTGTGCACGTATTCGGCCATGGCCTCAGCCATCTCGACCGAGAGCCCATGCAGGTAGAGATAGTCCTGGTAGCGGTCGTCCTCGAACCAGGCGCGGGCGATCTCGGAGGCGCGGGCCCCCATGGTGACGACCTGCAGGCCGATCACGTCGCGCTCCTGATCCTCGATGTCGCGGACGAAGTCAGCGATGCAGCCCCCGTCCTCGCGCGGCTGGCGGGGCAGCGTGAAGCGGCAGAGCTCGGTGGTGCCGTCACGATCGAAGAGGACAAGGTCGTTGCCCTGGCCGGCCGCCCGCCAGTAGCCGTAGATGGCACGCGGGTTCAGGATTTTTTCCTGCTCGCAAAGGGAGAGCATGCGTCTCAGCACCGGGCGGAGCTCCTGCCTTGCCCAGCCGAGGAAATCCTCGAGCGAACGGCCCTGCTTTCGGAATCCCCACTGGAACTGATAGAGGCTCCTTTCGTTGAGGAACGGGACAATCGCGCGCGGAACCGCCTCGATCGTGCGCGGCCCCCAGAAGGGCGGCGCGGGCGGAGCTGCGCGCGGCGTGAGCCCGCGGCGGCGCGCCTGCACCCGGCCGAGATCGACGGGCCGGAACGCGCGCGGATCCGCCTCGCCGAGCTTGCGCGTCCGATTGCGCCGCCGTCCCGAGCGGCGGGCAGCGACCGCGGCCAGATAGTCGTCGAAGGCGTTGCCGGTCACCTTCTCCATCAGCGAAAGCCCGTCGAAGGCATCGCGCGCATAGGCCACCCGGCCGCACGCATAGGAGGCGACGCACTCCTCCTCGACATAGCTTCGCGTCAGCGCCGCCCCACCCAAGAGGACCGGGATTTCGAGCCCCTGGCGCGACATCTCTTCGAGGTTCTCGCGCATCACCACGGTTGATTTGACGAGCAGGCCGGACATGCCGATGGCATGCGCGCGATGCTGCCGAGCTGCGGCGAGCAGTTCGGTGAGCGGCACCTTGATGCCGAGATTGACGACGCGGTAGCCGTTGTTGGTGAGGATGATATCGACGAGGTTCTTGCCGATATCGTGCACGTCACCCTTCACCGTGGCCAGCACGATGGTGCCCTTCTCCCGCCCCTCGGCGCGGTCCATGAAGGGTTCGAGATAGGCGACCGCGGCCTTCATGGTTTCGGCGCTCTGCAAGACGAAGGGGAGCTGCATGCGGCCGGAGCCGAACAGATCTCCCACCACCTTCATGCCGTCGAGCAGGACGGTGTTGATGATGTCGAGTGCCGGATGGATGGCGAGCGCCGCGTCGAGGTCCTCTGCGAGCCCCTTGCGGTCTCCGGAAATGATACGTTCCTTGAGCCGTTCCTCGACGGTTTCGGCGCGCCTGCGGGAACTTGCCGCTTCTGCCTTGCGGTCGGCGAATAGCTCGAGCAAGCGGGCGAGCGGGTCGTAGCCCTCGCGGCGGCGGTCGAAGATGAGGTCCTCGGCCGCCTCCGCCTCGGCGGGCGGGATCTCGTGCAGCGGGCGGAGCCGGCTTACATGCACGATCGCCGCCGTCATTCCGGCACGGAGGCAGTGGTCGAGGAAGACCGAGTTCAGGACCGAGCGGGCTGCCGGGTTGAGGCCGAAGCTGATGTTGGAGAGGCCGAGCACGATTTGCACCTCGGGCAGCTCCTCGCGGATGGCGCGAATGGCCTCGATCGTCCAGACCCCGAGCTTGCGATCGTCCTCGTTGCCGGTCGCGATCGTGAAGGTGAGCGGGTCGATCAGCAAATCCGACGCGGGCAGGCCGTAGCGGCCGCAAGCGAAATCGACCAGCCGGCGGGCGATCGCGAGCTTGCGCTCGGGCGACTTTGCCATGCCCTCCTCGTCGATGGTGAGCGCGATCACGCCAGCGCCGAAGCGGCGCGCCAGCAGAAGCCGCTCGGCCGCCCGCTTTTCACCGTCCTCGAAATTGATGGAATTGATGATCGGTTTGCCTCCCGAGAGCTTGAGCGCGTTTTCGATCACCGGCGTCTCGGTCGAATCGATGACGAGCGGCGCGTTGACGCCGGCCGTGAAGCGGCCGATGACGGCGGTCATCTCGGCCATTTCGTCACGGCCGACGAACGCGGTGCAGATGTCGAGCGCGTTCGACCCTTCGGCGAGCTGCTCGCGGCCCATTGCGAGCGCACCGTCCCAGTCCTGCCTCTCCTGGAGGGCGCGGAAGCGGCGCGACCCGTTGGCGTTGCAGCGTTCCCCGATCGAAAAGAAGCTGTTCTCCTGCCGCAGCGGAACCTGGGTGTAGAGGCTGGCGACCGAAGGCACCCACATCACCTCGCGGGCAACCGGCGCCGGCCGCGGTTCGCCAAGGCGCCGCAGCATCGCATCGAGGGCCGCGATATGCTCGATCGACGTGCCGCAGCAGCCGCCGATCAGGTTCACGCCGTCCTCGACCACGAACCGCTCGAGCCAGTTTGCGAGATCTCCGGGCTGCAGCGGGTAGTGCGGCTTGCCGTCCACAAGCTCAGGCAGACCGGCGTTCGGCTGGACGGAGAGAAGCCGCGGCCAGTTGCGTGCCAGCCAGCGGACATGCTCGGCCATTTCCTGCGGTCCGGTTGCGCAGTTGAGCCCGATCAGCGGCACGTCGAGCGCGTGCACGATGGTCGCGGCCGTCGCGATGTCGGGACCGACCAGCAGGCTGCCCGTGGTCTCGACGGTGACCTGGACGAAGATCGGCGTTTCGGCGCCGAGGGCCGCACGCGCGCGCTTGGCGCCGTTGACCGCGGCCTTGATCTGCAGCGGATCCTGGCAGGTCTCGATCAGGATCGCATCGACGCCACCCTCGATCAGGCCGCGGCACTGCAGCGCCAGCGCCTCCTCGAGCGGGTCGTAGGCGATATGGCCGAGGCTCGGCAGCTTGGTGCCGGGGCCGACGCTGCCGAAGACGTAGCGGGGACGGCCGTCGGCGAACTGGCCGGCCGCCTCGCGGGCCAGTTCGGCGCCGATCCGGTTGATCTCGAGTGCACGCTCGGCAAGATCGAACTCGCCGAGCGTCACCGGAGAGGCGCCGAAGGTGTTGGTCTCCACGGCATCGGCGCCGGCGGCGAAATAGCCGTGATGGATCTCGCGCACGAGATCGGGCCGCGAAAGATTGAGCACGTCCGTGCAGTTTTCCCGACCCCGGAAGTCGCGCTCGATATCGAGCGTGGCGGCTTGCACGCGGGTGCCCATGGCGCCGTCGCAGAGCAGCACGCGGCCGGAGAGGAATTCGAGGAGGGAAGCGGGCATCGGCGGCTCCTGGTCAGACGACGGGTTCACGCAACGCGGGCCAGAGGCGCACGGGCAGCGGGCCGGAAACGGCGGTGGCGGGCCCGGGATGGAGGCCAGCGGCGTGCAGCCAGCGCCCCATCTCCTCGTCGGTGAAACCGGGCCAGCGATGCGCGAGCCGCTCCGCCGTCTTCCGCCGGCGATGGCGGGCGAGATCGACGATCACCAGCCGGCCTTCGGGAGAAAGGACGCGGGCAGCCTCGGCCAGCACCTCGGCCGGATCTTCGGCATAGTGGAGCACCATCTGCAGGATGGCGAGGTCGAACGCCCCGTCGGAAAGCGGCAGGCGATACATGTCGGCGCGCTTCACGACGCAGTGGGTCAGGCCGTCGCGCGCGAGGCGGGTGCGGGCCAGGGCGAGCATGGCGGAGCTTGCGTCGATGCCGAGCCCTTCGGTGATGCGCGGGGCGAGCAGGGCGAGCGCGCCGCCGGTGCCGGTGCCGATATCGATCAGGCGGCCGAGGGGGCCCTCCGGCAGGAGCGCCAGCAGCGCCTGCGAAACCGTGGCGGCCGGCAGATTGAGCGCGCGCATCTCGTCCCAGTCCGCGCCCTGGCGGACAAAACTCTCCGAGGCGATGCGCGCACGCTCGGCCAACACGCGCGCGGTCTTCCGGCGGTCCGCCTCGAGTACCGGGTCATTGCCGGGAAGCCGATCAAGGATGACGCGGGCGAGCGCGCCGGCCGCTCCGGCCGGCAAGTCGAACCACACGCGGGCACCCTCGCGCGAGCGCTCCAGGAGGCCGGCCTCGCAGAGCAAGCGGAGATGGCGCGAGAGACGCGGCTGGGACTGGCCGAGGATGGCGGTGAACTCGCTCACGCAGAACGGCCCGCGCGCCGCGAGTGCCAAGAGGCGGAGCCTGGTCGGCTCGGCGGCGGCGCGCAGGCTGGCGAGCAGGCTCTCCATCTCGCTTCACTGACATAAAGATATCCTTATGTCCAGATTAATGGCGAACCGGCGGGATTGACGCTGCCGCCCAGGCCCGCATGCTGGGCCCCGACCAACCCGCGGAGGGCAGGATGCCAACAAGGATTCATCTGACGGCCGAGGACGGCCACACTTCATCGGCCTATTTCGCCGGGTCCGGGGAGGCAATGATCGGCCTCGTCGTCATCCAGGAAATCTTCGGTGTCAACGCGCATATCCGCCGGGTCTGCGACGCTCTGGCCGGGGAGACCGGCTATGCGGTGATCGCGCCGGCGCTCTTCGATCGCGTCGGGCCCGCGATCGAGCTCGGCTACAGCGCGGACGACGTTGCGCGCGGTCGTGAGCTGCGCGGCAAGCTCACGGACGCCGCCATCCTGGCCGACATCAAGGCGGCAGCGGCAGCACATGGCAAGCGCCGGATCGGCATCGTCGGCTATTGCTTCGGCGGTACGGTCGCCTGGTTCGGTGCCACCCGCACGCAGCGCTTTTCCGCCGCCGTCTGCTGGTACGGGGGCGGGATCGCCGCGACGCGCAATGAAAAGCCGCGCTGTCCCGTGCAGATGCATTTCGGCGAGGCCGATGCCTCGATCCCGATGAGCGATGTCGATCTCATCCGCAAGGCGCAGCCGGGCGTCGAGATCTACACCTATCCAAAGGCACAACACGGATTCGGCTGCGACGACCGCGCGAGCTACAGCCAAGCGGACGCCGTCCTGGCGAAGGACCGCACGCTTGCCTTCTTCGCCAAGCATCTCGGCCGCGGCTCGGGCGGCACCTTCAAGGCCGCATAGGCCTGCATTTGACGCCTCCCCCGGGGGCTGTGGCAGAAGGCCTCTCGACCTTTGCGCATGCCCGATGACCAATGGGCTTGCATCCCGGCACGTTTCGGGCGGAGAGACACTGTATGATTGAACCGACTGTGCCGCCCCGGAACTTCGGCCCGGCGCCTCTCGTCGTGACCGACCGGCTCTTCTTCGAGCAACCGGGGGCACGGCTCGACCACGATTCGGCCGAGCGCATTCTGGCGCGCACGCTCGGCACGGCCGAGGACGGCGAGCTTTTTCTGGAATATCGGGAGAGCGAGCACCTCGCCCTCGACGACGGGCGCATCCGCTCCGCCAGCTTCGATGCCACGCTCGGCTTCGGGTTGCGCGCCGTCGCCGGGGAAACCGCCTTTTATGCCCATGCCGGCGAGCTTTCCGAGGCCGCGCTCGAGCGCGCGGCGGCCACCGTCGCCGCCCTGCCCGCGGAGCCGGGCGGGCACGCCGATGCCGCCCCGCCGCCTTCCAATGCCCGGCTTTACAGCGATGCCAACCCGCTCGCAGGCATGGCGTTCGAGGCGCGCGCCCGCCTGCTTTCCGAACTCGACGCGTATGCACGTGCCCGCGATCCTGTGGTTCGCCAGGTGATGGCTTCGCTCGCCGGCGAGTGGCAGGCGGTGCAGATCATCCGCGCCGATGGAACGCGCATGGCAGATCTTCGCCCGCTTGTCCGCCTCAATGTCGCCGTGGTGCTCGAGCAAGGCGGGCGGCGGGAGAGCGGCAGCTACGGCTCCGGTGGGCGTTTCGGCTATCAGCCGCTCGCCGAGCCTGCCGCTTGGCAGGCCGCGGTGGACGAGGCGCTGCGGCAGGCGCGCGTCAACCTCGAAAGCCGGCCCGCGCCCGCCGGGGAGATGGACGTCGTGCTCGGCCCCGGCTGGCCGGGCATTCTGCTCCACGAAGCGATCGGCCACGGCCTGGAGGGGGACTTCAATCGCAAGAAGACCTCGGCCTTCGCCGGCCTGCTCGGGCAGCGGATTGGCGCTCCCGGCGTCACGGTGATCGACGACGGTACGATCCCGGACCGCCGCGGCAGCCTCACCGTCGATGACGAGGGCACGCCATCAGGCCGTACGGTGCTGATCGAGGACGGGATCCTGGTCGGTTTCCTGCAGGACCGGTTGAACGCGCGGCTGATGCGTATGCGCCCGACCGGCAACGGGCGGCGGCAATCCTATGCGCATGCACCCATGCCGCGCATGACCAACACGCTCATGTTGTCCGGCAAGGATACGCCGGAGGACATGATCCGTTCCGTGAAAAGCGGCCTCTACGCGGTCAATTTCGGCGGCGGGCAAGTGGATATCACCTCGGGGAAGTTCGTCTTCTCGGCCTCCGAGGCGTACCGGATCGAAGACGGACGGGTGACCGCGCCGGTCAAGGGAGCAACGTTGATCGGCAACGGCCCGGATGCGCTGACCCGTGTCCGCATGGTGGGCGGCGACATGGCGCTTGATCCGGGCATCGGCACCTGCGGAAAGAACGGCCAGGGCGTTCCGGTCGGCGTCGGCCAGCCGACGCTGAAAATCGCCGGGCTGACGGTCGGCGGCACCGCCGCCTGAGGCGGATGGTCCGTGGGGCGCTGGTTCGTCGCAGGTCTTTGTCTGCTTCTGTTTCCCCTGGCCATCGGGTCGGGCGCACTGGTCGCGGCGCCTGTGGCGCGCGTCGCTTGCCCGGCGGCGAGTCTCCCCGCCGCCCACCTGCCGGCAAGCCGTGCCGCCCTGGCCGCCGGCAAGCAATTGGTGATCGTGGCACTCGGCTCTTCTTCCACTGCCGGCGCCGCGGCCAGCGACCCGGCGGCGAGCTATCCCGCGCGGCTGCAGAAGATCCTTTCCGCCGCGCTGCCGCGGGCAAGTATCTCCGTGCTCAATCGCGGACGGAACGGCGAGGATATCGGGCATGAGCTTGCGCGGCTCGACGAGGATGTGATTGCCATCCGCCCGACGCTCGTCATTTGGCAGGTCGGCGCCAATGCGGCCCTTCATCAAACCCCGCCCGCGCTGTTCCTGCACTTCGTGAAGATCGGACTTGCTTCCCTTAAGGCCGCCGGCACCGATGTCATCCTGATGGACAACCAGCGTTCTCCGCGCCTCATTGCCTCTCCTCTCGACGAAGCGATTGATCATGCGCTTGCCTTGGCGGCGGCCGGCGCCGGAGTGAACCTTTTCTCCCGCGCGACCCTTATGGACACCTGGCGTCGCGAGGGCTTCCCCTACCGCGACTTCATTGCGCGCGATCGCCTGCACCAGAACGACCGCGGTTATGACTGCATTGCACACGCGCTGGCGACGATGATCCTCAAAAGCCTCGCTCCGGACGGCACTTCCAGCCATTGGCCCTGATCCTGGTCCGGCCCGAGGATCCCCGTCGATGTCCACTGCACGCTTGAGCCCAACCATTCCGGCAACGCTGCTCACCGCGCTCGAGCGCCTGCTCGGCCCAGGGGGGATGCGTACCGACCCTGCCGACACTGCCCCCTTCGCCACCGACTGGCGAGGGCTTTACCGTGGGCGCACGCCTGCGGTGCTGCGCCCGGCCACCGTGGCCGAGGTTGCCGCATGTGTCCGGCTCGCTGCCGAGGCCCGCGTGGCGCTCGTGCCGCAGGGCGGCAACACGTCGATGGTGGGCGGCGCCGTCCCGGCAGAGGACGGCTCGGAACTTGTTCTCTCGCTCTCGCGCCTGACCCGCGTGCGAGCGCTCGATCCGCTCGACCTTACCCTCACCCTCGAGGCCGGCGTGACGCTCAAGGCGGCTCAGGAGGCCGCCGCCGCCGCCGGTCTCTGGCTGCCGCTTTCCATTGCTTCCGAAGGCAGCGCCGAGATCGGCGGCGTGCTGGCCACCAACGCCGGCGGCAACAACACGCTCCGCTTCGGCAACGCGCGCGAGCGCGTGCTCGGTCTCGAAGTCGTGTTGGCAGACGGAAGCATCTGGAACGGGCTCCGCCGCCTGCGCAAGGACAACACCGGCTATTGCCTGCGGCAGATCTTCGTCGGTTCCGAAGGCACGCTCGGCATCATCACCGCAGCCGTGCTCCGTCTCGAACCTGAACCCGCCGAGCGGGCGGCAGCCTTCGTGGGGCTCTCTACGCCCGAGGCCGCTTTGGCACTCCTCGGCCGGCTGCAGCGCCATGATGCGGCGGCCCTCGTCGCCTTCGAATACATGTCGGCCGCCGGCATCGCGCTGGTGCTCGAACAGATTCCCGGAACGCGCCTGCCGCTTGCCGCAAGCGCGCCGCACTATGCGCTGATGGAGCTTGCCTCACCGCGCGCCGGTTCGGGGCTCGCCGAGGGGCTCGAGACGGCGCTCGCCGACGCCCTGGAGGCCGGCGAGATCACCGATGCGGCGCTGGCGGCAAGCGAGGCGCAACGCGCCCAATTCTGGAAGCTGCGTGAGGAGCATTCGGAGGCGCAGAAGCGGGCCGGCGCCTCGGTCAAGAACGACATCTCCGTGCCCGTGCCGGCGATCCCGGAGCTTCTCCGCCGCGGCGCAGCGGCGGCCCGAGCGATCGTGCCCGATGTTCGCGTCGCACCGTTTGGCCATCTCGGCGACGGCAACATCCATTTCAATCTTGTGCAGCCGGATGGCGTCACTCCCGAGGTGTTCCTTGCAGAGAGCGAGGCGCTGATGGAGGCGATCAACGAGGTCGTGCTGAGCCTGGACGGCAGTTTCTCCGCCGAGCACGGGCTTGGGCGTCTCAAGCCGCCGATGCTCGCGCGTTGGCGTGGCGAGATCGAGCTTTCCCTCATGCGGCGGATCAAGGCCGCGCTTGATCCCGACGGTCTGCTCAACCCGGGCAAGGTGCTGCCGCGGGTTCAATCCTGACCATCCATCCCCGCGCGGATCGGAATCGACGACGAGCGTCGATCATGCCCGCAACCGGAGACGCTGAGCCGGCGAAGCGGGAAGCATCTTCGCTTCAATCCGGAACGTACGTGCTCTACGGTTTCCCGCGCAGGCAAGGCGCCCATGCAGATCGACGCACATCAGCATTTCTGGCGGCTCGAGCGTAGCGACTACGGGTGGCTGACCCCGGAGGCGGGTCCCATCTATCGCGACTTCCTGCCCGCCGACCTCGAGCCTCTGCTGATCCGCCACCGGATCGATGCGACCATCCTGGTGCAGGCGGCGCCGAGCGTCGCCGAGACCGAATTCCTTCTCGCGCTCGCCGCTCGCACGCCCTTCGTCGCGGGCGTCGTCGGCTGGGTTGATCTCGCCGCGGCCGATGCGCCGGGCACGATCGGCTGGCTCGCCGCCGATCCCCTTCTCGTCGGTCTCAGGCCCATGGTGCAGGACATCGCCGATGACGAGTGGCTGCTGCGCCCCGATCTTGCCCCCGCCCTCGCCGCCATGACGCGGCATCGGCTTCTGTTCGACGCTCTGGTTCTGCCGCGCCACCTTCCCCGCCTGCTCGTGTTCCTCGATCGTTACCCGGAACTTTCCGTCGTGCTCGACCATAGCGCCAAGCCGCAGATCCTGAATCGCACCCTCGATCCCTGGCGCGCCGATGTCGCGGCGATCGCGGCGCGCCCGGAGGTGAGCTGCAAGCTCTCCGGCCTGGTGACGGAAGCCGGCGCGAATTGGCGGATCGACGATCTTCGGCCTTATGTCGAGCATCTTTGCGCAGTGTTCGGCCCCGAGCGGCTGCTGTGGGGCAGCGACTGGCCGGTCGTCGAGCGGGCCCGCGGTTACGACGCCTGGCGGAGCGCGAGCCTCGAGTTGCTTTCTCCTCTGGCGGAAGGCGCCCGCGCCGCCGTTTTCGGCGGCAACGCGGCCCGCCTTTATCTCGGTGCGCGTGGCCGCAGCGCGATTCCTCTCAAGCCTGCGCAGCCTCCGCGTTGAAGACGAATTCGGGCGGCATCTCCGGGCCCCAGAGATAGAACGAATCCTCGCCCGGATGGTCGATCGGCTCCCACTCGGCCGAGGCCGGAATGTAGTCGATATTGAACGAGTATTCCGCGAAGCTTCCCCACGGGTCGCGGACGTAATGAAAATAGTTCGATCCGAGAACGTGCCGGCCGAGCCCCCAGCCCATGCGCCAGCCCCGTTCCGCCATCGTCATGGCGCCGAGGCCGACCGAATCGAGCGAGGGCATGTCCCAGCTCACATGGTGCAGGCCCGGGGCCCCGGATCGCGCGAAGGCGACCATATGGTGGTCGCTGCCGTGAATCGCGTGCAGGAACGCGATGTTGCCGCCCGAGCGGTCGGAAAGCTTGAGCCCGAGCGTGCGGTCGTAGAAGCCGACCATCCGATCGACGTCGGCCGTGAAGCGCAGGAGGTGGCTGAGCCGGCGCGGGCGCGGAGCTTCCGCGAAGCGCCGGTACGGAGCGCAACGCACACCCGATTCCCCGTCCAGCGGCGCCGGCGGGGCCTTGCCGTCCGGCGAGGTCTTGGGGCCGACCCGAATCTCGACGGCAAGGCCGTCCGGGTCGGCAAACCAGAGCCCGTTGCTATCGAAGCCCGGAGGCGGGGAGAGAAGCGGTATGCGCGCCTCTTCGAGACGCGCCTTGAAGCGCGGCAGATCCTCCTCGAAGCAGTGGAAGGTGAGGTGATGCAGTGCCTTGCGCCGCCCGCCCACCACCCTTCCCCAGCGGTACCCGTCCGCGGCGGAAAGCGCGAGCGCGTTCCCGCTCTCCGTCACATCGAGGCCGAAGGCCGCGTAGAACTCCTGTGCCTTCTCGGGCGCCGGCACGCTGAGCACGAACTCGCCGATCGAATGCACGCCGAGCCTGCCGGGTTCCGCGCTCGGCGCCCGGTATCTGCCGATTGCTGTCATGGTTGCACGCCCTCCACCCTGCTTGATTCGCCGGCTCGGTGCCGGGGCAGCTTAGCAGGAGGGCAGGATGCTTGCCAGAAACTCCGCAGCCGGTCCGCCGGCTTCCTCCGCCTGCTCGAGCGATCACCCGTTCGCGCCTCCTGCCTGACCACCCAGCCCGTACCCTTCGCCGCACCGCGGGAGAGGGCGGCGCGCGGACCCCGGCGCGGCGCCGGAGGGCGGGATGATCTTGGTGTTCGGTGTTCGCCGTGAGCGGAAAGATCGGGTAAGCGGGAGGGTACAACCGGAGGTCATCGAAAAGGCGCGGGCGGTGTAGCAAGCCCTGCGGATTGCGGGCCGGCGTGATGCAATCCACCCTCTACCGCTAGACTTCCTCGACAACCTGACGAAGCATTTCCCTGACCGTCTCGGCGAGCCGGGCCAGCTCCGGATTTTCGATCGCCCGCATCGAGGCCACGGGATCGATTGCCGAAACTTCCACCCGCCCATCCTCACGCTGTTGGACGATCACGTTGCACGGCAGCATGGTGCCGACCTTGTCCTCGAGCTGCAGCGCCTGAAAGGCCATTTTCGGGTTGCAGGCGCCGAGGATGCGATAGGGGCGAAAGGACGCATTCAGCTTCTCCTTGAGTGTCGCCTGCACATCGATTTGGGTGAGCACGCCGAAGCCATGCTTCTGAAGCGCCCGGGTGGTCGCCGCGATCGCGTCATCGAACGACAACGCGAGCGTCTTCGAGAAATGATAGCTCATCCTGGCCTCCCTGCCCGCGATGGACTTGTGAAGCTGAACGCTCCGAATCGGCGTCCGATCCGGACCTCGGCCGGGCAGATTGTCAACCCTTGGGAGAAGTTGCGATCCCCGCTGCCTTGCCCTCTCCGATACCGGGGGAAAGGATGGCGTCCGGACCCCGTCCGGGCGCCGGCGGGCTCGCCCGTCCCGCATGTGCCCATGACCGCGAACTCGGGTCCATTTGTCCTGATGGTATCCGGTGTTGTCAGGCTCATCGCCAATCACCAATCCTCGGCTCCGTCAAAAGCACACCGGAAGTCAGGGTCCTTCCCTCCGCTGGCGTTACCCGGCCTCGACAGTACTACGACCCTGTCCGACACCCGCCGGAGCCGCCGTCCTGCGACGACGTTGAGGCCGCTACCCTCACTCAAAACGGGGCTCCCCCAATTACCCGGCTCACCCTTGCGACATGCCGTGCCGACGACCCCAATGGACCAGAGCGGATGCAATCGTCGGTTGCTTCCCCTCTCCACCCGGCCTTCCCCGTTATTCAGGCGGGTCGGCGTCCATCACTTCACTTTCGAGGCTTGCTCAGGCTTTACTCACGTTACGGCCTGCCGGATCGCGCAACCGCCAAAAGGTGGCCTTTGTCACGAGGCTTCGGCCCGCCCGATTACCCAATCGGGCCGCTCGTCCGCTACCAGGACCTACCGGCAACTCCCCGGGCGGAACCTCCCTCCACTGGTGAACCGCGCAGTTGGGGCACACTGAATAAAATGGGTTAAGCGCGCCACCGCCGTCGCCGCCAACGGCAAGACCGGCGTGACCGAGGCGCTGGATGCACTCGGCCGCATCGGCAAGATCACCTTCGTTGCACCCGCGCCGGGCTTCAGCACCACCACCTCCTACGCCGGGCCCGATACGCCGGTCACCCGCATGGTGCAGCACTATGGCGCGGCGGGATCCGCCACCTACGGCGACGCCGTTGGCGGCGCGCTTTCGGCGCGCAGGCGTCGTACCTGGCGCATCACCTGGCCGGCGAAGACCACGCCGGCAGTGGTGACGGAGAGGCCCGCATGGCGGAGCGCATCCGCGGTCCAGGTGTTGCAGGTGTACCCACCGTCGTAGGTGCCGGTGGCGGCGTAGAATGCGCTTGCGGGATAGGGCCCGCCGGCGATGCGTTCGAGGCTGCCCGAGGGTGGCTTGGCGAAGCTCTGCCAGAGGAACGCGGCAAGATCCTTGCCGCCAGAGGGACGGAGGGGAAGGACGACGACGTGAATGCCCGCGGTGAAGGCGCGCGGCGGGGCGGTGCCGAGGGCGAGGACGAGCAGCACGGCGCGGGCCGGGAGAAGGGCGCGCAGCGCCTCGGTCCAGGTGGGGGCCGGGCTCATGTAGAAGGCGCGCTCGCCCCATCCGAAGACGAGATACCGCGCACCCGGGAACGCCCGGGGGATGGCGGCGAGAGGGCCGGTGAAGAAGGACGCCGAGAGGCCGATTTCCGTATGCCAACCGTTGGAAACGACATAGACGTGCGAGGGCAGCGGGGCCGCATTGACCGCTGCCGCCCCGAACGCGAGAGAAATCCCGAGGACCGTCGCTTGCAGCCGGCGGCGCGCTTTGGCAAAGGGACTGGCCGGGAGTGTAGCCGGGCCGCGCGGACCCCGTTGCGAAAGGTCCGGCATCGCGCGTCTCCCTGCGGCTGCGATGCCCTCCGGCAAGCGTGTCTCCGTGTCGTACCTCCGCATGAGATCGGAGCGCGCGGCGGAGAGCACAAGGGCGCGGCGGGGCGTGCTTCGGGGGCGGATGACCGGCGCTGATCGCCGGCAAGGAATGGTCGATGAGTGAGAAGAGGGCGGCAACAAGCAACCGCGCGGAGGAGGTGAGGCCAGGGCGGCATTTCCTGCAGATCCCCGGGCCCACGAACGTGCCCGAGCGCGTGCTGCGCGCGATCGACAATCCCACGATCGATCATCGTGGTCCGGATTTCGGCCGGCTCGGCCGGGAAATCCTGGAGATGCTCAGGCCGGTCTTTCGCACCGCGGGGCCGGTGGTGATCTACCCCGCATCGGGCACCGGGGCGTGGGAGGCGGCGCTGGTCAACACGCTCTCCCCCGGCGATCGGGTGCTGATGTCCCGCACGGGCTGGTTCGCGACGCTGTGGAAGGAGATGGCGGAGCGGCTCGGGCTCGATCCGGTTTTCATCGATACCGACTGGCGCCGGGGGGCCGATCCGGCGGCGATCGGCGAGGCGCTGGCCGCCGATCGGGACCATCGCATCAAGGCCGTGTGCGTCGTGCACAACGAAACCTCCACCGGCTGCACAAGCCCGATCCGCGAGGTGCGTGAAGCGATGGACCGGGCGCGGCACCCGGCGCTCCTTCTCGTCGATACCATCTCCTCACTCGCCAGCATCGATTACCGGCACGACGAGTGGGGCGTGGATGTCACGATCGCCGGATCGCAGAAGGGCTTGATGCTGCCGCCCGGGCTCTCGTTCAATGCCGTCAGCCGCAAGGCGCTGGCCGCTGCCGCGAGGGCGAAGCTGCCGCGCAGTTACTGGGACTGGCAGGCGATGCTGAAGGCCAACGCGGACGGCTATTTTCCCTATACGCCCGGCACGAACCTGCTGTTCGGGCTGCGTGCCGCGCTCGAGATGCTGATGGAGGAAGGGCTGGAGCGGGTGTTTGCCCGGCACAGAAGGCATGCGGAAGCCACGCGCCGGGCGGTCCAGGCATGGGGGCTCGAGCTGCAGTGCGCGGAGCCGCGGCACTACTCCTCCTCGCTCACGGCGGTCAGGCTGCCGGAGGGAGTCAGCGCGGATGCGCTCAGGGCGCTGATACTGGAGCGGTTCAACATGAGTCTCGGCAACGGCCTTGGAGTGCTCAAGGACCGTGTGTTCCGCATCGGCCATCTCGGCAGCTTCGGCGATCTCGAGCTGATCGGCACGCTCGGGGGCGTGGAGATGGGGTTGGCACTTGCCGGGGTGCCGCATCGCGCGGGGGGCGTGCAGGCGGCGCTCGGCTTTCTTTCGGGCGCACCTTGACCGCGCCATCGGAGCAGGAGAGGAGAAAACGAATGATCGAGGTGTGGAGCTGGCCTACCCCGAACGGACACAAGGTGCATATCGCGCTCGAGGAGCTTGGCCTCTCCTACCGCGTCATTCCGGTGAATATCGGCGGGGGCGAGCAGTTCCGCCCGGAATTCCTCGCCATCACCCCGAACCATCGCATCCCGGCGATCGTCGATCCTGACGGCCCGGGCGGGCAGAAGATCAGCCTGTTCGAATCCGGAGCGATCCTGATCTACCTCGCCGAGAAGGCCGGCCAACTGATCCCCGCCGGTCCTCATCAACGTTATGCGTGCCTGCAATGGCTCATGTTCCAGATGGGCGGGGTCGGCCCGATGTTTGGCCAGTACAACCACTTTGCCGCGTACGCCCCGGAGAAGCTCCCTTATGCCATCGAACGCTACGGCAACGAGGTGAAGCGGCTGCATCGGGTTCTGGAAAAGCACCTCGGCGAGTCCGAATACCTCGCAGGACCCGACTACTCGATCGCGGATATCGCGACTTTCCCGTGGCTCCGCAATCCGGACCGGAGGGGCATCGATCTTGCGGACTATCCGGCGGTGCGTCGCTGGCACGATGCGATCGCGAGCCGGCCGGCCGTCGTGCGCGGCGTCGCGGTACTGGCGGATCGGCAGCGCCGCGGGTCGATTACCGACACCGAGCGCGAAAATTTGTTCGGGGCGCGACAGTTCGCCACGCGCTGAGGGGAGCGCGTTCGGGTATAGTCGGACTGGCATCTTGCCCTGCGCGCCTGTCGGCGCGGGCGGAGGGCGTTGACGGTACGTTAACGACGATTCGATCCTGATGGCTTTGCCCCGGAACCTGGACACAAGGGCGGTGCTCGGTCTTTCGCTTACTTCTGCCGATCCGACAGCACTTGCGGTCAGGTCGGTGTCGCCGTTTCTTGCCGCGCGCCCGGGCGCGCGGCGAACCGGGGCGCGGGCGTGACCGCGCGCGTACTTGTTGTCGACGACGTGCCGGCCAATGCGCGATTGCTGGAGGCCCGGCTGGCCGCCGAATATTATCAGGTGGCAAGCGCCGAGACCGGGCCCAAGGCGCTTCGCATTGCCGCCGAGTGGCGGCCCGATATCGTGCTTCTCGACGTGATGATGCCCGGCATGGACGGATTTGAGGTTTGCCGGCGGCTCAAGGCGGATCAACCCACGGCACATGTGCCGGTCGTGATGGTGACGGCCCTGGACGCGCCGGCGGAGCGGGTACGCGGCCTCGAGGCAGGAGCCGACGACTTCCTGAGCAAGCCGGTCGAGTTCGACACCCTCCTGGCGCGGGTGCGAGGACTGGTCCGTCTCAAGCGCATGCTGGACGAATGGCGGGCACGCAGCGAGACGGCCCGAACGCTTGGATTGATCGAGGGTCCGACGGAGACACCTTCGGTTGCCGGAGCACGCGTGCTGGTATTCGATGATCAGGACGCCGAGGCAAGTCTGCTGCAGGAGTGGCTTGCGCGAGAGGAGATGCTTCCAGGCCTTGCGCGGAATGAAGCTGAACTCTGGTCCCTGCTGGCGGTTATCGACTTTGATCTGATCGTCCTCAGCCTTTCCCTTATGAGCGAGGATGCCCTGGCGGTGGCCTCCGCGCTCCGGGTGGGAGGGCAAACGAGCGAGATTCCGTTGCTCCTGATCGCCGAGCCGGAGAGTCGCGAGCGCACGCTTCGCGGCTTCGATCTCGGCGCGAACGACTGGCTTCTGCGGCCCGTGGACCAGAACGAACTGCGCGTGCGCGCGCGCAACCAGGTCAGGCGGAAAATCTATCAACAGCGCCTTCGGGGGGACGTCGATCAGGCGCTCGCGCTCGCGCTTACGGATCCGCTGACGGGCCTCTACAACCAGCGCTACGTCATGCACCACCTGCGCCATCTGATGGCACGCCCGCAAGGCAACGGCCTGGCGGTGCTGATGATCGACGTCGATCACTTCAAGCGCGTGAACGACAGTTACGGCCACCCGGCCGGCGATAGGGCGCTCAGGGCAGTGGCCGACACGCTGCGCGCCAACCTGCGCATCTTCGATACCTTGGCGCGTTATGGCGGGGAGGAGTTCTGCGTGGTGCTGCCGGGTGCGAGCATCGGCGAGGCGGCGAGCGCGGGGGAAAGGCTCCGCGACGCGGTTGCGCAAATGCGTTTCGTGCCTGACGGAAGGGGCATGCCGCACCGCTTGACGGTAAGCATCGGCGTGGTTTCGAGCGAGGGCGCGGAACTTACCGCCGAGGGCCTCTTGCAGGAGGCCGACGGGGCGCTCTATGGCGCCAAGCGCGAAGGGCGCAACCGTGTGGAGTTGGCACGGACGAACTGATGCGGCCGTGGCAGGCGGCAAGCTTGCTGCGAAATTCCCGAGCGGGAAGCAATAAAGCTATTCCCGCGGCTCCGATCGCTCACGGATATGTCGCGGCCGCGTGGTAGCCGAGGCGCGAACCAAGCGGTTAACCATATTCCCCTTAAACACCCGCATTGCGTCGCAACATAATGATTTTCCGCCGATCGATTCTTGCTGGCGGAGAGCTTCGGGCGCTAGTCTCTCCGGCGACGGGCGGCAGGAGCGGGGGATGGCGCAAGCAACCGAGGGTAGGCGGCGCGTCAAAGGGCGCGAGCTTTCAGTCTCGCGGGAGGAGCTTACCAAGGCCTATCGGGACATGCTGATGATCCGACGCTTCGAGGAGAAGGCGGGGCAGCTCTACGGCATGGGTCTGATCGGCGGCTTCTGCCACCTCTATATCGGCCAGGAGGCGGTCGTCGTCGGCATGCTCAGCGCCATCAGCGAAGGCGATGAGGTGATCACCTCCTACCGCGATCACGGTCATATGCTTGCCTGCGGCATGGATCCGCGCGGCGTCATGGCGGAACTCACCGGCCGGCGCGACGGCTATTCGCACGGCAAGGGCGGCTCCATGCACATGTTCAGCAAGGCACGCAATTTCTTCGGCGGGCACGGGATCGTCGGCGCGCAGGTAAGTCTCGGCGCCGGGCTTGCCTTCAGCAACGGGTATCGCGGGAATGATCGGGTCTGCCTTACCTTCTTCGGCGAGGGCGCGGCCAATCAGGGCCAGGTGTTCGAAAGCTTCAATTTGGCGGCCCTGTTCAAGCTGCCGGTGGTGTTCGTGATCGAGAACAACAGATACAGCATGGGAACGAGCGTCGAGCGCGCCACCACGGCCAAGGACCTCTCGCGCAACGGCGCGGCGTGGGGCATTCCTGGCGCGCAGGTGGACGGAATGAACGTGGTGGCGGTGAAGGAAGCGGCGGGGGTCGCGGTCGCGTATTGCCGGTCCGGCAAGGGCCCCTACCTCCTGGAGGTGAGAACCTACCGCTATCGCGGCCATTCGATGTCCGACCCGGCGCGCTACCGCACCCGTGAGGAGGTGCAGCAGATGCGCGCCGAGCACGACTGCATCGAAGGTGCGCGCGCCAACCTGCTCGCGCTCGGTGTCGAGGAGGAGGCGCTCAAGAAGATCGACGACGAGGTGAAGAAGATCGTTCAGAATGCGGCCGATTTTGCGCAGGCGAGCGCCGAGCCCGATGCGGCCGAGCTCTTCACCGACGTCTTGTTGGAGGCTCCGGCGGCATGACCACGCAGATTCTCATGCCCGCCCTCTCGCCGACCATGACGGAGGGCAAGCTCGCGCGCTGGCTGAAGGGCGTCGGCGACGAAGTGAAGTCAGGCGACGTACTCGCCGAGATCGAGACCGACAAGGCGACGATGGAGGTCGAGGCGGTGGACGAGGGTCGCATTGCGCAGATTCTGGTGCCAGAAGGAACCGACGGCGTGGCTGTGAACACGCCGATCGCGGTTCTTGCCAGCAACGGCGAAGCGGCTCCGGCGTTACCGCAACAAGCTGCCGCACCGCCAACGCAGCCGCCCGCGGCGGTGCCAACGCCTCCGGTGCGGCCTGCGGCGGCACGGGCGCCCGCGCCGGCCGCCGCACCGCCCGCACCCGCCCCCGTGCTGGCGGTTGCGACGGCGGACAAGGACTGGGGGCCGATGAAGCACATGTCCGTGCGGGAAGCGCTGCGCGAGGCGATGGTGGCCGAGATGCGCGCGGACGAACGGGTCCTTCTGCTCGGCGAGGAGGTCGCCCAGTACCAGGGCGCCTACAAGATCAGCCAGGGCATGCTCGACGAATTCGGGCCGCGGCGCGTGATCGACACGCCGATCACGGAACACGGCTTCACCGGCCTTGCCGTCGGCGCGGCGCTGAACGGGCTGCGCCCGATCGTTGAATATATGACGTTCAACTTCGCCATGCAGGCGATGGACCAGATCATCAATTCCGCCGCCAAGACCCTCTACATGTCAGGTGGCCAGATGGGCTGCCCGATTGTCTTCCGCGGCCCGAACGGCGCCGCATCGCGCGTCGCCGCCCAGCACAGCCAGTGCTACGCGTCGTGGTATGCGCACGTGCCGGGGCTCAAGGTGGTTGCGCCATGGTCGGCGGCCGACGCCAAAGGATTGCTGCGCGCGGCGATCCGCGATCCCAATCCGGTCATCTTCCTCGAGAACGAAATTCTCTACGGCCACAGCTTCGATTGCCCGGTGGCCGACGATTTCGTGCTGCCGCTCGGCAAGGCGAGGATCGAGCGGGCGGGCGATCGGGTGACGATCGTCGCCTTCAGCATCATGGTGGGCGTGGCGATGGCGGCAGCGGAGGCACTTGCCGCGGAGGGGATCGAGTCCGAGGTGATCAATCTGCGCACCCTGCGCCCGCTCGATATCGCGACCGTCGTCGAGAGCGTGCGCCGTACCAACCGCCTGGTGACGGTCGAGGAGGGGTGGCCCTACGCCGGCATTGGCGCCGAGGTGGCGATGCAGGTGATCGAGGACGCGTTCGACTGGCTCGACGCCCCGCCGGTCAGGGTGCACGGGGCAGATGTGCCTTTGCCTTACGCGGCCAACCTCGAGAAACTCGCCCTGCCGCAGCCTCAATGGGTGGTCGAGGCAGTGCGCAGGATCGTCTGAGGCAGGAGGAAGCGATGTCCACCAACATCCTGATGCCTGCGCTGAGCCCGACGATGACGGAAGGCACCCTGGCGCGCTGGCTGAAGAAGGAAGGCGAGGCCATCAAGGCCGGCGACGTGATCGCCGAAATCGAGACCGATAAGGCAACGATGGAGGTTGAGGCGGTTGACGAAGGCGTGTTGGGCAAGATCATCGTACCGGACGGCACCGCCGGAGTGCAGGTGAACGCGCCGATCGCGGTTCTGCTGGCGGAAGGCGAGACGCTGGCCGAGGCGCCGGCACCGCCCGCGGCTCCTCTACCCGTGCTCGCACCCGCACCCGCGCCTCTGCCGACGCCCGCTCCTGCATCTGCAACCGAGGTGCCGCCGCCTGCCGCTGTTCGCCCGGCAGCGCCGACCGGAAGGGCGGGCAACGGCGCCGCGGCTCCTTCACGCATCTTTGCCTCCCCGCTCGCTCGGCGCATGGCGCAGCAGGCGGGGCTTGCGCTCGAAACCGTGAAGGGCACGGGGCCGAACGGGCGGATCGTCAAGGCGGATGTGGAAACCGCACTCGCCCGTGCTCCGCTGGCGAAGGCGCCGCCCGCGCTGGTTGCGGCGCCACCGCCCGCCGTTCCGAAGCCGGCCGCCCCGGCCGCGGCGGCGATCGCAGCGCCCCACCGGCTGGTGCCGCACACCACCATGCGCCGGGTGATCGCAAGGCGGATCTCCGAGAGCAAGCAGACGATCCCGCACTTCTACCTCTCGGTGGAGGTTGCGCTCGATGCTCTCCTCAAGCTGCGCGGCGAGCTCAACGCGCGCTCGGCCAAGGAAGGGCCGGGTGCGTTCAAGCTTTCGGTCAATGACCTGATCATCAAGGCTTCGGCGCTCGCTCTGGCGCGCTTCCCGCGTGTCAACGCGAGCTATACGGAGGAGGGAATCGTCGAATACGAGGACGTCGATATCAGTGTCGCCGTGGCGATCCCCGACGGGCTGATCACGCCGATCATCCGCAAGGCCGACCGGAAGGGGCTTGCGGCCATCAGCAACGAAATGAAGGACCTTGCCGAGCGCGCCAGGGCCGGCAAGCTGAAGCCAGAGGAGTTCCAGGGGGGCGGGTTCTCGATCTCCAATCTCGGGATGTTCCGCGTGCGGGACTTCGCCGCGGTGATCAACCCGCCGCAGGCCGCGATCCTGGCGGTCGGCGCCGGCGAGAAGCGGCCGGTGGTTCAGGACGGCGCGCTCGGCATTGCCACGATGATGAGCTGCACCCTTTCGGTCGATCATCGCGTGATCGATGGCGCGCTCGGCGCGGCGTGGCTCGCGAGCTTCAAGGGGATCATCGAAGATCCGCTGAGCCTGATGCTGTGAGCGGGCCGGGCTTTTCGCTGCGTCCGGCTGCACTGGCGGACACGGGCGCGCTGCTCAGCCTGATCCGCGCGCTTGCCGAATACGAGCGGCTGCTGCACGAGGTGCGTGCGACCGAGGCCGATCTGCGGGCGGCCCTCTTCGGCAAGCCCGCGCGCGCCGGCGCTTTGCTCGCCGAAGCCGGAGGCAAGGCCGTCGGGTTCGCGCTCTGGTATTACACGTACAGTACCTTCACCGGCCGGCCGGGCCTCTATCTCGAAGACATCTACGTCGAGCCGGCCCACCGGGGGCGCGGGATCGGGCGGGCAATCTTTCGCCATCTTGCGCACCGGGCCGAGGCGGACGGTTGCACACGGCTCGAATGGTCGGTGCTCGACTGGAACGCGCCGGCGCAGCGCTTTTATGCCGGCCTCGGGGCAGAGCCGATGTCGGAATGGACCGTGCACAGGCTGGAGGGTCCTGCGCTCGCTGCCCTGGCCGGGTGAAAGGAAGAAAGGTAATGGCCGAGACATCCTTCGACCTCATCGTGCTCGGTGCCGGGCCGGGCGGTTATGTGGCGGCGATCCGCGCTGCGCAGCTCGGCATGAAGACCGCCGTGGTCGAGCGCGAGCATCTGGGCGGCATCTGCCTCAACTGGGGCTGCATTCCCACCAAGGCGCTTCTGCGCACGAGCGAGATCAATCATCTTCTGCACAATCTCGGTGAATTCGGCTTTGCCGCCGACAATCCCCGCTTTGATCTCACGAAGGTGGTCAAGCGCTCGCGCGCGGTGGCCAGGCAGCTCTCGTCGGGCGTGGGTTATCTTCTCAAGAAGAACAAGGTCACGGTGTTCGACGCGGAGGGAAAGCTCGCGGGCAAGGGAAAGCTTGCGCTGGCCAAGGACGGCAAGGCGCTTCCCGCGCTCGACGCACCGCATATCCTGCTGGCGACCGGGGCGCGGGCGCGCGAGTTGCCGGGGGTCGAGGCGGACGGCAAGCTGATCTGGACCTACAAGCAAGCGATGGTACCGCCGGTGATGCCGAGGTCGCTCCTGGTGATCGGCTCGGGCGCGATCGGCATCGAGTTCGCAAGTTTTTACCGTAACATGGGAGCGGCCGTGACGGTCGTCGAGGTGCTCGACCGGATCCTGCCGGTCGAGGATGCGGAGGTGAGCGCGTTTGCACGCAAAGCGTTCGAGAAGCAGGGGATGGAGATCTTCACCGGCGCCTCGGTGACCGCAGCGAGGAAGGGCGCGGACAATGTGACGGCGACGATCGAGTTGGCCGGGCGCACGCGCGAGATCACCGTCGATCGCGTGATCTCGGCGATCGGCATCGTCGGCAATGTCGAGGGGATCGGCCTCGAGGGCACGGCCGTGAAGATCGAGAAGACGCACGTGGCGGTGGACGAATTCTGCCGCACGGACGAGGCGGGCGTTTACGCCATCGGCGATCTCGTCGGGCCGCCCTGGCTTGCCCACAAGGCGAGCCACGAGGGGGTAATCTGCGTCGAGAAGATCGCCGGACTGAACGGCGTGCACCCGCTCGATACCAGCAATGTGCCGGGCTGCACCTATTGCCGGCCGCAGATTGCCTCCGTCGGGCTCACCGAGGCGGCCGCCAGGGCGAACGGGCACGAGGTGCGCGTGGGGCACTTCCCCTTCCTCGGCAACGGCAAGGCGATCGCACTCGGCGAGCCGGAGGGGATGGTGAAAACGGTCTTCGACGTCAAGACCGGCGCGCTGCTCGGCGCGCACATGGTGGGCGCGGAGGTGACGGAGATGATCCAGGGCTTCGTGATTGCGCGGACGCTCGAAACCACCGAGGCCGAGCTGACGGAGACGATCTTCCCGCACCCGACGGTGAGCGAGACCATGCATGAGGCGGTGCTCGATGCCTACGGCCGGGCAATCCATTTCTAGTGTCCCGATTGCGAAGTTCCTTGGCATGACAAATCGTCGGTATCGGGACACTAGCCCTTTGTTTCCAGTGTCCTGCTTATCCCCTAGGGTCACTGCAAAGGGCAGCGAACGTAGGGGGCACGATACTGGTGGGCGGTGCGGGCATTCATCCGAAGGCGGCATGGCGGCCGGCTGCTTGGGCTTGACGCGAACCACGGGCCCGCCATCTTTCAGCAGGCGCAGAAAGACCGCGGGCCGCGGCGGCAAAGGGTCTCTCGGCAGGTGAGTGAGGGATGAGCACGCGCATCGTTGTCGATCATCGGTCGAGCGGAGCGCTGCGGCACCCGGAGAAGGCGCACCGCCCCGACAATCCGATCCAGCGCAAGCCCGTCTGGATCAGGGTCAAGGCACCGACGCATCCCGTTTATCACGAAACGCACGCGCTGATGCGGCAGAACCGGCTGGTGACGGTGTGCGAGGAGGCAGCCTGCCCGAATATCGGGGAGTGCTGGGCGAACCGCCACGCCACCATGATGATCATGGGCGATGTTTGCACGCGGGCGTGCAGCTTCTGCAACGTCACCACCGGATCGCCCGCGCCGCTTGCCGCCGACGAGCCGGAGCGCGTCGCGGATGCGGTGGCCCGGCTCGGCCTCAGGCACGTGGTCATCACCTCGGTCGATCGCGACGATTTGGAGGATGGCGGGGCTACGCACTTCGCGGCCGTGATCCGGGCCGTGCGAGCCGCGGCACCCGGCACCTCGATCGAGGTGTTGACGCCCGACTTCCTGCGCAAGCGCGGAGCGGCCGAGCGGGTGGTGGAGGCGCGGCCGGACGTGTTCAACCACAATCTCGAAACCGTGCCGCGCCTCTATCCCACGATCCGTCCGGGTGCACGGTACTATCAGTCCCTCCGCCTTCTCGACCGCGTGAAGAGCCTGGACCCGGCCATCTTCACGAAATCCGGCCTGATGGTGGGGCTTGGCGAGGAAAAGGCGGAAATCCAGCAGGTGATGGACGATCTCCGTATCGCGGACGTGGACTTCCTCACGGTCGGGCAATATCTCCAGCCCACGATCAAGCATGCGGCAGTGGCGCGGTTCGTCACGCCTGAGGAATTTGCCGGATTGGCGGCGCTGGCGCGCGGCAAGGGCTTCCTGATGGTCAGCGCGTCGCCGTTGACGCGTAGCTCCTATCACGCGGATGCCGACTTCGCCGCGCTCAAGGCCGCGCGCGGCCATGCGAGCGTTGCCGCGGCCTAAGCGCGATGCCAACGCACGCGGAACGCTCGCTGGTTCCCTATCGGCCCGATCAATTGTTCGATCTGGTGGCCGATGTCGGTGCGTATCCGCGCTTTCTGCCCTGGTGCGTCGGCGCCCGTGTGCGAAGCCGGAACGAGTCCCTCCTGGTGGCGGATCTCACCATCGGGTTCGGCCCGTTCCGCGAGAGTTTCACGAGTCGCGTGACGCTCGAGCGCCCGCGAAGGATCCTCGTCAGCTACGAGAACGGTCCGTTCCGTTACCTCAAGAATCAGTGGATTTTCCTGCCGGATCCGAAGGGCTGCCAGGTTGATTTCTTCGTTGATTTCGAGTTCCGAAGCCGCATCCTTCAGAAAGCCATCGGGTTCGTTTTCGGCGAAGCCGTGCGGCGTATGGTGAATGCCTTCCGCAAGCGCGCCGCCCAGGTGTACGGTCCGCCGTTGCGGGCGCCCGCTGCTCCTGTGGCTCCGCCCGAAGCACTGACGCGCTGAGCACGGGGACAAGAGAGCGATGAGCATGGGCGGATTGTTGCGGGAGAAGATCGTGCGCTCGGGGCTCGTTCATCTGATGGCATCGCACAGCCCGCTTGCCGCGCTTCTGGCGGAGGAAGCCGGCTTTGACGGCATCTGGGCGAGCGGGTTCGAGTTCTCGGCGTTGCTTGGCCTGCCGGACGTGAGCCTCGTCAGCATGACGCAGCATCTCGAGATGCTGCGCGCCATGGCGGCACGCGTTTCGCTTCCGATCGTGGCCGATATCGATACCGGGTTCGGCAATGCCCTCAACGTGATCCATGCCGTGCGGGAGTACGAGCGGGCGGGTGCGGCGGGCATCGTCATCGAGGACAAGACCTTCCCCAAGGTAACGAGCCTGATCGCCGAGGGCCGGCAGGACCTGGTCCGGACGGCGGAGTTCCAGGGCAAGATCAAGGCGGCGATCGCGACGCGCGCGCATCCCGACTTCCTGGTGATCGCCCGCGTGGAGGCGCTGATCGCCGGCCTCGGCGAGGCAGAGGCGCTCAGGCGCGCCGCCGCTTACACCGAGGTGGGTGCGGACATGATCCTGATCCACTCGAAGAAGTCCACGCCCGATGAGGTGGAGAGCTTTGCTCGCGCCTGGAGCGGGCGGGTGCCGCTCGTGATCGTACCGACTGCCTATCCGGCGATGGACGAGACGCGGATCAGGAGCCTCGGCAAGATCGGGATGGTGATCTACGGCAATCACGCGATCCGTGCGGCAGTGGCCGCCATGCAGGATGTGTTCACCGCGATCCGGCAGGACGGCGGCAGCGCGAACGTCGAGGGACGGATCGCGCCGGTTGAAGAAATCTTCCGGTTGCAGGGGATGGCAGCGGTCAAGGCGAATGAGGCCAGGTTCCTCCGTTGATCCGCCATTTTCCGCGCGTGATTTCGCCCGCAGGGAAATTGCTCTAGCCTGGGTTCTCGTGCGCGCTGCGCGAGGCTTGCGGCGCAATCGCCGGGCCGGGCTTGAAAGGGAGGATTGCCGATGGGTTATGCGCCGCCACTTCCGGATCCGAAACTGCCGCCGGTCCGGGTGAACCTCTATTCGGATACACAGACCAAGCCGACCGCGGCGATGCGCAAGGCGATGACGGAGGCGGAGGTCGGGGACGACCAGGCCGGCACCGATCCAAGCGTGCGCGCGCTTTGCGAGCGCATGGCGGCGCTGCTCGGCAAGGAGGCGGCCGTTTTTCTGCCCAGTGGCACGATGTGCAACGAGGTTGCCATCCTCACCCATTGCCGGCCGGGTGATGAGATTCTGGCGCACCGGACTGCCCATATCGCGACCAGCGAAGGGGGCGCACCCTGGGCGCTCACCGGGGCCAGCGTGCTGCCGCTCGAGGGCAGAGGAGGAAAATTCGACGTTGCGACGCTCACGGCCGCCTTCCGGCCGCACACCCGCTACGCGCCGCCGCAGACGCTGGTGGCGGTGGAGCAGACATCGAATCTCGGTGGCGGGGCGGTGTGGCCGTTGGATCTGCTCAAGGCAATCGCCGAGACCGCGCACGCGGCCGGTATGGCGACGCACATGGACGGCGCGCGGCTGATGAATGCCGTGGTGGCAAGCGGCGTTCCGGCGCACGAGGTCGCGGCGGGTTACGACAGCGTCTGGCTCGATTTCACGAAAGGTCTCGGCGCACCGCTCGGTGCCGTGCTCGCCGGCTCCTCGGCCTTCATCGATGCGGCCTGGCGTTGGAAGCAGCGGCTCGGCGGGTCCATGCGCCAGGCCGGCATCTGTGCCGCGGCCTGCCTCTACGCGCTCGACCACCATGTGGAGCGGCTCGCCGAGGACCACGAGAATGCGCGCTTGCTGGCGCGTGGGCTTGCGCAGATTCCCGGCATCACGGTCGAAACACCGGAGACCAACCTCGTCTTCTTGGATACCTCCGGGACGGGAATGCCGGCAGATGTTTTGGCGGCGCGCGCACGGCGCGAAGGTGTTGCAATCTCCACGATGGGCAAGTTCCGCGGCCGTGCGTGCCTGCATCTCGATGTCGATCGCGAGGGCGTCGAGGTGGCGATCGGCGTCCTCAGCGCGGCAGCACAGAGAGAGCTGGCGGCTTGAGCCCTCGCGCGTGCTGGCCGTTTCGCTCCTCGAACAGGCGAGCCGGGTGCTTGCGCTCTGCCGCACGCGGGGATTGCATATCGCGACAGCGGAAAGCTGCACCGGCGGGCTGGTTGCGGCGGCACTGACCGCGATCGCCGGTTCGTCGGACGTGTTCGAGCGCGGCTTCGTCACCTACTCGAACGGGGCGAAGGAAGCGATGCTCGGCGTTCCCGCGGCGCTGATCGCGCGCCACGGCGCGGTGAGCGAGCCTGTAGCGCGCGCCATGGCAGAGGGTGCGCTGCAGCACTCGGAAGCCGGCCTTGCCGTTTCCGTGACCGGCGTGGCAGGCCCGGGCGGCGGCAGCGTGGAAAAGCCGGTGGGACTCGTCTGGGTTGCCGCGGCGCGGCGAGGCAGCGGAACGGCGAGCGAGCGACACCTCTTTCCCGGAGACCGCGGTGCGGTGCGTGCGGCGAGCGTTACGGCCGCGCTCGCACTGCTCGCCCGGTGCGCCGAGGAGGGCGGCTGAAGGCAGCCGTCCCGCCGGACGCATCCATCAGCCCGCGCAAGTGGGTGGGTTCGGGCTTACGCCATCCGGGCCTTGAGCAGATTTACGAACGCCGAGCACGCGACCAACATGAACTTGGCATCGTCGAAGTCGAGCGTGGCCTCCTCCAGCATGGCGTGGCGAATCCCGCCAGCATCGCTTGTATAGCCGTAGAGCTTGACGAAGGCGTCGCGCTGCGCACGATGGACTGTGACTCCCTTGCTCTCGAGCGCCGCGATGGCATCGGTCAATGTGGGCCTCTTGCCGCCGGCGACGATGCCGCACATGGCCTCGACCGCGGAGATCGACTCCTTGATGGAATTCCGAAAGTCCGGATTCTTCCTGTCGGAGAGCAGTCGCAGGGCAGCATTAACATGCAGGCTAACCGTCGCGAAGCGGTCCCCCAAGTCTTGGGCCTCCTCAATTGCGGAGACCTCTTGTAGGTCGGTAATCCGAGTGACCTGATTAGCCACGATTCGATAGGCGGATTTTTCTTGCGAAAGGACATCATTGCATTTTCCGACAAAGTCCTCCTTCCGCGACGCTGCTGCGGAAAAGGGAAACGTGCTCAGGCAAAATTCGAGAAAATCATATAATTGGTACCACCAGCAGTTGGCCAGGACGGTCCTCATCTCCTCGCGAATATCACTCACCATAGACGGCATCGATGCGGTGGGTTTCTTCAGGTACTGATCCCAAAAACGGAAGACGAAGCCCTGTATGTCGGGCGCCAGGTCCTTGTACTCGAGACGATCGTGCCATCCGACGTATTTGTTCTGCCACCGACTAAAAAGGATGAATTGATCGAGCCTCGTCAAGAGGCGATTCCTCAGCGCGGTGTCGATCTCTGCGACCTGTAGCGCCGCCCGCTCGGGGACAAAGCGGTAGCGCTCGGAAAAGATCACGCGGACACCTCCCCGCGCGCGAGAAGTCGCGCGGCTGCCGGTGCGAAATAGGTGAGAATGCCGTCGGCGCCGGCGCGCTTGAAGCCGAGGAGAATCTCCAACATCGCGCGCTCGTGCTCGAGCCAGCCGTTCTTCACCGCCGCCATGATCATCGCATATTCGCCCGACACCTGATAGACGAACGTCGGTGCTTCAAAACGATCCTTCACGCGCCGCACGATATCGAGATAGGGCATGCCGGGCTTGACCATCACCATGTCCGCGCCCTCCAGAAGATCGAGCTCGACCTCGCGCAGCGCCTCGTCGGAATTGGCGGGATCCATCTGGTAGGTCTTCTTGTCGCCCTTGAGCACGCCGCCTGACCCGACCGCGTCCCGAAACGGGCCGTAGAATGCCGAGGCGTATTTGGCGGCGTAGCTCATGATCCGCGTGTGAATGAGGCCGGCCTCGTCCAGCGCGGCACGAATCGCCCCCACTCTTCCATCCATCATGTCGGAGGGTGCGATCACGTCGATGCCCGCCACCGCCTGCACGACCGCCTGGCGTTGCAGGATTTGCAGCGTCTCATCGTTGGCCACGTAGCCGTCGCGGATCACGCCGTCGTGCCCGTGGTCGGTGTAGGGGTCGAGTGCCACGTCGCCGACGAGCCCGAGGTCGGGAAATTCGCGCTTGAGCAAACGGGCGGCTCGGCAAATGAGGTTCTCCGGGTTGGTGGCCTCGCGGCCTTCGCTGTCTTTCTTCTCCGCCGGGGTGGCCGGAAAGAGCGCAACCGCGGGGATGCCGAGTTGAACACCGGGCGCGACATGCCCCGCCAGCCGATCGAGGCTCACGCGCTCCACGCCCGGCATGGAGCCGACGGGGACGGAAAGATTGCTGCCCTCGCAGACGAAGACCGGCCAGATCAGGTCGTCCGTGGCCAGCCGATGTTCGGCAACGAGACGGCGCGTCCAGTTGTCGCGGCGGTTGCGCCGCATGCGGACGGTGGGGAAACGGCCAACGGTCATGCCTCAACTCCTCGGCTGTCGCGGCGGCTGGTGGATAAGCCCGGTTTGTCGCCGCTGCCAACCCGCGCCTTGAGGGAGACGCGCCACGACCACGCGGCCCGCGCAAGAAAGAGGCGGACGTCGCACCCCGTCCGGTTGCCGCGAGGCCGGCTGTTTTCCCACCCGAGCGGGCATGATAGAGCACCGCTCAGTCGTCGAGGGGTGGACCCGATGCTTTGCAATTCGTTTGGCCGCCCGCTGACCGGGCCCGAGGTGCCGAGAGCCCCGGGGGCTCTCAAGGCGGCGTGGCCTCGTCCGGGCCGGCCGAGGCAGGCGCGGCCACAATGAATGAGCCGAGGGCCACGGCCTCGACCGGGCGTTTCTTTGCGGCCCCGCTCGTCGAGACAGATCCTGAGCTTGCCGAGGCGCTTTCCGCTGAGCTTCAGCGCCAGCAGGAGGGGATCGAGCTAATTGCGAGCGAGAACCTCGTCTCCGCGGCCGTGCTCGAGGCGCAGGGCAGCGTGCTCACGAACAAATACGCCGAAGGCTATCCCGGGCGGCGCTATTACGGCGGCTGTGCGGCGGTCGATATCGCCGAGGAGCTGGCAATCGCGCGGGCCTGCAAGCTGTTCGGCTGCGGTTTTGCCAATGTGCAGCCCCACTCCGGCGCGCAGGCCAACCAGGCCGTGTTCCTGGCCCTGCTCAAGCCCGGGGACACGATCCTCGGTATGAGCCTCGCGGCCGGCGGGCACCTCACGCACGGCGCGGCGCCGAATCTGTCGGGAAAATGGTTCCGCGCGGTGCAATACGGCGTGCGACGCGAGGACGGGCTCCTCGACTACGAGGAGCTTGAGCGGTTGGCCGAGGCGGAAAGGCCGAAGCTGATCATCGCCGGCGGCTCCGCCTATCCCCGCTTCATCGATTTTGCTCGTATCCGCCGCGTCGCCGATGCCGTCGGCGCATTTCTCATGGTGGACATGGCGCACTTCGCCGGCCTCGTCGCCGCCGGCCTCTTCCCGAGCCCGCTGCCGCACGCGCATGTCGTCACCACGACCACACACAAGACGCTGCGCGGCCCGCGCGGGGGAATGATCCTCGGCAACGACCCCGATCTCGGCAAGAAGATCAACGCCGCCGTGTTCCCGGGCCTGCAGGGCGGGCCGCTGATGCACGTGATCGCCGCCAAGGCCGCAGCGTTCGGCGAGGCGCTGCGGCCGGAGTTCCGGCTCTATCAGCGCGCCGTGCAGGAGAATGCGCGGGTGCTTGCCGAGACGCTTGCCTCGCGCGGGCTTGCGATCGTTACCGGGGGCACGGACTGCCATTTGCTTCTGGTCGATCTCCGGCCGCGCCGCGTGACAGGCAAGGCCGCCGAGGCGAGCCTCGAGAGCGCGCGCATCACAGCCAACAAGAACGCGATCCCCTTCGATCCGGAGAAGCCAACCGTAACTTCCGGCATCCGGCTCGGCAGCCCGGCGGCCACCTCGCGCGGCTTCGCCGCGGCCGAGTTCCGCGAAGTGGGCACACTGATCGACGACGTGCTCGCCGGACTTGCCGGCGCCAACGACGGGAGCAACGAAGCCGCCGAGCGACGGGTTGCGGAGCGCGTGCTGGCACTTTGCCAGAGGTTTCCGATCTATTCCGGGCGCTGAGCCCGGCAAGGCACGAGCCCATGCGTTGCCCGTTCTGCGGCCAGGATGATACGGCGGTGAAGGACAGCCGCCCGACGGAGGATGGTGCGGCGATCCGCCGGCGCCGCTCCTGCACTGCCTGCGGCCAGCGCTTCACCACGATCGAGCGCGTGCAGTTGCGCGAACTCGTCGTTGTCAAGGCGGACGGGCGGCGCGTGCCCTTCGAGCGCGAGAAGCTCGCCCGCTCGATCCGCATCGCCTTGCGCAAGCGACCGGTGGAGGAGGAGCGGATCGAACGCATCGTCAACGGCATCGTCCGCAAGCTTGAAGCAAGCGGCGAAACCGACATCCCCTCGAAGCAGGTGGGGGAACTGGTGATGGAAACGCTGAAGGAGGTGGACGAGGTTGCCT
This sequence comes from Pseudomonadota bacterium, assembly GCA_021816925.1. Classification (GTDB taxonomy): domain Bacteria; phylum Pseudomonadota; class Alphaproteobacteria; order Acetobacterales; family Acetobacteraceae; genus JAKAWQ01. The sequence continues at coordinate 172,428 of JAKAWQ010000002.1, forward strand.
ATGTCCGTTTCGCCAGCGTCTATCGCGACTTCCGGGAGGCCAAGGATTTCGGCGCGTTCGTCGGCGCGCTCGGCGAGGAGCCGTGATGGCGGCGGCCGAAGATCTCGCCCACATGCAGGCGGCCCTGGCGCTGGCGCGTCGCCGCCAGGGCGTCACGTGGCCCAACCCGCCGGTCGGCTGCGTGCTCGTGCGCGAAGGGCGAGTGGTCGGTTGCGGGGCAACGGCGCCGGGCGGGCGACCGCACGCCGAGACTGTGGCGCTCGCCATGGCAGGCGGGCGTGCGCGCGGGGCTACGGCGTACGTGACGCTCGAGCCCTGCTGCCATCACGCGCGCACGCCTCCTTGCACCGATGCGCTGATGGTGGCCGGCGTTGCCCGCGTTGTCGCCGCCCTCTGCGATCCCGATCCGCGCGTCAACGGGAAAGGGCTCGCGCGTCTCGGCGCTGCCGGGGTTTCCGTGGAGGAGGGCCTCTTGGCCGCCGAGGCCGAAGCAGTCGCGGCAGGGTTCTTCAGCCGCGTGCGCCGCGGCCGGCCGAGCGTGACGTTGAAGCTTGCCTCGACACTCGACGGGCGCATCGCCACCCGTGACGGGGAAAGCCGGTGGATCACGGGCGAGATGGCGCGCCGGGCGGCGCATGCGTTGCGCGGCCGGCACGACGCCATTCTGGTGGGTGTCGGGACTGTGCTCGCCGACGATCCAGAGCTCTCCTGCCGCATTCCCGGCTACCGCGCGCGTCCGCTCGTGCGCGTGGTGGCGGACAGTTTCCTCCGCACGCCGCCCAAGGCCCGGGTGATCGCGACGGCGCGCGAGACGCCGACCTGGATTCTGCATCGTGCCGATGCCGATGCGGCGCGGGTGGAGGAATTGCGCGAGCGCGGCGCAAGGCTCTTTCCCGTTCCGCCGGGCATAGCGGGCGTCGATCTCCGTGCCGGGTTCGGCGCGCTGGCCGAAGCGGGGGTGACGGCGGTCTTGGCCGAGGGTGGTGCTGCGCTCGCGGCCAGCCTGCTCGCGGCCGACCTTGTCGACCGGCTCGTCTGGTTCCATGCGCCGGCCCTGCTCGGGGCCGATGCCTGGCCGGCGGCTGCGGCGCTCGGCGTCGCGCGGCTCGAGGCCATGCCGCGCTTCCTCCGCCGGCAGAGCGCCGCGCTCGGCGAGGACATGCTGAGCGAATTCGCGCGGGCGGCCTGAGCCGTGTTCACCGGCATCATCACCGGGCTCGGAACCGTGCGCACGATCGCCCCGATCGGTGCCGGCCGCGACATGCGGCTTACGATCGGCCCAACTTGGCCGGACCCCGCGGCGATCGCGCCAGGAGCCTCGATCGCATGCTCCGGCTGCTGCCTGACCGTGGTCGAGGTGGGTTCTGACCGGTTCGCCACCGATGTTTCCGCAGAGACCTTGGCGCGAACGACGCTCGGGGACTGGCAGGTCGGCAGCCGGGTCAATCTGGAGCGCAGCCTCCGCCTCGGCGACGAGCTTGGCGGGCATCTGGTGTTCGGCCATGTGGACGGTGTGGGCGAGGCCGTGGAAGCGCGGCCGGAGCAGGGCTCGGTCCGCTGGCGCTTCCGAATTCCGCCGGCGCTCGGGCGCTTCATCGCAGTCAAGGGCAGCATCGCCGTGGACGGGGTTTCGCTCACGGTCAATGAGGTGAGCGGGGAGGGGTTCGCGGTGAACATCATCCCACACACCGCCGAGGTGACCCGTTTCGGCTGGCTCGAGCCGGGCGATCGGGTCAATCTGGAGATCGACATGCTCGCCCGTTACGTCGCACGCCTTGCGGAGAGCCGATGAAGACCGCCGCACTCTCCGATTATCTCGCCCGCACTGAGGAGCTGATCGAAGAGGCGCAGGCCGGCAGGATGTTCATCCTGGTCGATGACGAGGATCGCGAGAACGAAGGCGATCTGGTGGTTCCGGCGCAGTTCGCCACGCCGGATGCGATCAATTTCATGGCCCGCCACGCGCGCGGGCTGATCTGCCTGGCACTCGCGCGCGCCCGCGTGGAGCAACTCGGGCTGCCGCTGATGAGCCCCTCGAACCGCTCGCGCCACCAGACCGCCTTCACCGTATCGATCGAGGCGCGCGAAGGCGTGACCACGGGAATCTCGGCCGCGGACCGCGCGCATACCATTGCGGTTGCGATCAATCCCGAGAAGGGGCGCGACGATATCATCACGCCGGGGCACGTCTTCCCGCTGGTGGCGCGCGAGGGCGGCTCGCTGGTGCGCGCCGGCCACACCGAGGCAGCGGTGGATATCGCGCGGCTGGCCGGCCTCAATCCCTCGGGCGTGATCTGCGAGATCATGAACGACGATGGCACGATGGCGCGGTTGCCGGATCTCGTCGCAGTTGCGCAACGCTATAATCTGAAGCTCGGTACGATCGCCGATCTGATCGCCTATCGCCGGCGCACCGAGCGGCTGGTGCGGCGGGTGGCCGAGGGTGTGCTGCAGCACGCCGAGAGCGGCGAGTGGCGGCTGCTGGTCTATGCGAATACGGTGGAGTATGCTGAGCACCTGGTGCTGCTCAAGGGAGAGCCCGCGGGGCCGCAGCCGGTGATGGTGCGGATGCATGCGGTCGATCTCCTGCACGACATGCTGGGCGGCCCCGCCTGGGCGACGTTGCACGGCGCGATGCGGCGGATTGCGGCCGAGGGCCGCGGCGCCGTCGTTTTGATCCGCGATACGCGTCCGACCGCCCTCTCCGAGCGGGTTCGGGTTGCCGTCGGCAACCCGCGCCACCCTCGGCAACTGCGCGACTATGGCATCGGGGCACAGATCCTGGTCGATCTCGGCGTGCAGCGGATGATCCTGCTTTCGAACACGCAGCGCACCATCGTCGGCCTCGAGGGCTACGGGCTCGACATCGTCGATCAGTTGCCGATCGAGGAGGGCGCCGGACCGTCCGGCGGCGGACCTAACGTTGGCGGCAACGAATGAGCACCGCAGACGCACCCGAGGCGACGGCGTTCAGGATCGAGGGGCCGCCGCCGCATCTCCTGGTGGTCCGTGCGCCCTATTATCGCGAGGTGGTGGACGCTCTCACCGCCGGTGCCGAACGCATCCTGCGCGGCTCCGGAGCCACCTTCGAGACTCTGGATGTGGCCGGTGCGTTCGAGCTGGCCCAGGTGATCCGCATCGTGCTGCGCGGCCCAGCACGCCATGACGGGTTCATCGCGCTCGGCTGCGTGGTGCGTGGCGAGACCGATCATTACGAGCATATCTGCCGCGAGGCGATGGGCGGGCTGATGCGGGTGGCGCTGCAGTTCGGCTTGGCACTCGGCACGGGGCTTCTTACCGTGGACCGGCTCGACCAGGCGATCTCCAGGGCGCGTCCGGACGGCCCGAACAAGGGGGCCGAGGCGGCGCGCGCCGCGTTGCTGCAGATTGCCGCGGCGCGCCGCTTCGGCGCCGAAGCAGGGCGCGGCTGATGGTGCGGCCGGGCGTGCGCCGGCGCACCGCGGCGCGGCTTGCGGCGGTGCAGGCACTCTACCAGAGCGATCAGACGGGCGATGCCGCGGAATCGGTGATCGAGCAGTTCGTGCAGCATCGTCTGGGCCCGGCCGTCGACCGCGCAGGCTACGAGGAAGGGCGCGTCCCCGAGGCGGAAGTGGCGCTGTTCTCGCGCATCGTGCGCGCGGCCACGCAGGGAGAGGCCGAGCGCGATTCGTTGCTGGCGCAAGCCCTTCCGGCCGATTGGCCGATCGCGCGGCTCGATCCGGTGTTGCGCGCGCTTTTGCGTGCAGGGCTTGCCGAGCTTGCCATGCCGGACGGACCGCCGGCGCGCGTGGTGATCAACGAGTACGTGGACGTGGCGCACGGATTCTTCGGCGCGGACGAGCCGCGGCTGGTCAACGCCGTGCTCGACCGGCTGGGGCGGATGCTCCGTGCGGAGGAATTTGCCGCCCCAGCGGCCGGATGAGCGCGCTTCCGCGCGAGTTTGCGCTGATCGAGCGGTATTTCCGCCCGCTGGCGGGGCCGGCCGCGCTTGGCCTTGCCGACGACGTCGCAGTGCTGCGACCGCCGCCGGGGACCGACCTCGTGCTCTCGGCCGATGCGATGGTGGCCGGTGTGCATTTCCTGCCCGCGGATCCGCCGGATTTGGTGGCGCGCAAGCTGCTGCGAGTGAATCTCTCCGACCTTGCCGGCAAAGGAGCGGCGCCGCTCGGCTACCTGCTTACGATCGCCGCACCGAGCAGGACCGAGGACGCATGGTTCGAAGCCTTCGCCGCGGGCCTTGCGCTCGACCAGGAGCAGTTCGGCGTGAGCCTCATGGGTGGAGACACCTCCGCGACACCAGGCCCGTTCTCGCTCTCGCTCACCATCCTGGGCACGGTGGCGCCGGGCCGCGCGGTGCTAAGGCGCGGCGCAGCGGCCGGACACGGCGTCTTCGTCAGCGGCACCATCGGCGATGCGGCCCTCGGGCTTGAAGTGCTGCAAGGCCACCTCACCGATCCGTCAGGCCTGCTCGCCCGGCGCTACCGGCTTCCCGAGCCGCGGCTCGGCTTCCCGCTCGCCGAGTTTGCCGCCGCCGCGATGGATGTCTCGGATGGCCTCGTGCAGGACCTTGGCCATCTCTGCCGTGCCGGCGGCGTTGCCGCGGAGATCGATGCGGCCGCGGTGCCGCTCTCGGCGCCGGCGCTTGCCGCCGGCCCGGCTTGGCTCGCGCGCTGCCTCACCGGCGGAGACGATTACGAGCTGCTGCTGGCCGTTCCGCCCGGGGCCGAGGATCGGCTCGCGGCCGCGACGGCGCGCCTTGCCGTTCCGCTCACGCGGATCGGGCGCTTCGTCCCCGGCCCGCCGGAGGTGCGCGTCATCGCGCCGGAAGGCGCGCCGATGACATTTTCAAGGCCCGGCTGGAGCCATTTCTGAGCCGGATCTGATCGGTCACGGCGATCAGACCACGCCCGACCGGATCAGCAGGCCCACGATGATCGCCGCGCCGCCAATCGCCCCGGCGGCCCAGCGCAGCCCCGGGACGGCAGTGACGATCGAGACCGAGGCGAGCAGGATCGCGATCTGCGGCGCGCCCGCGACGCCGGCAAACCAGTGCTCGCGGTGCAATCCGTGAGCAGCGGCGTGCCCGTGGCGAGCCGCTTTCACCAGCAACCGCTTCAAGCCGTTGCCGCGTGCGGGATTGTCTTGCAGCGCTGCCTGGTCCGTGCGCGCGGCCTTGATCCGCGCGAGCACGGCAGGGGGGGTCGCATCGGGCAGGCTCTCGGGAATCCGGATCGTGCGCCGGCATGCTCGATCGATTCGCTCATGCGGCGGCTCCGTGCTTTGGGCACCGCAATCTTGGTGCACGTTCGTTTCCGTGGGAATCGAACGTGTTCCGCAATATCGGTTCACACCAATCGGCGATGGGTTTGACCTACGTTCTTGTGCGTTGGCGCCGCCGGGGATGGGGCGGCGGGTGGCAGGGCATGGCAGAGGAGCGCTCGCACGAGCGAGGCGAGGGCCGGTCGAGATCGCCACGCCGCGACGGGAGGGGGAATGCATGGTGACGACGAGTGTCGGGGTACGCGGCGGGAGCGAAGAGTCCGTCTCATCCGGGGGATGGTATCGGAGCGCCATTCACGCGCCCCGACGGGTCCGCACGGGTTTCGGAGGAATCGCGGAGCGACCCCTCGGAGGCATGACAGTGGTCGAAAAACGAAGGCGGTCGCGGGATGATCAAGGATCATCCCAGTCACAGCGAATTCGGCCCGGCTCTTCGATGCAAGACGAGGCGTCACGCCGGCTGACGTTCGCGCCTCGCGTGATCGCGGGTGTTGCTTTCGGGAGCAATTCCCGGCGACGGACCGCCCCAGCGGCTCACTCTCGTTGCGCCTGAACGGGTCCGGGAGTGAACCAGTGCGCCGAAGGCGTCAAGGATTCGTTGCACGGCGGGATTGCGGTAGGCGAACGGCCCTGTCTCGGCCTCCGGATGCACGAGCATGGTGGCGTTCGCCTCGAAGACGAGCACACGCCCGTCGGGCAAGATCGAGAAGTCGATGCCGGCGAAGTCGAGATCGAGGCGCCGGCCGATAGCCGCGATCGCTGTCATGGCGAGGGCGCCGATCGTGACCTCGGGATCTTCGAGAAACGCTTTGTCTTCCTCGGATTTTGCGGGATCGGACAACATGTCCGCGGTGACGTAATGCACCAGCCAATGCCGCGACAACGCAAGATGATAGGGATAGGTGTGGCAGTCGATGAAGATGATGCGGTACTTGCGATGCCAACCGTCGGCCGAGCGGTAGGGGCGGAACTCGGCCGCGTACCAGGTTTCTGCACCGTCGATCGGAATACCGGCAAGTTCGGCTGCGGACGAAACAAGCCGCACACCCGCGCCCCCGTGTGATCCGGCCCGGCGCAACAGGATCGGGAAGGAAGGGCCCGCGCGGGCCAACCGCTCCCCGATCCCTTCGCCCGGACGCACCCGGGGCTCAAGGCGCAGCACCGCCGGCACGACGATGTTCGGGATGCCCTCCAAGAGGCCCGCAAGCCGGTCCCGGCGGGTGCGCTCCACGGCCGCCGGAGCGTTGAGCACCGGCTTCCGGCATTGCGCCAGAAAGCGTGCGAGAGGTGCGGCGGCGGGCAGCGCCGCATCCGGATCGCCGATGCCGTTGAAGACGATGTCGTAGGGCGGAAGCCGTGCGGCATCGTCCGGCCCCGCGTATTCGATGAACCACTTGAGGATGGTGCAGCGATGGCGCGGGAAGAGGAATTTTGTCGGCACGTTGCCGCTTTCGGCGGTTGTCGGCATGAGGACGGCAAGGCCCGCCCGTCCGGCTGCCTCGATGAAGAGGTTCTGCCGCCGGTAGGCCGCATCACGATGCTCGCGGGCCTCGACCGTGCGTCCGTTCGCCCGGCAAATCGCAGCGAGGTTCTGGTGCGCGACCACCATGGCGGGATCGATCGCAAGCGCCGCCCGATAGCACCGCTCGGCCGCATCCTCCCGACCCGCGAACAGCAGCACAGAGCCGAGGCTCGCATGCGCTTCCTTGAGCCCGGGATCGATTGCGAGCGCCCTGCCGAGCGCGCGTTCCGCATCGTTGGGTCTCTCCATTTCGGCCAGGCAATTGCCGAGATCGAGATGCGCCGCGGCATAGCCGGGCTCGAGCGCGATCGCCCGCTCGTAGGCGGTGATTGCGGCGAGGAATTCATGCAGCGCCTTGGCCACGCGGCCGCGCAGGAACCAGGCCTCGGCGGCCAACGGGGGCAGAAGCAGCGCGGGATCGCCGATTTTCTCGAGCGCATCCGCGGCCTCTTGGGGACGTCCGCCGGCGAGCACACCGCGGATAAGGCCGAGCCCGGCGCACAGCGCCTGGGCGAGCTCGCCTGCGAGCCCGGGCTCGTCGGGCGAAAAGGCGAGGGCGGCGCGGTAGGGAGCAATCGCCGCCAGCACCTCGTTCTGTGCGACGAGCATCCGGCCGAGCGCGATGTGGCCCGCGGCCGTCGCGGGACGCAACGCCACGACCGCGCGCAGGAGCGCAATGGCCTCTTCCGCAAAGCCCGCCTCGAAGCGGAGCCAGCCCAGGAGATAGAGCGCGGTCGGGTTACCGGGGTTCTGCCCGATGACCCTCCGGTACAGGGCCTCGGCCGCCGCGCGATGCCCCGCCTGATGATGGTCGAGGGCCAGCGCGAGCGCGTTTTTGTGGGGCTCGTCCATCGACGTCCTCAAGCTGCGCGGCCATTCTCCCCCGCGAGCGTTGATCTTCGGTAAAGCAGCTTGCCGGCCTCAGCGGCCGTGCAGCGTTTTTCAGCCCGACTGAAAGCGCTCCCCTTCGTTTTCCCGAGCGGATTCACGCGGCTCCGGATCGCCTGCGGCGATTCCGGTTAGCCGCGATCCGCTTGTCTTATGCATTGGGGGTCGCTTCGTACGACGAAGGACCGTCCTGGCGGGGCGACCACCCCGCCAGGACGGGAAGAGGACGGGTCGGAGTTCCGCCGGCCATCGTGAGCCGAGTTAGAGTGTGACCGCCTCTTCTTTTCCTTGTGCCCCGAACGGATACCCGGGGAGCGAGCCCCGAATGACAAGCATGGGACATGGAAAGAATGACCCCTGCCAAAGCAATTGCAAGCGCGACGGTCACGGTCGGCGTCAATATCTCCAAAGACCACCTGCACGTCGCCGTGCACCCAGTCGGCGAGACCCGGCGGTTCGGCAACACCCGCTCCGGCCACACCGCCCTGCTGCGCTGGATCGGCCAGCACGACCCGCGCGGCGCCAGACCATTGTACAAACTGGCCGAACTCGTCGCCGCCCGTCGTTCCCTCACCCGCAACAGGACCGCAACCCTCAACCGCTCCAAAACCCTCTCTCGGGAACTGCTCAAGCGCCACGCACGCCATCGCCAACGCCCTCCTCCGTGATGCCCGCACGTGGACCCCTGAAGCCGCTTGACCACAACGGATACCCTAGGTGAACCAAGTGTCGGGAAGGGTGAAGCCCTCGGGGAACGGATCTGCCGGATCGAGGCCGATCTGGCCAACGCTGGTGAGGAAAGCGCGCCCGGAAATGCTAACCGTCACCGCCGGCAAGCCACCCGTCGCCGTCGTCCCTTCCACCACGCCCTGGAAATGCGTGCCGATGATCGAGACGTGATCGAGCGTTTCGCCCTGCGCAATCTCCCCCCGGGCATGCAGAAGCGCCAGCCGTGCTGACGTGCCGGTGCCGCAGGGCGAGCGGTCGATGCGCCCGGGTGAGATGATCACCGCATTGCGTGCCGTCCTGCCGGCCGCCGTTGCAGCCAGCGGTCCGGCGAAGAGCGTCTGGTTCACCGTGCGGATTTCGGGGTTTTCCGGGTGAACGGAAGGAAGCTGTTCGACCGCCGCTGCCTTGATCCGTTCCCCGACAGCGACAAGATCGCGTGCCTCGGCGGGTGCGATCGCGAATCCAAGCGGGGCGGCATCGACGATCGCATACAGCATGCCACCGTACGCGACATCGACCCGGATCGTCCCGAGGCCGGCGACTTCGATGTTCCGGTCGCGATGCAGAACGAACGAGGGCACATTGCGGAACGTCACCCGTTCGCAACGTCCGTCGCGGCAGCTCGCGCTGACCCGGACGAGCCCGCCCGGCGTGTCGAGCGTAAGCCGCGTCTCCGGCTCGTGCATGGGCAGGATGCCGGTCTCGAGCACCGCCGTCACCGCGCAGATGGTGTTCGAGCCCGACATCGGCACATAGAAGCGGGATTCCATGATGATGAGGCCGAGATCCGCATCTGGCGAGCAGGGCGGCGTGATGAGGTTGACCGAATGGTTGACCGCGCCGCGCGGTTCGAACAGCAGCAGCCTGCGCAGCGTGTCGTCCTTGTCGCGCAGATACGCCATGCGCTCGAACATCGTGGCTCCCGGAGGCGGCAGCACGCCGCCCGTGATCACCTGCCCGACCTCGCCTTCGGCGTGCACGCCGACCACGGTGACGCTGCGGTTCCAGCGCATGCGCTATGCTCCTTTTCGCGGCGCGCGCTCGTCGCGCCGGTCGAGCAGGCGGTGCCAGGGCCGGATCAGACGCGCCCCGACAACCTGAAGCCCGTGCGCCGGAATGATGCGCAGACTCGTCACCGGGAGGGGCAGATCGGCCTCGGCGGTCTTGCCGGCCAGGAACCGCCCGACGCGGCTGCCGAGTGCCGAGCCGAGCGCGACGCCACGGCCTGAATAGGCGCCGCAGAAAAGGACCCCGGGCGCAAGCCGCATCAGCCGCGGCAGGCGATCGGGTGTCACTCCGATGACCCCGTCCCAGTACTCGTCGACGGCGATCTCGCCGAGCGCCGGGAAGCTCCCGTGCAAGTTCCGCCGGACGGCGTTCCGCCCGCGCAGGGAGGCGTGATGCCAGAGCATCATGCGCCCGCCGCCGATCAACCGGCCGTCGCGATCGTAATGAAAGGCGCGAAGCTCTTTCCGCATGTCGGTGAAACCGACGTTCCCGACGAGGATCGTTCCACGCAGGTTGGCCGAGAGCGGCTGCGACGCGGTCTGGTAGAGCCGCACCGGGATCGTCGCCTTGGCAAGCTCGGGCCAGAGCGTGCCGGTCAGCGCATTGGTGGCGATCAGCACGTTCGCCGCGCGCACCGTCCCGCCCGCTGCCTCGATCCGCCAACTCTTGCCGTCAGGCAGGATCGCGTGAACGGGGGCCTTGGCATGGATGCGCGCGCCGGCCCCGATTGCCGCGCGCGCGAGCCCCTGGGTGAGGGCATAAGGGTTGATATGCCCGCCCTCGTGTGCCTCCCAGCCGCCGAGATAGCCAGGTCCGCCGAGCCGCGCGGCGAGCGTTGCCGCATCCAGCCACGTGACGGGTGCGCCGAGCGCCTTCCACTCCGCGTGGATCGTCCGCGCGCGCGCAAGCGTCGCTTCGGAATGCGCCGGCTGGATCCAGCCCTTCTGCACGGCATCGCAGTCGATCCCGTGCCGGGCGGCAAGCGCGAACAGCTCTGCCGCCGCGCCGGCAACCATTGCGTTGTAGCGCGCCCCGAACGCCGCGCCGAGCGCACGCGCGATCGCGCCCGGGTTGGCGGTCGAATGCTGCGGCACCACCATCCCGTTGTTGCGCCCCGAGGCGCCGGCGCCGATGTAGTCGGCTTCGAGCAGCGCGGTGCGGCTGCCTGCCTCTGCTGCGGCCAGCGCCGCGGAAAGGCCGGTGAAGCCGCCGCCGATGATGGCGATATCGGCCTCCGTTTCGCCGTTGAGCGCGGGCGCGTCTGCCCCGGGCTCGCGCGAGATCTTGCGCCAATGATGAGGCGTGGCCGTATCGATCCGCATGCTTCTCCTGCTCCTCGACCGCCGGAGGAACGCGGAATCGCTCCCTCAGGCAGCGCGGCGGCCGAGCGGCGCCGCCTCGCTGACATAGAGGCGGAACAGGGCTTCCTTCAATACATGCTGTGCATCCTCGACCGAAAGCAAGATGTGTTCCGCGAGGATGCGCGTGCCGAGTGCGGCGTTGCGCGCCTTGAGGGCGGCGACGATCCTGGTGTGCTCGGCGAGTCTCCGGGGCTGCGGCGGCTCGTTTCCGATGCGGCGCACGAAACGGATGCGCGCATGGATTGCCATGATCCGGCGAACGATCTCGTCATTGCCGGAAAGCTCCGCGAGCTGGCGGTGAAATGACTCGTCGAGGCGGAGCCTGTCGTCCGGGTCGCCGCGACGGTAACGGACGAGTGCATCGGCCCAGGAACGGGCGAAGGCGGTGATGGCGGCGTTCGATGCGCGTTGGCAGGCAAGCTCGAAGCTGCCGCGTTCGAGAATCGAGCGCAGCTCATAAACCGCGATCAGGTCCGCGATGTCGAGCGAACGGCAGAAGAAGCCGCGGTTGGGGGCGAACACGAGGAAGCCTTCGCTCGCCAGCCGATTCAGCGCCTCGCGCACCGGCGTGCGGCTCAGCGCCAGCGCCTCGGCAAGCTTGAGTTCGTTGACCCGCTCCTCGGGCTTCAGCTTGAACTCGATGATCCATTGCCGGATGGCGGTGTAGGCGCGATCGGCGCTGTCCGCAGCACGCCGCACCACGGCGCGCTGCCTCCCCGTCGGCCGGGTCTTCCGTTTGGCTGCCATGCCCGTCATTCCAGAATTGCGGAAGTAGTCAATCCGGGCCGGCGCGCCCGGTCAAGCGCGTTCGGGATCGGCGGGGTTCTTTTCCTGAACTGGGCGGCGGATCACCCCGGTTTGATCTTGAAGACGGTGCGCGCCTCGATCGCGGCGACGTCCGCCGGCCGCGGAAACGGCGCCGGCGCCGGCTCTCCGGCCAGGCGCGGCCGGCCGATCGCCGCGAAGAAATCGGCAAGCCCGTGCGGCGCCATCACCCAGACGAGGCAAAGCTCCGCGTCGGAATCGTTGATGAAGCTGTGCTCGACATCGCGCGGCAGCCCGATCGTGGTTCCAGGCTCCATCCTGTGCTCCGCGCCCGCCACCACCGCGCGGCCGCTTCCTCGCCAGACGAAAATCGCCTCGTCGTGCCGATCGTGCGTGTGCATCCGGATGTAGGAGTGTGGTGCGACCACCTGCACGCCCATCGAGAAGGGGCCGCTCCAGGTCTCCGGCGAGAGCTTGACGGCCGCATAGCCGTTGGCCGGCACCGGTTGCCAGAACGATCGTCCCTCCTCCGGCGCCAGCACTACCCCGTGGGCCTCAACCGTTGCGGACATCCCGAATCCTCCTCTCCCGTTCCCGCGGCGAGCCCCCCGCAAGGGATTGCGCCAACGGCCGCCGCGGGCTTTGCTCGCGCCTCCGAACGGCGGTGGCACCAGCGTGAACGAAGCGGACGAGAGTGTCGATGTCGTGGTTGTGGGGTCCGGCGCGGCGGCGCTGACCGCGGCGCTCACCGCTGCCGTGGGCGGGCTTGGCGTGCTGATCCTCGAGAAGACCGGGCGAATCGGTGGAACGAGCGCGATGTCGGGGGCGGGCACCTGGATACCGGCCAACCATCACGCGCAGGCCGCCGGCATCGCCGATTCGGAGGCCGAGGCCCTTACCTATCTCCGCTCCGCCTCGCCCGCCGGCTGGGCCCAGTTCGAGGACGCGCTCTGGCAGCGCTTCCTCGCCGAGGCGCCGCGCATGCTCGCCTTCGTCGAGCGGCACACTCCCCTCCGCTACGCCCTGACCGGGGAACCCGATCCGCAAGCCGAGGCGCCGGGCGGAAAGCAACGCGGCCGCATGGTCTCTCCTTATCCGCTGCGCCGCGGTCTCGTCGGCCGCTACGGCCGATTGATCCGCCGCTCCACCCTGCCGCACCGCTTCAGCTATCTCGAGACCCTCCGCTTCGACCTCTATCACGAGCCGGTGCGAACCGTTCTGAGGCTCGCCCCGCAACTCCTCTGGCGCCTTCTCACCAACGCCGCCGGCCAGGGCAATGCCCTGATTGTCGGCCTGCTCAAGGGCTGCCTCAATCATGGCTGCCGCATCGCGCCCGGCCAGCGCGTCGTCTCGCTCCTGACCGACGAAGCGGACGGCTCCGTGATTGGCGTCGAAGTGGAGGGAAAAGGCGGGCGGCGGCGCGTCGCTGCGCGTCGCGCGGTGGTGTTGGCCACCGGCGGATTCGAATGGAACCCGGAGATGCGGGAAAGATTTTTTCCCGGGCCGTTCGACCGGCTCGGCAGCCCGTCCGGCAATGCGGGCGACGGTCAGCGGCTTGCCGCGAGTGTCGGGGCGAGGCTCGAGCGGATGGACCAAGCCAATGTCTATCCGACCTTGCCCACCATCTACGAGGGCCGGCCGCACGGCCTGCCGATGATCTTCCAGGCGGAGCCGCACGCAATCGTCGTCGATCGCAATGCGCAACGGTTCGTTTCGGAATACGACTACAACATCGGCGAGGCGCTTGACCGGCGCAACCCGGAGAACGGGAAGCCCCGTCACCTCCCTGCCTGGCTGATCGCCGATCACCGCTTCCTCCGCCGCTCGATCGTCTTTCGCTACTACGCAGCGAAGGAGCCGGGATGGGTGCGTCGTGCGCCGGATCTGGCAACGCTCGCCCGCCTCGCGGGCCTGCCCGCGGCGACACTCGCGGCAACGGTTGACCGCTTCAACCGCTTCTGCCGCGCCGGCCGGGACGAGGATTTTCATCGCGGCGAAAGCGCCTGGGAGCGGAGCAAGGCGAAGCCGCGGACGGACGGACGGAACCCGACGCTCGGGCCGATCGAACAGCCGCCCTTCGTCGCCATCCCGCTCAATCGTTCCCTGCTCGGCACGAAAGGCGGCGCCCGCACCAACCCGGATGGCCAGGTGCTGCGGGAGGACGGCAGCCTGATCGGCGGGCTCTACTGCGCAGGCAATGTGATGGCGAACCCGATCGGCACGCGCGCGGTTGGTGCCGGCACCACGATCGGGCCCTGCATGACCTGGGGCTATATCTGCGGCAATTCGCTCCTCAGGGCGAACCGCGGCGACGACGCGACGCCGGCACCCGCCTGATCATCGCCTCTTGAAGACCGATCGGCGCTTCTCGCGGAACGCGGCGACGCCTTCACGCCGATCCTTCCTCGTAACGAGGCGCCCGTTGGCCTCGATCCCCGGCAGAAGCCCTTCCGCCAGCCCCATCCGCAGGCCGTGATGGATCGCCTTCTTGGCTTGGCGCACCGAAAGCGGCGCTTTGGCCCGCGATCTCCTCGGCCGTGGCCGAGCGCCTCCTCGGGCAGCGTGGCGGGTGGTGCGGATTGTTGAAAAGTTGACAGTGATCACCTGGGATCGCTACTCTGAGATAAATGCTAAAATGGTCTTTAGTGCCTGCTAGGGCTCTGAATGTAGACGACCTCTGTCATCTTAGGCCTTTTTGCTTTTGTTCCGCCACAGGATACACGGCAATGATGATGAGCCGGGCAATCAGCAGGGCGTTCCTCAACGCCTATAGCGAGAACCAGCCGATCAGGGCGCGTCTTGAAGGCGTCGCCGACCTGATGCGCCACGGCTATATCGACAATGCGTGGGAAGTCATCCAGCAGTTGAACCAGACGGAACGGCAATTACAGCCCCTCGAATGGCTTTCATGGGCATGCGACCGGCTGGAGATCCTGCGCCCGCCTCCTTACGACGATCCGAACGACGTCGAATCGATCGCGCTGGACGGCTTGGCTCGAACGGTTGCGGTGCGGGCTCCTACCGACGTGATGATCGCTCGGTCCTGGGCGGCAACGCGGGTGCTCGTGGCATTCGGGGGGGTCGGCGAGGCCTTCTGGTCGGTGCCGCCCTTCCTCGAGGTGCCGAACTGCCACCTCGTGCTGCTGCGCGACACCACCCGGCTGTTCCACGTGGCCGGGATCGAGGGGCTGGGCAGTATCTATGCCGAGTGCGTCGTGGCGCTGCACAAGCTGATCCGGAAGCTCGGTGCAACCCAGGTCTTCATCACCGGCAACTCGAGCGGCGGCTACGCCGCCCTTCGCTACGCGCTTGACCTCGATGCGCGTGGGGTTCTGGCGTTCAGCCCATTCACCCGGATCAACGCGACCGAGGAGGAGCTGGCGAAGTTTCCGGCCGTCCGGCCGCTCTCGCGCAGCCGGCCGGAGATGATGGAAGACCTCCTGCCGCTCTACGCCAACCACCCCAAGCCACCGCAGGTGATCATCGTGTACGGGGACAAGCACGCTCTCGACACCGAGCACGCGCTGCGCATGAAAAACCTTGCGAATGTCACGCTCGAGCCGGTGCGTGGCTACGATGGGCATCACGCCTGGGCAAAGCTCCTGGACGAGAACAAGTTTCGCCCGCTGCTCAAGCGGTTGCTCTCGTTCTGACGCCCGGTCCGCGCCGCTCCACCTCCGTTTTCTTCCGCCTTCACCCGTAACCGCCGTATGGACGGCGGGCGCCGATCCGTGCAAAGGTTCGGCCTCGGTTTTGAATCGGAGCCAGCATCGGGAGCAGATCGTCCGGTGACAGAGCTCGTGACCAGGCCAGCCACGAAGGTCCGGCCGGCAGCGGAATGGCCGCGCCTGCACAAGGTCATCCTTCTGAACGACGACTACACGCCGCGCGGATTCGTCGTTACGGTGCTGAGGGCGGAATTCCACATGAGCGAGGATCAGGCGCACCGGGTGATGATCACGGCGCACACGCGCGGCGCCTGCGTTGTCGCCGTCTATACGAGGGACGTTGCCGAAGCGAAGGCGACGCGCGGAACCGACGCCGGCCGCAGCAAGGGCTATCCGCTCCTCTTCACGACCGAGCCCGAGGAATAGGCGCGCGCGGGCGTCGGCCCTCCGCCCGCCACCAATGTGGCCCAGTGACCACGAAGCTGTGCAAAATGGCCATCTGGCGGGTCATATCCGTAGTTGTTCTACATTCAATTCCCGCCATAGCCAGGTGAAGCCGTAGGTCGCCATCGGGTCGTTCTGGTCGGGTGCACTGCCGCGCGCAGCGCTCGGGGGCGCCGGAACTTGGCTGCTTGGCTGAAGTACATCGAGAACCGCCCGCGCGGTGCCCAGGATCGTACGCGCCCGCGCACCCCTCTGATCAGGCCACGGATTCCCAAGCTCACTGTTCAAGTCGGGCCTGACCTCGTTTACGGATTTCCTTGCGAGCCGGGCGCGCGCTGAACCGCCTCCGGGCCTCGATCGCGTACTGCCGGCTCTTCGGCGGGATGCGAAGCGGGACCGGGCGCGCGCGCACGAGGTGGCACAGGACGCGGAAGGCAAGGCGGGGGCGGCCGCGCATGCTTATCTGCACCGCAGCGAGGGCGATTTCGCGAACGCGCGTTACCGGTGTGCGCGAGCCGGCCGGCCCGAACCGGCGGGAACGCTTGCCGGAGAATGGGCGGCGCTGGCGCGGGAGTCCCGCCGGCCGGATTGACAGCGGTATCATGACAGCGCTAGCAGAACTCCAGCCGCTGCAACGTCCGGGTCCGCCATGACGCCCCGCAATCTCCTCTTCATCATGTCTGACGAGCACAGCCGCCGCGTGCTCGGCTGCTACGGCCACCCGATGGTCCGGACGCCAAACCTCGATAGGCTGGCCCGCCGCGGCGTCCGCTTCACCGACGCCTATTGCAACTGCCCGATCTGCGTCCCCTCGCGCGCCAGCTTCGCCACCGGCCGCTATGTCCACGACATCCGCTTCTGGGACAATGCGATCCCGTACAACGGCAGTATTCCCTCCTGGGGCCATCGCCTGATCGAGGCGGGCCATCGGTCGGTCTCCATCGGCAAGCTTCACTACCGCAGCACGACTGACAAGAACGGCTTTGATGAAGAGGTGATGCCGCTGCACGTGGTTGACGGAGAGGGCGATCTTCTCGGCCTGATCCGGAGCGAACTGCCCGTGCGCAAGGCCGCGCTCCGGCTTGGCCGCGACGCCGGCCCCGGCAACTCCAGCTATCAGGACTACGACGACCGGATCACCGCCTCCGCTGCCGCCTGGCTCGCCGCGCGCGCCCGCGAACCGGCCGGGAAGCCCTGGGTGCTGTTCGTTTCGCTCGTCTGCCCGCACTTCCCGCTGATCGCCCGCCCTGAATTCTACAATCTCTATCCGGAGAACAAGGTTCCCTGGCCCGGCCAGTACTCGCCCGAGGAAAGGCCGGATCATCCTTTCATCGCGGCAATGCGCGAGAGCATGATCTACGACAAGGGGTTCGATGCGACGAAGGTGCGCCGCGCCATCGCCGCCTATTTCGGGATGGTGACGTTCCTGGACCATAATATCGGCAAGCTTCTCGCCGCCCTCGAGGAAACCGGCCTCGCCGCGACGACGCGGGTCATCTACACCTCCGACCACGGCGACAATCTCGGCACGCGCGGGCTCTGGGGAAAGTCCACGATGTACGAGGAGTCCGCGGGCGTGCCCCTGATCATGGCCGGCCCCGAGGTGCCGCAGGATTTCGTCTGCCACGAGACCGTCTCGCTCGTCGATTGTTTTCCGACCATCCTCGAGTGCACCGGCGCGGCGCCGCATCCCGATGATCGGGACCTGCCGGGATGTGCGCTCGATTCAGTGCTCAGGGGACACGCCCCGGGACGTACCGTCTTCTCCGAGTACCACGCTGCCGGCTCGGCTGCCGCGACCTTCATGATCCGCAAAGGGCCATTCAAATACGTCCACTATGTCGGCATGCGGCCGCAGCTTTTCGATCTCGATTCCGATCCTGAGGAGCGGCGCGATCTCGGGACGGATCCGTCCTGGCGCGGGCTCATTGCCGAGTGCGAGCAGCTCTTGCGCGGTATTGTCGATCCCGAAGCGGCGGACAAGCTTGCGCGCGCCGACCAGGAGGCGCGCATCGCCGCCGTCGGCGGCCTCGAAGCAATCCTGAAGAAGGGCACGTTCGGCTTTTCGCCCGCGCCGGGCACCCAGCCCGTTTACGACTGAGAGAGACGGCCAAGTCAAAAGGGGAGAAAAACAACATGGCATTTACCTCGAACCGATGGATCCGCATCCTCGGCGCGTCGTTCCTGATGTACACGGTCTCCTTCATCGACCGTACCAACATCGCCATGGCGATCCCCGCCATGAAGCAGGAGCTCGGCTTCACCGCCGCGGCCATCGGCTTCGCCACCGGCCTCTTCTTCTTCGGCTATGTCGTGCTGCAGATACCCGCCGGACGGCTTGCCACCACCTGGAGCGCCAAGAACTTCATCCTGACTCTGATCATCGCCTGGGGCGTCGTCTCGATGTCCACGGCGCTGGTGCATACCGAGGCGATGCTCGCGCTCAACCGCTTCGTGCTCGGCGTCGTCGAGGGCGGTGTGCTGACGGCGACCATCGTTCTGATCCGCCACTGGTTCCCGCGTGCGGAGCGGGCGCGCGCAAACATGATCTTCCTCGTCAGCATCCCCTTCGGCGCCTTCATCGCGAGCCCGATCTCGGGCTTCATCCTGCACTCGGTCGGCTGGCGGCCGATGTTCGTGATCGAGGCCATCCCGGCCTTCGTCTGGGCGGCGGTCTGGTACTGGGCCATCGCCGACCGGCCGGAGCAGGCCGCCTGGCTGCCGGCGGCTGAGAAGGCCGCCCTGGTGGCAACCCTCGCCCGCGAGGCCGCGGAGGAACGCACACGCTTCGTCGCACAAGGCCACTGGTCCCGCGCCATCGTGCACCCCTCCGTACTGCTCTTCGCCGCCTACAACTTCCTTGCCCTCATCGGCAGTTGGGGCTTCACGATCTGGCTGCCGAGCCTGCTCAAATCGTTCCACATCGGCATCGAGACCGTGGGCGTACTGGCCTCCCTGCCGTATCTCACCGGCGTCGCCGCCATGATCCTGTTTGCCGTCACGTCCGATCGGATGCAGGAGCGCAAATGGCACATGATCCTGCTCACCGCCGGTGCTGGAGTGCTGATGCTTCTCGAGGTCTGGCTGCAGTCAGCAGGGGTTGCACGTGTCAGCCTCGCGATCGTGCTGCTCAGCCTCGCGAACGGTCTCTTTTACGGCCGGTTCGGTGCCTTCTGGGCGCTTCCCTCGGAGTTTCTGCCCGCAGAGCTCATGGGCATTGGGGTCGCGATGGCCAACGGCCTCGGCAATCTGGGTGGGTTCTTCGGACCCTTCATCGTCGGCTGGGTGGAAACGACCACGCACAGCTTCATGGTCGGGTTTGCCTTCCTCGGCCTCTGCATGATTGCGGGCGCCTTGCTCGCGATCCCCATCCGAACGTGGAAGGACATACCGCTCGCAACCGCGGCCGTGCGAACAGATCGTTGAGCAAGGTTGCCGCGACAGCCAGGGTGCTGCTATCGACGAGGCATGCGAAACCGTGCCCGGAAGTTGAAAAATCCTGAATCCCGCCACCTCCGCCCGGGCCTCGGCCGGGTCAGGCTTGCCGATGTCGCCGCCGCTGCCGGCGTCTCCCCGGTCACCGTCTCGCGCGCGCTGCGCCGGCCGGAACTCCTGGCGGAGTCGACGCGGGCGGTGGTCCGGGCGGCTATTTCGCGGCTCGGCTATTTCCCGGATCTGATTGCCGGCAGCCTCGCCTCGCGCCGCACCCGGCAGGTTGCCATCGTGGTGCCCTCACTCGCCTCGCCTGCTTTCATGACGACGGTCCAGGGCGCCTCCGACACGCTGCGCGCCGCCGGCTACCAGATGGTGCTCGGCGACAACAACCTTTCCGGCGAGGACGAAGTCGCACTCATCGCCTCCCTGCTCGGCCGCCGTGCCGATGGCATCATCCTTGCCGACATTGCCCAGTCGAAAGCCGCGCGGCTCCTGCTCGCACGGAGCGGCGTGCCGGTGGTCGAGACCTGGACGCTCACGTCCCGGCCGATCGACATGAATGTCGGCTTCGACAACCGCGCCGCCGCGCGCGCGATGACCCGTCACCTCATCGAGACCGGTCGGCGCCGCATCGGCATGATCTGCGGCCCGCTCCGGCAAAACGAGCGCGGCCGGCAGCGCCGCCTCGGCTTCCTCGACGCGATCCGCGCCGCCGATCTCGCCGCCGACCTCTTCGTCGAGCTGCCGTTCCCGAGCCGGCTCGCCGATTGTGGCGCGGCGCTTGCCGAATTGGTGGCGCGCGCCCCGGATCTCGATGCCGTCTTCTGCAGCGGCGATACATTCGCAGCGGGCGCGCTGCTCGAGGCCGGCCGCCGCGGCTGGGCCGTGCCGGAGCGCATTGCCATCGCCGGCCTCGGCGACGTCGAACTCGCCGATTGCCTGAGCCCGCGCCTTTCGACAGCCCGCGTGCCGGGTTACCGGATGGGCGCGCTCGCCGCCGAGATGGTCATCGAGCGCCTCCAGGGGCGGGCCGTGGCATCACGCATCGTCGATGTCGGCTTCGCGATTCTCGCCCGCGAAAGCACCGTCCCGCCGCTCGCCGCCGTCCGCTGAAGGCGCCGTTCGCGCCCGTCATCGGGCGGTTCGCCGATCTTGCCCCCAGGCTTGCCGCCTGCGGAACCGAGGTAACCCGCGGTACCGCCGGAACCGGCCCCCTCCGCACGCTCCGCCACGGCAGCTCTGCCCGCGCAATCGGACCGACCGCGGACAGAGGGATGCGCCGGCGATGCAGGGAAACGACGGCTCTGCGATCCCCGGCGGCGATGGCAAGAACTGATCCAGGAGCGGCCGTACGAAGGACCGTAGGCCCGTCCTGGTGCGGATGATCGCGGGTGGCGTGTGAGGAGGCAGAGTGCGGGGCTGTTCCGCGCTCCTGGCATGGATCAGTCGGGCGTCACGGATGGCGGTGCCCGTAAGTCGGCGGGCAATCGTCTGGAGCGGCCTCCAAAGCCGCAAGAGTCTTGTGCGGGGGACAGGAAAAACTGCCACCCGAAACCGAAGCGAAGTACCGGCAAACTGCTTGCCGGGTGCCGACGCACATTCCCTCGTGTGCCGGCGGACCGGCGAAGGCGGTCGGCGTATTGCCGCGCTATAATGATGGACAAGCGTCTATATTGTCGTTCCTACGAGCTTTACTTGAACGCCGTGCAAACCGCCCGAAGATTCCCGGTCCCGACGATGCAGGAAACAGTGGAATCGGGCACGCGGTGATGTATTTACTTTCCCCGCGGCCGGATTCGCGCGCCGGGAACCGACCGCCGATCCCCCTCCTCCGGCGCCGGGTGCCATCCTGGCGCATCGGCAACACCCAAGGACAGCAGGTATGGATAACGAGCAGAGACGCGCCTTCACCGGACAGCACGAGTCCGGCGCCGCCGAGACCGAGGCGGCTGAACCACCCGAGCCTCCATCCAGACTTCCGCCGCGCCTCTTCCCGCTGACTGTCAAGGAGAGGGAGCGCGGCGCAACCTTCCCACAATCAGAGCGCTCACGCGCGTTCCGCCGCCGCTTCTTCCCGGAGGCCACCGCAGCTCTCTGGAATGATTGGCGCTGGCAGCTTCAGCACCGCATCCGCGACCTCGCGGGACTGGCCCGGGTGATCCGCCTTTCCGCCGACGAGCGTGCGGCAGTGGCACGGCACACGGGCCCGCTGCCGATCGGGATAACGCCCTATTACGCGAGCCTGCTCTCGGAAACCGATCCGGACCAACCGCTTCGCCGCACGCACATCCCCGTCGAGGGCGAGTATCTGAGAGATTTCGGCGAATCCGACGACCCGCTGGGTGAGGACCATGACTCCGCGGTGCCGGGCCTCGTCCACCGATATCCGGATCGGGTGCTGTTCCTGGCCACCGGATTCTGCAGCACCTACTGCCGCTACTGTACAAGAAGCCGCATGGTCGGCGGTGGTGAATACACCTTCAGCCATGCCCAATGGGAACGCGCGATCGACTATATCCGGCAGCACACGGAAGTGCGTGATGTGCTGCTCTCGGGCGGTGATCCGTTGACGATATCGACCGAAAAACTGGAATGGCTGCTGGCACGTCTGTGCGCGATTCGCCATGTGGAGTTTCTCCGTATCGGCACCAAGGTTCCGGTGGTGCTGCCGCAGCGCGTCACGCGCGACCTTACGCGCATGCTGCGTCGCTACCACCCGCTCTGGATGAGTCTCCACTTCACGCACCCCGAGGAACTCACCCCGGAGGTTGCCGAGAGCACCGCGCGGCTGGCCGATGCCGGGATTCCCCTCGGCAGCCAGACGGTGCTGCTGAAGGGTATCAATGATTCCGTGCCGGTCATGCGCGCGCTGATGCATGGTCTCTTGAAGCTGCGCGTTAAGCCCTATTACCTCTACCAGTGCGATCCGATCACGGGTTCGGCACATTTCCGCACGCCGGTCGCCAAAGGACTCGAGATCATCGAGGGTTTGCGCGGCCACACGACGGGCTATGCCGTGCCGCACTTCGTGATCGACGCGCCGGGAGGAGGGGGCAAGATCCCGCTTGTGCCCGACTATGTCGTCAGCCGCACGGAAGACACGTGGACCCTTCGCAATTACGCAGGCGAAACTTACCGTTATCCGGATCGCTGATGGCATGACAATGCGGATCGGCCTTACCTACGATCTCGCCGCGGACTGGACGGAAGACGGCCTCGATGCGGAGAATCTCGCCGAATTCGATGCGCCGGAGACAATCACGGCGGTTGTCAAGTTCCTCGATCGATGTGGCCACCGCGTGGAGTGCATCGGTCGGGCACAGGCGCTGGTGTCGCGGCTGGCCGAAGGCGGCCGCTGGGACCTGGTGTTCAATATCTGCGAAGGCAGGCACGGAGCCGGACGCGAAGCGTTGGTGCCGGCGCTCCTCGAGGCCTACTGTGTCCCTTATACCTTCAGCGATCCGCTCGTTCTCGCGGTTGCATTGCACAAGGGCGTCACCAAACGTCTGCTCCGTGATGCGGGTCTCCCCACCGCACCCTTCACGGTGCTGCGCGCCGCCGGGCATGCCGCGAACATGCCGTTCCCGCTCTTCGTGAAGCCGGTTGCGGAAGGCACCGGCAAGGGTATCGACGGGTCGAGCCTTTGCCGCGATGCGGACGAGTTGGCGGCGGCCGTAGGTCGCGTCGCGGTGCGTTTCGGGCAGGAAGCGCTCGTCGAGAGCTACTTGCCGGGCCGGGAGTTCACCGTGGGCGTGCTCGGCACCGGCGAGGCCGCCCGCATCCTCGGCGTGATGGAGATCCTGGCCAAGGCGACCTACGGGTTCGCGACGAAGAAGGATTACCGGGGCCGGGTGGCATACAGGCTGGCCGACGATGCCGAGG
The DNA here is from genome assembly GCA_021816925.1 of Pseudomonadota bacterium. GTDB lineage: Bacteria > Pseudomonadota > Alphaproteobacteria > Acetobacterales > Acetobacteraceae > JAKAWQ01. The sequence goes on from JAKAWQ010000002.1 coordinate 195,410, forward strand.
CAAGAACGGCCGGCCGCGCGGCACTGGCTGCCTGGCGGGTCCTCGGGGGACGTGACGGTGGCCGGATCGACCTCAAGAGCGACGGCGAAGGCAAGCCGATGCTGCTGGAGATCAATCCGCTGGCCGGCCTGCACCCGGTTGATTCCGATCTCGTGATCCTCGCTGGCTTGGCGGGATACTCGCACGAGTGGCTGCTGGAGCAGATTTTTCGTGCAGCCTGCGCGCGCACCGGCCTGGCATGGACCGGCGCGGATTGGCGCGAAATGCAAGCTGCCGACTAGACCGAACCCGCCCGATCCCACCAAACCCCGGCGCCTGCCATACCCGTTCCGAATAAGCGATGAAATAGGCGCGATGGAGCGCCGCGCCCAGCGCTCAGGCGGCTTCACCGGGGTGCAGGCCGTGAATAAGATGGGTTAGGCGCTGCGATAGAGCTTCGTCATCACGAACTCACGGTGGTCGAGCACCTCGTTCGCCGTGAGCCGGCCGCGCGCCGTGCGCACGATCATCTCGATCAGCGCGTCGCCCGCGCCCGCGATCGTCAGCTCGCGGCGCAGGATGCCCGAAACGTCGAGATCGATATGCTCGGACATCGTCCTGACCGTGCGCGGGTTGGCGGAGATCTTGATTACGGGGAGGATCGGATTACCGACGATATTTCCCTGTCCGGTCGGGAAGGCGTGCACGACGTAGCCGGCGGCGGCCATCAGCGTCACGCATTCGGCGGCAGCCGAGGAGGTATCCATGTAATAGAGGCCGGGTCCCTTTTGGGGTGCTTCGGCCGGTTCGAGGATGTCGATATAGCGGCAGGTGCGCCCGATCTTCTCGAGATTGCCGAAGGCCTTCTCCTCGATCGTCGTCAGTCCGCCCTCGATATTGCCCTTGGTGGGCTGGGACTCGGAGAGATCATCGACCTTGTGGGCCTGGATCACCTCGTCCTCGTACGCCTTCCACATCTTGTACCAGCGCTCTCCGAGCTCCGGAGTAGCCGCGCGCGCCTTGCAGACGTGCTCGGCGCCGGTGATCTCGGAGGTCTCGCCGAACACGCCGTAGATGCCGCGCGGGATCAGCTTGTCGTACATGTTGCCGACCGTCGGGCAGGAGGCAAGCCCGGTGGTCGTGTCGCTCTCCCCGCACTTGGTGGAAATCCAGAGCTCGGAGATGTCGCATTCCTCGCGCCGGAGCTCGGATGCCGCCTGGAGGAACTCCTTGGCCCGGCGCGAGGCGGCGGCGATCGTGTTGATGTCGCCGTGCTGCTCGATCGCGAATCCCTCGACCTTCTTGCCGGTCTTGGCGATGCCGTCCACCACCCGCCCGGTCCAGCCCGGCTCGATCCCGATCACGATCGCCGCAGCCACGTTCGGGTTGGATCCGGTGCCGATCATGGTCCGGAAGAAGAGATCGAGATCGGCGCCGAACTGCAACCTGCCGTAGGCGTGGGGAAGCGCCAGCGTGCCCTTGATGTTGTTGGCAACCGCCTCGGACGCGGCATTGGAGAGATCGTCGAGTGGCAGGATCACCACGTGATTGCGTACGCCGATCCGGCCGTTCCCGCGCCGCCAGCCGGAGACCTTGAGATTGCTTTGTGCCGCCATCGATCCTCTCCCTACCAGCGCTTCGTCTTCAGGTTGTGCACATGGACATGGCTGCCCTTCGGCACGCCGGCGACGATGCGCCCGATGTCCTCGCCGTACTTGATCGCGGTGTCACCGACCTTGAGATCCTTGAGAGCGATCTTGTGCCCGATCGGCACGTCGGCCGCCGCCTTGAGGCGGAAGGAGATGTCGTTCTCGGTAATGACGCAGAGCATGTCGGTACCGGCCTTGAGGCCCTCGACCACCACGACGCCCACGTTGTCTTTCGGGCTGTGCACCAAGAGCTGCGGAATTTCCATGGCGCTCCTCCTTGCGATCGCCGGCCGGCGGCGAGCATGTCTTGTATAAGACATAAGACCTCCGCTAGCGTCAACCCCATGGCGCCGCGCTCCCCTTCCGGCCAGCCTCGCGCGCCCGAGGCCGCCGCGATCGGCTTCCGCCCGCTCTACCGGCAGGTGCGGGAGAGGCTGTTGCGCCGCCTTGCCGAGGGCGCTTGGCCGGCCGGCGGCATGTTGCCGAGCGAACCGGCACTGGCCGCTGAGCTTGGCGTCAGTCCGGGCACCGTCCGCAAGGCGCTCGATGCGCTGGCCGCGGAGAACCTTCTGGTGCGCCGGCAAGGCCGCGGCACCTTCGTCGCGCGCCATGACGAGCGCCGCATCCTCTTCCAGTTCTTCCGTCTCGTATCCGATCGGGGAGAGCGGCAGTTTCCCGAGAGCGAAGTGCTCGCGCTCACGCGTGCCGGTGCAAACGCGCGCGAGCAGGCGCGGCTCGGCCTTGCCGCCTCCGCGCGCGTGTTTCGCATCCGGAGGCTCCGCACGCTCGGCGGCCGCGCCTGCATCGCCGAATCGATCGCGCTGCCCGAAGCGCTCTTCCCAGGGCTTTCCGAGCGGACGCTGCCGAACAACCTCTACGGCCTCTATGCCGAGGAATACGGCATCAGCATCGCACGCGCATCCGAACGCCTGAAGGCCGTGATCCTGCCCCCCGGCGACGCGACCCTGCTCGGCGTCGGGCCAGGGACGCCGGCGCTGGCGATCGACCGGCTGGCGATCGCGATCGATGGCCGCCGCGTCGAATGGCGCCTCTCTCGCTGCCTCACCCGGCACCTGCACTATGCGTCCGAACTTGTCTGACCCTCGAGGTCGCCGCGCCCACCGTTCCTCGGGGAGCCGGCAGGACGCGCGCGGATCGGACTTCCCGCGTCTCAGTTCGAGCGCAGGAAGTCCGCCCTGTTGCCGCGCTCAGCCGTTGTCGGGCGTACCGTTCGGCAACGCGGACCAGAGTTTGCACCAGCCGTGGCGCTCGATCGAACCCGCAACCACCGGGCAATGGCCCGGAGCGGTCTTGAGCGATGCCGCAATGAAGAACTTGCAGTCCTCGCACTGCTGGGTGTTCGCCGTCCGCGGGACGTAGCTCACGCTCGCTTTCGGCACCGACCCGTACGTCGTCGTTGCATCGGCCTCGCTTGCGGTCGCAAGCGCCGGCGCCGGCGCCGTCCCGGCCAGCATCGCACCTTTCCGTAGTGCGACGCGCCGTCCGATTCCGATCATCGTTCTGTCGTTCACCCCGTTCGCCCCTTGCACGTTAAACGCCGCCGCCTCGGCTCTCCACGACGCGTGCGCGAGGGAGGCGTCGGCGCCGTGCCGGATAAGCCGGCGGACTTACCGCGTCCTTACCCTCGGAGAGGCGATGCGCGAAACGGAGGTCAGGCCGTTGCCTCGGCGTGCACGCCGAGCTCGGCGCTCATCCGCTCGCGCATGACGTATTTCTGAACCTTCCCCGTCACCGTCATCGGGAAGGCATCGACGAAGCGCACATGTCGGGGAATCTTGTAGTGCGCGACCTGGCCTTCGCAGAACGCGCGCAGTTCCTCCGCCGTCATCGTCTGGCCCGCGCGAACCTTCACCCACGCGCAGAGCTCCTCGCCGAATTTCTGGTCCGGCACGCCGAAGACCTGCACGTCCTCGATTTTCGGGTGGCGATAGAGGAATTCCTCCACCTCGCGCGGATAGATGTTCTCGCCCCCGCGGATCACCATGTCCTTGATCCGCCCGACGATGTTGCAATAGCCCTCGGCGTCGATCGCGGCGAGATCGCCGGTGTGCATCCAGCGCGCTTGATCGATCACCTCTTCCGTGCGCTCCGGATCATCCCAATAGCCCAGCATCACGGAATAGCCGCGCGTGCAGAGCTCGCCCGGCGTGCCGCGCGGCACGATTCTTCCCTCCGCGTCGATGATCTTCACCTCGACATGGGGATGGATGCGCCCGACCGTGGAAACCCGTTTCTTCACCGGATCATCGACGGCGGTCTGAAAACTCACCGGGCTTGTTTCGGTCATCCCGTAGGCGATCGTGATCTCGTCGAGATGCATGATCTCCATCACCCGGCGCATCACCGCGATCGGGCAGGGTGAGCCCGCCATGATTCCGGTGCGCAGGCTGGAAAGATCGAATTTCCCGAAGTCGGGGTGCTCCATCTCGGCGATGAACATGGTGGGCACGCCGTGCAGCCCCGTGCAGCGCTCCTCACAAACGGTCTCGAGGGTGGCAAGCACATCGAAGCCGCGCCCGGGGAAGACCATCGCCGCGCCGTGCGTCAGCACCGCGAGATTGCCGAGCACCATGCCAAAGCAGTGATAGAGCGGCACCGGGATGCAGAGCCGGTCGTGCTCCGAGAGGCGCATGGCCCGGCCTATGAAGAAGCCGTTGTTGAGGATGTTGTGGTGCGTGAGAGTCGCTCCCTTGGGTGCGCCCGTCGTTCCGCTCGTAAACTGGATATTCACGGCTTGATCGAATTGCAGCGAGCGCGCAAGCTCCGCAAGCCGTGCCCGCTCGGCCGCTCCGCCGCGGCGGGCGACGGCTTCGAAGGGAAGGCAGCCCTGCCCCGCCTCGCCGATGCCGATCACGGTCCTAAGGCGCGGCATGCGCGCGGCGTGTAGCTCTCCCGGCGTGCTTGCGGGCAGCTCGGGGAGGAGTGTGTTCAGCATGCCGAGATAGTCGCTCGACTTGAACCGGTCGGCGGTCACCAGCGCCGTGCAGCCCACCTTCGCCAGCGCGTATTCGAGTTCGGTCAACCGGTAGGCCGGGTTGATGTTGACCAGGATCAGCCCCGCGCGGGCCGTTGCCAACTGCGTCACCACCCATTCCGCGCAGTTGAGGGACCAGATCCCCACCCGATCGCCCGGCACGAGTCCAAGCGCCAGCAGCCCGGCCGCGAACGCATCCACCCGCTCGGCGAGTTCCGCATAGCTCCAGCGCACGCCTTGCTCGCGCACGATCAGCGCGGGCCGGTTCGCGTGCTCGGCAACGATTCGCGCGAAATTCTCGCCCACGGTCTCGCCGAGCAGCGGCACCGAGGCGGCACCGTGCACGTAGCTCATGGCATCTCCGCTCATCGGCCTCCTCCCTCTTTTCCGCTCCTTCAATAGCGCTTGTATGGCAGAAACTTCCCGCTCATCGTGAGCTTCACGCGATCGCCCTTCTGGTCGGGCTGGCGCTCCAGGGTCATGTCGAAATCGATCGCGCTCATGATGCCGTCCCCGAACTCCTCCTGGATCAGCTCCTTCCAGGCCGTGCCGTACACCGTCACGAGCTCGTAGAAACGATAGATCAAGGGATCCGTCGGCACCGCGGTGGGCAGAGCGCCGCGATGGGGAATTTCGGCCAGAAGCGCGCTCTCCTCGGCACTGAGATCGAACAGCGCCGCCGCCTTGGCTGCCGTTTCGGCCGTTACCGACATCTGCCCGAGGCAGGCGGCGCAGGCGAACACGGGCGAATACCCGAGCCTCGCTGCGATCTCCTTCCAGCTCAGTCCCTTCTCCCGCTTGATCCTCAGGATCTTCCGGCCAAGATCCGTCTTCGCCTCGTTCATCGGCGTTCCTCTTCTTTCGAGTCCGTCGGCGCGATCAACCGCCGATTCCCCTCTCGGCGCCCCGGCCAACCGGCGGGCGTTGGCGGCCCCGGGGCTCAATGGAAGGCTATGCCGCCTGGCCCGCCCTTGTCACCCGCGGTCCCGGGCATTCGCCGCGATCCCGCCGCGCGCCGGGATCGAAGCCGTACGTCGCGAAGCGCGTATCATCCACTTCAACGGCGCATCGAAACCTTGGAATTACCTCAGCGCCCACGCGCGCAAGGCGGACTATTGGAGATACCTTCGGATGACGGAATGGCGAGACTGCGTCCCGCCCGACAGGACGCTCATGAACATGCTGCGCCAAGCCGCCTCGATCATTCTCCCCCGGCCGGTCAAGACGATTCTGAAGCGGAACCACTGGCTCACGGCAAGGTGATCGCCATCGATCTCGATGACGATCATGCGGTTCGTGCGGGCGGGCGCGAAATTGTAATAGTTGGCGATGCAGTGCGGCGATCGCGGGTCGATCGTCAATGATTCGAGCGTGCCGATGCGGATGACCTTGGGCTCGTACTCCGCCACCGTGATCTTGTCCGGATACCGCTGCTCCCACCGGCGGAAGCTCCCCCGTGTTTCGTCGATGCAATCATCGAACACGATCGCAAGCCCGTCCAGCGCCCGGACGTCGCTCGCAATGGCGCGATCGAGGAACTCGGCCCCGTTCCTGAGGCGCATGAAGCCGGAGACGCCGGGCCGGCGCAGCTTCTTCCAGACCTGCTCGGGCTCGACGGCCCGCATCGCGCACCCGCACCTTATCCGCCGGCTGCACCAAGCCGTGCAAGGAGGCCCGGGCAACCGCCCGCAGGGGCGCGCGGAACACGAACCACCCACCGACAATCCGGTCAAGGCGAGGAAGGACGCATCGACCTGTGATCGCGCCCGACGCTACGCTTCTGTTACGCTGCAACCTCAAGGCGGAAGCGGGCGAGGAGGCAGGGTGACTCGATGTCGCTTTCAAAGGGAACCGCCCGCGTCTCCGGGCTCGGCCGCTTGCGCTCGTGCCACTGGCGTCTGCCGCAAGGCACCATGGCGGCGAAGGGTTCCGCCGGCGCTCCGCCCGTGCACGCGGGGTTGCCGCGCGGGCCGCGTGAAAACGTCGAGGCCGGGCCAGGCCAATTGATCGCAGGGCGCAGAGCGCGCATGTCGGAACACGATCCCCCGGGGCTTGCCGAAGCAACCTCCGCGGAGCTTTCCCTCCGCGTGGCTCTGCGGCCGGCGCCGGACGAGGAGGCGCTCGGCCGGCAGTGGCGGGAGCTGGAAGCGCGCGCCGATTGCTCTTTCTTCCAAAGCTGGACCTACACCGGCTGCCTGATGGCCGAGCGCTTTCCGGATCCGATCCTTCTCGAAGTCCATGCGCGTGACGGCCCGTCGGGGGAGGAGACGCTGGTTGCGCTCGCCCTCTTCAACCGCCGTCGCGGCCGGTTCGGAGCCGAACGCCTGCTGCTCGGCGAAAGCGGCATCCCCTCCTTCGACTCGGTGTTCATCGAGCACAACGGCCCGCTGATCGCCCGCGGCTTGGCCCCGGCGGTGCTGCCGCGCCTGCTGCATGCCGCACTCGGGCAGCCGATTCCCCCTGCACGGGTCCCGGCGGCGCGGCGGGTGGTCTACATGAGCGGGGTGGACGGGAAGCTCCTTGCGGCGGCGCACGCGAGCCGCGCGGCGACGGCGCTCGGGGACACCCGGATTGCCCCGGCGACGGACCTTGCCGGCCTCCGGCGGGACGGGGCGGCGTTCCTCGATCGGGTGAGCGCCAACACGCGCTACCAGCTCCGCCGCTCGGCGCGCTCTTTTGCCGCGAGCGGTCCGCTTTCGGTCTGCCGTGCCGCGAACGCCGGCTGCGCGCACCGCTGGCTCGAAGCCCTCGCCGCTCTCCACCAGGAGACCTGGGAGGCGCGCGGCCTGCCGGGCGCCTTCGCCGACGCCAACTTCCGCCGGTTCCACCACGCCCTGATCGACCGCGGGCTGCCGCGCCGCGAGGTGGACCTGCTCGAGGTCTCGGCCGGCGCGCGCCGGCTTGGCTACCTTCTCAATTTCGTGTTCCGCGGCACGGTCTATGCCTATCAGAGCGGCTTCGCTTACCGGGCCGCCGGCCGGCACGAGAAGCCCGGCCTCACTTGCCATCACCAGGCGATCGAGATGTATCTCGGGGAAGGAATGGACCGGTACGATTTCCTCGGCGGCGCCGAGCGCTACAAGACCAGCCTCTCCGACACGGCGACGGATTTGCACTGGCTCCTGCTCGCGGCACGTTGGTCCGCACCGGGCGTGCTATTCCGGTTGAAGCAGAGCCGGGACGCAATCGCGGCCGGCGTGAGGGGTCACGCCGGCCGCGGAGTGTAAAATCTTCCGACAGGAGCTTCAGGCGCGGCGGCGGCGGCTCCAGCCGACCAGACCGAGCGCGAAGAGGCCCGTGCCCAGAAGAAACAGAGAGCCCGGCTCGGGGACGCTCTGCATGGAGATCGTGCCGGCCGCGCTGCCCGCGCCCTTTGCCGTGACCGTAAAGACTTCCGTGAGCGAGTAGGACGAGGTGAACGCCGGCGTCGGGTCGACCGACGAGGACGATCCGATAGCCGTGAATGATGCCGAATCGAGCTTCGTCCCGAGGCCGTAAAGCGTGTTGGCTGTATCGACATACGTCGTTTCGCTGACAAGGGTGATCCCGCTCAGTATGAGATTCGTCAGAGCGAACCCGCTCAGCATGTTGTAAGTGCCGAGAGGTGCGGTGACGCCCGTCTCCGAGGCAAGGACCGTCAGAGTGCCGGCCGTACTGGTTGAAGTGTTGATCGACGAGCTATCCATGTCAGGCTGCGGAAGAGGCGGCGTGCCGGTCGCGGAAACCTGGTTGAGAGTAAACGTTCCATACGACCCGCTGAAACTCGCGTTGCCGTTGCCCGACGCGACGGTGGTAATGCTGCCTCCGTTGACGCCTGCCTCTTGCAACCCGATCGAGACGAGATCCGCGTGCGCCAAAGGCGCCCACGCGAGCGCTGCACCCGAGAGCAGCAATGCTGCGAGAAGTCCCTTCTTCATTGTTGTCCCCGTTGTTCAAGTGAACCCGATCAATCAGGGAAGCAAATCTTGTGCCAGTGATTTAAGCTATTGAAAATACACACTCTCGTTTGGAGGGGACCAGGGCACTTGTAAAATGCTCCGACTCTTTGCCCCGGAAGAGCCGATTTGCCGCCTCGCAGGGAGCCGGAATTCCCCTTTTCCTGCCCCGCCGGAAGCTTCGAGGCACCTCTTTGCCATGCCGGCGTGCCCTCCGGAGCCTGCCCGGCGGGGTGATTCGGAGCCTTTAAGTTACTGGCAATACGAGCGTTTCTCCTCTTTCCCGGAGCCGGCCCCACCGCTCCGGCAAGGTCCGGCAGGATCTGTAAAAATCGCCGACATTCGCGGGCCCCACGCCGGCTCGAAGCCGGACCAGACCCCTGCAAATTCGTATCGCGACCCGCGAACGCCGCCGACTTTCCCCCAAAACCTGGCGAGGGCTTGGCGCAGGCGAGCGCGCGTGCCCCGAAACTGTAAAACCGCCGGCGGGGTTTTGGCAGGTTGCCCGGCGCGGCGGGACACGACCTGCCGGCGCGTCACCCGCGCCTCTCCCTTCCGTCTTCGAGAAGTATCGCCGCCACGCCACTCAGCGAAGCGGCCCGGCCGGAGCAAGCGCCGAGAAAGAAGGAAAGATACCGGTCGAGCGTGCCGAGGAACCGCTCGCGCTCGGCAAGGCTCCGAACATAGGGCGCCGCCCCGGGGAGGAGAGAGGAGCTGTGGTAGGTAAGCATGAAGAGCCGCTCGCCCTGTGCCAGGGCCGCGCGCGTCTGGCGCATCATGTCGTCCAGCCGATGCCCCTCCGGCGAAAGCCAAAGCCGCTCCAGAAGCCCGAGCCGGGCTGCGATGCCCGGCAAGTGCAGGCGCCGGCCCCAACCGGAGGCGAGATGCGGAAATAGCACGGACCCGAACTCGGCCAGCCGGCCTGCGAAATGGACGGAAAGGGGAAGCGCCAGCACGCCCTCCTTGGTGACGAACGGAGCAGGCGGAAGGTGCAGGAAGTCAGGGCCCTCGAAGGGGGAGAAATCGGTGTGCGGCACCACGCTCGCATCGATCCGGTAACCGAGGTCGGCGAGGATCCGGCCTGTCGCAGGGCCAACGCCGTAACGCCCCGCCTTATAGATATCGGGTCGCCGCCCGAACCCCTCCGCGATGCAATCCGTCAGAGCCGCGAGCTTCGCCCGCTCCTCGCCAGGCTCGAGGTTGCCAGGATAGGAATGGAAGGCATCGACCGGCCCCCCGGCCGGCGGGTTGACCCAGGGGTGCAGGTGCGCCCCGATCTCGCACCGGCCGGTCGCCGCGATTCCGCCGAGCACGGCGCGGGCGGGCGCTGACGCGGCCACCGGGTAGTCGATCACATAGGTCGGCACGAGCCCGTGGCGGTCGAAGATCGCTTGGGCAAGCGGCTGGTTCAGGATGTTCGCGGTCGATGTGGCGGCCGGGTTGAACGGGGCGGACCAGTCGAACTCCTCTTCGGTGTCGATCACCGCAATCAGGGTTGGCGGGTTGTCCTCGGGCAGGGAAAGCCGCCGGCCGACGGTGAACACGCTGCCGGCGCGCCGGCGCCTCACGTCCTCTGGCCCTCTTCAATTGCGGCCGCCAGCGACTTCACCGCCGTCGCGATCACGGCGTAGGTCCGTTCGAATGTCGCGAGATCGCCACCGTCCGGATCGGCGATCTCGCGCGGCCCGCTCCGGCCATCGAGGAAGCTCCCCAGCATGACCGTCCGGTCCAGGAGTCCGGGATAGCGCGCAAGGAGATCAACGCGATTGCGCTGGTCGAAGACGACGGCAAGGTTTGCCTCCGCCGCCAACCGCTCCGAGAAATAGAGGGAGCGGTGCTTGCTGAGATCGACCCCAAGCCCTTCGGCGGCGGCGATCGCCGGTTGCGGCGAGCAGGCGCCTTCCCGCGGCAGCATCCCCGCCGCAACGATGGCAATCCCCGGCATGCGGCCGGCGAGCCGCCTGCGCAGCAACTCCGCGGCAACCGGACTTCGGCAGATGTTGCCCTGGCACAACATCACCACCGTGGCCCGTCCGCCGCGCCAGCGTCGCGCAAGCTTCTTCACCTTCTCCCGATCGCGCCAGCCAAGCAGCAACCGGCTCCCGGGCAACCTCCGCAGAAGGCGTGATGCCGCCCCCTTCGCTTCCCTCCGGATTTCGCTAATCCCCGGGCGCGGGTCATCGGCGACCAGCACATCGAGATGTTCCCGCCCGACGAGCAGGCGGCCGAATTCGCTCCCGGCCGCTGCAAGGTGCCGGATCATTGCAATCGGGCTCGATCTCCGCTCGCGTGCCTCGGCCAGAATCTGCCGCGCGTCCGGCATCAGGTTGCGCCCGTAGATTCCCGCCGGGTACGCCACGGGCGGCGTTTCCTCGCCGGCCACGAGGAGCCGGTACCAGCGGAGCGGAAAGTCAACCCCGAGCGCGACCGCGAGAGGCATCGATCCCCAGGGCCGCGCATTGACCTCGAGGAGGATCCACTGCCCCGAGCCGGGAGCAATCTTGAACTCGAACATCGCAACCCCGGTGAATGCGACGGCCGCCGTCATCCGCTCGACCGCACCCAGCAGATCCGGCGCCAAGGGTCGGCTGACGCGGTAGAACCCTGCGCCGCCGCGCTCGCGCGCGCGGCTGTGCTGGAACGCCTGCAGGACCCGGCCGCGGCTTGCCAGGATGCTGATCCCGGCGCCCCGGCCCGCGAAGTAGCTCTCTGCCAGGGTGGCCACCTCTCCGACTGCGAAGAGCGCCGCGGCCAGCCCTGCCTCATGCTCGTAAATCTCCACCCGCGCACGTGTATGGAGCGCCTCGAGCCGGAAGGATCGGGCGGGCTTGAGAACCAGCGGCAGGCCGAACTCGGCAATCAGGTTCGCTGCCCGATCCTCCGGGGTGATGCGGCGGCCCGGCGCCACGGGAACACCGCACGAAGTGGCGAGTTCGCGCGTCTTTTCCTTGTCGAACAGCACGGCGAGCGCGGGCGGATCGGGCAAGGCGAGCCGGGTCAGGCCGGCAAAGCGTCCGCGGTGCCGGTCGAATGGCAGGATCGTCCGCTCGTCGCACGGGACGACAAGGTCGAACGACCTGCTCCGAAGCAGCGCCGCGACCTCCTGGCACCATTCCTCGCCACCGCCGAGATAGGGCGGCAGCCGGTGCGCCGCGGAAAGGTATCGCGAGGCGAGCGCGGGAGAGGCGAAATCGCCGGGTACCGCATGCACCTCGACGCCCCCTCGACCGAGGGAGCGGACAATGGCCAGGAAGCTTCGCGTGTCATCTCCCAGCACCAGCACGCTGCCCTGACCCTTCAAGGCGCGGCCTCCCGGCCCGTACGATTGCGCGCTCCCGCGGAGCAAGAGGGGGACGCGGGCAGCATTGCTCCCATGCCGCCGCTCCCGCCGTTCCCGCATAGCCGCCGTTGCGCGGGCATTGAAGATGACCCGTCCCTCCGCGCCCCCACGCCTCCCATTAACGCAATCGTGCAGTGCCGCAAACCGCGGCGCCTTCCGTGCCCGCCGGCCCGTCAGCGCCCGCCGAGCGCCCGCAGCGAAAGCCAGGCCGTGTAACCGGCCCATTTCACGCCCGGTCCCGCACCCAGGCCCTGGCGCGCGTACCAGGCGGCCTCCCGTCTTCGTCCCGCGGCAGCGAGCGCCTCGGCGATTCTCTTCACCGCGTACGCCTTGTGTTGCCTTCCGTGCGCTCGGATCCCTGGATGCCGGGCGAACAGCGCCGCGCGGTCGAGCACGCGGATCTGGAAGAGCCGCCGCTCCAGTTCGGAGATCACAGTCGTCATGTTCGCGGTCCCGGCCGGATCGGGGATGTTGTGGCGCGCCACCGTCACCGGCAGAAATCGCATCACCGCCGCCCGGTCGATCAGGCGGAGATAGAGATCTCGGTCGCATTCCCAGCGGATCGTCTCGTCCATGCCGCCGACCGCGTGATAGAGCGCGCGGCGCACGATGAGCGTGTTGAGGTGGCAGAACCCGTGGCTCCGCAGAAGTTCATCGACCGTCACCGTGTAGACGCCATGGGTATCCGGCGCTTTCCCTCGGCTGGCCAGGATTTCCGGCAGATCCTCGATCCAGATCGGCCCGGGCCGCGGCTCGCCCTTGAGGAAGGCGGCCTGGTTCGTCATGACGAGGTCCGGCGCATCCTTCGTCGCCGCGATCATCGTCTGCACGCGCGCGAGATGGTCCTCGTCGGTCCAGCAATCGTCGTCGTCGAGGAAACAGAGATAGGGCGCGGTTGCCGCCGCAGCCCCGATGTTGATCGCGTAGCTCTGTCCATGGCCATTGGGCCGCTCGATCAGGGCGAACGGGCGCACCCGTGCGCCGCCGGCATCGCGCAGGATGGCATCGTACGCGGGCTGATGCACGGCGGCGGAACCGTCGTTGACGACGATGATCTCGACCTCCCGGCAGGACTGCGCCAGTACCGACGCGAGAGCGCGCCCGAAAAGCGCCGGACGGTTGCGTGTCGGAATGATGACCGAGAACATGACGGCAGATGCTCCCCCGGGGTGATCGGGCGCTCACTCCTCGGACGAGCGATGGATATGCGCGTCCACGTGTACCTGTTCGTGGACGGGAATCCCGCAATACTCCAAAAGCTCGGTCTGAAAATTGGCTTCACCCAGGAATTCCGTATCGACGACACGGAAAACCTCACCCAGCTTCTGCCCCAAGATCTCGGCCTGCTCGTAGTAATAGTCCCAATACATGCCGACGGCCTCGCGCTTTGTCTTCGCTGCAAACTTGGGGAAGCATTTGTCCCAAACGGGATCCTTCTGCCATCGGCTTCCGTCATGATCCATCCAGAAGTTCCGTGACTCGTGGTATCGCTCCCGCGTGATCAGGCTGGAAATCCTGTCAGCAATTCTCTTTGAACGCCAGCGTTCCACCGCGGATTTGCGCATCCAGCTCTGGATCGTCTCCTCTCTGTCTCGGCGTAGGCAGACAAAGCGGATATTGGGATTGTGGCGAGTGAGCCGCTCCACATAGGTGAGATAGTAGAAGGCAATGTCCCCGATCATCCGGACCCGCTGCATCCGGCAAAGCTGGTCGTACGCCTTGGCCGCGACGCCACGCGAGAGATCGACCGTGAGCATTGCCGGGTCGCCGCCGTCGAGAATTTTCTGGAACTCGTCGATCGTATTCAGGAACGGCCGCGGCGTCCCGGAAAACCGCACTGCGGATGGGTTCATCTCGTGGAAGCAGAGCGCGTCCCTTTGCGCATTCAGGAGCTTGGCAAGCGAGGCGGTCCCCGACCGCCCGCTGCCGAGACCGATCACGATCATCGGTTGGTCCCCTCGACAATCCGCCGCTTCATGCGCCCGCTGCATTACGTCGCAATGAATACCCCTCGGCATTTCCGCAGGGAAAACCCAGAGGGTTCGCCGCAAATCGCTTTGTGGTGAGTCTCGCTGCGGCGTGACTTCGTGCGCCAGGTCCGCCTGGTGTACTGCCCCTGAAGTTCGCTGCCCTTTGCAGTGAACGTAGGGGATAAAGAGGCCACTGAAAACAAAGGGCTGGTGTCCCGATACCGACGATTCGCCATGCCAAGGAACTTCGGAATCGGGACAGTATCTTCAACACGCATGCGCAACCCCGGGGCGCCGAAAGTCCCGCTGATGGCCACCCCTCTTGGACCACGCGTGGAACGCTGTATTTTCAATTTTCTGTGATGCTTTTGGGTTGACCGCCCCGATCGTGAGCCGGATGGCACGTGGAGGAGCGGGCACCCCCGCGCCAAATTCGTCCGCCTGCCTCGCAATCCCGGCGGACTTTGCGCATGCTGGCCTGCCAGCGCGGAGGGCGAGAAGGTCGTCTGCGCGTGGCCCGATCGTCTGGTGGGACTGTTTGCCGAATGTCTCTCGATCCTTTTGCGACGGCCGCAGTCGTGCCGCCCCTCGCGATCCTGCCGCTTCCGATTGTGGGCGCCCTGATTGGCTGGCGGTGGCACAGAGCCGGCTTCGCAATCGCCGCGCTCGGTGGCCTTTTGCTGACCCTGCTGTCCATGCCCGCGGTCGGCATCCCGCTGCTCGTTTCACTCGAGCACGGGCTTCCCCTCGCACCGCCCGCCCGCGCACCACCCCAAGCCATTGTGATCCTTGGCGCCGATGTCTCCCACGGTGCCGGTCCAAACCCCTTCGGGGTCGGGCCTCTCACGCTCGAGCGGTTGGCTGCGGGCAGCGCGCTCTATAGACGCGTGCACTTGCCCATCCTGGTCACGGGCGGCAAACCCTATCCGGGGAATGATCCCTCGCTCGCAAGGCGGATGGCCAAAGTGCTGGTCCAGAATTTCCGCGTGCCGGTCACCTGGGAGGAGCGCCGTTCGGCCAACACCTGGCAGAACGCGGCCTTCAGCGCGCCGATTCTGGCCCGACAGGGCATCCGCTCGATCTATCTCGTAACCCACGCCTGGCACATGCGCCGCGCAATCTACTGTTTCCGCCATTTTGGACTCTCCGTCACTGCCGCGCCGGTGCGACTGGACTTTATCTCCTTCGACGTTTCACAATTGGCGCCGAGCATTTCGGGCTGGGAAGATTCCTATTATGCCTTCCACGAATGGATCGGCCTTGTCTGGTATCACCTCCGTTACTGATCGCCGCACGGAGCCGCACCTCGCGGTCTATCCTTCGCTCACCGACCTGCCGGCGGCCGCGCTTGGTCTGTTCGCAGACCCGGCGACGGATCTCTTCGCAAGTCACGTTTGGTTTGCCACCCTCGTTGCCCACGCCCTGCCGGAAGGTTGGACACCGCATCTTGTCCTCTGCCGCATGGACGGGATGCCCGCAGCTCTCTTGCCGCTCGCCCGCACCGCGCGCCGCGGCAGCACCTTACAGAGCCTGACCGGCTTCTATAGCCTCACCTTCCGGCCCCTGCTCGCCCCCGGCGTCTCGCCCGCGATAGCGGGCTCTGTTATCGGGCAGGTCTGCCGGCGTGCCGGCCCCGTGCGCCTCGACGCACTCGCCCCGGACGCGCCGGGCCTTGACGCGTTCGTGGCCGGGCTTCGCCACGTGGGCCTTGCCGTCCTGCGGTTCGATCACTTCGGTAACTGGTACGAGCCGGTGGCGGGCCTGTCGTTCGGGGACTATCTCGCCGCGCGTCCAGGCCCGCTGCGCAGCACGATCCGCCGCAAGATGCGCAGAGCCGAAGCCGTCGCAACCTTCTCCGTGATCACCGGCGAGCCTCAGCTCACCGAAGGCATCGCCTCGTACGAGGCGATCTATGCACGAAGTTGGAAAGAACCCGAGCCCTTCCCCGCGTTCCACCCGGCATTGATTCGTGCGGTTGCCGAGAATTCCCTGCTCCGCCTGGGCGTTCTTCGTCTCTCCGGTCAGCCGGCCGCCGTGCAGCTCTGGATCGTCTCCGGCAGCCGCGCCATTCTTCTCAAGCTCGCCCACGACGAGGCCTTTGCCGCCCTCTCGCCCGGAACGGTGCTGACCGCCCTGATGATCGAATGGCTGCTCGGCGAAGAGGATCTCACCGAACTCGATTTCGGTTGCGGAGATGACCCGTACAAGCGGCTTTGGACCACGCACCGCCGCCAGCGGATCGGCCTTTTGCTGGTCAATCCGCTGCGGCCGCGCGGGTTGGCAGAAATCGGCCGTTCGCTGCTCGGAACCGGCTGGCGGCGCCTTTCCGCCGCACGTCGGCCTGTTTGACATGGTTGAACGGACCCTCGGAGCCCCCGGTCGTCAGCGGCTTTGATGATCCGCCTGTCTCTTCCCCATCCGGGTGAACCGGCACCTGCCTCGCGAACGGCGCCGTCAAGGGTAGCAGGCGAAGTGAATCTGAAGTCCGTCCGCGAGAGCAGGCAACGATGTCGATCTCCCCGTACCGTCGGGAAGAGTCCCGCCTCCACGCCACCGATCATCTTCTGAGAGACCAGAGAGATCTCCATGCGGATCCTCTACAGTCACCGGATTCAGTCTCGCGACGGCCAGTCGGTGCATCTCGAGGAGATGGTCGCCGCTTTCCGTTCGATGGGTCACGAGGTGCTTGTCGTAGGCCCAAGCGCCTATGCCCGCGGCCGCCTCGGCGCGGAAAGCCGCACGGTCGCACTTGCCCGGCGTCTGCTCCCGGGTGCAGTCGCAGAATTCGCCGAACTTTCTTACAATCTCTCCGCATGGCGAAGACTCGCCCGCGCCGCCGCGGCCTTTCGGCCGGATCTGATTTATGAGCGTTACAATCTCTATTATCTTGCCGGCAAATGGCTTGCGCGCCGGCGCGGCATCCTTTTTTACGTCGAAGTGAATGCGCCGCTTGCGGAGGAGCGGGCCAGGTTTGGAGGCCTCCGCCTTGCCCGCATCGCGCGCACCGCGGAGCGTTCGGTTTGGCGTGCGGCCGACCGCGTGTTCGCGGTTACCGGAACCCTCAAGCAGCGGATTGCCGCAGCCGGAATACCGGAGGCCCGCATTGCCGTCACTCCCAACGGCGTGGCTCTCGAGCGCTTTGCGGCCAGGCAGGAACAATCAGACTGTCAGCGGCGGCAGCGCCTTGTGCTCGGCTTTGTCGGCTTCGTCCGACCCTGGCATGGCCTCGACACGGTCATTCGCGGGATGTCCGAAGCCGCACCCGACCTTTCTCTCGTGATCGCCGGGGAGGGTCCGGCGCGGGCCGATCTTGAGCGCTTGGCCGAAACGCTCGGCTGTGCCGACCGTGTGCATTTCCTCGGCCTCGTCGAGCGCCAGGAAGTCCCTGCCCTGCTTGCGGGATTTGACGTTGCATTGCAGCCACGCGTACTCCCCTATGCTTCCCCCCTCAAGCTCTTCGAGTACATGGCGGCAGGCTGTGCTATCGTTGCCCCCGATCAACCGAACATCCGCGCGATCGTGACGCATGAGCAAAATGCTCTCCTCTTCGATCCTGCTCGTGAAGAGACCATCTGGCAGGCGATCGCACGCCTTGCCTCCGATTCGATCCTCAGGACCCGCCTCGGCCGTGCGGCACGTGACGAGGTGCTGGCGCGTGACTACACGTGGCGCGGCAACGCCGTGCGCGTGATGCAATGGGCTATCGACGATCTGACCCGCATCCGGCACCGCGCGTCGACAGGATCAGAGTAATGCGAGAGGCGCAAAGGCAGAAGCTTCTGCTGCATGTTTTCCCAAGCTTCGCGGCCGGCGGAGCGCAGATGCGCTTCGTCGCTCTTGCCAACCATTTCGGCTCCGCCTTCCGCCACGCCATCATCGCTCTGGACGGCGATCTGAGTTGCGGGAACCGGCTCATGCCGGAGATTGCAGTTTGCTACCCTGCAGTCCAGACCGTTCCTGAACGGCTTCCCGGTCGCCTGCGACGTGCACGCGCCGTGCTCGCCCGCATCAACCCGGACATGCTCATTACGAGCAACTGGGGCGCGATCGAATGGGCCATCGCCAACCTGGTTCCGCGGGCGCGGCACATCCACACCGAGGACGGATTCGGCGTCGAGGAGCGCGATCGGCAGTTGCCGCGTCGTATCCTCGCCCGCCGCCTTGCGCTTCGACGCAGCGCGGTCGTGCTGCCATCACGCACATTGCTTCGGATCGCGCGCGATATTTGGCGCCTCCCGCAATCGCAACTACACTACATTCCGAACGGCATCGACCTTACCCGCTTCGCCCCCGGTCCGACGCGGCTGAGGACCACCCCCCCGATCGTCGGCTGTGTCGCCGCCCTCCGCGCGGAAAAGAACTTGGCTCGCCTCCTCCATGCCGCGCATCGCGCGATGGCGAACCGCCCGTTCAGGATTGTAATTGCCGGCGATGGTCCGCAGCGGCCGGCAATTCGGGCGCTGGCTGCCGATCTCTCGCTCGACGCCGAGTTTTTGGGCGAGGTTGCCGATCCCGCCTCTCTTTATCGCACGTTCGATCTGTTCGCGCTTTCTTCTGATACCGAACAGATGCCGCTCTCGGTGCTTGAAGCAATGGCTTCCGGCCTTGCAGTGGCGGCGACCGACGTGGGTGACATCGCGGGAATGGTCGCGGCGGAGAATCGACCGTTCGTCACCGGGCGGGACGACGCGGCTCTGGCATCATCGCTTGCTGCGCTGATCGGATCGCCTGAGGCACGCGCGGCCATCGGCTCTGCAAACCGGCGCCGCGCGGAGCGGGATTTCGACCAGTTACTCATGTTCCGGCGTTATCAAGAGCTTTTTGACGAGGTCGGTGAGAGGACAGCAGCGGCGTGAGCACCTTCCTGGTGACCGGTGGAGCGGGTTTCATCGGTTCGCATCTCTGCGATGCGCTGATGGGAGATGGCCACGCCGTCCGGGTGCTCGATGATCTCTCGACTGGAAAATTGGAGAACCTGCCCCCGGGAGCCACGCTGGTGCGGGGCAGCGTCGCTGACCCGGATATTCTTGGCCGCGCGCTCGAGGGCGTGGAAGGCTGTTTCCATCTTGCCGCGATCGCGTCGGTCGAGAGGGGCGTACGGGAGTGGCTTTTGACTCATCGGACGAATCTGGGCGGCACCGTGGCTCTGTTCGATGCCATCGCGAGGCGCGGACCGCCGATCCCGGTCGTCTACGCTTCATCGGCGGCGGTTTACGGTGAACCAGCGTCACTGCCACTTTCCGAAGATGCCGGGAAAAGGCCGCTTTCGGCGTACGGCGCCGATAAATATGGCAGCGAGCTGCATGCCCTGGTGGCGACCCGTGTGCATGGAATTCCGACCGTAGGTCTGCGCTTCTTCAACATTTATGGTCCACGGCAAGACGCCCGCTCGCCCTACTCGGGCGTCGTATCCGTTTTCGCCGGGCGGCTGCGCAATCACGAACCGATCACGATCTTCGGCGACGGCAATCAGACACGGGATTTCGTCTTCGTTATCGACGCGGTTCGGGCTCTCAAGGCAGCGATGACGCTCTCCCCGAACGGCGCGTCTGTGTTCAACATTTGCACGGGAACTGCTGTCTCGGTTCTGGAGTTGGCTCGCCATCTTGGTGCCATCGGAGGGTGGACGCCCGACATTCGGTTCGCGCCCGCCCGCACGGGCGAGATACGGCATTCAGTCGGCGCGCCGGAAAGAGCCCGGCGGGTTCTCGGCCTTGCCGAGCCGGTGCCGGTCCGGGCGGGCCTTGAGAGACTTCTTGCCGACCGATTGACGGCATAGCCGGAAGCGCGCGAGCCCGGGGTCGGGCGCCAGGCGAGGATCGACGCTCCCGTCCTCGATGCCTGAGCGGGGCCGTGGCGGGCCCCGATATCGTGATCCGGGAATGTGGCCTATCGTGGCCGGGTCGCACATATTCAGAGGAACCGCCGGATGATCCACGAACTCCGCATTTACCACTGCGTTCCGGGCCGGCTGCCGGCTCTCCTGAAGCGCTTCGAAACCATCACGCTCGGCATCTGGCAGCGCCACGGCATCCGGCAGGCCGGGTTCTGGACGGTGCTTGTGGGCGAGTCGAACCAGGACCTCTATTATCTTCTCGCCTGGGAATCGCTCGCCGAGCGCGAAAGAAAGTGGGGCGCCTTCATGGCCGATCCGGAATGGATCTCCAAACGCGCGGAAACGGAACGCGATGGCGCCATCGTTGCTTCCATCACCAACGCACTCTTGCAGCCCACTTCGTTTTCGTCGGTCACATGAAGGCGCGGGCGGCGTCGCTCAGTCGGCGGCCTCCCTGATCGGCTCGACCGGCGGGATCTCCTCGGCCGTGCCCCAGAAGCCGCCGGTGTCGGCCACGAAACGGCCATTCACGCGAAAGCGGCGAGACACGCCGGAAGGGCTGCCAGGAAGGACGATCGCGACCACGAGGTCATGCACAGGGACACGTTCCGCGATCGCCTCCCTCAGCTGCTCGGCCCGCTGGTCGTTCGCGAGAAGATCGAGGAAATTCGTACCAACCGCGGCAACCAGGGCGGAAGGGGCGTTTCCCGCCACGCCCACAAGGCGGCCCCGTGAATCGATTTCCCACCCCCATTCGATTTCGGTCACCGGCACGACCTGATCGGCCGGCCGCTGCGCGGTCTTTGCGCGACGGCGTCGCGGCCGCAGCAGCCAGGCCAGAAGAACCGCACCGAACACGACCGCCACACCGTGCAAAAGCACCGTGCGCCGCTCGGCCGGTGTCACACCCGCGAAAACATTCGCCTCGACGGTCCAAACGAGCCCTCCCGGCAGCCGGGCGCTTTCGGCTACGCGCGGCGTCTCGCCAACCCACCCGATCACCTTGTCCAGCAGGGGATGCGGAGCGGCCCGGCCAACCGCGAAGGCGAGCATCGGCGCCCCGCCCCCCACCTCCGCAAGGCGGACCACACTGCCCGGGGGCAGCCCCGGCGGGGTCGCCAGGGCGCGTACCGCCGGCCAGTCGAGGAATGTACCGATCACGCCCACGACGGCGCCGGCGGCATTTCCGATCGTCCTGGTGACGACCACGCCTGCGCCCTGCCCGAGTGGCCCATTTGTTGCGGCGGAAAACCGCAACCCGTTGGTGACACCCGTGGCCGCGGCGCGGAACCAGCCGCGATCGGAAACGTCCGCATCGCCCGGCAAGAGGGGTAGCGTGGCCGCTATGAAACGGCCTGCCACATCGAAGAGGAAAAGGCTTTGTGCTGGTGCGAGTGCCGGTTCGAGCCGCAACATCCGTGCGGCCAGCCGGACCCGGATGTGCGGTCCGGCCGCAACCGAGCCGAATTCACGGCTCACCGCCGCAAAGCGACCGGCGAATGCCTCGAACCGGTTTGCCGCGGTGGCGGCAAGATTGGCGAGCTGCGCCGTGGCGCGCTCGCGCGCCGCGTGCAACTCGAGCCCGGCCCAGCCGGCCATCAAGACGAGCACCACGGCAATTCGAAGCGCCTGCACGCCGGGCCGGCGCGTCCTGCCTGCCTCCACCGGTTCGGCCCTCACCACGGATTTCCCTACGTCCCGGGACCTTTTCAGCCCCGAGAATTAGGTTGCAACCGCTGCTTTGCCAACAAATTAACCGTGCTCCCGATTGCGGGCGCAGGTGAACCACGCGCTTCCGGCGGCACCGGCCGGCGGAATTTCCAACGCCGGCAGACCGAGCGCGTAATCGCCCGCCCGCGCGGTTCCCCCGCCAAGCACCGCCAGCACCATACCGAGAGCCTCGTTTCCCGCGCCGACGTGCGCACGAATGCTGACCCCTTTCCCGACCATCCCGGAAAGCTTCCACGATCCGGCCGGGCCGCCAAAGCGGATGGCCACCGGCACTCCGACGGCCAGCGGGAGGGAGGTGCCACCCGCGCCAGAGACGGAGAAATCAACCGCGCCATCGCTTTGAACCGTGATCCCGAAGCCCCCCGCCTCACCGGCCGCCAACGCCGCACAGCCGGCCGACCCGACCGCGAAGCTCCACACGGTGGGGATCGGCGCCGGCACCGGCAGCGGTGGGGCCGCCGGCGCGGCCGGCGGCGGCAGGGGCAGGTTGGGCAGGGCAATCTTGGGCTTGGGCGGGCTATGGCAGCCGGCAAGCGCAAGGAGCAAGCCCAGAGCCAGGGCTCCGCTCTGGCGAGATAGCAGGCGTCGGCGCCGGTGCGCTGGAAAGGGTCTCGACATGGTCCACTGGACGGTGCGGGCGGCAGGCTAGGAGATTTCGGCGCAAATATGAACAATGGGTCACTGCGACGGGTTGCGGGAAGCCGGAAGTCGGCGATCATGGGCGGATGAACGATATCGAACCCCTGATCCGATACCCGGAAACCTTCCTCGGCCTGCCGGCCGCAATGCCCGGATCCCTGCGCGGGCGCCGCGCCCGCGCGGCCGTGCTTGGCGTGCCGTTCGACTGCGGCATCCATCCCTTCCGCGTCGGGGCACGCGAGGGGCCCGCAGCAGTCCGCCGACAGTCCCGCCTGATCCGCCGCTTCCACACCCTCTTCGGGGACTTGGATGCGCCGGCCCTGCTGCGTGCCGCCGACTGCGGAGACGTGGCAGTGGTGCCCGGCAAACCAGCCGAGGCCTTCCCGCGCATCCAGCGGGCGGCGGCACAGATACTCGACGCCGGCGCCGTGCCGATCGGCGTCGGTGGCGATGGCGCGGTGTCGTTGCCGCTCATGCGCGCGGCCGGACAGCGCTATCCAGGCCTGATCGCCCTGCATATCGACAGCCATACCGATGATTATCCCGCCCCGCCCGAGGATCGCTACAATCCGACCACTCAGTTCACGTGCGCCGCCGAGGAAGGCGTAATCAACGCCGCCCTTTCCTGGCATGTCGGAATCCGTGGATTCACGTTCCGTGCCGGCGTCGTTGCCCGCTCGCAAGCGCTCGGATTCCGCGTCGTATCGATCGACGAGCTTCTCGCGCGCGGGTTCGCGCAGACGATCGCCGAGTTTCGCGATGCCGCCGCGGAACACCCTGTCTATCTCTGCTGGGACATGGACGTGTTCGACCCATCGGTCGCGCCGG
The DNA here is from genome assembly GCA_021816925.1 of Pseudomonadota bacterium. Classification (GTDB taxonomy): domain Bacteria; phylum Pseudomonadota; class Alphaproteobacteria; order Acetobacterales; family Acetobacteraceae; genus JAKAWQ01. Next base: position 218,312 of record JAKAWQ010000002.1, read on the forward strand.
GCGTCTGCACACCGGCCTGGGGCGGGCTCTCGGCACGGGAGGGCATCGCTCTCATGCGCACCCTCACCGGGCTCGACATCGTCGCGATGGACTTCAATACGGTCAGTCCGGTCCAGGATGTCAAAGGAATGGCCGCGCATCTCTGTGCGCACATGGTGGCCGAGGCGATGCTGCTGCTCGCCTCCCGATTGCATCTCGCCGCGGGAACCTAAGCTCCCGGCCTTGAGGCGGGCCCGCTCCGCAACCGGCTGACCAGTTCGCGACGATGCCAGGTTGCGGCCGGCGTGGCCGTCATTATGGGGGAGAAATCCGATGCAGCGCAGCCACACGGCGATTGCCGCACTTCTCGTTGGCCTTGCGAGACCCGCGTTTGCCATCAACATGCCGGGAATGATGTCCGGGCCTTCGATTGTCGTCGGCAGTGCGGCGATGTATCCGTCGCGCAACATCATCGCAAACGCCCTGGACTCGAAGGACCGCACCACTCTGCTGGCGGTGGTGAAGGCCGCGGGCCTGGTCGGCGCACTCGAGGGCAAGGGGCCCTTCACCGTTTTCGCTCCAGCCAATGAGGCCTTTGCTGATCTGCCGCCAGGCACGGTACAGAGTCTTCTCAATCGGCAGAACAAGGCCGAACCCGCAAAGATTCTCGAGTATCACGTGGTTCCGGGCGATTCCAATACGACAAAGATCCGTTCGATGATCCTCGCCGGCGGCGGAACCGCCACTCTGAAGACACTGGAGGGCGGAACGCTCACGCTCGCAATGAATGGCTCGAGCAACATTATCGTCAAGGACGAAAAGTGCAATGTCGCCGATATCACGCTGACCGACGTCCCCCGGTCCAGCGGGATGATCCAGGTGATCGACCATGTCCTGACGCCGTAAGCCCATCCCTTTGATTTCGCGCGTGCTCCCCCCTCTGGCCGCGCGCGCCGTACCGGTCGGAACGTCGTGGCGTCGGCATCAAATCGTTATGCTCTTCGACAATTGAGCGGGAGCGCCATTGTCTCACGCCCCGTCCGCACCCCTCCGCTCATTCAACGGCAGAGGTCGCGGGTAGTCGTTACCTGCCAGTAACGTCTCATAAAGCATCATGATAAGCGGTTATTCCTGCACGATTTTCTTGCTCGCATTGCCCGCCTTCAACCGCCTCTGCAAGCAGATGGGGAGAAAATTCTTCTCTCCTTCCGAAGCGGCAACTCCCTTTCGAGCCCCCCCGTCGTGTCCGGTTTGTCCGGAATTTCGCCCGCCCGAAGAGAAATATTCTCCGCCCCGCGCCCGTAGAGCCGCCGCCCGTTCGGCCCCGCCGGATGGCCGATTTCACGGTGCCGAGCGGCAGGCCGGGCCGCCAGATCCGAGTGCGACAGTCCTTCGACGAAGGCAAGCACGATGAGGCGGCGGCGGCCGCGAACAATATCGAGAGCGCGGTAACGCACGAAGCTGAAAAGCCATGCCTCGGCACTCCCTCGCGCGGGCTCGAACCGGCGGGCCTCAGAACCTGCATGAAGGCGTCATGCAGTGCGTCTGACGCCAAGCCGCGTTCACCGGTGATGCGAAGCGCAATCGTATAAAGGCAAGGCGACTGCAGGTCTCAGAGGCGACGCAGCGCTGCCCGGTCTCCGGTGGCAATGCGTTGCAGGAGAGAAGCAAGGAATGCGCCGTTCGATCCCCCGGGATGCCTGGCTATCGCGTGGTCGGATAGCGAACGGGAGCGTGCGGGCATCAAGCGATCCCGCCCGGGAAGGTGGAGGGTCTGGCCAACCGGTCAGAGATAGATCGCGCGGACGATCTTTTCGGCGTCGGCGCCGTTCCCGGGCTCGTGCCGCTCGGCCACCCGACCGTCGCGCAGTACCAGGACATGGTCCGCCACGGCCAGCGCAAGCGTGATGTTCTGCTCGACGATGACCATCGTCACGCCTTCAGCCTTGAGTGCGCCAATGATCGCGGCGATTGCCCGAACCAGGCGTGGGGCGAGCCCGCCGGAGGGTTCGTCCAGCAACAACAACCTGGGCCGCGCCATCAGGGCTCGCCCGATCGCCACCATTTGCTGCTCGCCTCCGGAGAGCAGCGCTACCGGGTGGCGGCGCTTTTCCGCCAGGCTCGGAAATCGCGCCAGCACCTTCGCCTCGAGTCTCTCGATCGGCCCCTTCCGCACTATTGCACCCAGTCGCAGATTTTCCTCGGTCGTCATCTCCGGAAAGAGATCGCGCGCCTGCGAGACCTGCACGATGCCGTGACGGAATATGCGATGCGGAGGCGCGCCCGCCAGTTCTGCCCGGCCGAACCGGATCGAACCGCCGGTCGGGCGCACGAAGCCCGAAAGCACGTTGAGGAGGGTTGATTTCCCACTGCCATTGGCACCGAGGAGTGCCACCACTTCGCCCGTACGAACCTCGAGATCGACCCCGAACAGAACCCGCCGGCCGGGATAGCCCGCAGTCAACCCCGATGCGCGCAGCATCGCCTCAGCCATGGCCGAGGTAAGCCTCCAGCACCGCGTGGTCGGCGCGCACTGCCTCGGGCGCTCCGTCCGCGACCTTGCTTCCCTCGCTCAGCACGATCACACGGTCCGCCACCCGCATCACGAGCTCGATCGCGTGCTCGATCAGCAGAACGCCGATCCCGTTTTCTCGCGCCAGGCGTCGCACCAGATTGGCCAGCTCCGCGCGAACCGGTGGCGCGAGCCCAACCGCCGGTTCGTCGAGCAGCAGTACCGGCGGCAGGCCAGCCACCGCCCGGACAATCTCGACCATCCGCTGCTGCCCGCCGGAGAGCCCGCGCGCTGGCCGGTCCGCGATCGCCGCGAGTCTCACTTGATCGAGCAGCGCGCGCACCCGAACCGTTGCCTCGCGCTCGCTTCGGCGCGCGCCGACGCCGCCGAGGACGAGGCCGAAGAACCGGCTCGCAACGGCGGTGTGCAGACCGACCAGTACGTTCTCTATGACGCTCAAATCGGGAAACAGGCCGCCGTTCTGGAAGGTACGGCGGATTCCGCATCCGGCGATGCCGTGCACCGGAAGGTTTTGGATTTCCCGACCTCGAAAGCAAATTTTTCCACCGGTCACGGGCACGTTGCCGGCAATCGCATTGAAGAGCGTTGTCTTACCGGCCCCGTTCGGTCCGATCAGCGCCATGATCTCGCCTGGATCGAGCGTCAGGGAAACACGATCGACGGCGACCACGCCGCCAAACTGCACCGTCACCTCGGAAAGCTCCAGCAAGGCCGCCATCTCATTCCCTGAGGTAGCGATCCTGGAAGATCGGGTGCAGCTGCGCGAGCAGGCTCGCCAGCCCGCGTGGCAGGAACAGGATCACAAGGATGATCAGCAGACCGAATGCCAGCTCCTCCGAGCCCGGGAGACTCATGAAGAACTGCGGCAACGTCGTGAGCAAGGCTGCACCGAGAACCGAGCCAAGAAGACTGCCCAATCCGCCGACCATGATGATCGCGAACTCGAGCACAAGCTCGGTGAGGTTGAAGGAATCGGGCGAGAGATGGCCGATCAAGGCCGCGTACATCGTGCCTCCGATGCTGACCACGAAGCCGCCCCAGGCGAAGCCAGCGACGATGAAGCGGCCGGTCGGGATGCCCATTGCCGCCGCCGCGATCTCGTTGCCGCGGATCGCCATGAAGGCCCGGCCGAAGCGAGAGGCGAGCAAGCGATCCGTCGTGGTCACAACCGCGACCGCAAGGGCCAGGAGGACATAGAACTTGCGCGCGCCGTCGAGCGGCCAGCCGAACAGCGTCGGCTCCGGCACGCTCATGCCCATCGACCCGCCGGTCAGCGGCTCCCAGCGAATATAGACCCAGCGCATCAACTCTCCGAAGGCAAGCGTCATGATGGCAAGGTAAAAAAGCCGTACGCCACGCAGCGCGGGGATGCTGGTGATGAGGCCGGCCAACGCCCCGGCGAGTCCGGCCGGAAGCACGCTCAGCCACCACGGCAAACCGAACCGGGCCATCAGAATGCCGGAGACATAGGCGCCAATTCCGAAGTAGGCGACGTTCGAGAAAGCAAACAGACCAAGATTGCCGACCACGACGTTGAATCCGACACCGACGGGCACGTACATCAGAACGAGCTCGGCGACGAAGAGCTGATAAGGGTTCAGCAGCAGGGGCAGTGGCAATAGCGCGAGCGGCACCAGCCAGAAAACTCGCCGGCTGACGGTTTGCACCTCAGCCACGAGGCCGCTCACGGAAGAGCGGCCGGCAAGCCGGCGGCTGGCACCGAGCGCGATCGGCGCGCGCGTGATGCTCCTCCGGTCGCGCCAGTGGCCGCCCCGTCACGCGCATCACGCCGGAAATCAGACCCGGATCAGCGCGCGGCGGCCGAAAAGGCCCCGCGGACGGACCATCAGTACAAGGATCGTCACGACGTAGGCGGTGATGTTGATGAAGACGGTGTTGAGGTAGAAGCCAAGCACTTCCTCGGCGACCCCGAGTAGCACACCCCCAACCACCGCACCCGGAAGAGAACCGAAGCCGCCGAGCGTCATCGCGGCAAAGCCGCGTACCAGCACCCATTCGCCCATATCGGGCGTCAGCGGCACGACCATCGCAAGCAGAATGCCGCCAGCCGCGCCCAGCGCCGCTCCCGCACCCCACATCATGCCATGCAGAAGCGGCACATTGATCCCAACCAAGGCTGCGCCGCGTTCGGTCTGGAACACGGCACGGATCGTACGCCCGAGCGGGCTCGCGCGAAACAGAAGAAGCAGCACTCCGAGCAGCACCAGCACGGAACCGCACATCACCACGGCATCCGTGGTGATGACGACCGAACCTATGCTGAATGCGCCCGCCGGGTAGGGGCGCGGCAGGTTGAGGACTTGGTTGCCCCAGCGCAGCCTGGCCACACCGCGCAGCGCATACCCGACCGCGAGCGCCATCGTCGCCAGTGCCAGATGCGGACCTTGCATGATCCGCCGCAGCAGGAATCGCTGGACGAGAAAGCCGAGAACGAAGAGCAGTAAAAGCGCGAGCGGAACGGCCACCACAAAAGGCAGGCCAAAGCCGAGGAAGACGAGTCCGGCATAGGCGCCGGCCATCGCCATGTCGCCATGGCCGAAATTCAGCACCGTGGTGGCCCGGTAGACGAGCGTCATCGAGAGCGCGATCAGCGCATAGAGCATGCCGTTGGCGACCCCGCTCACAAGCAGCTGCGGCAGCATCATCAGCACGCGGGCGCACCCCGCCTGCGGGCCAGGAGCAGTCGACAAGAGGGTGGTTATTGCGGTCCGGCGATCGGGGTTCCCCAGGATTTGTAGATCGTCTCTTTGCCCGATGCGTTGAGCCCGACGTCGTTCATGCGCTGCACACCCACATGGTTGGTCACGCTGAAGGTCTCGGTATCGGCGAATACCCCGGTCTGGAAGTGCTTGAGCGATTCGACCGCCGCAATCCAGCTCTGCCGCGTCGGGTTGGGCCCGGCCAGATCGAAGGCCTTGACCGTGACGATCGCAACCGGCACGCCAAAATAATAGAAGTTGGTCGGGACCCCGTTCGCGGGCAGTTCGCTCTTCGTCAAATATTTAAGGAAAATGTCATGGAATCTGGCGAGCGGGCCCTGGCCGATGGGCGCCTGGAACTGGTACGGCTGGAAGAATATCCCCTTCACAGCATCGATAGTGCCGACGTCGTGCACCACTTGGTCGAAGTCCGCGCCGAGGGCGCCCATCACCGGGATGTGCATCCCATACTGATGCATCGCACGCAGGAACACGATCAGCGCCGGCTGGTAAAGGCAGGCCATCACCGCCTGCGCGCCGGATGCCTTGATGCGCAGCACCTGGGCAGTGGCGTCCGTGGCGCCCGGCTCAAGCGTGGTGTTGGCAACCACCGTTCCGCCGTGGCTCTTGACGTAAGCCGTTGCGGCATTGCAGTAGCCGTGTGCCCAGTCGTTGCTGTGTTCCACAAGGGCGACCTTCTTCACTCCGGGCTTGCTCATCGCGAAGGCCGCCATCGCATGGCCCGAGGCATTGCCCGTGTAGCCCACCGCGAAGATACCCGGACTCGTCGGCAGCGCGATATGCGGGTCGGCCGCGAGGCCCATCCACGGCACGCCGCTCCTGAGCAGCATCGGCTTGATGGCCAGCGACACCCCGCTGCAGGGCTGGGCCATGACCATGAAGACCTTGTCCTGATAGATCAGCTTCTTCGCCGCGGCGATCCCCTGCGTCTCATTGCAGGCACTGTCGGCGAAGACGATGTCGAATTTCCTGCCGTGCACTCCGCCCGTGGCGTTGATGTAGCGGAGATAGGCTGTCGGACCGTAATCGAGCGGATCGAACACCGAATCGGGTCCCGAGTAGGGGCCGAGCATGCCAATCCTGATCGTTGTCGGCGTGATGCCCTGCGTGTTGCCTGCTGCGCTCGCTCCCATGGTCGTCACAAGAGAGAACAGGGCTGCACACACTGCTTTGGTCAGTATGTTTCGGATCAACATCGCGATGACCTCCCCTCCCGCCGCGTGCCCGCCGCGATTTACCGCATCATCGACGCAACCCGCCGGGCCTGGCAAGCCCGGAAGCGTCGCTACTCGGATGCCGCGAACGGATTTTCCGTGTTGCGGAAGGTCAGGCGGATCGGCGTTCCCGGCAGCGCGAAGCTTTCGCGCAGACCGTTCACGAGATAGCGCCGGTACTCCTCGGGCGCCGCCTCGGCACGGCTGCCGAATACGACGAAGCTGGGCGGCCGGGCCTTGGCCTCGGTGATGTAGCGGAGGTTAACCCGCCGGCCGCCGATGATCGGAGGCGGGTGACGCGCGAGTGCCTGGGTAAGCCAACGGTTCAGGCTTCCGGTTGGGATGCGCCGGTTCCAGACCTCGGCCGCCTCTGCCACGGCCGGCAGGAAGGCGGTCATCCCGACGCCGGTCAGAGCCGAAAGCGGCAGCACCGTGACCCCCTTGAGCTGGGGCAGACTCGCGGCAATACGCTCCTCGATCGCGCACTTGACGCCTGCGCGCGCCGGAACGGCGTCCCATTTCGTCAGTATCACGACTGCGGCACGGCCTTCCTCGGCGATCAGCCGACCGATTTCCAGATCCTGCTCGTGGATGCCTGCGGTAGCATCCACCGCGAGTGCTACCACTTCGGCCCGCTTCAGCGCCGTGATCGCGGCACTGGCGGCAAGCGTTTCGGCGCCACGCCCGACGCGCGCGCGTCGGCGCAGCCCGGCAGTGTCGATGAGCGCGAACAGCGTGCCGTCCGCAGCGGTGAAGGGGAGTGTCACCGCATCGCGGGTAATCCCGGGCTCCGGCCCGGTGAGCAGCCGGTCCTCGCCCAGCAGGCGGTTGATGAGAGTTGATTTGCCGGCATTGGGACGGCCGACGACGGCCAGGCGGAGCGCCCGCTCGGCGGCTTCGCGTACCTCCCCGGCCGGGGCAAGGCGCGCGGCGATGGCGGCGGCCAGCGCGTCGATCCCTTCGCCGTGCGCGGCCGAAACCGCGAGCGGCTCGCCGAGTCCAAGGCGCCAGCCCTCTGCTGCACCCGCTGCGCCCCTGCCCTCGGCCTTGTTCGTCACCGCCATCACCGGCCTGCCCTGCCGGCGCAGCCATTGCGCGAGTTCGAGGTCACGCGGGAGAACACCTGCCCGCGCATCAATGACGAAAACCACCAGATCCGCCCGCCGCACCACCGCTTCAGCCCGTGCAAGCATCCGTCCGGCGAGCGATCCGGACGGTCCCGCCTCGAGCCCGGCGGTATCGGCCAGCAGCACCGCACGCCCGGCCAGCCGCACCTCGGTCTCGCGCCCGTCGCGCGTCAGCCCTGGCGTGTCCGCAACCAGCGCCAGACGCCGACCCGCCAGCCGATTGAAGAGGCTCGACTTGCCCACATTCGCCCGACCGGCGATGACGACACGCGGAAGCATGGCCGGCGACCCATTCAACGCCAAGCGGTGAGCGTGCCGTCACGCAACAGCACGAGCACCGTCGCGTCGGCCACCACCGGCGCGAGCGCTGCCGGCCCGGGCAGACGCTGAACCTGCACAATCTTGCCGCTCTCCGGCAAAACCGCCGCAAGCTCCCCGTTGTCGCCCGCGAGCAGGAGCCGCCCTCCGGCGAGCACTGGCCCGCGCCAAAGAATCGGCCCGTGCTTGCGTTTGGGATTCTTGAAGAGAGACATTTGCGTGATCCAGCGTACGAGGCCGTCATTGCGTCCGATCGCGGCCAGACGCTGGCCGGCCGTGAGCACGAACATCCAGTCCCCGGCGACAGCCGGCGTGTCGCTTCCGGAAACCTCGAGATAGAAGACTCGCCGGCCCGAGTGCAGATCGTCGGCAACCAAGAGCTGGCCGAGACTGATCGCATAGACGATCGAACCATCGATTACCGGCAGCGCGCGAATCGCGGAAAGCTCGGAAGGGCTCACGCCGGCGAAGGCGGCGCCGAGGTTGTCCGACCATTGCACCGCCCCGGTATCTGCCGCGAGCGCGGTGAACTCACCTGAAGCGAACCCGGCGATCACCAGCCCTTGTGAAACTGCCGGCGACGGGTCGCCCAGCACACCCACGCTTGCGCCCTGCGCTTGGTAGGACCAGATTTTGGCACCATCCGCAGTGGAGAGCGCAAGCATCCTGCCGCCGATCGTCGGCACGAAGAGGCGACTGCCCACGATTGTCGGGGCTGCCCGTGCCGGATCGCCGATGGCATGACGCCAGCGGAGGGTCCCCTTGGCAGTATCGATCGCCAACACTTCCGCACGACCGGTAGCGGCGTAAAGCGTGCCACTGTCAAATGAGACGCCGCCACCGACCTCTTCGCTCCGGTCTTTCGGTGCCTTTGTGTTGAACCGCCAGAGGTGCATGCCGTCGGCAAGCCTGAAGCTTCGAATAACGCCGGCTGCATCCATCGTGAATACCTTGCCGCCGGCCACCACCGGCGATGCCGTCAGCATGCGCCGGTAAGTCGCGCCCGCGCCGATTCCGGCACGCCAAGCCAAGGTAAGACGAGTGCCCGCGGCCAGCGATCCCATGCGATGCTCCGGATTACCGCCCACCTGGGGCCAATCCGGATTGCGCCTTGGCGTCGGCAGCTCAATGACGCCGGTCGAATTCTTTTCGACCGTCAGGTTCCTCCGCGGCGGCAGCACGTCGAGCCGAACGCCCGGGAGCGGCTTCTTGGTCTGGCCGAACCATATGCCGCAGCCACCAAGCGCAAGCGGCATGAGCAGAACCGCACGGCGGGGGAGCAGCCGGCCCTGCCCCAGCCGAATGGTGCGTCCGTTCATTCGGACAATTGAACCAGCAATGCCGCAGCACGTGCGCGCACCCCTTGCGGCGCGCTCGGATCGCTCCTTAATGCGGAAAGCGTCTTCTTGGCCGCCGCCTTGTCCCCCCGCGCGATCGCAATCAGCGCCGTCGCCTCCTCGGCCATCGGCCGCCAGGGATCGCCGGAGACCAGGAGCGGCCGCAGTTCCGCCGCAAGGCGGCGCACATCGCCGCCAGACCTTATTCCATCGATCTGGTGCGTTACCCAGAGCAGGCGTGCGAGCCCCGCAAAAAGTGGGCCGGCCTGTCGATCCTGCGCCACGCCCTGCCAGAGTGTGAGCGCAAGCTTCTGCTGCCCGTTGCCTGCAGCCAGTGCGGCGGCCCTGAGCCGTGCCAGCGTGCGGTATCCCGCCGGCAGGTTGTTTTCAGTCAGGCGAGCGAACGCTGTCTCCGCCTTGGCATCGCCCCCGGCCGCAGTGCCGGCCGGATTCACGGCGCCCAGACTCTGGGCGGCGGCGAAATAGGCGGTAGCCACGCTCCTCTGCTGGCGCGCCCGCCACCACACCAAGCCTTGCCAGGCTGCAACGCCAAGCGCGACCGCCACCGCCGCCGCGGCAAAAACCTTTCCGTAGCGCACCAGAAAAGCACGCGCCCGATCGGCGCGAAGGTCCGCCTCGACTTCCTCGAAAATGTCGGCCAAGCCAGTTCCCCTGCCGGACGCGCAGGACCATAGAGCCGATCCCGGTTCTTGGGAATTCTGTGGATCGGTTGAATCGGCTTGGCAGAGGTCCGCCAGTCCGGGTCGGGCTGAGAGCCGAAAAACTCTCCGTTCATCCCTTGCTGGCACAACTCTGAGGCATGCGTTTCCTGCTTCCAGCTGCCGTCCTGCTGCCGCTGACTGCCTGCGGCGCATCGTGGATCGTACCCGTAGGTGCGGCAGCCGGGGTCAACCTGGTCAGCGTGGTCGTGCTGCATCGCAGCCTGTTCGACGTCATCTGGTCGTTTGCCTCCGGCCGGGATTGTTCGATCGTGCGGCTCGATCGGGGACTCAGCTATTGCAAGCCGCCGGAACCGGAGCCGCCCCCCCTTCCTTACTGCACACGGACGCTGGGCTGGGTCGAATGCTGGACCGACCCGCAGGTCTTTTTTGATCCGCCACGCCAAGTGGCGGACGGACCTTACAAACTCACGCCCGCGCAGGAAAAGAACCGTACCCACGGCTGGCCGTGACCGTGCGCGGTTCGGCGTGCTATGGAAGAAAGAGCCGGAGCAAAGGAGGTTCCGGGCTTTTTTTGCGAGCAGATCCGCCGCTCCGGCAAACCTCGCTGCGAATCGGCGCGAGCACGATCTGCGGAAGAGGTAAGTCCCAATGAATCCGACTCCAAGGCGCAATAGCAAAACCCGCCCCTCCGCCACGCGCCGATGGCAACCCGCGGCGTTGGTGCTTTTCGCCGCTGCCCTGCTGGTGCCACTCGCGGGCTGCGGCAAGCGCGGACCACCCTCTCCTCCTGGCCCGTCGAGCCAAGTGACCTATCCGAAGATCTATCCGACGCAATAGCTCCGCCGGTGCGGGGTTGCCCACAGGGACGGCTTTGGCTCGGCCACCCATACCGGCACCGCTACCGGAATGAGGAAAGCCCTCGTCGCGCTGCACCGCGCAAAAGGGACATCAACTTGGACAACTGGAAATAGCGCCAAGTGGGATGCGGTTCCCCTTGGCAGCCATGCACTACCCACAGGATCAGGATAATGTCGTCACGCGTCTAGAGCGCGACGGAACCCTCTTGCCGCGCCGACGGCTTTGCCGCGATCCTCTGACGCCCGCGGGCTAATTCGTGCCGCGGCCTACCCGCCGGGGAGGAACTCAGCTCGAGTGCGTCTGATGATAGGGGCAGGCGGACGCACCCTCGGCGCTCAGGATCACGCCCCCGAGCACCACGCTCAGCACCACGAGCATGAACGCGACACGCTTGATCATGGCATACCCCCGCTCATCGAACCAGTTTGGTCTTTAACCCGCTTTATATATCATGCTCCCGCCTGCCCGCGCTGGCAAGAGATGTTCCGGTAGATGCTGCGGGCCGAGCCGCCGCCCATGCGGGTGACGATGAAGCGGGTGTCCACCCCCTCCGGCCCGGCCTCCGCGATCATCCGCTCCCCCCGCGCTCAGCTCGCAGCGCCGAATTCGGCGAACCGGCGCAGCTTCTCGCTGCTGCCGGCGGCGGTGAACCGCTTTGCCGTGTTCGCCTCCAGCCGTTCGATATGGCGGCGCAATGTGCTCGTGCCGGCAACCCCCAACATCCAGCCGGCGCTCAATCTCCCGCAGCATCAGCGCCCCGCCATCCGAAGACATCCGCCCGCCGTCGAAGCGGGCCCCCAGCGGGCTGCCTTCAACCGCTGACAGCCCAGGCAGCGACAGCCTAGATACAACTTCGACGGGCACGGCAAAGCAAATCCGATCCGGTTGGCGTCAGCAACCAAACCTTACGTCAGATCAATAGCTTGTACTAGGGCGTGTCGTCAATTCAGCCGAATCGTAGCGGCGACGAGGTGGATGGCGGCGAGGAAGTTGCGGGCGGTCTTGTCGTAGCGGGTGGCGATCGCCCGGGACTGCTTGATTTTGCCGAAGAAAT
>JAKAWQ010000072.1 GCA_021816925.1 Pseudomonadota bacterium
CTCGCCGCCGCCGGCAAGGCCGCCGTCATTCCACCCCGGAGCCACCGTAGCTGCCCACGAGACTTCGACCGGCATCTTTACAAGGAGCGGCACCTGATCGAAAATTTCTTCGGCAAAATCAAGCAGTCCCTGGCGATCGCCACCCGCTACGACAAGACCGCCCGCAACTTCCTCGCCGCCATCCACCTCGTCGCCGCTACGATTCGGCTGAATTGACGACACGCCCTAGTTTATACCTCAAGTCTGACCCTGAATTCCAAACCAAATCGTAACGGGCTGTAACGCAACGCCGCGCTAGCCTGCGAAAAGATCGACCAGTCCCCCGGGCTTGGCCAGCAGGTGACCGAGCGGGCCTGAGGTCGTCGCCATGCGCCACGAGAGCATGGCCTGGGCAGCGCGGCATTCCGCCACTGCGTACTCCGGCCGTCCGGCGAGGTTCGTGAAGCAGCCGGGATCCCGTGCAAGGTCGAACAGAAGCGGCGGCAGAGCAGTGAAATGCACATAGTGGAACCGCGCGTCGCGCTGTACGGCGAATCCGCACTCCGGGGGCGCAAGCCCAAGCGCGGCCCCGAGGCTGCTCGCCCCCGGCTCGCGGAAATCAGCCTCCCAATGCGCGGCCTGCCGCCAGCGCACCGGCGGCGTGCCGCGACAGAAGCCGGCGAGCGAATGCCCGTCCGAACGCGGCACTGCCTGTGCCCCGATCCACTCGAGTATCGTCGGCATCACGTCTACTGCTTCGGTAAAAGCCTCGACATGCCGACCGCCTGCCGCACCGGGCAGACAGATGATGAGCGGCACGTGGCAGGCCTCGGCGAAATAGCCCTCCTTGCCGAGCAGCCAATGGTCTCCCAGCATTTCACCGTGGTCGGCAGTAACGATGACCAGTGTCTCCTCGATCAGGCCCCAGGCCTCGATCCGGCCGACGAGGCGGCCAATCGCCTCGTCCACCTCGCTCACCATGCCGTAATAGGTGGCGCGCAAAGCTGCGAACGCGGCCTCGTCGAGCGTGGCAACCGATCCTTCGCCTGCAAAGAAACTTGCCCGCCGCGTGCGCTCCAAAAGGGCCGCCAGCAGCGGGTGCTGGCGCGCTTCGCCGACGGCGTCCGCGGCGGCAGAAAGCCGGGGCATTGCCTCGGGCCGATAGAGCGCATGGAAGGGCGGCGGCGCGAGGAACGGCGGGTGCGGGGCGATGTAGCAGAGATGGACGAACCACTGCTCGCAACGCCGGACCGAGAGAAAACGGAGCACCGCGTCGGTCAGGAAATTCGTCCGGCTGTGCCGGCTCTGGAAGCGCGCGGCAAAAACCGAACCCGGCCCATCGCCTTCGACCGGTGTCAGCGCCTCACCAAGATTCGCAAATCCACAGCCCGACTCCTCGAGATGCGCGAGCCATGGAAGCGAGTCTTCCACCAGCACGAGTTCCGGCGTGAAGCCCGGCATCACCCCCTCGTAGGTAGCGAGCGCCGGGTCGGCCGAATGGCGCCCGCGCGGATCCGCTGTGCTGTCGGTGTAGCCGAACAGCACCGGGTCGTAACCGCAAGTGCGCGCCTCTCGGGCGAGATTGGTGATTGCGCCGTCGAGCGGGCTGCCGTTCCGAAACACGTGGTTGTTGTGCTGATAGAGCCCGGTGAGCAGCGCAGCCCGCGCCGGGCCGCAGGGCGTGGCCTGGGCAAAATGATTGCGGAAAAGCGTTCCCGCTTGCGCCAGCCGGTCGAGGTTCGGGGTCAGGATGCGGCCGTTTCCGGCCGCGCCCAGCGCGTCCGCCCGCCACTGGTCGAGAACGATGAAAAGAACATTGCGCCGCGCGCCCGTCATGCGCGCTCACCCGCAACCTCGAGGAACTCGCGGACCAGCGGCAGCCTTCGCCGCTCCTCGAGGCAGATCAGGTATTCGGTCACCCCGAGATCGGCGTCGGTGATCTCAAGCGCGCTCGCCCCGGCCTCCGTACCGAGCTCGCTTTCGAACACCACACCGATGCCGAAACCGGCCAGAACGGCTTCCCGCACCGCCTCGCGCGTCGCGACCTCGAACAGGCGCGAGGGCCGCACGTCCTGCTCGACAAGCCGCGCCTCGAACACCTCACGGGTGATCGAGCCGTGCTCGCGCAGCACAAGCTCCTGGCCGGCGATCTCCCCGAGCCGAACTTTCCCGCGCGCCGCCCAGGCGTGGCCGGCCGGAACGAACACCACCAGCCGGTCGTGCCGGATGGGCACCGAGTGCACACGCGGGTCGGATGTCAGCCGGGCCGTCACGCCCACCTCGGCGGCGAATTCGAGCACGCTCTGAACCACTTCCGCCGAATTGCCGATGCGCAGTGAAAAGACAAGACCGGCATGACGTGCGCGAAGCCGTGCCAGCAACGGCATCACGTGACCCGGATGATCGGCGGCGACGCTGAGCTGGCCACGGCGTAGCGCTGCGACGTCCGCCAAAAGGTCGCGGGCTTCCTCCTCGGCCATGAAGAGCCGCGTGGTGATGGCAAACAGGCTCTGCCCGATCGGGGTCAGGCTGACCCACCGCCCGTGGCGGTTGAAGAGGCGCACCCCTTGCGCCGCCTCCAGCGCGCGCACCTGCGCCGAGAGAGTGGGCTGGCTCACGCCGGCGTTGCGGCCAGCGGCGCTGAAGCTGCCGGCGGATGCGACACGATGGAAGGCGCGCAGTTCGGTGGTATTCATCCTGGCCTCGCGCCGCTGACAGTATAGAGAAAACCTCTAGCCACAATATGAATAAACGATTTGACCAATATCTCTCCCCTCGCCATGTTCCTCGCCCGCCCCCAAGGAGACCCTTTCGGATGACCCTCCCCGGCCAGAACCGCTTCGGCTCGGAAACCGGCGACCCTCTCCTTCTGACCCCGGGCCCACTCACCACCTCGAAGGCGGTCAAGGCGGCGATGCTGCATGACTGGGGCTCGCGCGATCCCGTCTTCCTCGCTCTCAACCGCGACATCCTCGCTTGGCTGCCCGAGATCGTGGCGGGCGGCGCCGACTACGTGGCCGTCCCGGTGCAGGGATCGGGCACCTTTGCCGTCGAGGCCATGTTGACCAGCCTCGTTCCACCGGGCGGGCGCGTTCTTGTGCTGGTTAACGGCGCCTATGGCGCGCGCGCGCGGCGCATCCTCGAGATCGCGCATCGCGCCTCCGTCGTGCATCAGACGCCGGAGGATACCCCGCCCGACCCCCCCGCCGTCGCTCGCCTTCTCGCCGGCGATCCGGCGATCAGCCACGTCTTCGCCGTGCATTGCGAGACGACGAGCGGCATCCTGAACCCGCTCGCGGAGATCGCCTCCCTCGCCGCGCGCCACGGGCGAAGCCTCCTCGTCGATGCGATGAGCAGCTTCGGCGCACTCCCTCTCGATGCCCCGGCCCTCGGTTGCACCGCAATCGCCGCCTCCGCAAACAAATGCCTCGAAGGCGTGCCCGGACTTGCCTTCGTCATTTGCGAAAAACGCGCGCTCGTCGCCGCGAAGGGCACCGCAACGACGCTCACGCTCGATCTCGAAGACCAGTGGCGCGCACTCGAATCCACCGGCCAGTACCGCTTCACCCCACCCATTCACGTCATCGCCGCCTTGCACCGCGCCCTCGAGGAGTTCCGCGCCGAAGATGGCGTCGCCGGTCGCGGCAGACGCTACGCCGAGAACTGCCGCGTCCTCACCGAAGGGATGCGCCGGCTTGGCTTCCGCCCGTTGCTCGCCGGTGCGTTGCAGGCGCCGATCATCGTCACCTTCCACATGCCGCGCGACCCGCAATTCATCTTCCAGCGCTTCTATGACGGGCTGAAGGCCCGCGGATTCGTCATTTATCCGGGCAAGCTGACAGTCGCAGAGTCCTTTCGCATCGGCTGCATCGGCCGGATCGGACCGGGCGACATCCGAGCCGCCTTGGCCGCAGTGGAAGCAGTCCTGGCAGAGATGGGCGTGGCTCTGCCCCTCCCCGCGGCGGCGTGAGGAGAGGCGCGATGGCTGTCCCGCACGACCAGGAAGTCACCGTCAATGGCCGTCGCTACCGGTTTCCGGCCGAACCGACCGTCGTCGTCTGTCTCGACGGCTCCGAGCCCGGCTATATCGAGGCAGCGATCGCGCAAGGCCTTGCCCCCAATCTCGCCGGGCTGATTGAGAGCGGAGCGAACCTCATCGCGCTCTCCGCCATCCCGAGCTTCACCAACCCGAACAACATCTCGATCATCACCGGCCGGCCTCCCGTCGTACACGGCATCGCCGGCAATTATTTCCTCGATCCTGAGACCGGCGAGGAGGTGATGATGAACGATCCGCGGTTCCTCCGCGCGCAAACGATCCCTGCCGCCGTGGCCGCCGCCGGCGGCCGCATCGCCATCGTCACCGCGAAGGACAAGCTCCGCACACTCCTCGCACACGGGCTCGACATGTCCTCGGGCCGAGCCGTCGCGTTTTCCGCCGAGCGCGCCGATCGGGCGACGGCGGCAGAGAACGGACTGTCCGCAGTGCTCGCCTATGTCGGCCTGCCGCTGCCCGCGGTCTATTCGGCGGCGCTTTCCGAGTTCGTCTTTGCCGCCGGCGTACGCCTGCTCGAACGTTTCCGCCCCGATCTCATGTACCTCTCGACCACCGACTACGTGCAGCACAAGGCCGGCCCCGGCAGCCGGCTCGCTAACGATTTCTATGCCATGGTGGATCGTTATGTCGGCCGGCTCGACGCTGCCGGCGCGCTGCTCGCGCTCACCGCCGACCACGGCATGAACGACAAGCACCTGCCTGACGGCTCGCCCGACGTCCTCTACCTCCAGGACTGGTTCGACGCCCGGCTCCCGTGCGGCGCTGCGCGCGTCATCCTGCCGATCACCGATCCTTACGTCGCCCATCACGGGGCACTCGGCTCTTTCGCGACCGTTTATCTGCCCCTCGGAACCGACCTCGCCCCCTTGCTCGGCGCTCTTGCCGCAGCCGAAGGCGTGACGTTGGCGCTCTCGCGGGAAGAAGCCTGCCGCCGGTTCGAGCTGCCGCCCGACCGGGTGGGTGACATCGTCGTCCTCTCCGGCAGGCGCAAGGTGCTCGGCACGAGCCGCGCGCGTCACGATCTGAGCGGCCTCGATGAGCCGCTCCGCTCGCACGGCGGGCTCGAGGAGACCCGCGTGCCGATGATCGTGAACCGCCGCGTAGGACTCCCGCCGGGCCGGGAACTGCGCAATTTCGACGTGTTCGAGGTCGCCCTCAATCTCGCCGCCGGGCGGGGCAAGCCGCTGCCCGCCACGCCCGCGGCCTCGCCCGCCTGAGTAAACCCCTGAACAAAGGACCGCCCGCCATGGACGTCGCCCCCGAAACCGCGGTGCGCGAAGAAGCGATGCGGATCGCCGGACGACCTGTACGCACCGACGACACGATTGCAGTCCTGAACCCCTATACGGGCGCCGTGGTCGGTCGTGTGCCGGCCGGTAGCCCCGCACATGTGCGCGCCGCCTTCGCGGCAAGCCGCGCCTTTCGCGCCCGCCTCAGCCGCTACGAACGCCAGCGCGTCCTGCTCGCCGCCGCCGCGCTGCTCGCCGAGCGCAAGGAGATGCTCGCCCGCCTGATCACCGCAGAATCCGGGCTCTGTCTCAAGGACTCGCTCTACGAGATCGGCCGCGCCTGTGACGTCTTCACCCTCGCCGGCCAGCAGGCCATCCGCGAGGATGGCGAAATCCTCGCTTGCGACATCACGCCGCACGGCAAATCCCGCCGCATCTACACCATGCGCGTGCCGATCGCGGGCGTAATCGCCGCGATCACGCCCTTCAACCACCCGCTCAACATGGTCGCGCACAAGCTCGCCCCGGCGATCGCCACCAATAACCGCATTGTCCTCAAGCCGAGCGAGGAGACGCCTCTCACCGCGCTCCTGCTAGCGGATCTCCTCTACGAGGTCGGTCTGCCTCCGGAGATGCTCTCCGTCCTCACCGGCCGTCCGGGCGAGATCGGCGACGCCATGGTCACCGATCCCGACGCCGAGCTCGTCACCTTCACGGGCTCAGTTCCTGTCGGCAAGGAAATCGCCGCGCGCGCGGGCTATCGCCGCCTCATCCTCGAGCTCGGCGGCAACGATCCGCTGATCGTGATGGAGGATGCCGACCTCGACCGGGCCGCCGACCTCGCCGTGCAGGGCGCGACGCGCAATTCCGGCCAGCGCTGCACCGCAGTCAAGCGCATCCTCGTCGTCGCGCGCGTTGCCGACGAATTCGCCGCACGCGTGGTGGAAAAGGCTAGGCCCCTCAAGGCTGGCGACCCGATGGACCCGGCAACCGATATCGGCACCGTCATCAACGAGCGCGCCGCCCGCCGCTTCGAGGAGCGGGTGGCGGACGCCTGTGCCAAAGGTGCGCGCGTGTTGTACGGCGCGCCCCGGCACGGCGCGCTCTTTCCGCCCACCGTCGTCGATCACGTTCCTTACGACTGCACGCTCGTCCGCGAGGAAACCTTCGGGCCGGTGATCCCGA
Source organism: Pseudomonadota bacterium (assembly GCA_021816925.1). GTDB lineage: Bacteria > Pseudomonadota > Alphaproteobacteria > Acetobacterales > Acetobacteraceae > JAKAWQ01. The sequence goes on from JAKAWQ010000072.1 coordinate 6,451, forward strand.
TCGTCCGCTGCCCGGATGATATCGCGGAGGTCATCCGCATCGCCAATTCGACCGCCTACGGCCTCTCCTCGGGCGTCTGCACGAACCGGCTCGACTACATCACCCGCTTCGTGAGTGATCTCGACGTCGGCACAGTCAATGTCTGGGAGGTGCCGGGCTTCCGCACCGAGATGTCGCCATTCGGCGGGGTCAAGGATTCCGGGCTCGGCTACAAGGAGGGCGTGGTCGAGACCATCAGGGGCTACACCAACGTGCGAACCTACTCGTTGCCCTGGCCCGCCTGAATCGATCCCGTCAGGGACCGGCCGCGATCGCGCCCTCCAGGATGTCGAGCGCGCGCAGCATCTCTCGCTCCGTCGTGATAAGCGGCGGCGTCAGCGTGAGCACGTTGCCCATGGTCGTCTTGAACGAAAGCCCGGCATCCAGCGCGCGGTAGAGCACGGTTTCGGCCAGCGCATCGTCAGGCAGCTTCTCGGCGCGGCTCCGCACAAGCTCGATGCCGAGCAGGAGCCCGCGCCCGCGCACATCGCCGATGGCCGCAAGCCGCTGCTTCATCTCTTCCATCCGTTCGAGCGCGAGCACGCCGAGCCGGGCCGCGTGCTGAACGAGTCCTTCCTCTTCGATGATGTCGATCGTCGTCAGGGCGGCGCGCGCTGTGATCGGGTTCTTCTCGTGCGTGTAATGGCCAAACGCCCACGCCCCGCCCACGTCGAGCTCGCCCCGCGCGATCACTGCCGCGATCGGCAGCATGCCCCCGCCGAGCGCCTTGCCGAGCACGAGGATGTCCGGCACCACACGCTCGTGCTCGGCGGCGAACATCCGTCCGGTCTTGCCGAGCCCGCTCGGGATCTCGTCGAAAATCAATAGCGCCCCGGCACGCCGGCACGCCGCCTGCACCGCCTGCCAATAGCCGGCCGGCGGCACGTACGGCACCGCACGCACCGGCTCGGCGATCACCGCCGCCACGTCCCCCTCGCGGGCAAGCACGTAGTCCACCATTCCGGCACAGGCCATCCCGCAGCGCTCGAGGAACGGCTTGCCCTCGACGTCCACAGCATGACCATACGGGCAGCGGTAACAGGCGAACGGCGCCACGTGCTGCGCGCCGGCCACGAGTGGGGCCGCCGGGCCTGCACGGAACAGCGCCTCACCCGAAAGGCTCGCCGCGCCCACGCCCGCGCCGTGAAACGCATCCCAGAACGAGAGCGTCTTGAACCGCCCCGTGGCGGCGCGCGCGATCTTCACTGCAACCTCGACAGCGTCCGAGCCGCCGGTCGTGAACAGCACCTTGGAAAGATCGCCCGGAGCGATCGCGCAAAGCTTCTCGGCCAGGAGCACCGCCGTCTCGCAGGCGTAGCGCCGGGGCGCAAAGGAAAGCGCCTCCATCTGCGCGGCGATCGCCTGCTTGAGCCGCGGATGGCCGTAGCCGATATGGTGCACGCTGTTGCCGTGGAAATCCATATAGCGGCGGCCCGCCGTGTCCTCGATCCAGATCCCCTCTGCACGCACGATCGCGTTGAGGCAGGGTGTGGAGACCGACTGATGGAGGAAGGCCCGCCGGTCCCGCTCGAGGAGTGCGCGCGCTTCCGCGTCAAGCGCGCGCGCCTGCCAGGCCCGCCGCGATGCCGTGCTATTGGTATCGCCCTCGGACTGCACGAGCATTCCAACCCCCTTTCAGAGACGGATCAACACGATTCCGAGCAGGATCGCGGTCGCGGCGACCCAGCGCAACGGCCGGACGCGCTCCCGGAGCGCGAAGGTGGCGATGCCGGCCGAAATCAGCACGCTTGTTTCGCGCAGCGCCGCCACTTCCGGGATGGGCGCCCGCGTCATCGCCCAGATCGCGATCCAGTAGCCGCCGAGCGAGAGCGCCCCGCCCAGGAAACCCTGCACGAGGTAGGAACGCATGGGTGCGATCAGGCTCCGCCCCCGCACGACGATGGCAACCACCGGCAGCGGCACGGCATCCAGCACGAAAAGAGCCGCCGCGTAGCCGCTCGGATTGCCCGAAAGCCGCCCTCCCGTCCCGTCAACCACCGTATAGCCGGCGATAATCGCCGCCGTGAGCAAGGCAAAACCGACCGCCCCATACCCGCCGCCCACCCCCGACACGCCGCGCCGGCCTGCCGAGATCAGCAGCACGCCGCCAGCGAGCAGCACCACACCCGCAAGCGCGTGGCCGGGAATCGTCTCCCCGAGCAGCACCGCGGCGGCCAGCGCCGTGATCAGGGGCGCGCCGCCGCGGGCGATGGGATAAACCTCGCTCATCTCACCGCGGCGGTAGGCTTCGGCAAGCGCCAGATAGTAGCCGAGATGCAGCGTGAGCGAGGCGGCGAGATACGGCCAGGCCGCGGCGCGCGGCAACCCGAGGATGCCCAGCAGCGGCAGCCCGATGAGCCCGGCCGTGAGGGTAAGCAGCGTCATCGCGACGATCGGCTCGAGCCGCGCCTTGACGAGTGCGTTCCAGCTTGCGTGCATGAAGGCCGCGGCCAGCACCATGCTGAACACCAGAGACGTCATGCCGCTCGCTCCGGCTCGGAGACGGAATTGTGACAGTGCAGCCCATCCGTCACAATCGGGTGGCGCGCGCTCCAGAGCATCCCCGAGGGACCTGCCCCCGCATCCGGAAACGCCGGCGTCTGCAGCGCCCACCTTGCCTAATCGGCGCATCCGGTGCTCTCTTGTCGGAGCGACCGTTGTCAGAGCAATACGGGCACGCCGGAACAGGAGAGAGAGCCGATGAACGGACGGACGCTCTGCGAGCGTGAACGCATGCTGATCGAGATGGCGCGCCGCGTGTTGCCCGCGGCAAGCTTCGGGAATACCGGGCTCGACGTGGTGATCGCAGAAGGCCACGGCGGCCGTGTCCGCGACGTGAGCGGCAATGAGTATGTCGATTTCCTGCTCGGCTCCGGACCGATGTTCCTCGGCCATGCACACCCCAAGGTGCTTGCCGCCGTCGAGGCGCAGTTGCCTCGCGGCACCACCTTCTTCGTCAACAGCGAGCCCGGCATCCGTCTCGCCGCCGAAATCGTCGATGCAGTTCCCTGTGCAGAGCGGGTACGCTTCGTCTCGAGCGGAACGGAGGCTGACGCGTATGCCATGCGTCTCGCCCGTGCCTACCGCCGGCGCGACAAGATTCTCAAGTTCGAGGGCGGCTATCACGGCATGAGCGATTATTCGCTGATGAGCCTCGCCCCGAAGCGGCCCGGCAATTTCCCGCGTCCGGTGCCCGATTCGCCCGGCATCCCCGCGAGCGTCAGCGAGGAGATGCTGATCGCGCCCTTCAACGATGCCGCGCTCGCAGCGAGCCTGATCCACGAGCACCGTAACGAGCTCGCCGGCGTGATCGTCGAGCCGTTCCAGCGCCTCCTGCCGCCCAAGCCCGGGTTCCTCGAAAGCTTGCGTAAGGCCACGTCCGAGCACGAGATCCCGCTCATCTTCGACGAGGTCGTGACCGGCTTCCGCCTCGCCTATGGCGGCGCACAGGAATATTACGGCGTGGTTCCGGACATCTGCACCCTCGGCAAGATCATCGGCGGTGGCTTTCCGCTCGCCGCGATCGCCGGGCGGGCGGATATCATGGCCCATTTCGACCGCGCGCTGGTCGGGGACGAGCGCTTTCTCATTCAGATCGGCACCCTCTCGGGCAATCCGGTGGCGGCCGCGGCCGGTCTCGCCTCGCTCGAGATCCTGAAGCGACCGGGTACCTATCAGCGCGTGTTCGCGACGGGGCGGCAGTTGATGGATGGCCTTTCCCGCGCCGTCCGCGACGCCGGGCTTCCGGCCCAGGTGGTCGGCGAGCCACCCGTCTTCGACCTTGCCTTCCGCACCGGCGAGGTCGTGGATTATCGCGGCTGGCTCGCACATGACACAGAAATGCAGAAGCGCTTCAACCGCCGCCTGCTCGAGAAGGGTATCCTCAAGGGTGAGAGCAAGTTCTATGTTTCGCTGGCCCACGACGCGGCGGATCTAGGCCACGCGCTCGAGGCGTTCCCGCTCGCCGTCGAGGCGGCTCTGGAGGCACCTGTGCCGGCCTGATCCGGTGCGGCGCCGACCCTCGCTTCTCGTCCCGAGCCCACGCGCTCCAGCCCGAAACCTGGTGGCGCCGCTCGTGAGCTGCGTCATGCCGACCTACGGCCGGCCGGAGTTCGCGCTGCAAGCGGCGCAGTATTTCCTGCGTCAGGACTATCCGGAGCGTGAGCTGCTGATCCTCGATGACACGGCGGATGATCTTTCCCCGGATCTGCCGTGCGATTCCCGCATCCGCTATCTGCGCCTGCCGCGCCTTAGCATCGGAGCCAAGCGCAACATCGGCTGCAGCCTTGCCACAGGCGAGATCATTGCCCAATGGGACGATGACGACTGGTACGGTCGCGGTCGCCTTTCCGCGCAGGTCCGCCCCTTGCTCGAAGGCCGTGCCGAGATCACCGGTATCAAGGGCAATCTGGTGTTTGACCTTGCGGGCTGGCAGGCCTGGGCCTGCACGTCCCGCCTGCATCGGATGATGTACCGCCACGACGTGCACGGCGGCACGCTTGTCTTTTTCCGCTGGTGCTGGGAGGAGCTCGCCCGCTATCCGGACCGGTCGCTTTCCGAGGATGCGCGCTTCCTGAGCCGTCTCATGCGCGCCGGCGCGCGGCTCGTGCGGATCGAGGACGCACGGCTGTTCGTTTATATCCGGCACGGCACGAACACTTGGCCGTTCCGCTGCGGCCGGTTCCTTGATCCGGGCGGCTGGCGAAGCTCTTCCGGTGTGCCTCTGCCAGCGGAGGATCGCCCGTTTTACGTGGCGCGCGCCGCCACCGCTGCGGCGGCGGCTCCCCCGGAGCCGGCATGGCCGGGATCGACCCTGCTCCGCCAGGCGGTCAGCCGCGTGCTCTCCGCGATCGACGCATAGCGCCGCAGGCAGGACCGCCTCCCGCTCGCGCGCCCGCGCCGCGCCTGAGCGGGTGAGCTGCGGCGCAGCGGCTTGAGGGCTTTGCCGGCGCGGCGCAGCATGCCGCCATCGAAAACTGCTTACCACGCCACGACCTCGCGACTGAGTCCGATGTCCGGCTCCCCGCCGGGTTGGGCCAAGGCGAGAACCATGCCATGCAACGCCGTCGCACCGGCGCGATCCGCCGCGTGGTGGCGGTCGCCTTCATCGGTGGCATGGGCGGAGGCCTCGTCTTTCCGATCATCCCCGCGGTCGGCCTCGCGCTCGGCATCCCGGCGGCCATGATCGGTCTGATCCTCGCCGCCAATCGCATCACCCGTCTGGCGCTGGCCTCATGGGCGGGACGCCTCGTCGATCGGCTGGGTGGCAGGGGACCGCTCGCGCTCGGCCTCCTGCTCGAGGGCGTCGGCATCCTCGGCTACAGTGCGGCCCTCGCGTTCGGGCATCCCACCGCCTGGTTCCTGGCCGGTCGGGCGATGTTCGGCGCCGGCTCCGCATTGCTGCAGATCGGCGCCCAGGCAACGGTGCTCAGGCTCTCCCTGTCCTCCGATCGCGGCCGCCAGGCAGCGGCCGTCAGGGTCGCGCTCAGCCTCGGCATGCCGGGCGGGCTCGTCCTCGGCGGACTGATCGCCGACGTGGTTTCGAACCGGGCCGCCTTCCTCGTCGGTGCCGCGCTCGAGGGCGCGGGCGCGATTGCCGCGCTCATCCTTGTGCCTGCCAGCGCCGGTCCAGAGCAGCCGGCGGATGCGCTCCGCCCTCGGATCGATAGTTCCTGGCACTGGCTCAGCAACCTGCGGCGCGAGCCCGAATTTCCCTTTGTCGCCGCCGCCTGCGGCTTCAACCTTCTCTGCTTCCTCGCGCTCCAGGGCGTGCTGATGCCGACCCTGGTGCTGCTCGTCCTGCATCGCCAATTCGCGATCTTCGGCCTCGCCGCGGAGGGCACGGCCGGCCTGCTGATGGCCGCGATCATGACTGTCTCGCTGCCCGCAGCCCTTGCGCTCGGGCGTCTCCTCGATCGAAGGCAACTGCGCACGCCGCTCATCGTGCCCGCTCTCGGCGGGCTTGCGCTCGGCTTGGCCTCGCTCGCGTTCGGCCGCACCCTGCCCGCCATCCTGCCTGGCCTCATTCTGCTCGGCACCTTCTTCAACGGCGTCACGCTGCCGCTGCTCTCGCTCCTCGGCGACATCACGCCGCGCGAACGCCTCGGCCGCGTGGTCAGCCTCTTTCAGTTGAGCGGCGATATCGGCGGCAGCATCGGGCCGGTGGCCGGCCTCACCGTCGGCGTCGGTGTCGGGCTCGCACCCACCTATCTCGGCGCCGCTCTTCTGCTTGCCACCGCCATGCCGTTTGCCCGCGCGCTTGCAAGGAGCGAAAGAACATTCCGTTCCTGAGACGAGTGTTCGCCGCTCTTGCCAGCCATCGGTGCACCGGCTTCACTCGCCGCCACAGCAACGGACCCGTGCATGGCTTCGGCTCGTCTCGCCGTCGATATCGGCGGCACCTTTACCGATCTCGCTCTCGAGCATGACGGTCGGCGCACCACCCTCAAGGTGTTGACCACGCCGGCCGCGCCGGAGGAAGGCGTGCTCACCGGCGTGCGCGCGATCCTCGATCAGGCCTCACTGGCACCCACAGCCATCGGCCTCATGATCCACGGCACGACGCTCGCCACCAATGCCATCATCGAGCGCAAGGGCGCACGCACCGCTCTCATCACCACTGCCGGTTTCCGTGACGTGCTCGCGATGCGCAACGAAAGCCGCTACGACCAGTACGATCTCAACCTCGTTCTGCCCGAGCCGCTGGTCCCGCGTTACCTTCGCCTCCCCGTTCCCGAACGCATCGACAACAGGGGCGAGGTGCTGACGCCGCTCGACGAGGCTGCGGTGCGGGCGCTCCTGCCCGTTCTCGCACGCGAGCGGGTGGAAAGCCTGGCCGTCGGCTTCCTGCACTCCTTCGTCAATCCCGGCCACGAGGCACGCGTGCGCGCGATCGTCGCCGAAGCGCGCCCGGACCTGCCCGTCTCGCTCTCCTCGGAGGTCTCGCCCGAGATGCGCGAGTGGGAGCGTTTCTCCACCACGGTTGCCAACGCCTATGTGCAGCCGACGATCGCGCGCTATCTCCGCCGCCTGGAGTTCGAGCTTCGCGCCCTCGGCCTGACCGCGTCGCTCTTCCTGATGCTCTCGGGCGGCGGCCTCACCACGGTCGAGACCGCCTGCCGCTTTCCGATCCGCCTCGTCGAGTCAGGGCCCGCCGGCGGCGCGATCTTCGCGGCCCGCATCGCGCGGGCCAAGGAGCTGCCTCGTGTCCTTTCCTTTGACATGGGCGGAACTACCGCCAAGATCTGCCTGATCGACGATTTCCGGCCACAGACCGCCAAAAGCTTCGAAGTGGCGCGGGTCGGCCGCTTTCGCAAAGGCTCCGGGCTGCCGCTTTCCATCCCTGTCATCGAGATGGTGGAGATCGGCGCCGGCGGAGGGAGCCTCGCACGGGTGGATGCGTTGGGCCGCATTGCGGTGGGGCCAGAGAGCGCGGGCGCGGATCCGGGCCCGGCCTGCTATGGCCGCGGCGGCCTCGCCCCGGCGGTGACCGACGCCAATCTCCTGCTTGGCCGCTACGATCCCGAGCGCTTCGCCGGCAGCAAGCTGCCGCTCGATCGGGCCGCCGCCACCGCCGCGCTCGAGCGCGCCATCGCACGCCCGCTCGGCCTCTCGCCCGAGATGGCCGCCCTCGGTATCATTGCGATCGTGGACGAGACGATGGCAAATGCCGCGCGCGTACACGCGATTGAGTCCGGAAAGACATATGCTGGGCGCACACTCATTGCCTTCGGGGGCGGCGGCCCGGTTCATGCCTGCCGGCTGGCGGAAAAGCTCGGGATCCGGCGCGTGCTCGTGCCGAGCGGTGCGGGCGTCGGCAGCGCCATCGGCTTCCTCGAAGCCCCGGTCGCCTACGAACTCGTCCGCAGCCTCTACCAGCGCCTCTCCGCCTTCGACGTGCGTGCGGTGAACACCCTGCTCGAGGCGATGGCAGCCGAGGCAATCGCCCTCGTCGGCGCCGCGAGCCCCGGCACTCCAACGATCGAAACCAGAACCGCCTTCATGCGTTACGTCGGGCAAGGTCACGAGATTCCGGTGCCGCTGCCCCCCCGTCGCCTCGAGTGCGACGAGATCGCAACCATCCGCGCCGCCTACGACGCGGCCTACGCCCGGTTTTATGACCGCCCCGTGCCAGGCTCGGACGTCGAGGTGCTGAGCTTCTCCGTCATCGTTTCGACGGAATCCCGAACCGGCCCGCCCACCCCGCAAACTCCGGCTGCGGCCACCGGATCCTCGCCGGTCCAGTCTCAAGCCGCGCTGACGCAACGCGTGCGCGACGACGCAACCGGCGAGGTGGCGGATTGGGCCGTTTTCCCGCGCGCAGCACTCCGCCCCGGTCAGCGGATCACGGGCCCTGCCATCATTTCCGAAGATGAAACCTCGACCCTCCTCGCGCGCGGCTGGAGCGCCGTATGCGACGGATTGGGCTATCTTGTTCTCGACAAGGACACCCCTGATGTCTGAGCAACCTTCCGAGCTTGCGGAAATCCAGCGTCAGGTGATGTGGAACCGGCTCATCGCCGTCGTTGAGGAGCAGGCGCAAACGATGATCCGCACTGCCTTCTCCACCACCGTGCGCGAGGCAGGCGATCTCTCGGCGGGGATCTTCGATCTCGACGGGCGGATGTTGGCCCAGGCCGTCACCGGCACACCCGGCCACGTCAACTCGATGATGGAAAGCGTCGGGCACTTCCTCAGGAAGTTTCCCGCCGCCACTATGCGCCCGGGCGATCACTTCATCACCAACGATCCGTGGCTCGGCACCGGCCATTTGCACGATCTCACCGTGGTCACGCCGGCGTTCCATCGCGGCCGGATGGTCGGGCTCTTCGCCAATACGGCGCACGTGATCGACGTAGGCGGACTCGGCATGGGGCCCGAAGGGCGGTCCGTGTTCGAGGAAGGGCTCTACATCCCGATCGTCAGGTGTTTCGTCGAGGGCCGGCCGAACGAGACATTCTTCGACTTCATCCGCGCTGGGACGCGGCTTCCGGTGGAGCTCGAAGGCGACATCTATTCGCTCTCTGCCTGCAATGATGCCGGCATCCGGCGTCTGGTCGAGATGATGGAGGAATTCAAACTCGATAGGCTCGAGCCGCTCGCCCGCTACATCTTCGAAAACTCGCTCCGAGCCACCAAGGCAGAGATCGCGCGTCTGCCGCGGGGCACTTACGCCGCCGAGATCCGCTCCGACGGCTATGACGAGGAAATCCTGCTCAAGGCCGCTATGACGATCGAGCAGGAACGGATCACCGTCGATTACGCCGGCACCTCGCCCTGCTCGACGCGCGGGATCAACGTCCCGGCAGCTTATACCCGCGCCTATTCCTGCTTCGGCATCAAAGTGGTGGTCGCCCCCGAGGTTCCAAATAACTGGGCGAGCCTTGCTCCCTTCCAGATGCGTATCCCCGAGAACTGCATCCTCGACGCGAGACGCCCGGCCCCGGTCTCGGTACGCCACGTCATCGGGCACCTGCTGCCGGACCTGATGATGGGCTGCCTCTATCAGGCGGTTCCGGGCCGGGTGACGGCCGAAGGCGCCTCCTGTCTCTGGAATCCGCCGCTGCGCGGCGGCGCCTCGGTCTCGGGTTCGCCGCGCGGCAACCGGCCGGGGTTGCCCGATTTCGAGATCATCACTTTCAATTCCGGTGGAACCGGCGCACGCCCCGGGCGCGATGGGCTGGACGCGACGGCGTTCCCTTCCGGCGTGCGCACGATGCCCGTCGAAGCAACCGAGAACGTCGCCCCGATCGTCTTCTGGCGCAAGGAACTGCGGCCGGACTCCTCCGGCGCAGGGCACACCCGCGGCGGAGCCGGCCAGGTGATGGAGATCGGTGCCAGGGGCGATCTCGAGTTCGCCTGCAACGCCATCTTCGACCGGGTACAGAACCCGCCAAAAGGACGCGCCGGCGGCAAGCCCGGAGCGGCCGGGCGGGTCGCGCTCAAAACGGGCAAGATGCTGCGTACCAAGGGCTTCCAGATCATTCCGGAAGGCGACCGTCTGATCCTGGAACTGCCGGGCGGCGGCGGCATGGGAGATCCCGCACTCCGTGATCCGGCCGACGTCGCGCGCGACGTGCGGGACGGACTGGTCTCGCCGGAGGTGGCACGGCGCCTCTACAAAGTCGTCTGCGGTAAGGACGGCGTACCAGATCCGGAGGCGACGGCCGCATTGCGCCGCTCCTGAACCGACGATCGCGTCTCCCGCACCGGCCGGAGCCGCATAACAAGATTTCCGAATTCGTCCACCTCGACCGATGCGTCGGGGCCGATGACGGCGGTTGATTCCGCCTCCTCGATCAGCGCCGGTCCTTCCACCACGTCCCCGCTCTGCAGCGCCGCACGCGCCAGCACTGGCGTCTTGACGAAACCCCCATTCTCCTCGAAATGAGCGAGCCGTCGTTCGATGAGCGCCTCGGCAGCTGCTGCCCCGTCCGCCGCGATCGTAACCTCGCTCGCAAGCGCAGGAGCAACCGCACGCACCCGCCACGAAACCACTTCCGCAGGAAGCGCACCGAGGCTCCGGGCAAAGCGGCGCCGATACTCGGCATCGAAGGCAGCGCGCAACGCCGCCTGGTCCCGCCCGGCAAGAATGGCTGCGCCGAGCGGCACCGTCATCTCGAACCCTTGCCCGGTATGTCGCATATCGGCCGAAATATCCGTCACGATGGCTTCGTCCGCCACTCCGGCCTCGCGAAGAACCGCGCGCCCGGCCGCCGTGAGCGCAGCGAGAATCCCCTCGGCTACGCTCCAGGCAAGTGAATCGAACGGCATCAGCGCACTTTGCGTGAACTCGACGCTGAGTGGCGCAACCACCATGCCGATCGCCGAGGCGCAGCCTGCCCCACGCGGAAAGATCACCTCGCCGATGCCGAGCAGCCGCGCCAGAGCGTACGCGTGCACCGGCCCTGCGCCCCCGAAGGCGATCATTCGGTAGCGCCGGGGATCGGTTCCGGCTTCTGCGATATGCACGCGGGCCGCGGTCGCCATCGTGTTGTCGACCACCCTCGCGATCCCGGCGGCGGTCCGGCCCGGATCAAGGCCGAGCTTCTCCCCGAGTGTGCCAATTGCCTGCTGCGCCCGCGCGGGATCAAGGTGCATGCGCCTGCCGAAAAAACGTGTGGGCGCGAAAGGTACCCGCGGACGACATCGGCATCCGTGGCCGTGGGCGCCGTCCCGCCAGCCCCATAGCAGGCCGGCCCCGGCACCGCGCCGGCACTCCGCGGCCCGACCGCGAGCAACCCGAGCGCATCCACCGCCGCGATTGATCTCCCGCCCGCCCCGATCTCGATCAGTTCGATCGCCGGCAACCTCAGCGGCAATCTGCTGCCCTTCTTGAAGCGCTCGAGCCGCGCCACTTCGAGCTCATGCGTGCGATGCGGCATTCCGCCATGGATGAGGGAGAGCTTTGCGGTCGTGCCGCCCGTATCGAATGCAATCACGTCCTCCCACCCCGCCCGACGCGCGAGGAACGCAGCACCCATCGCTCCGGCCGCGGGCCCCGACCCGACGAGTGCGATCGGCCGGCACACGGCTGCTCGTGCGGGTGCGATACCGCCGTCGGAGAGCATGACGAAGAGCGGCACGCCGAGTGGTCATGCAAGCTCTCCGAGATAGCGCTCCGCGATCGGCGCGACGTAGGCGTTCGCGGCGGTCGTAGAGAAGCGTTCGTACTCGCGGATCTCGGGGCCGATTTCCGCCGATGTCGAGACCGCGACATCGCCGAGTTCCGCTTCGACAATCGCCTTGGCGCGGCGCTCATGGGCATCGTTGCACCAGGCGTTGAAGAAGGCGATGGCGATCGAACGTGCGCCGGCTCGGCCAAGCGCCCGCGCCGCCCCCCGCACACCCGCCTCATCGAGCGGCAGCACGACCGCGTCCCCCGCGCCGATCCGCCCCCGTACAGTCAGCCGGTGCGCACGACCGAACAGCGGCCGAGGCCGCTCGATCTGGAGATCGAACGTATCGTAGCGGAGTTCGCTGCCGATCTCGAGCACGTCTCGAAAGCCCTCGGTTGTGATGCGCCCGGTCGGCGCGCCGCGCCGCTCGATCAGCGCATTGGTGATCAGCGTCGTGCCATGCACCACGATCTCCGCCGCGGCGCCGAACCCGGCCAGTCCTTCGAGGATCGCCCGCCGCGGATCCTCTGGCGTGGTCAGGAGCTTGCCGAGCGAGAGCCGCCCCGTTGCAGGATCGTGCAGCACGAGATCGGTGAACGTGCCCCCGACATCGACGCCCGCGATGCGCCGGCTCACAGCCCGTACACCCGGCGCGCGGCATCTTCCGAGATCAGCCCGGCCTCGACATCGGCCGCGACCGCCGCGCGCTCGCGGGTATGCGGGTATGCGGATCGCCAAATCCGCCTCCGCCCGGATAGCGCACCGAGAGCCGTTCGCCCGGTTCCATCCGGCTCTTGCCCTTGAGTGGAAAACCCGCTCTCCCGCCCGTTCCACACCACGCGCGAAAGCGCGCCTGCAGTCCCGCTAATGTTGTGCCTCATAAATAGGTTTACATCTCTGCTTGTCGTATCTCTCCCTGCCTGTCGTATCCTGCGGGGCAATTCCGAGCAGGGGTCTGCGTGGCCAGCGGCGGCATAAGGTTTGGATAGGGCCGAGCGGCGGGAACTGCAACGCCGTCTGCGGGCGACGACGGCCATGGTGCGAGAACGCCGGCGAGCCGCGATCGTCTCGCTGCGTGCCGAGGGTATGACGCAAGGCGAGAGCGCCGGCAGGATGGTCTGGAACAGATCTCGCGGCACCATCACCTCGGCCATCTGGAACGTGATCGAACGGCCATGCCGGACAATCCTGGCGCCGATCTTCACCAGCCGTTCGCGCAGCGTTGTCAGCGACCAC
>JAKAWQ010000159.1 GCA_021816925.1 Pseudomonadota bacterium
GTCAGGTTCACCCCGAGGACCCGGTTCCACAACGCCTCGTCTGTATCGGTGAATTTGGCCGCCGCCGCGATGCCGGCGCTGTTGATCAGGATATGTGCGGGGCCGAAGCGGCGCCGCGCGGCGGCGAAGGCCTCCCGTACGGCGGCGCAGTCGAGCACGTCTGTCGGGATCGATACGGCGCGCTCGGGACCGCCGGCTCGGTCCGACACTTCCTCGAGGCGCGCCGCATCCCGCCCGAGGAGCGATACCCGGGCACCATCGGCGGCGAGCGCCGCGGCGATGGCGGCACCGATCCCGCCGCTTGCGCCCGTGACCACCGCGTGCCGGCCGGCCAGGGCGCCGGCGCAGTCACTCATGGGAGGTGCTCATGGCGCTCTGGGCGGCGGCACTGAGCTGCGCGGCGCGCTCGAATTTTCGCTCGAGCGCCCCCTTGCCGGCGAGGTACTGCTTCGGCCACCACTGGGCGGCGTAGCCCTGACGGACCGCTGCCTCGAGGGTCCACGCCGGATTGGCGAGGTGCGCTCGCCCCAGGGCGCACAGATCGGCTCGCCCGGCGGCAATGATGGTATTGACGTGATCGGGCTCGTAGATGTTGCCCACCGCAAGGGTGGCAATGCCGATGTCGTTGCGCACGGCATCCGCGAACGGCGTCTGCCACATGCGGCCGTAAACCGGCTTCTGCCACGGAACGGTCTGACCGGTGGAGACGTCGATCAGATCGACGCCGGCATCCTTGAACGCACGGGCGATGGTCATCAGGTCCTCGCGCGACAATCCTCCTTCCGCCCAGTCAGTCGCTGAGATGCGCACCGAGAGCGGCCTCTCGAGCGGCCACGCCGCCCGCACGGCGGTGAGGACCTCGAGCGGGAAGCGCAGCCGACCCCGCACATCGACTCCGAACTCGTCCGTACGCCGGTTGGTGAGCGGGGAGAGAAAGGAGGCAAGCAGATAGCCGTGCGCCATGTGCAGCTCGAGCATGTCGAAGCCGGCGGCCAGACCGAGGCGAGTCGCGTGCACGAACTGCTCGCGAACCTGCTCCATGTCTGCGCGTCCCATCTCGCGCGGCGTGGCGCTGACACCCGCCAGGTACGGCAGCGCGGAGGGAGCAAGCAGCCCCCAGTTGCCGGACGGCAGCGGGTGATCCATTTCCTCCCAGCCGAGCTGCGTGGAGCCCTTGCGGCCGGAGTGCCCGAGCTGCAGGCAGATCCTGGCGGGCGAGCGGGCATGGATGAAGGCCACGATCCTGCCCCAGGCCTCGCGCTGCGTCTCGTTCCACAGGCCCGTGCAGCCCGGGGAGATGCGCCCCTCCGCCGACACACAGGTCATCTCCGTGTACACAAGACCGGCCCCTCCCGATGCCAGGCGCCCGTAGTGCACGAGATGCCATTCGTCGGGGACCCCGTCGGCGGCCGTGTACTGCGCCATGGGAGAGACCACCACACGGTTGGCAAGCTCCATCCCGCGCAGCTTCAAGGGCAGGAACATCGGCGGGCGGGCCTGCGTGAGGCCGCCGCGGCTCGCGAGCCAGCGCTCGTAGCCCGCAACGAACTGCGGGTCGCGTGCCTTGAGGTTCTCGTGGCCGATGCGCTGGCTGCCGGTAAGCAGACTGTACGCGAACTGCTCCGGAGGAAGGCGTGCGTAGCGCGCGACGTTCTCGAACCATTCCATGCGGTTGCGGGCGGGGTTCTGGATCTTCAGCGCCTCGAGGCTGCGCTCGGCGTGGTAGGCCCGCAGGGCCTGCTCAAGGTCCTCGCCGGACGCTACGTGGCGGGTCAGGCAAATGGCATCCTCCATGGCGAGCTTCGTGCCCGAGCCGATCGAGAAATGCGCCGTATGGGCCGCATCGCCGATCAGCACGAGATTGCCGTGATGCCAGCGCCGGCAGGTGACGCGGTTGAAGTTCAACCAGGCCGAGCCGCGCAGGTGTCCGGCATTGCTTTGCAGGCGGTGGCCCTTGAGATAGCCTCCGAACAGGCCTTCGCAGAACACGATGGACTGGGCGGTATCGCAACGGTCGAGGCCATGCGCCCGCCAGACCTCCTCGGGCGTTTCGACGATGACCGTGGACAGATCGTCGCTGAACTGGTATGCGTGCATCTGGAACCAGCCGTGCGCGGTGTGCTCGAACGCGAACGTGAAGGCACCGAACGTATGTGTGGTGCCGAGCCAGATGTAGCGGCAGTTGCGCCGGTCGACCTCGGGTTCGAGCGCCTCGGCATGACGGGTGCGTAGCTTGCTGTTGACCCCATCGGCGGCCACGATGAGGTCCGCATCGGCGAACGCCCGCTCGTCGTCGAATTCCCGCTGAAAATGGAGCTGCACGCCGAGCTCGCGGGCGCGCCCCTGCAGCTGCTGCAGCAGACGCTTGCGGCTGATGCCGCAGAAGCCGTGGCCGCCGCTGACGAAACGCCGGCCGCGAAAGTGGATCTCGATATCATCCCAGTGGTGGAATCCCGAGACAATGGCTGCGTGAGAGGGAGCATCGGCGGCGCGGAAGTTCTCCAGGGTGCGGTCGGAGAACACCACGCCCCAGCCGAAGGTATCGTCCGGCCGGTTGCGCTCGTAGACCTCGATCCGGGCCCCGGGCAGGGCCTTGCGCAGCAGTATCGCGGCATACAGGCCGGCTGGTCCGCCGCCCAGACAGACGATTCGGTTCATGGCAGGGAGGCCCGATCGTTTTCCGGTATCGTGTGCATCGCCGGTGTGTTATAGTTTAATATGGTTTAGGTGTCAAATAATCGCGATGCTTAAGTGGAGCCACCATGCAAAAAGATGCCAGGACGTCCGAGGCCCAGATCCTTGCACAGCTCGCCGAGGGCATCGGCAAGGGCGGGATCCGTGTCGTCGACCTCACGGTACCGCTCGATCCGGCGACGCCCACCATCCGGCTCCCGCCGCAATTTGCGCCGTCGAAGCCGTTTTCCCTCGAGGAGATTTCCCGTTATGACGAGCGCGGGCCGGCCTGGTACTGGAATAACTTCTCCTGCGGCGAGCACACCGGCACCCACTTCGACGCGCCCGTACACTGGGTGACGGGCAAGGATCAGCCGCAAAATGCCACGCACAACATCCCGGTCGATCGCTTCATCGGGCCGGCGTGTGTCATCGATGTGTCGGGGCAGGTGCGGCAAAACGCCGATTTCCTCCTCACCCGGGAACTCGTGGAGGACTGGGAGCGCAAGTACGGCCGTATCCCCCCGCACGCCTGGGTCCTCGTCCGCACCGATTGGTCCAAGCGCGCCGGTGCACAGCAGTTCCTGAACATCGGCGCCGACGGGGCGCATACGCCGGGCTTTCATCCGCATTGCGTGTCGTTTCTTGCGCAAGAGCGCGATATTCTCGGCGTGGGGGTCGAGACGGTCGGAACCGACGCGGGGCAAGCCCCGGGATTCGATCCGATGT
>JAKAWQ010000073.1 GCA_021816925.1 Pseudomonadota bacterium
TATGATCGGATGCTCAAGACCAACACAGCCAAGCGTCGGGTCCATTCGCTGTTCCGCCAAGGTTGCATGCTTTACGACCTGATCCCGACGATGCCGGAAACCAGGCTACACCCGTTGATGCAGCGCTTCTCTCAGATGCTACAGGACCAGCCGCTCTTCGCAGACGTTTTCGGGCCGGTCTGACAAATGAGGGGAATCATGAGGTCTGGATCTCCAACTCGTTCATCTCGAATATCGTCAGCGTGACGTCGCGATGCTGTTGATGCCAGTCCGCCAGAAGACCGCGCAGCGGCTCGCCCACCGGCGGCATGCGCACCGCCAGACGCACTTCGCCGACAAGGCCATTGCCGGTCTGCTCGCCGGCCTGCCTAATCGCGGCCAGTTCCGCCAGCGCGCGGCGGACATGCGGCAGGACGGCCTTACCGCCGGACGTCGGGTGAACGCCCGCATGTCCGCGTTCGAAGAGAGCGAGGCCAACCTCATCTTCGAATCGTCCGACCCGACGACTCACCGTGGAAGTGTTGATCCCGAGTGACTTGGCCGCCCGCGTGAAGTTGCCCGCGGTCGCCGAGGCCTCGAGATACATGAGATCGCGGATCTCCATGATCGGCACACCATGCAAACGCTACCAGACGCTTGCCGCGATGAGACGGGCAGCCGGGGCCGGTGTGATGCGCGAGCCAGTTGGCTTTTGACCGATGCCGCTTGGCGTTCTCCGTTGTCGTCCTTCGTCTCTGGCGGCTGCCAATCGCTATTTGTGCAGCGGCCCCGATCACCCCGCGGGCACCGGTAGGGCTGGAATCGTCGCTCGGCATACGGATCACCGCGTCGGAAAGACATCCGGCCTCGCGAACACGCGTGAGCCGCTGGTGCGAGACTTCAAGATAACCCGCGACCGCCAAGGTCTTGCCGATCGCTTTCAGCGGGCCGAGCCGCCGCAGTGGCCAGTTCGCACGGCAGAGAATTCGCTCCATCCGCGCATCCGTCACCGTGACGATATCCGTGAGCTGGCGCAGCAATCCGAATTCGATCATGCCGTCGAAAAGCTCGAAAGTTGCTCGCGCGATGCTGCGCCCGGTCCTTTCGGCCCGCGACCCGAGATCGACGCCGAATCGGCTGCTTTCCCAGACCGTGTGGCGCGCTGGCGCCGGTTCGCCATCCAGGAGCACCGGAAAGGTCTCGCGCAACATGGTGGGCCCGACGGTCGGCAGAAGCCGCACGCACCCTTGAATGCGGCCGTCGTCTTTCTGCAGAAGATGCGCGGGCCGGCATGCATCGAATTCATCGACTTCCATGTCGTCGCTGACCTCCACGTCCCAGCCGAGACGTTCCTTGAAAATGCGGTAGCGGAGCCGGTGCATTTCGGCGAGGTCGGTAAGGAACGCACCGTAGCGATCGGCGGTGATGAGCTGGATCATGTTCGCCTCCTGGCAGGATTGGTCCTGCGCGATTGGAGGCGATGGGTGGGGCAACCCGCATCCTGTGTAGTTGCACAGGGGGTAGAGGATGGAACCTATTCGTTGGCGGCTTTGGAGGCGGCAAACTTGGCGACGGCCTGGCAGATCGTCCTGACGCCAAACTTCGTCTTCGCATTGTCGAGGTGAAACGCAGCGGTGCGGCGGGAAATATTCAGCAGACGTCCGATCTCCCACGCAGACTTGCCCTGCGCCGCCCATTCGAGGCATTCGAACTCACGTGGCGACAGCGCGACACCATCAATGACACGATTGATCGACAGCCTTCGGCGTGCGTGAGCATGAAAATACATCGCCATGAGTTGCAGCGCAGATCGGTTCTGCTCGATGCACCGTTGGAACGGCGGGCGGCGTTCGTCCGCAGCGAACGTGATCGCCGCAACCGCCCCGCGCGAGTCGTGGATCGGGACGGTGAAGCCACACCGGATTCCGAACTGTGCCGCCTCGTCAAGCAGCGTGCATTGCGGCTTCGACAGACGCCTCGCTGTGAATTCCTGTCCCCACTCGAACGGCTCTGTCGCGGTCAGCGCCTCGACAATGACCGGGTCAACCCGCTCGTAATGCTCTCGCAGATAATAATCGGTCCACGCCACCGGGTATGTCGAGATGAGTTCGGGCGCATCGCCCTTTCTGGGCGGCATGGAAAGATAGGCGAAGCAGTTCAGATCAAGCGCGGCGCCGGCTTCGGCAAGGACCGCGCGTAGGCTCTCCGCGTCGCCGCTCGCGGCAAGGCCGTCGACAAACCGCTGGAACACGCGATGCATGAGTCAGTCGTCGTTCAGGTCATGTGTATCCTCGTCTCCTCCCTCGCTTCTGGATTCGAAACGCGTCATCCGCGGATTTCAAGTCACATGTGATGGCGTCGACGATCGGATCTCCGCGGGATCGGGGACCTTGGACCTACGCCAGGGTATCCCCCGACTTTCCGCCAACTGCTTCCATTCCGCTTCCATTTGATGCCCGCACCGGCCATGGAAGCAGAAGCGGCCCTTTCGGGCCGTCTGTAACTTATTGAAAATATTTGGCGATTTTGGAGCGGGCGAAGGGATTCGAACCCTCGACCCCAACCTTGGCAAGGTTGTGCTCTACCCCTGAGCTACGCCCGCACCCGCTCGCTCGAAGCTCGCCGCTTCGAACCCCAGCTTCAGGATCATCGGGACAGCCCCGACACTAGGCAAGCCCCTTGCCGTTGGCAAGCGAAGAGCGTCGGAACGGGCTCAAGGAAGTTTGCGCGTCGACAACGCCGCAGCCCGCGCCGCCTTCTCGGCAATGCCGCTCATGCCCTCCCGGCGTACCAGCTCAGCCCAAACCTCTTCGGGCCGCACGCCGGCGGCAACCCAAAGCACGATCAGATGGTAAAGAACATCCGCACTCTCGCCGATCAGCGCCGTGCGATTGCCCGCCACGCCCTCGATCAGGCACTCGACCGCTTCCTCGCCGAACTTCTGCGCAACCTTGCCGATCCCGCGTGAAAGCAGCCGCGCCGAGTGGCTCACGGCGGGGTCTGCATCGCGCCGGAGCAACACGACCGACCACAGCCGATCGAGCACCGAGGGGGAAATGCCGTGGGCGGCGAGCGCATCCAGCGGCCGGGGCGGCGGCACGCGTCCGAGTTGCGGCCGGTCCAGGACGGGTGCAAGGCCTCGCTTGCGAGAAGGTCCGCGGCCTCGCCGCGCTTTCACACCCTTGCCCATGCGCCGCTTCAGGCAGCCTCGGACACCGGGCGGACCGCGCGCCCCGCTGCCGCCAGTGCGGCCTTTACCTCGCCGATCGTGAAGGTTCCGAAGTGAAAGACGCTGGCAGCAAGAAGTCCGGTGGCCCCCGCGCGTGCACCCGCCACGAAGTGTTCGAGGCGCCCCACGCCGCCCGAGGCAACCACCGGCACCCGGACCGCACTCGTCACGGCGCGGAGCAATTCGATGTCGAAACCCTCGCCCGTGCCGTCGCGGTCCATGCTGGTGAGCAGGATCTCGCCCGCTCCGCGCGCGGCGGCCTCACGGCACCACCCCACAACACCGATCCCGGTTCCCCGCCGCCCGCCGTGCGTAAAGACCTCCCAATGCCCGGGCGCGGCGCGCTTCGCATCCACCGCCACCACCACGCACTGGCTGCCGAACTTTTGCGCCGCCTCGTCGATCAGTTCCGGTCGGGCCACCGCGGCCGAGTTGACGCTGCATTTGTCGGCCCCCGCAAGCAACAACCGCCGCATGTCGGGAACCGAGCGGATTCCTCCGCCCACGGTCAGCGGCAGGAACACCCTCGCGGCGGTCCGGGCCACCACGTCCACCATCGTGTCCCGGTTCTCGTGACTGGCGGTGATATCGAGGAAGGTGAGTTCGTCCGCACCCGCACGATCATAGATCTCGGCCTGCGCAACCGGATCTCCGGCATCGCGCAGTTGTACGAACCCGATCCCTTTGACAACCCGACCTTCCTTGACGTCGAGACAAGGGATGACCCTGAGCTTGAGCAGCCTCGCAACTCCTTTCCTGACAGCTTTGTGAACGCCTGCCGCCGCGTCGGGCAAGAGCTAACCGGCAACCTCCCGCGGATTCCTTCGCCTCCGGCCATGCCGGCCCTCGAGCAACCGAAGCGCCTCGTCGAGCCGCACGCGTCCGTCATAAAGGGCGCGCCCCACGATCACGCCCTCCACAACCCCTGCCGCCCTCTCTTTCAGCATGCGCAGATCATCAAGGCTGCCGACCCCGCCCGACGCGATGAACTTGGTCCTGATCTGGCGTGCCAGCGCGAGCGTGCGCTCGAGATCGAGTCCGGCGAACATTCCGTCGCGACCGATATCCGTGTAAATGACGGCCGCGGCGCCGGCGTCCTCGAAGCGCCGCGCCAGATCGGCCGCAGGAATTTCCGTCGCCTCCGCCCAGCCTTCCGCCGCCACGAGCCCCGCGCGCGCGTCGATTGCGATCGCAACCCGGTCGGGAAAGGAGCGGCAGGCCACGCGCACAAGGCTCGGATCCTTCACCGCGGCGCTGCCGAGGATCACCCGCCGCACGCCCGCCTCGAGCCAGCCCGCAATAGCCGCCAGATCGCGAATCCCGCCACCGAGCTGCACCGGCACGCTTACAGCCCCAAGAATCGCTCGCACCGCGGCACGGTTGACGGCCCGGCCGGCGAATGCGCCATCGAGATCGACAACGTGCAGGAAGCGGCATCCCGCGGCGGTGAACCGGCGGGCTACCTCGGCCGGATCGGTAGCATAGACCGTGGCGGCCGCCATCACGCCCTGGCGAAGCCGAACCACCGCACCTTGCTTGAGGTCGATCGCGGGATAGAGCGTCAGTCCCGCCATCAGCCTTCCGCGGCCTGTCTGCCGCGCTTCGGAAGCACCTTGTAATAGAAATATCCGCGCACCGTCTGCCCACGCACCCGCGCGTAAGCCGGATGCACACCCCAACGCACGTAGCCCATCGATTCATAAAGCCGGATCGCGGCCTCCTGCGTCTCCCGCACGTCGAGATTGATCACGTGGCGGTGCAACATGCGCGCCCGCTCCTCGGCGCGCTTGACGATCGTCCGCGCGATGCCGTGTCCGCGCGCATAGGGTGCGGTGAATGCGTGCATCAACCCGGCGCTGTGGTGCTGCGCTTCGTTGTTGCGCGGTGGCAGCACAAGTTGGGCCGAAGCCACGATCACACCGTTCAGGCGGCCGACAATCAACTCGCGCTCCGGAACCAGCAGCACGCCGCGAAAATAGCTCGCCAGCGTGTTGATCTCCGGCGGGGCGACCCATCCGAAGCCGCCGCCTTCGATGATCGCGGCACTCGCCGCCTCGCAGAGCGCGTGCAGATCATCATCCGTGAACTGCGTAAGCTGCTCGATCGCGATCACCGGCCGGCTCCTCGCCGGCGCTGGCGCTGGCGCTGGCGGTGCCAAGGGCGGTCTCGGAATCGATGGCACTTCGGTCATGTGCCGCTCCGCTGAGAGGGTCTCTCGGGGGTCCATTTCAGGAAGTTGGCAAGAATTCGCAGGCCCACCCGCTGACTTTTCTCGACATGGAACTGCGTGCCCGCGCGGTTGTCACGCGCGACCATCGCCACCACCTCGCCACCATAATCGGTGGTTGCCACCACCTCCTCGGGGTCAGCGCAGCGGAGCGCGTAGCTATGCACGAAATAGGCATGCTGCCCCGGCAGGACCCCAGCGAGCAATGGGTGTCGGTCCTCTTCGCGAAACCGGAGCACATTCCAGCTCATCTGCGGCAGCGGCAGGCTGGGCGCCTCCATGGCGGCGATCTCGCCCCGGATCCAACCGAAACCCGGCGTCACCCGATGTTCGAGCCCGCGCTCGGCCATCAGTTGCATGCCGACGCAAATTCCAAGGAAGGGCGTGCCCTCCGCGGTCGCCTGTTCGATCGCCGCGCGAAGGCCCGGCACGCCGGCCAGCCCTGCCGCACAGTCGGCAAACGCGCCCTGGCCGGGAAGCACGATCCGCTCGGCGACCGCGACCGCGCGTGCCTCGCCGGTGACGGCAACCGTCGCGGCAATACCGGATTCGGCAGCCGCACGCTCGAGCGCCCGCGCCGCCGAGGCAAGGTTGCCGCTGCCGTAATCGATCACCGCAATCTTCACCGGACGCGACTCGCCTGCTCGGGCCGGCGGGCGAGAAACGTCGCCAGCGCTGCCTCGGCGTCGCGCGCCGCAACGACATCCGAGAGCAGAAATCCCCGCCGCGCCAGGGACCAGCGGCGAAGGTCGTTGCCGTTCAGGCCCAACAGTATCGCTGCCGTCAGCAGCAGCACAACCTGCCACGCCCCTCCGGCAAGGACCGGTATGGAAATCAGGATGGCCGCGTCGAGCGCAGCCGGGATATAGGCGCGGTGCCGGAAGAGCCAGAACGGGCCGAACAGGAACGCACCCCAGCGGAATCCTTCCGCCAGCAGCACGGGTTCCCGGTCCAGCCGCGTATGGGCGGTGAAGAACTTCACAGCCGCCCCTTCGTCGAGGGCACGGTATCACCCTGCCGCGCATCCGCCGCGACCGCCATACGCAGGGCACGTGCCGCGGCTTTGAAGGCGGCCTCGGCCAAGTGGTGCGCGTTTTCTCCCGCGCGCGCGGTGAGATGGAGCGAGAGGAGGGCGTTCGCGGCCAGGGCAGCGAAGAATTCGCGAAAAAGCTCGGTCTCCATCCTGCCGAGCCGGGGCACCGGGAAGACGATTGCCCACGAGAGGTGCGGCCTGCCCGAGAGATCGACCGCTGCCTCCACCAGCGCCTCGTCCATCGGCACCAGGGCTTGGCCGAAGCGGCAGATCCCGCGCTTCTCCCCGAGCGCCTCGCGCAGCGCCTGGCCGAGTACGATGCCCACGTCCTCGGTCGTGTGATGGGCATCGATCGCAAGGTCTCCTTTCGCCGCGATCGAGAGGTCAAAAAGACCGTGCCGGGCAAAGGTCGCCAGCATGTGGTCGAGGAACCCGATCCCGGTCGCGACCTCGGCCTTGCCGGTCCCGTCCAGCAGCAGGGCGAGACGAATATCGGTCTCGGTGGTCACCCGATGGATCACAGCGGAGCGGCTCATGGCTCGCGTCCCGGAACCGACGGCATCAGGCAAGGACCGAGCTGCGAACCCCAGGGATCGCGAGCCGGCCCGAAGGACCTATCCAGGACCCGTCGGCACATGTCAACCGCACTGCAGTCGGGGTCAGTTTGGAGCGCTTGTCCAGCATGGCTGGACAAGCGCTAGCCCAAACAGCGGTCGCTTCCAAACCACGGAATCGTTCCGGCGGTCCTTTCGTTTGTATCGAAACGGCTCAATGCGCGATCTGCTCGAGCGCGAGCTCCCGCGTCCGGGGACCAAGCCCGCCGATGACCCCGATCACCACCAGCATCGCAATGCCGATGAAGACCGCAACGGCCCCAACACCCCCGATGTGCAGGAAATAGCCGATGGCGAGCCCCGCAAAGGCCGCCGATAGCCGGCTCCAGGAATAGACGAAGCCGACCGCGCGGGCACGGATGCGGGTGGGGAAGAGCTCAGCCTGGTAATTGTGGAAAGAGTAGGACATCACGTTGGCGCAAAGCGTGAAGAGCACGCCGAAACCAATGAGCCAGGTCGGGCTGTTGAGGTTGGCGAAGACGGTCATCGCGACCAGCATGCCGGCGGCACCCCCCGCGATCTGCCATTTCCGTTCGATCCGGTCGGAGAAGAGGGTACCGAGGAGCGGGCCGAAGGGGTTGGCGATGGCGATGATGAAGGCGTATTCGAGACTTGCCGTGACGTGGACTCCGCGGGCGATCAGGAGCGTCGGCACCCAGGCGGCGAACCCGTAGAAGCCGATCGTCTGGACGAAGTTGAAGATCGAGAGCATGACCGTCCGCTCGCGGTAGGGCGGAGCGAAGGCCTCGGCCAGAGAGCCGGTACTCTCTGCCTCCGCGGGCTCGGGGACAGGCTCGGGCAGCGGGCGGCCGAGTTCCGCCTGCACCCCGGCCTCGATCGCGGACGTCACGCGCTCGGCCTCCTCGTTGTAGCCGTGCTTGGCAAGCCAGCGCGGGCTTTCCGGAATGCCGAGCTGGATCCACCAGACCAGCACCGCACCGATCGAGCCTACCAGCACCACCCAGCGCCAGCCGTCCAGACCAAGCGGCCGGAGAGGCACGAGCTGCCAGGCGAGGAAGGCAACCACCGGCACCGCGCAGTAGGTGATGAACTGGTTGGTCGAGAAGGCGCGCCCGCGCTCACGGCGCGGAATGAGTTCGGCGATATACGCGTCGATCGTGACCAGCTCGATGCCGAGCCCGATCCCGGCGATAAAGCGCCAGATCACCAGCGAAAAGCCGGTGGTCTGGAAGGCCATGATCACCGAGCAGACCATGTACCAAACCAGCGACCAGGTGAATACCTTGCGTCGGCCAAGGCGGTCGGCGACCTGGCCAAGCAGCAGGGTGCCGACCCAGAGGCCGGCGAAGGTGGCAAAGACGAAGGTGCCGAAGCCGGCTTGGCCGATCACTTTGAGGCTGGCGATCGGGCCGAGAGAGGCCGGGGAAAACAGGCCCGACTTGACCATCCCGGGCGCGACATAGGCCGTGAAGAAGAGATCGTAGAACTCGAAGACCCCGCCGAGCGAGATCAGCACGATCATCCGCCAGACGTACCAGGACCGCGGTAGCCGGTCGAGCCGGGCCGCGATCTCGCCGGTCTTGTTGATCGCCTGCATTGTTTCCTCCCTTCCCCGTGCCGGGGCCACGCGAATCGACCCCTCGCGGCGGAATGTTGCCTGCAATTTCCTGCATCGCATACAAAGCCCTATCCGCCAACCCCGCCCTGCCGCCCCGGCAGCGGCCCCACCTTGCGCGGCCCACCGCGCCGGGCCATCTCCCGCGCGATGCAATCCCCCTCTTCCCAACCGTCCCCGCCCGACCCCAACGGCTGGCACGGCACGACCATCGTTGCACTGCGCCGGGACGGCGCCGTCGCTATGGCCGGCGACGGCCAGGTCAGCCTGGGCGCCACGGTGGTCAAGGCGAACGCGCGCAAGCTCCGCCGCATCGGCGGCGGCACGGTCCTGGCCGGCTTTGCCGGCGCCACGGCGGACGCCTTCACGCTGCTCGAGCGGCTGGAAGCCAAGCTCGAGCGCTTCCCCGGCCAGCTCGAGCGCGCCTCGGTGGAGCTGGCAAAGGACTGGCGCACGGATCGGTATCTGCGCCGGCTGGAGGCCATGCTCGCGGTGGCCGACCGCGAACGCAGCTTCCTCATCAGCGGCAACGGCGACGTGCTCGAGCCAGAGGACGGCGTGATCGGCATCGGCTCGGGCGGCAACTACGCGCTTGCCGCGGCACGCGCCTTGCTCGCCGTTCCCGGCCTAGGCGCCGCCGACATCGTGCGGCGCGCCATCGAGATCGCCGCCGACATCTGCATCTACACCAACCGCAACATCACTCTGGAAACACTTTGAGGAGGCCCGCCGGGCCGATGGACGCGCCGAGCTATTCCCCTCGCGAGATCGTCTCCGAACTCGATCGCTTCATCGTCGGACAGAACGACGCCAAACGCGCGGTGGCGATCGCGCTGCGCAACCGCTGGCGCCGCGCGCAGCTCCCCGAAGGGCTGCGCGAAGAGGTGATGCCGAAGAACATCCTGATGATCGGCCCGACCGGTGTCGGCAAGACCGAGATCGCGCGCCGGCTTGCCAAACTCGCTCAGGCGCCCTTCCTCAAGGTCGAGGCGACCAAGTTTACCGAGGTCGGCTATGTCGGACGCGACGTCGAGAGCATCGTGCGCGATCTCGTCGATGCGGCGATCACCATGGGCCGCGACGCCTCGCGCAAGGACGTGCAGGCCAAGGCCGAGCTCGGTGCCGAGGAGCGGCTGATCACCGCGCTCGTCGGCGAGGGGGCATCGGCGGAAACGCGCGGAAAATTCCGCCGCATGCTGCGCGGCGGCGAGCTCGACGAAAAGGAGGTCGAGGTCAGCGTTGCCGAACCCGCGGGCATGCCGATCGGCCAGCTCGACATTCCGGGAATGCCGCCTGGCCAGATGATCAATCTCTCCGAGATGATGAAGGGGATGTTCGGCCGCACGGCGCAACGGAGGCGTATGAAGGTGGCGGCGGCACGTGCAGCACTCGAGCGCGAGGAGGCCGACCGGATGCTCGATACCGAGGCGATGACCCGCGAGGCGGTGAGCAATGCCGAGAACAACGGCATCGTCTTCATCGACGAGATTGACAAGATCTGCGCCCGCACGATCGAGGGCGGCTTCCGCGGCGGCGACGTTTCTCGCGAAGGCGTCCAGCGCGACTTGCTGCCATTGATCGAGGGCACCACCGTTTCGACCAAGTACGGACCGGTGAAAACCGATCACATTCTCTTCATCGCGTCCGGCGCGTTCCATCTCGCCAAACCCGCCGACCTCCTGCCCGAGCTGCAGGGCCGACTGCCGATCCGCGTCGAGCTTGCCTCGCTCACGCGCGCCGACTTGAGCCGCATCCTGACGGAGCCCGAGCACTCGCTTCTCAAGCAGTACGAGGCGCTGCTCTCGACCGAGAAGGTTTCACTTGTTTTCACGCCCGACGCGGTCGAGGCGCTTGCCGAACTTGCCGCGGACATCAACGAGCGGGTCGAAAACATCGGCGCGCGCCGCCTCCACACCGTGCTCGAACGGCTGCTCGAAGAGGTCAGTTTCTCTGCCTCCGACCGGCCGGGCCAGGCGATCACGATCGATGCGGCCTATGTGCGTGAGCGCGTGGCGCCGCTTGCTGCCAAGGGCGATCTCAGCCGCTTCATCTTGTAGGCTCGCCCGATCCTGGAGGGTTGTTCATCCTGGAGGGTCGTTCGCCGTCCGGCCGGTGCCGGGTGAGGGATTTGAACCCCCGACCTTCGGTTTACAAAACCGCTGCACTACCGCTGTGCTAACCCGGCCCGGAATGTCTCTTTCCCGCGCCCGTCCCCCCTTGGCAACCGATTTTCGGATGCCTTGGCAGGTCGTTGCGGCGGATGACCATGGTTTCATCACTGCGCCAGGGCAACGTTCACCCTTCCATCCCCATCTTCTTCGCCATCCGGGCGCCGGGTTGGCGCCGATACGCTCAATGCCTTTGAGGAGACACTGATGCCTGAATGGACCAATCCGACCCACCGCGGGGGACGAGCGCTGCGCGTCTCACTGCTCGCAGTTCTGCTGGCCGGAACCGCACTTGGCGGCTATGCCGCCGGACAGAGTCTCGTTGTCGCCCCGGCTAACGCCGCGACCCCTGCCGTTGCGCAGGCCCCCGACTTCGTGCCCTTGGTGGCCCGGGTGAAGCCGGCCGTCGTCTCGATCACGAACGACCTCCGGCCACACCCGGCAGCGATGCAGGGTGCGCCTCCCGGCCCGTTCCCGTTTCCATTCCCCTTCCCGTTCGGAATGCAGCCGACGCATCCGCAGGCGATCCAGGCCCGCGGCTCCGGATTCATCATCAGCCCGTCAGGCCTGATCGTCACCAACAACCACGTGATCAAGGATGCGAAATCGCTGACCGTCATCCTCGATAACGGCACCAGGCTGCCCGCGCGGGTGGTCGGCGCCGATCCGCGCACTGACCTCGCGGTTCTGAAAGTGAACGCGGGGCACCCGTTGCCCTATGTCAAGTTCGGCAACTCGGCCAGCGCCCAGCCCGGCGAGTGGGTGATCGCCATGGGCAATCCGTTCGGCCTCGGCGGCACCGTCACCGCGGGCATCGTCTCCGCCATCGGGCGCAATATCGGGGACGGCCCGTATGATCAGTTCATTCAGGTCGATGCGCCGATAAACGAAGGTAATTCCGGCGGGCCATTGTTCAACCTGAATGGCCACGTGATCGGGGTGAACACCGCCATTATCTCGCCCTCCGGCGGCAGCGTGGGCATCGGCTTCTCGATCCCCTCCAACACCGTGCGCACCGTCGTTGCGGAGCTCGAAAAGTCCGGTCACGTTATACGCGGCTATCTCGGCGTCGCCGCACAGCCGATCACGCCCAACATGCAGCAAGCGCTGCATCTTCCCTCGGAGTCCGGCGC
This sequence comes from Pseudomonadota bacterium, assembly GCA_021816925.1. Taxonomy (GTDB): domain Bacteria; phylum Pseudomonadota; class Alphaproteobacteria; order Acetobacterales; family Acetobacteraceae; genus JAKAWQ01. Next base: position 11,960 of record JAKAWQ010000073.1, read on the forward strand.
ACTGATCGCCGCCGTCGAGCCCGGCACGCCGGCGGAACGGGCGGGGCTGCATCCGGGCGAGGTGATCACCGAGGTGGACGGCAAGCCGATCAAGAACCCGCGTGACCTCGCGATCGATGTCGCGGCCATCAAGCCCGGTCAAACCGCGCACCTCAAGATGATCAACAACGGCAGCACCGTCAGCATGAACGTCACGCTGACCACCCTGCCCGAGCACATCGCCTCCAACAACACGGCGCCGAGCCCGCAGCACGGCAGGCTCGGCCTTGCGCTCGCGCCGATCACCCCGCAGGCACAAAGCGAGCTCAACCTGCCGGCCGGCACGCATGGTGCGGTGGTCGCTGAGGTGGCGCCGAACTCGCCGGCCGCCCTTGCGGGCATCCAGTCCGGTGACGTGATCATCGGCGTCGGCGAGCAGCCGGTCCACTCGGTGCAGGAAGCGGTGCACGCGATCCATACCGCGGAGAGCCGGGGCGGTGCGGTAGCGTTGCGCGTGATGCACGACGGACAGAAGGTGTTCGTCGCCATCAATCTCGGCAAAGGCGCCGGCAAGCAGGGCTGATTTCCGGAAGCCGGAGCGCAATCCGATCCTCTCGGATGAACGCGCTCCGGCCAATCAGCAGGCGGAGCGCGTGAGCACTCCTCAGTGCGCCGCCGCCCAGTTTTGGCCGATTCCGGTCTCGACGGTCAGCGGCACACTGAGCGTGGCAGCGCGCGCCATCATCTCGGCGGCGGTTCGCGCCGTCGCCTCCGCTTCCGCCTCAGGCGCCTCGAAGAGCAGCTCGTCGTGCACCTGGAGCAGCATGCGGCTCGCGAGCCCCGCCCTGGCGAGCGCGGCCGGCATGCGCACCATCGCGCGTTTGATGATGTCCGCAGCCCCACCCTGCAGAGGCGCGTTGATCGCCGCCCGCTCCGCATAGCCGCGGCGCGCGGGATTCTTGTCGTGGATGCCCTCGATGTAGCAGCGGCGTCCGAATGGCGTAAGCACGAAGCCGTGCTGGCGCGCCTGGTTCTTCGTCGCTTCCATGTAGGCGCGGATGCCGGGATAGCGCGCGAAGTAGGCCTCGATATAGGCGCGCGCTTCGGCGGGTCCGATGCCGAGCTGACGGGCGAGCCCGAAAGCGCTGATGCCGTAGATGATGCCGAAATTGATCGCCTTCGCGCGCCGTCGCATCAGCGGATCCATGCCTTCGATCGGCAGGCCAAACACCTCCGAAGCGGTCAATGCGTGAATGTCGTCCCCGCGCGCGAAGGCCTCCTTGAGGGGCGCGATGTCAGCGACGTGCGCGAGCAGGCGGAGCTCGATCTGCGAATAGTCGGCACTGACGAGAAGATGCTTCCGCTCCGCGATGAATGCACGGCGGATGCGCCCGCCCTCTTCGGTACGCACGGGAATGTTCTGGAGATTCGGGTCGGTCGAGGCGAGGCGGCCGGTCGAGGTGCCCGCCATAACGAAGCTCGTATGCACGCGCCCGGTGCGCGGGTTGACCTCGTTCACCAGGGCGTCGGCGTAAGTGGACTTGAGCTTCTGCAACTGGCGCCACTCAAGCACGCGCGCCGGCAGCTCGTGCCCGGCGTCGGCGAGCGCGCCAAGCACCTGGGCGTCCGTCCCGAACGCGCCCGTCTTCATCCGCTTGCCTCCGCCGAGGCCCATCTCGTCGAACAGGACTTCCCCAAGCTGCTTGCCGGAGCCGACGTTGAAGGAACGCCCGGCGAGGCGATGGATTTCCGCTTCGATCGCACCCATGCGCTCGCTGAGCTCGACCGAGATGCGCGCCAGCTCCTCGGCATCGATCTTCACCCCGGCGTGCTCCATCGCGACGAGCACGGGAATGAGGCGCCGTTCAAGCTGCTCGTAGAGCGCGAGCGCCCCGGCTTCGCGCAAGCCGGGGCGGAGCGTCTGCCAGAGCCGAAGCGTGACGTCGGCGTCTTCCGCTGCATAGGCGGTGGCCCGATCGAGCGGCACGGCGGCAAAGCTCACGCGCGCGCGCCCGGTGCCGGTGACCTCGTCGTAGGAGATCGGTCGATGGCCGAGATGCAGGGCGGAAAGCTCGTCCATGCCGTGGCCGTGCCGCCCGCCAGCCTGGCTGTAGGAGATCAGCATCGTGTCGTCGAGCGGCGCGACCGCAGCGGCGCCGGCGCCGGCCAGCACGTGCAGATCGAATTTCGCGTTCTGGAAGACCTTGAGCACGGTGGGGTCGGAGAGCAGCGGAGAGAGCGCCGCAATCGCCTCGGCCGGCGCGAGCTGTTCTCCTGCTCCTTCGTGGCGCAGCGGCACGTAGCAGGCGCGGCCCGGCGCGGTGGCGAGCGAGAACCCGACCAGGGAAGCCATGAGCGCGTCGAGCGAATCCGTCTCGGTATCGACCGCGACAACGCCGGCCTTGACGGCCGCCTCGATCCAGCCGGTGAGCGCAGGCGAGGTGCTGACGGTCTCGTAGGGTCCGAAGGGCGAGGCATCGGCGGGTTTCGCCGGACGCTCATCCGCGGGCGCCGAGCCGCCGGCTGCCGCGACCGAATCGAGGCCGAGCCGATGCAGGACGCTGCGAAAGCCCTGGGCCGAGAGCCAGGCGGCGAGCACCGCCGGGTCGGGCGCGCCAAGGCGAAGATCGGTGAGCGGCACAGGCAGGGGGGCGTCGCGGCTGAGCAACACGAGCTCCCGGGAGAGCCGGGCATCGGCGGCATGCGTGAGCAGGGCCTCGCGCCGCTTCGAGGGCGGCATTTCCGGCGCGGCGGCGAGTGCCGCCTCGAGGCTGCCGTAGGTGCGGATGAGATCGGCGGCGGTCTTCGGCCCGATGCCTGGCACGCCCGGAACATTGTCGGTCGGGTCGCCCATCAGCGCCTGCACCTCCACCACCTTCTCGGGCGGCACGCCGAAGCGCTCGGCAACCTCGGCCGGGCCGATCGGCCGCTGCTTGATCGGGTCGAGCATGGCGACATCCGGCCCGACAAGCTGCATCAGGTCCTTGTCGGAGGAGACGATGGTGACCCGGCCTTCGGCTTGCCGCGCCGCGGCCGTGTAGGCGGCGATCAGATCATCGGCCTCCCAGTCCGCAAGCTCGATCGCCGGCACGGCGAAGGCACGCGTGGCCTCGCGCACAAGCGCGAGCTGGGGCACGAGCTCGGACGGGGGCGGCGGGCGCTGCGCCTTGTAGGCGGGGTAGAGACGGTTGCGGAACGTATCCCGGCCGGCGTCGAAGATCACGGCGAGGTGCGTTCCCGTGTGCTCCTTGAGGAACTTCGCCAGCATGTTGGTGAAGCCGAGCACGGCGTTCACCGGCGTTCCGTCCGGGCGGGTGAGAGGAGGAAGCGCGTGGAAGGCGCGGAACAGGAACCCCGAGCCGTCAACGAGAACGAGGTGCAGCGGCTCGCCGCCGGGCGCGGCCACGCGCGCTCAGTGCCCGCCGGCCGGTTGCCCCGCATCGGGCTTGCGCACGAACCGGCGCGAGCAATAGGGGCAAACCGCCTCGTCATCGACGAGGTGAAGGAAAACGCGGGGATGGCCGAGCGGACCTTCGCCGCCGTCGCACGCGACAACGTCCTCGGTCACGAAAGTGATCTCGGCCTGGGTGGCGGCACCCTCCGGCATCGTGTCCTCTATGAGCCTGCACGAGAGGGCCGAATGTGAGGCATGCAGGCGGTGCTTGCAACTCGATCCCGCGGCCCCGGGCGGCGCAGGATCCTGACCATGGCAATCGGCCTTCTGCTTTCAGGCTGCGCGGCCCGGCTTGTCCCGGCGGGACCGGCGGTGATGGCGCCGGAGATGGGCGGGCACGCCTTCGTGATGCCGGACGGCGCGCGGCTCCCCTATCGCGCCTGGCTCCCGGCCAGGAAACCGCGCGCGGTGATGCTGGCGCTGCACGGCTTCAACGACAGCCGCGACGCCTTCGCGATTCCGGCGCCGCTGTTCGCGGCCGCGGGCATCGCCGTTTATGCGCCCGATCAGCGCGGCTTCGGCGCCGCGCCCGGGCGCGGCTTCTGGCCGGGTTCGGCGGCGCTGGTGGACGATGCGCGCACGATGGCGCTCCTCCTGCAACGCATGCATCCGGGCGTGCCGCTCTATCTGCTCGGAGAGAGCATGGGGGGCGCGGTGCTGATGCTGCTTGCGACCTCGCCCGACCCGCCGCCGGCGGCCGGTTACATCCTGGCCGCCCCGGCGGTCTGGGGGCGGACCGACATGAACGTCATTTATCGCGTCGCGCTCTGGTTCGCGTGGCAGACGGTACCGGGGCTTCGGCTTTCAGGTGCGGGCCTCGTCAAGGCTTCGAGCAACCGGGCGGCGCTGGAGGCGCTCGGGCGAGATCCGCTGACGATCCTCGAGACGCGCATCGATGCGATCCACGGGCTCGTGGACCTGATGAGCCGGGCGCTCGCTGCGGCGAAGCATTTCGATGTGCCGGCGCTTGTTCTTTACGGCGCGCACGACGAGCTGGTGCCGAAGGACGCGATGGCGGCGATGTGGCGGGCGTTGCCGAAAGGAGCGCCGGTGCGGCTCGCCTATTACGCGCACGGCTATCATCTGCTGCTGCGCGACCTCGATCGGGGCGTTCCGATCGGGGATATCATTTCGTGGATCCATGATCCTGCGGCGCCGCTGCCCTCCGGCGCGGGACGGGCGGCGAGGGCTTGGCTTGCCCGGCGTCGGTGAGGCGGGGTAAGGAGGGACCGGGGACCCGTAGCTCAGCTGGATAGAGCGTCGCCCTCCGAAGGCGAAGGTCGCACGTTCGAATCGTGTCGGGTCCGCCAGCCGAAGGATTTTTGAGGCTTTCGATCCGCTTTTCTTTGCGCGCGCGCCGGTTTTGGCGATGATCCCGGGATTTCGCCGTTTGTGTGTTTCGAGGGTCATGGCGAGGGCCTGTTCGCAGCCAAGCGGAACGATTTTGCCCCGATAAAAGCTCAGCAGTTTCTCCCGATCCCCGGCGGGCGGCGGCGCCCTGGAGCGTCGGGAAGAGGGGCGGGATTTGGACAGGTTGGACACGACGGGGGGCATTTTGATTTGGGCGGACAAGGCCGAAGCCGACGATGTCCCCCTTAAATTGGCTTCACCACCCCCGCCGCATCCACTCGTCGATGTCGCGGGAGGAGAGGACCTTCTCGGTGTATTCCCAGTCGAGGCCGGTATCGTCGGCGATGTCGCGCATGTAACGCAATTCCATGGGGGGCAAGGTTCTCTCGATCCGCTGGGAGAAGTTCCGGAGCGCGGTGCGGCCCTCCAGGACGGCGGTGATCCAGTCGTCCTCGAAGGAATCGGGCAACTGCCCCAGCACGGCGAAGATATCGCCGAAGCGCGGGGAGAGAGCGGCATAGACCTCATCCTCCACTGTGCCGGCGTAGCGCAGGTTGACGACATGGATGTTGTCCCGGGCCTGGCCGATCCGCTGCACCCGCCCCTTGCGCTGTTCCAGGCGCGAGGGGTTCCAGGGCATGTCGATATTCACCTGCGCGCCGCGCTGCGCCGTTCGCCGCCGCGCTGGACGAACGACGCCGCACCGCCGGCATAGAGCGCCACCGGCTCGTCCGGGAACGCCTCGCAGAGCGCCTCCAGCACCCATTCCGCCGTGGTGCGGTACTGGCTGAAGATGATCGCCCCGTTCTCTGCCAGCCAGCGCCGCTCGCGCAGATAATGCAGCACCACCTGGACCTTCGGATCCATTCCGGTGCCTGACACCACGGCCCCCAGGTTGCGCACCATGTCGCGCAGGAACTGGGTCTCCTCGGGGGACGGATCGTCCGGCCGCGCCGGCATGGCTTCCTCGCCGATTTCCTCCTCCGGCACGGGCGACCCGCCCAGGCGGTTGAGCAGATGGCGGGCGGTGTCGAGACCGGCCTTCGCCGAAGAGCCGATCCTTCTCAGCAAGATCGTCTTGAGGAAACCCGCGCCAGGGCAGCGGCGGCTTCTCCCCGCTTGGGCGGCGTTGATGGTCTTGGAAAGGGCTGAGGCGTCGACAGGTTTCCTGCGGACGGTTTTCACGTCGCCTCTCTCGGCGGTTCAGGCGGCGACGTCGAAGTCCTCGTCGAGCTCATCGTGCTCCAGCCGGCGATGGTTGACGAGCTGGCGGCGAACGACCCAATCCGATACCCGGAAATGCGCGGCCGCATTCTGCTGCGCCTCCTCGGAATAGTCCCCGGCCAGGAGATCGTCCAACGCCACGAACGGGCTCAGCAGCTCGGCCGCAAAGGAACGCTGCATCTTCTGGCGGTATGCGTGCGCGCGCGTCGCAGCATGCAGCCGGCCGGGCTGCGGCGCTACAGCTCATGACTCCCCTCATTTGTCAGACCGGCCCGAAAACGTCTGCGAAGAGCGGCTGGTCCTGTAGCATCTGAGAGGAGCGCTGCATCAACGGGTGTAGCCTGGTTTTCGGCATCGTCGGGATCAG
>JAKAWQ010000007.1 GCA_021816925.1 Pseudomonadota bacterium
GATTGCTTCGTCGCACCGCGCGCGTCCCGCGCGCCGTGCTTCTCGCAATGACGAGGATGGCGGCCGCGCGTGCCGAGCGGGCCCGAGAGGGTGAGGCGGAGGCGGCGTCGGGCGTGAAGGGGTGCGCGGCGGTGAAGTCCGGCTCGAGGCCGGGGGCCAGAAGGTGGGGGGCGAGGGGAGCGCGGTCCGGTCCGACGCCGTGCGCGGCGGCTTGGAGGAGGGCCTGCACGACGTAAGGAGCGAAGCGCGTGAGGCGGCCGAAAAGACGGAGCGTGACCGGGATGGGGTCGCGTTCGGAATAAAATCCGGAGCGCGGAGTTTCGGGAGGGTCGAGGACAAAGGCGGTGGGGGCCACGCGGTAGTTCGCGAGGATGGGGGCGTCGGGGGGAATGGGTGGTTCGAAAACCTGGGGAAAGATGCAGGTGTGATGCAGCGCGCAGCCTTCGCAAGGGCGGAGGTGCATGACGCAGACGAGGCGCTTCAGGCTGTGGCCGAAGGCGCCGCGCCAGGCGGAGCCGGGGAAGCGGGCAAAGCGGGCGGGTGCGGTGGGGTGGAAGACGATGGTGGTGGACACGGCCGGGCCGACCGGGGGAGCGGCGTCGCGGGTTTCGCTGGGGGCGCGCGAGACCGGGGTGACGGGTTGGGGGTCGGGCGGCACGAGGCGAGCTTAGGGGAGGGGCGGGAACAGTGGGAAGGCGCGACAAGGTTGTGGGGCTCTTTCGGGCGAACGCGAGCGGACGGCAACGAGCGGATAATACTCGAAATACGGTGCTTTTCCAATATGTTCGATGGCAACGGCGAACACCCGCGAACGGCGGGTCTGGCGGGCCGCGGCCGACGATGATGAGCACCACGTCTACGCCGTGGCCCTATGATGGTATCCCTTTGGTCCCCCTGGGCCGGAGGTCAGGTGGAGGTCAGGCCGGAGGTTTGACATGTGCAGCGCATGTTTCTATGCTCTGCGCATGGGAACGATGATCCAAATCCGCAACGTCCCGGATGCGTTGCATCGCCGGCTCAAATCGCGTGCAGCGTTGGCGGGCATGTCGCTGTCCGACTATCTGCTCAGCGAGATTCGCCAGGTGGCGGAACGGCCGACGCTTGGCGAGCTGCGGGCGCGGTTACACAGCCGCACGGAAACGGCCCTTTCCATAGCGCCGGCTGAAGCGGTTCGCGCCGAGCGCGACCGCGCGTGATCGTCGTCGACGCTTCGGCTTTGCTCGAAGCCCTTCTCCGCACGCCAGCAGCGAAAGCCGTGGAAGACCGGCTGTTCGCCCCTCGTCAAACAATCCACGCGCCTCATTTGCTCGATGTTGAAGTCGCGCAGGTGATCCGGCGTTATGCGGCGAATGGCGAAATCGATAGCGAGCGCGGCCGTATGGCCCTCACCGACTTGGCGGACCTTCCCCTGCGACGATATCCGCACGATTTCCTCTTGCCGCGTATTTGGAATTTGCGGAACAATCTGACGGCCTATGATGCCGCCTATGTCGCGCTCGCCGAAGCGCTCGACGCCCCTCTGCTGACGCGCGACCGGCGCCTGGCCGAAGCCGCCGGCCATCGCGCACGGATCGAATTGGTGTAATCCCATCCGGTCATGTAGGTACGCAGCGACACGTCTTATCGCCGAATGCGCCAGGATAGCCAGCGTGCTCCAGGGGTGGCGGGCCACGGCCGATGATGATGAGCACTATGTCTACGCCATAGCCCTATGATGGGTCTGTCCGCGAGAGCCATCACGAATGCCGGAGCGATGTTGGGCATGCGATATAGTCTACGAAAGCCACTCCACCGGCACATTCCGTCCGACCTCGAAAGCCGGCTCTTCCGCGAGCTCCAGATGATCGACGACGCGACGACCGATCAGGACTTGCGGGTGCCGCCCAGCAATCACTTTGAGAAGCTGCGCGGCAACCTGGTCGGGTTTCACTCGATCCGCGTCAACAGCCGATGGCGGCTGGTCTTCCGTTGGGACGGCAGTCGCGGCGAGGCAAAAGGCGTCTATCTCGACGATCACAGCTACGGATGAGGCGAACCGTGCTGACGACGAAACGCAAGCCGGCCACGGTCGGCGAAATTCTTGTCGAGGAGTTCATGCAGCCGATGGGACTAACGCAGGCGGCGTTGGCCGAGGCGATGGGGGTGCAACGCAAGCATGTCAACGAGCTGTGCAACGACCGCCGGAACGTGACGGCGGCGACGGCGCTCATCCTCGCGCGCGTGTTCGGTAACAGCCCCGAGTTCTGGCTCAACGTTCAGCGGCGCAGCGATCTGTGGGAGGCGATGAACAGTCCCCGCGAGCGCGAGCGGATCGAACGCGCGACGCCGCTCGGCACCGCGGCGTGATCTTTGTCACCGGGCAGGGGAAGGATGCTCCGGCGTAGACATCGGCCGTTCCGCTCCAAGAGGCTTCGCGCGATCCTGGCGGAATGTCTCCACCGTGCGCCAGCATGGGCATCCTGCCCGACGATCTTTACGACTACGCCAAGGCGGAGGCGTGGCCTTGCATGGGGCGGCCCATCAATTGCGATGTCGAGAGTTGGACCGTTACCGACGATTGGCCTGAGCGTGTGCCGATCACGGGCGCCGAGATCGACGTGTTCGAGGCGTGGTTCGGCGACCTCTTCGACGAGTTGTTCGGGCCGTGCTGATGATCTGAGGAGATGCTTGTCATGACCGTGCGGTTGCGCGCCGCCCTCTACTTGCGCGTCTCGACGCCCAGGCAGGCCGAACATGCCGTCTCGATCCCGGACCAAAAGCGGCAGGGCGAGGCGTATTGCGCCTCGCGCGGCTACCAGCTCGCCGAAACGTATGTTGAGCCGGGTGCATCCGCCACCAACGACCGCCGGCCCGAGTTCCAGCGCATGATCGAGGCCGGGACGAGCAAGCCCGCGCCGTTCGATATCGTCATCGTTCACAGCTTCTCGCGCTTCTTCCGCGACCACTTCGAGCTGGAGTTCTACGTCCGCAAGCTCGCCGAGAACGGCGTCAAGCTCGTCTCGATCACCCAGGAAATGGGCGACGATCCGATGCACGTCATGATGCGGCAGATCATGGCGCTGTTCGACGAATACCAGTCCAAGGAGAACGCCAAACACGTTCTCCGCGCGTTGAAAGAGAACGCGCGGCAGGGCTTCCGGAACGGCTCGCTGCCGCCGATCGGCTACCGCGTCGCCCATCAAAATCCATGATCAGAAACCGCGGCCGGCTCCTCACTTTGCATGTCCAGGCGCACAGCAAATTCGAGGAACTGAAGCCGGTCAGCGAGATCGTGGTCGTGGAGGTTCCGCCGTTGATCGATCAGGCGACCTTCGGCGCCGTGCAGGCGCATCTGCGGGCGCGGAACCCGAAGGTGACGCCGGCCCGCGTGGTCAGCGGTCCGACCCTCCTTACCGGCATCTGTTTTTGCGCCACTTGCGGCGGCGCGATGACGCTCAGGACCGGGAAGGGAGGGCGGTATCGCTACTACACTTGTTCGATCAAAGCGCGGCAGGGCGAGACCGGCTGCAATGGCCGCTCGATCCCGATGGGGAAGCTCGACAACCTGGTTGCCGAGCACATTGCCGAACGCCTGCTCCAGCCGGAGCGGCTCGAGACGATTCTGGCGTCCCTCCCTTGACCGACGGCAGGAGCGCGCCCAGCGCCGCCGCGAGCACATCGCCGAGCTGAACAAGCGAGCCGTTCACCACCCCGCCGAAACGCACAAACCGCGACGCGCCCCCCTCCCGCGAGAGCGGGTTCGTTCATGGGCGCTTATCGGACGGAACCGACATGCGCTGCGATCAGGCATCCGGGCTGCTCCGGGCACGTGCCGGGACCGTCTTGCGACCGCGACCGCCCCGCCCAGGGCGCATAGAATGCCCCGGAAACAGGGCAATGGATGCGCAGAACATGCCGGAAGTAGGCAAACGGATCCCGGAGGCAGCGGCACAGCCGTTTCTGGCCAGTGTGATTGATCGGCAGGGCTTCATCGCACCCGGGCAGTTCAGCATTGTGCTGCGGCTGACGAAGGGCGAGCTGGCCGCCGCCGCATGACAAGAGGAGTTGCAGTTTCCGCCTGAAGACGGCGGAGCCCACGTCGTTCCGGTCGGGACGATGGGCGAAGTGATCTCGTTGAGAGTCCGGAGCCGGAGGGCAGCGACGCCCCGAAGGTCGCGAGACAGATCGAGACGCTGCGCCTTCCTGACCCCATCATGCGGCGGCCCTGCGCCGACCGCGAAGAGAAGCGAGTGACCCGCGGGAAGGGCATGAGGCGAGAGAAGCAGCTTGACCCCGACAACCCTGATCAGAGAGGACTCTAAGGCCGCTCGACCAGCTCGATCTTGTAGCCGTCGGGATCCTCGATGAAGGCGATCACCGTGGTACCGAACTTCACCGGACCAGGCTCGCGGGTGATCTTTACTCCCTCCTTGCGAAGCGCGGTACAGGTTGCGGCCACATCCGGAACCCCAAGCGCAAGATGCCCGAACCCGGTGCCGAGATCGTAACCGTCGTCCTTGCCCCAGTTGTAGGTGAGCTCGAGGACGGTCGCGTCCACCTCCTCGCCGTAACCGACAAAGGCCAGGGTATACTTGCCTTCCGGAGCCTCGCGCCGGCGTAACTCCTTCATGCCGAGCAGCTTCGTGTAGAAATGCACGCTCCGTTCCAGGTTCTTCACCCGGATCATGATGTGCAGCAGGCGGAACTTCTGCAGGCTCATCAACGCTCTCCTTGTGCCATCGCCGCAAGATTAGCGGGATCGAGCCCGACCAGGAACAGCCCGGCCGCTTCGGCAACTGCAACCATCTTCTCACGCTCCACGAGCAATGTTCCGTCGGCCTCGAAGGCAATCCCGCGGAGCCCCGCGGCCGCTGCAAGACGCACCGTTTCCGGCCCGAGCGTCGGCAGATCGGTGCGCCGGTCCTGGCCCGGCTTGACGAGCTTGACGAGGACCCCACCGGGGCCGGACCGGGCCAGCGTCGCGGCGCGAGTCAGCATCGCATCGGTGCCTTCCGCCGCCTCGACCGCGAGCACGATTCCTTGCTGCACCACAGAGCCCTGCCCGACGTCCACCACGCCAAGCGCGCGCACCACGTGCACGCCACGCGCGATATCGGCGAACGCCATCGCGTCTGGGGCAGCATGGGTAAGAAGTCCGGCGGGCGCCAAGATGTCGCGCAACACCTCTTCCACCCCGCGCACCACGAATCCCTCCTCCTGCAGCACCCGCACGATCGCGGTGAGAATACTGTCGTCACCCGCGAAGGTCGCACGGCCGATACGCCCGAGCACCCGTACCCCGAACGCATCCGGCCGCAAATCAAGAACCGAGGGCCGCCGCAGCACGCCGACCAACACGAGATCCCGGCAAGCATGCGCCGAGAGAAGGTCGCGGATGCGACCAGCGGCACCGAGCCGGACAAACTCATGCGGATAGGGTGCCAGCACGACCGGATCGGCGAAGCCTTCAAAGCCCAGCACGAAAACGTCACGACCGGTCGCCAGCGCGGCCGCCGCGACGCGCCCAGGCAACGGCCCGCCGCCTGCGAGAATGCCAAGCATCGAGACCCTTCCCTCACTCACGTTGCGCACAGATCCCTGTTGACGCGCGTATTGCAGAAGAATTTACGAAGAAATAACGCGGCTTCCGCATAATAATGTGGTCCACTCGCTATTGCCGATTAGAAGAAGCCTCGGCACCAACATCTTCAACCGATTTTGTATTGCCGTTATTTTCCTGCCCGCCGCATAAGGTTTACGGTTGCGCGCGCAGCGCGGCCGAAGTGGTCGAACTCACCTTCCTGCACGGGATTTTCCATCAATGCGTGAATCCAACCGATCCCAGCCTGCCCCGTGCCACGCAACGGCTCGCGGCATCGCTCAGTGCCTCAGGATGCTCGTCGAAGAAGCTGCTGCCCTTGATCTCAGTTGCACGGTCCGAGCCCTTTGGTCCGCGATCGGCATCTGCGAACGGGAGTCCGATCATACTCCGGGCCCGGCTCCCGCCGAGTCCGCTCAGCCGAGCATCGCACCGCTCAATTGAACGGCACGAGCCTCCCGCCCCACCACAGCCAAAAATCAGCCGATTGTCTCCTCGCCTTCGGAGCGCAGTGTCGCGCGGATCAGGCCGCGCCGGCTCGGGGCATCGATGAAAGCCAGAATCTCTCCAACTAGCGGGTCATTCCCGTAGCGCTGCCGCGCCTCGGCCAAACGCGCCGCAAATACTCCCTCATGGCGAAAGAGCGAACGAAACACCGCCCGGAGTTTGTGCACCGTTGCCTTGTCGAAGCCGCGCCGGCGCAGCCCCACGACATTGAGACCGGTCAACCGGCCGCGATTGCCCAGCACCGCACCAAAGGGGATCACATCGGCCTCGACACCCGATACGCCGCCGACGATCGCACCCCGACCGATGCGCACGAACTGGTGCAGCGCCGCCGACCCGCCGATCACCGCCTGCTCGCCGATGCGCACGTGTCCACCCATCACGACGTTGTTGGCAATGATGACTCCGTCGCCGATCTGGCAGTCGTGCGCCACGTGCGCCACGGCCATCACCAGACAATCGGCACCCACCCGCGTAACGCCGATGCCGGTAACGGTGCCGCGATGAATGGTGCAATGCTCGCGCACATGGGTGCGCGGCCCGATCTCGCAGCCGGTCGGCTCACCGCGATATTTCATGTCCTGCGGAGCAAGCCCGACGGTGCAGAAGGGGAAGAGGACAGCGCCCGCGCCGATCCGCGTATGGCCATCCACCACCACGTGGGCATGAACCTGAACCGCGGGTTCGATCACGACATGCGGGCCGATCTGACACCACGGACCGATCGACGCGCCGGTGCCGATCGCCGCCCCGGGGGCTACCAGCGCCGTTGGGTGAATGTTGGCCTCACGCCGCCGCAAGGCCGTCAGGCGCTCCGATTCGGACTCGAAGAGGGCAGGTAATTCGGGCAGTCGGTCCATCAACGAGACCATTCTCGCATTTCACGGATCAAGCTATGGGCGTACCAAGGCGAAATTCCGGCGACGATGGCGAGTGGAAACCCGCCGACCAAGTCAATGTTTGTTGCCGCATGTTGCTTCGCACTGACGCGCCCCCGCCCGAAGACACCCGGAGAAACCCCTTTCGCGCGACCCGCCCGCAGCGGCGAACGAAACCGCTTGGCGAAAAGGCCACCCGGCTAATTCTTGCGCGAGCGCAGTTCCGTCGGATCGATGATCATGGCTGCGTACGTCGCTTCCGCGGCCACCACGCCATCGACGGTCGCGACCGCATTGAACTTCCAAGCCGCGCCACGCCGGCGCTGCTTGATCACGTGGATGCGCATCTGATCCCCGGGCGTGACCGGACGGCGGAACTTGGCATTCTCGATGAACATGAAATAGACCACCTTGCCATTCGAGGCCTCGCCCAGCGTCTCGAGGACGAGCATCGAAGCGGTTTGCGCCATGCTCTCAATGATCATCACGCCGGGGACCACGGGATGGCCCGGGAAGTGCCCCTGGAAATAGGATTCGTTCATCGTCACGTTCTTGATGCCGATCGCCGAGTGATCGAGCACCATCTCGGCGATCCGATCGATCATCAGCATCGGGTAACGATGCGGAAGCATCCGGTGGATGCGCTCGATACCGATGGCGTAGCCCTTGCCGGTGCCGCTCTTTTCCCGGTCGTCGTGGTTGTCGTGCGTGACCGTCGCGTCCATCCCCGCCCTCATTTTGCTTGCCTGCCGGGCGGCGAACGGCCACCCGACTCCTCGGCCGCCAGACGCCTGAGCAGCGCGACCTGGCGAAAGAAGCTCCGCTTCGGCTCGGCCGGACTGCCGACCACATCGGCTCCGGTGGGGACATCCGCCCTCACCCCGGACTGCGCCCCGATGCGCGCCTTCCGTCCGATGTGCAGGTGTCCGACGAGACCCGCCTGCCCGCCGATCATCACGAAATCTTCGATGACGGTCGAGCCCGAGATGCCGACCTGCGAGACGATAACGCAGAGCCGGCCGAGGCGAACATTGTGCCCAATCTGCACCAGATTGTCGAGCCGGGTGCCGGCACCGATCACGGTGTCCTGCACCGAGCCGCGATCGATTGTGCAGTTGGCGCCGATCTCCACGTCGTGCTCCAATACCACCCGGCCCAGCTGCGGCACGCTTACGAACCCCTCCTCCGTGACGGCGAATCCGAACCCCTCCTGCCCGATCCGTGCCCCGGGATAGACGCTGACCCGCGGGCCGAGCAAGGCATGGCTCAGGCTCACCAGAGCGCCGATCCGGCAGCCGGCTCCGAGAACGACACTCTCGCCGATCACGGCGCCAGGCCCGATCCGGCAGCCGGCCCCGATCTCGGCACCCGCGCCCACGACCACGAGCGGTCCGATCTCGGCCGAAGGATCGATCATTGCACCCTCGCCGATCACCGCGCTCGGATGAATCCCCGGCCTCGCTGGTCGCGGCGGGTGAAAAAGGGCGGCCACGCGCGCCCACGCCTGATACGGCTCAGGGACCGCGATGGCTGCGGTGCCGGCGGGAATCCGGGTGACAAACTCGGGGCGCAGGACAACCGCGCCCGCGCGGGTGGCCGCAAGCGCTTCCAGGTAGCGGCGATTGTCAAGGAAGCTGACCTCGCGGGGGCCGGCGGTCTGCAACGGTGCAACGCCGTGCAGCAACCGCTCCTCGCCCGACGCGGTACTTCCGGCCGCAGCCGCCACCCGGCTCAGCGGAAAGGGTCCGCTGCGCACATAGAAGCGGGGATCGCCCGGCCTAGCCGCCTCCACTCCCGGCATCGCTCAGGGTTTCGGCGCGCCAGCGGCCGGCGCGGGAGGCAACGGTAGGGGCGCAGCCGCCCCCGACACCGTCGCCGGCGCCGTGGCGCTCAGCAGCGGGGCGATCGGACCGACAGGCATGGCGCTATCCGCGGGTATGGTCACGCTCGGAAGAAGCTTGTTCAGCTGCTTGGCGACCTCGTCGGTGATGTCGAAGGTATTCATGTTGAGCGCCACCTGGCCGCGATGCAGGACGAGGTTCATGCCCCGGCTTTCCGCCACCTGCCGGATGACCGCGACCAGCATCCGGTTGACTTCGCCGATCGCGACCTGCGCTGCCTCCTGGATCTGCTGGTTCCGCCCGGCGAACGTCTTCCGTGCCTTGGTGATCCGGTTCTGCAGCGCGGTTTCCCGGGCGCGGATCTGCACAGGCGTCAATTTCGATCGATCGTGTGCCAGTGTCGCCTGCATCTGCCGCCACGCCGCCTGCTCTTTCACGGCATCCTGGCTGAGCGCCGTGCGCCGGGCGGTGATGACCTTTTGCATCCCCTGCACCGCCGTGGACTGCCGGTAGACGTCGGGCACGCTCAACACGCCCATCACGGCCGGCGGCGGCACCGGTCCTTTCGGCAGGGGCGGCAGCTGCGGGACGGGAGGCAAGGCCGGAAGTGCGGTCGGCGGCGCGGCATGCGGCTGCGGTGCAGCCGCCGGGCGAGCGTGTGGCGCCGGGACCGGTTGCGGCGCGGCGCCGGGGATGAACCAGCCGGGACCCTGGCTGGGAGCCGTCTCTGCATAGAGCGGCACCGGGTAGAAGAGGGCGGCAGCCAGTAAGGCTGCAAACGCGAGAAAGAGTGTGCGCACTAGAACCTCGTGCCGAACCCAAAACGGAAGACCTGCGTCTGGTCGAACGGCTTCTTCACCACGGCCCAGCCGAAATCGAAGCTGAGCAGCCCGAACGGAGACGCCCAGGAGAAGCCGAAGCCGGCACCGACGCGCGGCGCCGTGAAATCGACGATCGGCCCGTGATTCGCCTTGAGACCGTAATCCGAGCCAACATCCACGAACAGGCGACCGGAGAGGCCAAGATCGGGGTTAACGGGCAACGGGAAGCGCAACTCGGTCGATTGCGTCCAGACGAAGCGCCCGCCGAGGCTGTCACCGGTGACCGCGTCATGCGGCCCGACCCCACCATCGGCGAAACCGCGCAGATTGGCCCCCCCGAGGAAGAAATTGTCGATGATCGAGGGGGGATGGTCGATCGGCACGAGATAGCCGGTACCGGCCGAAACGCTGACCCCCCAGCCGCGGCCTAAGGCGCCTTCAAGGGGGATGTAGTAGGCGCCATCCAGGCGCGTGCGGATGAAGTCCGCGTTGCCGCCGAGCCCGGCATAATCGGTCCCGACCCTGACGACGAAGCCGCGCGTGGGGTCGATCCGGCTGTTTCGCCAGTCGAAAGTGAGCGTCTGCCCGATTTGCGAGAGGAGCGAGTTGCCTTGGTCGGCGATTACATAGGGGCTTGCGGTGCTCGGGACGTTGACGATGTCGCGGTTGATCAGCGAGTAGGACCAGACCTGCCTCACGTGTTGGTTGAAGGCGTAGCCGAGCCTGGTCGTGAAGCCGACTCGGTTCTCATTATAAGCGGAGATTGTCTGATTGTTATTCGTGAGCGCGAAGACGTCGATTCCGGCCAGCAGATTGCGTCCGAGGAAATAGGGATTGGTCACCGAAAGATCGATCTGGCTCGCGCGCTGCGCCAGGAGCCCGTTGACCCCGGCATCGATCCCGCTGCCGACGATGTTGTTCTCCTGCAACCCGGCGTTCACGAGGGCCCCGATGTCGGTCGAGTAGCCGCCGCCGAGCGTGAGCTGGCCGGTGGCCTTTTCCGTCACGTCGGTGTTGACGATCACCCGGTCGGGCGCCGAGCCTGGCACGGCGGTAATCTTGACGCTGCTGAAATAGCCGAGGTCCTTGAGCCGCTGCTGCGTGCGCCGGATCGAAGCGGCGTTGAAGGCATCGCCCTCCGCCAACGTGAACTGCCGCCGGATCACCTGGTCCTGCGTGCGCGTGTTGCCGGTGATGCTGATGCGCTGGATATAAACGCGTGGTCCCTCCACCACGTTGAAGACCAGCGCGACGCTGTGCGTCTTCGTGTTCCGCGCGACATCCGGATGCACCTCCGCGAAAGCATAGCCGTGGTCCTGCAAGCGGCTGGAGATCGCCTGTACGGAACGCTCCACCGCGTCGCCGTCGTACCAGTCGCCGGCCGAAAGCGTGACCAGAGGCAGGAGGGATTTGCCAGAGACCTTGGGCAAATGCGAGATCACGTTGACCGAACTGACGTGGTAGCGCGCCCCTTCGTGGAGCACGAAGGTCAGGACGAACGAGCGATGATCCGGCGATAGCTCGGCCTGAACGTGCTGAACGCGGAAGTCGGCATAACCGTGCCGCAGATAGAAGCGGCGCAGCAGTTCCTCGTCGAGATGAACGCGGGTCGGATTGTAACTGTCGGCACTGCTGAAGAAGCGCCACCATGCCTCCTCACGCGAGCTGATGACGGTCGAAAGTGTGCCGGGACCGAAGGCATGATTGCCGACGAAGACGATGCGGCTGATGTAGGTCGCCGTGCCCTCATTGATCTCGAAGACCACGTTCACCCGGTTCTCGGGCAACTTGATTATCTTCGGCACGACGGTGGCCGCGTAATAGCCCTTCGCGGCATAGAGGCCGAGAATGGTCCGCCGATCGGCCTCCGCGGCCGCCGCCGTGAAGACGGCACGCGGCCGGAGCGTGATCGCGGTGCTGAGCTGCTGGTCTGTGATCTGGCGGTTGCCCTCGAAGGCCACCCGGTTGACGACCGGATTCTCCTTCACGGTGACCACGAGCGTGTCGCCCTGGCGCGTGAGCTTGACATCGCTGAAGAGGCCGGTCGCGAAGAGTGTCTTGAGGCTGCGATCCATCAGGCTCGGGTTGAACGGATCGCCGGGCCGAAGCAGCATGTAGGAAAGAATGGTGCTGGCCTCGATCCGATTGTTTCCCACCACCCGGATGTCGGCGATCCGCCCGCGGGGGGATTGCTGGGCAGCCCTGGGCGGCGGAGCGGCCGCGGCTGGGAGCGGCAGCGTCATCGCGGCGAGCGCAATGATAATGACGGCAGGCCGGATGCGAAGCAAACGACGGATTCCCCGATGGCGTGCAGGCACGGCTTCAGCGTGACCTCTTGCCGGAGGATGAGGACGGGGAGCGAGCATAGCCGTGGCCGGCGCCAGGCGCCAATTGCCCCCTCCGGCGGACGCGGTCACAGGCTCCTCACCCAATGCACCGCGCCAAGGTGAATGAGATCGTTCCAGGTGGCGAATACGAAGATGAAGAGCAGGAGCGCCAACCCAGCACGCAGGCCAATCTCTTGCGCGCGCGCGGAAAGCGGCCGCCCGTGCAACGCCTCGGCCAGATAGAACAGGAGGTGCCCGCCATCCAGCACGGGAATCGGCAGCAGATTGATCAACCCGAGATTGATCGACAGCACCGCGATGAATGAGACCAAGCTCGCAATTCCGAGCGCGGCCACGCGACCGGAGAGCTCGGCAATGCGCAATGGCCCGCCGAGCTCGGCGCTGCCGCGTCGGGTGGTGATGATCTGCCAGACGCCGCCGAGCGTGACTGCGCCCACGGTCCAACTCTCCCTGCCGGCTGCGGCGAGCGACGCGAGGGGGCCGAGCCGGGTGAAAGCGGTCGTGTTGCCACTGATCCCGAGCATGCCGATGCGCCGTCCGGCAAGTCTTGTTGCGCCGGTTCGCGCGGACAGATGGATCGTGCGCCCATGACGCAGTACGGTGAGCACGAGTGAGCGGTCCGGCCGCGCCTCGATGAGGTGCTGAATCTCCGCGAAGCTCCCGATCGGGTGCCGGCCGATTGCAACAATGCGGTCTCCCGGTTTCAGTCCGGCGGTGGCCGCAGCGCTCTCCGGCACGACGGCGTTTACGATCGGCTGCACCACGGGGCGTCCTGCGGTTGCGAAGAGCATCGTGAACAGTACGAAGGCGAGTATGAAGTTCGCGATTGGTCCTGCCGCGACGACGACGGCGCGGGCGCCGAGCGGCTTCTCCCGGAAGGCGCGGCCGGGCAGCCAGCGCGCGCGCTCCTCGGCGCTGACCGTCTCGAGCGGCTCCTGGCCGTGCAGCTTCACGTAGCCGCCGAGCGGCAGCATGGCGAGGCGCCATTCGGTGCCTCGCCGGTCACGCCAGGTTGCCAGAGCGCGGCCGAATCCGATCGAGAAGGCCTCGACGTGCACACCGCAGAGCCGTGCGGCCAAGTAATGGCCAAACTCGTGCACGGAGATCAGCACGCCGAGCACGACGGCGAAAGAGACGACGGTCCGCAGCAGGTCGAGCATCAGCGCCAGGATGCCCCGTCGAGTGCGGCGCCTTCAAGTCGCGGCGAAGGGAGGCCGACGAATTCCTCGGCGCGGCGGCGGGCCTCGGCGTCGAGTGCGAGCACCCGCGCAAGCGTCGGAGCAGCCGGCGCGCCCATGGCCTGCAGAACCGTATCGACCACCCGGACGATGTCGAGGAAGCCGATGCGCCCGGCGAGAAAGGCCGCCACTGCCACCTCGTTGGCCGCGCTCAGGATCGCCGGGGCGCCGCCGGCGGCGGCAATTGCCTGGCGTGCGAGGCCGAGGGCAGGAAAGCGCACGCCGTCCGGCTCGGCAAAGTCGAGCCGCGCAAGCTCCGCGAGGTCGAGCCTGGGCGCGGAGGTCCGTAGCCGCTCCGGCCAGGCGAGGGCGTGCGCGATTGGAATCTGCATGTCCGGAGCGCCGAGTTGGGCGAGCACGCTGCCGTCGGCATAGAAGGCGAGCCCGTGTACGACGGCCTGCGGATGTATGAGCACGCCGATCGCCTGCTCCGGCAGCGAAAAGAGCCGCGCTGCCTCGATCAGCTCGAGCCCCTTGTTCATAAGTGTGGCCGAGTCGATGCTGATTTTCGCGCCCATCGACCAGACGGGATGGCGCAGCGCCGCCTCGGGCGTGGCGCGCGCCATCTCCTCGAGGCTCGCGGTCCGGAAGGGGCCGCCCGACGCGGTGAGCACGATCTTCTCGAGTGCCCCGTGATTGCCTTCGGCGAGCGCCTGGAAGATCGCGTTGTGTTCGGAGTCGACCGGCAGCAGGCAGACGCCCGCGGCGGTGACGGCCTCGAGCATGACCTCGCCTGCACACACCAGTGCCTCTTTGTTGGCGAGCGCGATGATGCCGCCGCGGCGGATTGCGGCCAGCGTCGCCGGCAGCCCGGCGGCCCCGGTGATCGCGGCCATGGTCCAATCGGCCGCAAGAGATGCTGCCGCCTCAACCGCCTCGGCGCCGGCGTCGAATGCGATACCGCTGCCTGCGAGCGCTGCTTCGAGCGTGGCGAGGCCGGCAGGGTCGCGGATCACGGCTTGCTCCGCCCCGAGTTGCTTCGCCTGCTCCGCGAGCAGCGTCGCGTTCCTCCCGCCCACCAGTGCGCGGACGCGGAAACGCTCCCGGTGCGCAGCGAGCAGGGCCACGGTTTGCCGCCCGACGCTGCCGGTGCTGCCGAGGATGCTGACGGTCTTCATCGCCAGAGCGGCGCCCCGGGGCCGAGGGTGAGCAGCAGGATCGCGGCGGCCGGTGCCGCCGCGAGAACCCCGTCGAGCCGATCGAGCAAGCCGCCATGACCAGGGATCAGCGTGCCTGAATGCTTCACTCCGAACCTGCGTTTGACCGCACTTTCCACCAGATCGCCTCCCTGCGATGCCCCGCCGAGCACGATCGAGACCCCAACGCCGCCGAGGGACACTCCGGCAGCGAAGGCCTTGGCCACCAGGAGACCCGCAGCTATCGCGAATGCCACGCCCCCGGCCGCCCCGGCCCAGGTCTTGGATGGGGAGATGCGCGGCATAAGCTTCGGCCCACCGACGAACCGACCGATGAGATAGGCCCCGGTGTCACTCGCGCAGACGATCGCCACCACGAACAGCGCATTGCCGCGACCGACTGTGCCGCCGAGCCGGAGCCAGATGGCGGCGACTGCCGCCAACCCGAGATAGAGGAGTCCTCCCGCGAGCCAAAGGCGGGTGTCGGTGCGCGGCCCGCCGCCCGTCGCGAGCGCCGCCGTCGCGATGCCGAGGAGCGCGAGGGCGAGCTGGCCGAACCCAACCGCGGTGGCGAGGCCGGCCGCCACGACAAGGACAGGAAGCAGCGCACCCGGGAGCGCCGCCGGACGGAAGCTCACGATACGCGCCCACTCGGCGGCCGTCCCGATGCCGGCGAGCGCGACGAGCAGCGTCCAGGCGACTCCGCCTGCCCATAAGCAGCCGAGCGCGACCGGCGCAAGCACGAGCGTCGACAGCAGCCTCTCGGGCAGGTCGTCGAAGCGGGTGCTCATCGCCTCAGCCTGGCCGCGCGCCAAAGCGCCGCTCCCGTTGCGCGTATTGCGCCAGCGCGGCGGCGAACTCCGTCTCTCCGAAATCCGGCCAGAGGACGTCGAGAAACACGAGCTCCGCATAGGCGGCCTGCCAGAGAAGGAAATTCGAGAGCCGCCGTTCGCCGCTGGTGCGCACGATGAGATCGGGGTCGGGGATGCCGGCGGTGGCGAGGAAGCTCGCGAATCGCGGTTCGTCCAACTCCTCCGGACGCATGCGGCCTTCGACGATCGCCGCGGCGGCGGCGCGGGCGGCACGCACGATCTCCGTTCGCCCGCCGTAGGAGAGCGCAACGGTCAGATGCAGGCGCCGGTTGCCGGCAGTCAGTCGCTCGGCCGCAGAGAGATTTCTCTGGATGTCCTCTGCGAACCGACCCGGCTCACCGATGACAGAGAGCCGTACTCCCTCTGCGGTCAGGGCCGAAATTTCGCTCCTGAGGTAGTGGCGGAGCAGGGATGTGAGATCCAGCACCTCGCTTGCCGGGCGGCGCCAGTTCTCGGCGCTGAAGGCATAGAGCGTGAGCCAGCGCACGCCGTGCCGGATGGCGGCGGCAACTGAGCGGCGAACGGCCTCGCCGCCGGCGCGGTGGCCGGCCAGGCGCGGCAGGCCGCGTGACTTCGCCCAACGACCGTTGCCGTCCATGATGATAGCGACGTGCGCCGGGCCGTGCGGCCCGCCAACATCGGAGATAGGCGGTCCGTTATCAGGGAGCGGGCTTTGTTCGGGGACCGGCTGCATCAGTCAGACCTGCCGGATCTCTCGGTCCTTGTCGGCCAGCGCATCGTCCACACGCTTGATGTAAGCGTCGGTGAGCTTCTGCACTTCCTCGGACCAGCGGGCCAGGGCGTCCTGGCTGATCTCGCCCTTCTTCTCGAACTGCCGGATATGCTCCATGCCGTCCCGCCTCACCCCACGGACGGCGACCCGCGCACCCTCGGCATAGCGACCGGCCGCCTTGGCAAGCTCGACCCGTCGCTCGGCTGTGAGGCTCGGGATCGGCACGCGAACGAGCTGGCCGTCGGAGGCCGGATTAAGGCCGAGCCCGGCATCACGGATCGCTTTCTCGACCACGCCAACCAAGGCCCGGTCCCAGACCTGAACGGTGATCATCCTGGGCTCTGGCACACCGACTGTGCCGACCTCCGCGAGCCGCAGCTCACTCCCGTAGGCCTGCACCTTGACCGGCTCGAGCAGAGCCGGATTGGCACGGCCCGTGCGCAGGCCGGCAAACTCGCGGCGCAATGTCTCGACCGCACCATCCATCCGCCGCCGAAGATCCTCCTTGAGCGCACCCAGATCTGCCGTCACAGCGCGTCTCCCCTCTCGTCAAATCCCGGCCGGTTCCTCGAAATCCCGGGATGTTGGAATTCAGACCGATGACGCGAAACCCTCCCCGGAAGGCTACGCTTCGGTGATCCGCGTGAACCGCCCTTCCCCGCGCATCACCTGGACAAACGCGCCCGGCGCATGGATGTTGAAAACCAGGATCGGCAGGCCATTCTCCCGCGCGAGGCTGATCGCCGCCGCGTCCATTACGGCAAGATCGTTCGCCAGAACGTCGAGATATGAGAGCGCGTCGTAGCGTGCCGCACCGGGGACTTTGCGTGGATCGGCGGAATAGACGCCGTCCACCTGGGTGCCCTTGAGCAGCACGTCGCAGCCCATTTCGGTGGCGCGCAGCGCCGCGGCGGTATCGGTCGTAAAGAAGGGATTGCCCGTGCCGGCGGCGAAAATGACGACGCGGCCCTTCTCCATGTGGCGCTGCGCGCGGCGGCGGATATAGGGCTCGCACACGCTCGCCATCGGGATCGCCGACTGCACGCGGGTCGGGACCGAGCGGCTTTCGAGCGCGCCCTGCATCGCCAGCGCATTCATGATCGTGGCCAGCATGCCGATATAGTCGGCCTGGGCGCGGTCCATCCCTTCGGCGGCGGCGGAGACCCCGCGGAAAATGTTGCCCCCGCCGATCACCATGCACACTTGCACGCCGAGCGCCACGACATCGTCGATGTCGGCGGCGATCCCGTTCAGCGTTTCGGCATCAAGGCCGAACTCCCGTCGGCCCATCAGGGCCTCGCCGGAGACTTTCAGCAAGACGCGCTTGTAGGCCGGCTGGTGCAGCATGGACTCCGGGCTTCTCGGGCTGGCGACCCTCCTCATAGGCTCGGCCCCGGCAGGGAACAAGCCGAAGGCGGTCAGGCGGCGCGGACCGGCGCTTCGGCGGCCGGCCGGCTGGCGACGCCTTCGCCGAGGGCGAAGCGGGAAAAGCCGGTGAGCTCGATTCCCGCCTTCTTCAGGACGGCCCTGACCCTGCTCTCGCCATCATGCACCCAAACCTGCTCGAGCAGCACCACCTCCTCGTAGTATTTGCGGATCCGACCCTCGACCATCCGGGCGATGATTTCCTCGGGCTTGCCCGAGGCGCGGGCCTGCTCGGCCAGTACTGCCTTCTCGCGCTCGAGCACGGTGGGATCGACGCCCGCGATATCGATCGCCTCGGGTCGGGCAGCGGCAATCTGCATGCCGACCTGCCGGCCGAGGGCGAGCACCGCCTCAGGCTCGCCCATTCCGGCAAGCCCGACCAGCACACCGATCCGGCCGAGCCCCGGGCGCAGCGCGCCATGCACATAGCTTGCGACCACCGGAGCGGAGAGCACCCGGACGCGCCTGAGTGTCAGGTTCTCTCCGATCGTCGCGGCCAGCCGCGTCAGCTCCTCGCCGATCGTCCGAGCGCCGCCTGGAAGCGGCGCGGCAAGGATGGCGTTGATGTCCTCGCCCGTTTGGAGCGCCACGTGGGTCACGCTGGCCACGAAGTCCTGGAAGGCCTGGTTGCGCGCCACGAAATCGGTCTCGGCGTTCACCTCGACCATGGCGGCGCGGTCGAGCCGGCCGTCCGGGCGGCCAGCGATACCGACGAGTCCTTCGCTCGCCGCACGGCCGGCCCGTTTCGCCGCCGCGGCCAATCCTTTCTTGCGCAGCCAGTCCACAGCCGCATCGAGCCCGCCGCCGGTTTCCGCCAGAGCCCGCTTGCAGTCCATCATGCCGGCGCCCGTCTTCTCGCGCAGCTCCTTGACGAGTGCCGCGGTGATTTCAGCCATCCATGCCTCCTGCTCAGCCGGCCGCCGGCAATTCCTCGGCCGCCGGCAGCCGCTCTGCGGGTAATTCCTCCGCCGTGCCCGGATCGGACCCGGAGGCGGCAAGCTCGGCGCTGATCCCGTCCAGCACCGCACCGGCCACCAAGTCGCAATAGAGGTTGATCGCGCGGATCGCATCGTCATTGCCCGGGATCGGGTAGGTGACGCCGGCCGGATCGGAGTTGCTGTCGAGCACTGCGACCACCGGAATGTGGAGCTTGCCGGCCTCCTCGATCGCCAGCTTCTCCTTGTTCGTGTCGATAACGAAAAGGATATCCGGCAGCCCGCCCATCTCCTTGATGCCGCCGAGCGCCCGCTCGAGCTTGTCACGATCGTGCGTGATCTCGAGCACTTCCTTCTTGGTCAGGCCTTGAGTGTCCCCGCCGAGCATTTCCTCGATTCGCCGCAGCCGCTTGATGCTGCCGGTGATGGTTTTCCAGTTCGTGAGCGTGCCGCCGAGCCAGCGATGATTGACGTAATACTGGCCGCAGCGCTTCGCCGCCTCCGCCACGTACTCCGCGGCTGCCCGCTTGGTGCCGACGAAGAGCACGCGCCCTCCCGCCGCAGTGACATCGCGGACGCCACCGAGGGCGCGGGAAAGAAGCGGCATGGTCTGCTCGAGATCAATGATGTGCACCTGGTTGCGCACGCCATAGAGGTAGGGCCCCATGCGCGGGTTCCATCGCCGTGTATGGTGGCCGAAATGGACGCCGGCCTCGAGCAGCTGGCGCAGAGTGAACTCGGGCATCGCCATGGGCGCGGCCTTTCCTTTCGTCCGGTTGAGCCTCCGCGGAGCCATGCTCGTTACACCGGACCCGGCCAAGCCGGGAAAGGCGCCCCGCGTGCGAATTGCCGCTTTCCCCATCCGCCCGGAGATCCGCCCGGGGCGGCCGGAGAATACGGCCCGGCCAGTGTGGCCGAGTTGGCCGGCGCAGGCAAGGCCCCAAGGCGCGACGGCCCCAAGGCGCGACGGCCCCAAGGCGCGACTTTCTGCCTCAGAAGCAGGCAGAAGGAGCGCAATTCGCCCAACGGACAGGCGATCGCCTTGCCAAGCCTTCGCGGTGCGGCCGAGGTTCAACCGGCATTGCCATCCTGGCACGCCACGTGCAAGCCTCTGCCGCGGCCGGCGGGAGCGCGTGCAGGGTCGCGGCGGTTCGGACGCAACAGGAGGGTGCTCCGGCCTTGCCGGGCGCGAGCGTGCGATGAAAAAGATCGAGGCGGTGATCAAGCCGTTCAAGTTGGATGAGGTGAAGGAGGCGTTGCACGAAGTCGGACTGCAAGGAATAACGGTGGTCGAAGCGAAAGGGTTCGGTAGGCAGAAGGGCCACACCGAGCTCTATCGCGGCGCCGAGTATGTCGTGGATTTCCTGCCAAAGGCGAAGCTCGAGGTGGTGTGCGATGACGCGTTGGCGGAACGGGCCATCGAGGCCATCATGACGGCCGCGCGCACCGGACGGATTGGTGACGGCAAGATCTTCGTCACCAACATCGAGGAGGTGATCCGGATCCGTACAGGCGAACGGGGCGAGGACGCGATCTGAGAGAGCCGAGTGGCGGGCTCGGCGGTAGGCGGCGAGCAGTGCCAGAACGAAACCTGACCCAGAGCAAGGATGGAGAGACGAATGGCGAAGCGACCCAGCACGCCGGCGGGCGGCGTGAGCAAGGTCATGGACATGATGAAGGAACATGCCGTCGAGTTCGTAGACCTCAGGTTCACCGATCCGCGTGGCAAGTGGCAGCACACCGCCCAGGCTGCTGCGACCATCGACGAGGACGCGTTCAAGGACGGCATCATGTTCGACGGCTCGTCGATCGCCGGCTGGAAGGCGATCAACGAAAGCGACATGATCCTGATGCCCGATCCGGACACCGCGTGCATGGACCCGTTTTCGGCGAAGCCCTCGCTGATCTTGTTCTGCGATATCCTCGAGCCGTCCACCGGGCAGCCCTATGGGCGCGATCCGCGCTCGACCGCCAAGAAGGCTGAGGCCTATCTCAAATCGACCGGGGCCGGCGACACCGCGTTCTTCGGGCCTGAAGCCGAGTTTTTCGTTTTCGATTCCGCGCGCTTCGGCACCGGCGGCAATTACGGCATGTTCCAGCTCGACAGCATCGAGGGGCCGCAGGCTTCCATCAAGGACTATCCGGAAGGCAACATGGGCCACCGGCCGGCCGTGAAGGGCGGCTACTTCCCGGTTCCGCCGGTCGATTCCGACAGCGATCTGCGCGCCGAGATGCTGGCCACCATGGGTGAAATGGGCGTGGATATCGAAAAGCACCATCACGAGGTGGCGCAGAGCCAGCACGAGCTTGGCATGAAGTTCAACCCGCTCGTGAAGATGGCCGACGCGATGCAGATCTATAAATACTGCATCCACAATGTCGCTCACAGCTACGGCAAGACGGCGACCTTCATGCCCAAGCCGATCTATGGCGACAACGGCTCGGGCATGCACGTCCACCAGTCGATCTGGAAGGGCGGGAAGCCGCTCTTCGCCGGCAACGGCTATGCCGACCTTTCGGAGATGGCGCTCTATTACATCGGCGGGATCATCAAGCACGCCAAGGCGCTCAACTGTTTCACCAACCCGACCACCAACAGCTACAAGCGCCTGATTCCGGGCTTCGAGGCCCCGGTGCTGCTCGCCTACTCGGCGCGCAACCGCTCCGCCGCCTGCCGCATCCCCTACACCACCAGCCCGAAGGGGAAGCGGGTGGAGGTGCGGTACCCGGATGGTGCCGCCAACCCGTATCTGGCGTTCGCGGGGATGCTGATGGCCGGGCTCGACGGTGTCCGCAACAAGATCCATCCGGGCGATCCGATGGACAAGGATCTCTATGATCTGCCGCCGGAGGAGCTCAAGGGCATTCCGACGGTGTGCGGTTCATTACGAGAGGCGATTGGCGCGCTCGAGGCGGACCACGAGTTTCTGCTGGCCGGCGACGTCTTTACCGCCGATCAGATCGAAAGCTATATTGCGCTGAAATGGGCCGAGGTGTTCCGCTTCGAACACACCCCGCATCCGGTCGAGTTCGAGATGTACTACTCGGTCTGATCCTCGGCGGATCCGCGGCACCGAAGGCCGGGGCTCGCCCCGGCCTTCTCTTTTCAGGCCGCCGTCACCGCCGGGGTCAGGAATGGAAACGGTCCCGGATATTCCTCCACGTACGCAGTGTGGGAGACGATCTCGCGTGCCGGCGTCACGTGGTGAAGCTGGAATGCGGCCGGCTCCATCACGAGCGCCGAGGGCGCAGAGGGAGCGAGATCCAGCGCCACTTGGTGCGCCATCGAAGGTGCGATGCTCGCAATTGCGTGCGCAACGCGTGCCGTCACGGCACGATGCACGTGCCCGCACAGAATCCGCTGCACCTGCCTGTGCCTCTCCATGACGGCAACGAAGGCTTCTGCGTCCCTGAGCTTCATTGCGTCCATGTGACCGATCCCGGAGTCGAATGGCGGATGGTGCATCACCACGATGGTCGGCTTCTCCGTCTCCGCCGCCAAAGTTCGCTCGAGCCATTCGTGCCGCCGCGCACAAAGCTCCCCATGCGGCGCCCCGGGTACAACCGTATCGAGCATCACCAGCCGTACCGGATATTCCTCCACCGCGTACTGCACGAACTCGGCGTCCTCTGTCACCCCCGGCAGATCAGCGAGGGCTGCCCGAAAATTCTCGCGCCTGTCATGGTTGCCGGGAATGGCAAAGACCGGGCAGCGGAGATAGCGCCTGAGCAGCGTCACCAGCACGTCGTATTCGGCCGGCGAGCCCGTATCAACCAGGTCTCCTGACAGCACGACGGCATCCGGCGCCGGCGTGAGCCGGCGCACGGCGCGGAACGCGCGCTCGGCGAGCATGTTCGTCTCCACCACGCGGTCGGCAGGCATTCCGGGCGGCCTGAGGTGCAGGTCGGTCAACTGGGCAAGCAGCATGCGAAACTCCTGATCGCACCATCGTCGGCCGCCGGACCGACGGGCGATCGCGGCTTTGCCCCGCGGCGCACGGCCAGGGCTCCGTGCCTATCGCGCAAGCCGTGCGGCACCGCAAGTCCGCACGTCGCGGCGTGCCGTCCCGGCGACTCTTCGGCCACGCCGCGCAACCGTCCGCCCCTGGCCAAAATCCGGCCGCCGCGAGTACGATGGTTATGGCACCCCCGCGGATCGCTTTCCCCTTGCGAAGTGAGCGACGATACCCCCGGCATGACGCGCAAGCGTCCGCGGCGCGACAATGCCGCCAGGCGGTGACAATGCTGCGCCGCGAGCGCGGCGCGGATGAGCGGGGCGTCGGAGAGAAGAGAATGGAGGGGGATCTGGAGTACGACTTCATCATCGTCGGCGCCGGCTCGGCGGGCTCGGTGCTTGCCAACCGGCTCTCGGCCGATCCGCGCACGCGGGTCCTGCTGCTCGAGGCGGGCGGGCCGGACCGTGATCCCTGGATCCACATTCCTGCCGGGTTCTTCCGCAACATTTACAATCCGCACCTGAACTGGGGTTTCGAGACCGAACCGATCCCGGGCTTCGCTGGCCGTTCGATCCCCTGGCCGCGTGGCCGCGTGCTCGGCGGCTCGAGCGCGATCAACGGACTCGTCTATATCCGTGGCCAGAAGGAGGATTTCGACCTCTGGCGGCAAATGGGCAACCCCGGCTGGTCGTATGACGACGTACTACCCTATTTCCGCAAGGCCGAGAACCAGGAGCGTGGCGCGAACGAGTATCACGGCAGTGGCGGGCCGCTCGACGTCACCGACCTCAGGATGGACCATCCGCTGCACCGGGCCTTCATCGCCGCCGCCGAGGAAGCCGGCTACTCCTTCAATCCGGACTTCAACGGCGCGAACCAGGAGGGCGTTGGAATTTATCAGATGACGATCCGCGGGCGCCGGCGGTGCAGTGCAGCGCTTGCCTATCTGCGCCCCGCCATGCGGCGGCCCAATCTCACCATCGAGATGCAGGCGCTGGCGGAACGCGTGCTGATCGAGGCGGGGCGCGCGGTGGGCGTTGCTTGGCGACAGGGCCGCAGCCCGAAGCGGGCTGCGGCGCGGACCGAGGTTCTACTCGCGGGCGGCGCAGTCAACTCGCCGCAGCTTTTGCAGCTCTCCGGCATCGGCCCGGCGCCACTCCTGGCCGAGCATGGCATCGCCGTGCATGCCGATGTGCCGGGTGTCGGAGAGAACCTGCAGGATCATCTGAACGCGCGCGTGGTCGCGCGCATCGCGCGCGGGCCGACGCTGAACGAAATCTCGCGCAGCTTGCCGCGCCAGCTCCTCGCCGGGCTGACGTGGATCTTCATGCGGCGCGGCGTGCTGATGATGGGAGCGGGCCCGCTCGGGCTTTTTGTGCGCACGCGCGAGGGGCTGGCCTCACCCGATGTGCAGTACCATTTCCTCGCCGGCAGCCTCGATCGGCCGGGTGCGCCGATGCACGATTTTCCCGGGGCGAGCATTGCCTGCGTGCCCTGCCGTCCGGAAAGCCGCGGCTTCATCCGTATCCGTTCAGCGGACCCCACCTGCCCGCCGCTGATCCAGCCCAATTATCTCGCGACCGAGAGCGACCGCCGGACGTTGATCGAAGGGCTTCGCATCGCGCGGCGGCTCTTTCAGACCGGCGCCATGCGACCTTATGTTGCCGGAGAGGCGATGCCGGGTCCGGCGGTCGAGAGCGACGCGGACTGGCTTGCCTATATTCGCGAGAGGGGCGGCACCGGATTCCACGCGAGCGGCACCTGCCGGATGGGTTCCGACCCGACGGCGGTCGTCGATTCGAGCTTGCGCGTGCGAGGGGTGGGCGCGCTTCGCGTCGTCGATGCCTCGGTCATGCCGACGCTCGTTTCCGGCAACACGAATGCCGCGACCATCATGATTGCCGAAAAGGCCGCCGAGATGGTTCTCGGTGCCGGCACGCCTTGATCCTGAGCCCCCGGAGCAGAACGCATGCAGCAACATTCCTTTGGTCCGCTCCCGCCGGTTTCGATTCTCACGCTCGGCGGCGGGGGTATCGGCATGCTTTGGGGCGAAACCAGCATGGAGGAGTGCATCGCTACGGTGCACGCGGCCGTCGCCGCCGGGATCACCGTTCTCGATCTCGCTCCCCGCTATGGCGACGGGCTGGCCGAGCGCGTGGTGGGCGAGGCGTTCGCCGGCCGACTGCCCGCCGGGATTCGCGTCACCAGCAAGTGCAATCTCGGCAATACTCTCGCCGGGCGGATCGAGCCTACGCTCCGCCGCTCGATCGAGCAGAGTCTCGAGCGGCTCAGGCTTTCGCGGCTCGATCTCTTCTTCCTGCACTCGAACGTGGTGCCGGATGAGCAGTTCCTGCTCCGCCGACCGGATGCCGCCGAGCGCATGACGCCTTACGAGACTTTTGTCGGCCACGTCCGCCCGCTGTTCGAGCGTTTCGTCGCCGAGGGCCTGATCGGTGCCTGGGGCCTCACCGGCATCGGTCATCCCGACACGATCATCCGGCTTCTGCACGAGTGCCCGGCGCCGGCGGCGGTGCAGTGCATCACCAATCTTCTCGATTCGCCGGGCGGACTCAAGTTCTTCGACGGGCCTGCGAAGCCGCGCGCGGTCATCGCGGCGGCGCGTGCGAATGGAGTGGGCGTGATGGGGATCCGCGCCGTGCAGGCCGGCGCGCTCACTGTCGCGATCGACCGTCCGCTGCCGGCCTTGCATCCCGAGCGGGCCGATCATGCGCGGGCCGCGGGATTTCGCCGTTTGGCCGCCGAACTCGGCACCGATCCGGCGATCCTCGCGCATCGCTATGCACTTTCGCTCGACATCGACACCCTGGTGCTTGGCGTGAAGAACAGAGAGGAGCTTGCCGGCTGTGTCGCCGCTGGCGCTGCCGGGCCGCTTTCGCCGGACCTGATCGCACGGATCGATGCCTCCGTGGATCGGAGCCGGGACGCCTGAACCGATGCCGAGCGCCGTCCCGCGCCGGCTGCTCTGGCCGAAGGATCACGCCGCGCAATGCCGCTCACCACCCGGCACCTCCTGTTTGCCGCGATCTGCCTGATCTGGGGCACGACCTGGGCGGCCACGAAGCTCGGCGTGGAGGCCGTTCCACCTATGCTGTTTGCGGGCACGAGATTCCTCGCGGCGGGTGCCCTGCTGCTGGTCTGGCACTGGGCACTGCGGCATC
This sequence comes from Pseudomonadota bacterium, assembly GCA_021816925.1. Taxonomy (GTDB): domain Bacteria; phylum Pseudomonadota; class Alphaproteobacteria; order Acetobacterales; family Acetobacteraceae; genus JAKAWQ01. Next base: position 25,448 of record JAKAWQ010000007.1, read on the forward strand.
GCCGGGGTGAGGTCGTGCTGGTGAGGGACCTGCCTCGGCTTGCCGTCTCAGCGGTGTTCCTCATTCCACTCACCTACGCGCCGCTTTACTGGGCGCTGCGGATTGTGCCGTCGGGACTTGCCGCAGTCCTCAACTCCGCGCTTACGCCGCTCATGATGCTGCTGCTCGCCATCTTGGGCAGGGAAGAACGCTTCGCGCCTCGTCAGGGTACCGCCATCGCCGCCGGCATTCTCGGGCTGGTTCTCCTGTTCCGGCCGGGCCCGCCCGCAGCCGGCGGCACAGATCCTTTGGAAGGGCTCGGCATTGCCGCCGTCGTTGCGGCGACGTTCGCCTCTTGCGCCGGCTCCGTCCTCACGCGCCCACTGCTCGTGCGCTATCCGACGGTGCTTCTCTCGGCGCTCACCTATCTTGCCGGTGGCGCCATGCTGCTGCTTGTCTCGCTGGCGTTCGAGCCAGGCGCGCGCGCCGCCGCGGCTGGCGCCTGGGGACTCTCCGCGTGGTTCGGCTGGCTTTACATCGTCATCTTCGGAACGCTGATCGGCTACACGTTCTATTTCATCCTGCTGCGCGACTGGGGGCCGAGCCGGGCCGCCACTTACGCCTTCGTCTGCCCTGTCATCGCCGTCGTCGTCGGGATCTTCGCCTTCGCCGAAAGCGTATCGGCGAGCGAAGTCGTGGGAATCGCCCTGATGCTCACCGCCGCGGCCCTGGCGCTCGGGGTCCGGCCTCCGGTGCCGCGGCTTCGGGCGGCGCGGGAGCGCTGAGCGGTGGGGAACAGGACCGCACCGGATCGAAAACGGCGTTGCCGCGATGGCCGTTTTGCGATTATTCCCGTGGACAGGGGCGGCTGCCGGGGGAATGCATGACAAGTCGGACATATCTGCTCTTTCCCGCGAGTTCCCCCGCCGTGCCTGCCGGCGCATCACCGATCGGTGATGTCGCTCAGGATGAAACGATCGAGGTCAGCATCTACCTCAAGCCGCGTGACCGCGGCGCACCGCCGGCGGGCGCAGAACCGCGCGGTGTGCTCGCGGCGCGGCGGGCAGAACTGCATCGCGACGATGTCCGCCTGATCAAGGAGTTCGCTTCCGAGAACGACCTCACCGTCCTCGCCGTGGAACCCGCGCGACGGCTGGTTCGTCTGTCCGGCCCGGCCGCCCGGATGGAGGCGGCCTTCCGCACCCGGCTGCAACATTTCCACGACGGCGCCCTCCGCTTCCGCTGTCAGACCGGCACCCTGTCGTTACCGGAGGACGTGCATGCGGTCGTCGAGTCCGTGCTCGGGCTCGACACCCGGCCGGTTGCCAAGCCGCGGATCGTGCCGCACGCAGGCACGGGCGCGGGCTACCTGCCCAACGAAGTCGGCAAGCTTTACGGCTTTCCGGGCAATGCCGACGGCAGCGGGGAATGCATCGGCATCATCGAATTAGGTGGCGGATTCCGGGCCGCCGATAGCACGGCCGCCTTCCGGGCAATGGGCCTACCCGCACCGAGCGTGACCGCAATTTCCGTGGACGGGGCCGCCAACAAACCGTATAGCGATCTCGGCGCGGATGGCGAGGTGGCACTTGACATCCAGGTGGCTGGCGGCAATGCGCCGGGAGCTTCGATCGCCGTCTATTTCGCTCCGAATACCGACGCGGGATTCGTGGACGCGATCTCCGCCGCCACCACGGATTCGACGCACCGGCCGAGTGTGCTTTCGATCAGCTGGGGTGGCCCGGAATCCAGCTGGAGCGCGCAGGCAATCTCCTCGATGACGAGCGTGCTCGAGGATGCGGCGACAACGGGGCTTTCCGTGTTCGCTGCGGCCGGAGATTCGCTCGCGACAGACGGCGTCAATGACGGCCGGGCGCACGTGGACTTCCCGGCATCGAGCCCATGGGCGATCGGTTGCGGCGGCACCGAAATCACGACCGCCGGCGGAACGATCACGGCGGAGGTCGTCTGGAACAGCGGCACGAGCGGCACCGGCGGCGGCATCAGCGATTTCTTCCTGGTGCCTGCATTCCAGGCGGACACGCCGCTGCCGCCGAGCGTGAACGGCGGCCGGCAAGGTCGTGGCGTGCCCGATGTTGCCGCCGATGCCGCGTCCTCGAGCGGCTACCAGATCGTCCTGTTCGGGTTCTCGACCGTGGTCGGCGGCACCAGCGCCGTGGCGCCGCTCTGGAGCGCGCTTATCGCGCGGATCAACCAGCAGCGTGGACGGTCGTCCGGCTTTTTCCTGCCCTATCTCTATCAGCATAAGAACCTGCTTCGCGAGATCACGGAGGGCAACAACCGGCCGGCCGGCTCGAGCATCGGCTACGACGCCGGAACGCCCTGGAATGCCTGCACCGGGCTCGGCGTGCCGGACGGTGCCCTCCTGCCACCCGGGCTTGCGGCGATCGAGACATAGGGCAGAGCCCATTGACTATGCGACGGCGGCGGAAACGCGCACGCCGGTGATCAGCCCGACGACTTCGCTCACATGCGCCTCGTGCGTGACGAGAGTGCCCGCCGCTCGGCCCTGGCGCAGAACAAAAATCCGGTCGGTGATTTCGAACACGTGAGGCAGGTTGTGGCTGACCAGCACAACCGCGAGCCCCCGCTCCTTCACGCGCTTGATCAGATCGAGCACGCCGCGGGATTCGCGCACCCCGAGCGCGGCGGTGGGCTCGTCCATGATGACCACCTTGCGGCCCCAGGAAATGGCGCGCGCCACGGCGACACTTTGCCGCTGCCCGCCCGAGAGCAGGCCGACCGGCTGGCGCACGGATTTCAGACCGACCTGGAGCGAGGCGATGTGGCGCGCCGCCTCTCGTCGCATCGCGTTCTTGTTAAGAAACCAGCGGTTCCACCAGCTTGCGCCGGTGATCTCGCGACCGAGGAAGAGGTTCGCCTCGACGTCGAGCCAGGGGACGACCGCAAGATCCTGGTAGACCGTTTCGATCCCGATCCCGCGCGCCTCCTGCGGCGAGCGCAGCACCACCGGCTTGCCTTCGAACAGGATCGTGCCCGCGTCCGGCTCGGTCGCGCCCGACATCACCTTGACGAGCGTCGATTTGCCGGCGCCGTTGTCCCCGACGAGGCCCACGATCTCGCCGGGGAAGAGATCGAAATCCACCCCGTCAAGCGCGTGGACCGGGCCGTAATGCTTGAGGATGCCGCGAAGCGAAAGGAGCGGCGCTGTCATTGCAGTATCGTTACATGCAGCCGATCGGCGCCTCCTTGAAGGCGGCGGCCGCGCCTGCGCGTGTCTTCGCCTCCTCCCATTTCGCCATCCAGTCCTTGACGTTCGCCGCTGTTACCACCGGCATCGATTGGGGAACGAGTTCCGGATAGTGGCAGTTCGGGTTGGCGAGGAGGTTGTGGAGGATGCTCACCGTCTGATAGCCCCAGCCCCAGTAGTCCTGCCCGACCAGCGCCTGCACATAGCCGTCGGCGACGAAGGGAAGCTCGGGTGCGAGCGTATCGCTGGCAATGATCTTCACCTTGCCCTTGTTCTTGATGACCGCGGGGAGCGCACTCATCTTGCCGAACAGCGCCACGGCGGCGACGTTCAGGATCGCGCCGGCGTCGGGATGCGAGACCAGCAGGTCATTCATCAGGACCTGTGCCTTCACGAGATCGTCGTAATCGAAGAAGGGGCCGATCGTCTTCACGCCCGGATACTTGGCGAGCGTGTCGGTGGCACCCTTGAGCCGCGCGTTCAGGTTGGTGGCGCCCGGCCCGCCGCTGACCAGGATCACCGTGCCCTTGGTGCCCATGAACTTGATCGTCTGCTCGGCGAGCGACTGGCCCATCTTGTAGCTGTCCACACCGTAGAAGAGTCGGCGCTTCGAGCCGGGAACGTCCGAATCCCAGGTGATGACGGTGATGCCCTTGGCGACCGCCTCGTTGATCGGGGCGACCAGCGGCTGCGGCGCATTGGCGTCCACCGCCATCGCATCGACGTGCCGCGCGATCAGCCCGGAAAGCACCTGGGCCTCGACACTCGCGTCCGAGGTGGTGGAAGCGGTCCAGATCACGTCCACGTCTCCGAGCTCGCGCGCGCGTGTCTCGGCGCCGTAGTGGGCATAGTAGAAGACCGGGTTGTCGAGCGCCTTGGGGATCACGGCGATCGAGTAGCGCTTGGCGGCGCGCGCGACATAGGGCCGCGCGAGCAATCCGGTTCCGGCGGCGAGCGCGCCGGCGCCGAGGAGTGTGCGGCGGCGTAGCGGAGCGGCGATAAGCCTTGTTTTCAGCATGGCGTTTCCCCTTCTTCGGATTTTGCCTGATGCCGGCTTTCTCCCGGATCAGGCCGCACGCAGGTATGCAAGTCGCTGGCGAAGCACGTCAAGGGCAGCGGCGGCGGCGATGACGAGGCCGGTGATAAGCTGCTGCCAGTAGCCGGCAAGCCCGGCCAGGACGATGCCGTTGCTGATCACGCCGAGCAGCGCGGCGCCGAAGAGGACGCCGGGGAGGGTCCCCTGCCCGCCTGTGAGGCTGACGCCGCCGATAATTGCCCCCGCGATGACCTGCAGCTCATAGCCCTGGGCCGCATCCGGAAGTGCCGTTCCCGCGCGGGCGGTGAGCAGGATGCCGCCGACTGCGGCCGTCAGGCCGGAAAGAATGTAGAGGACCATCTTCAAGTGCGTGATGTCGAGGCCGAGGAGGCGTGTTGCGGCCTCGTTGCCGCCGAGCGCGTACACGTGCCGCCCAAACGGCGTGTGGTTAAGGGCGATGAAGAGGACGAGCGCGAGACCAAGCATCACGATGACGGGCGCGGGGACGTGAGCGAGTGCGCCGGTGCCGAGCGCAGCGAAGGCCGCTCCGGCGGTATTGCTCGGCGGCGTGATCGCCTGACCCTGGACGATGCCGTAGGTGATGCCGCGGAAGATGCCGAGAGTGGCGAGCGTGGCAATGAAGGGATTGAGACGGAACCGCGTCACCGCAAGGCCATTGACGAAGCCAACCAGAGCGCCGGCGGCGAGTCCGGCAGCGAGCGCGGGAGCGAGCGGCAGGCCGGCGGCGAGCACCAGGGCCGCGATCATGCCGGAAAAGCCCATCGCCGACCCGACGGAAAGATCAAGCCCGCCGCCGATCATCACCAGCGCCTCGCCGAAGCCGGCGATGGCGAACCACGAGAAGTAGAGGGCGACATTGCCGAGGATGTTGCCCAACGTGAGGAAGTAGGGTGAGATCAGGCTGACAAGAGTCGCGACGGCCAGGAGGCCGATCAGAACGCCGGCCCAGGGGACCAGCACGATCTCTGAAAGGAGGCGGCGCATCCGGATGGCCCCGATCAGGCGCGAGGCGGCTGCGGAGCGGATTCGTAGCAGCCGAGAACGGACTGGTCGAAATCGATGATCGCGCCTGTCATCAGGCCGGACTCCTCGCTCGCGAAATAACCGACTGCGCGCGCGACCTCGTCGGTTTTCACGAGGCGACCGAACGGAAGCCCGGCCTCCACCTGCTCGCGCCAGCCGTCGGCGGCGGCGTGGTAGGTGCGCATGATCCGGTCCTCGCCGGGCGTGTCCATCCATCCGACGCAGAGGCCGTTGACACGGATGCCGTGGCGCATGACGGAAAAGGCGACGTTCTTGGTGAGCGTGAGCAGGGCGCCCTTGGAGGCGCAATAGGCGGTGATGAAGCTCTGCCCACCATGCGCCGACATCGAAAGGATGTTGACGATCGTGCCCTTGGTTCGGTTCCGCCGCATCATCAGGAGTGCGTCCTGCATCAGGAAGAATGGGGCACGGATGTTGATCGCGAACATGCGGTCGAAGAGCTCGGGGCCGGTGTCGAAGATCGTCCCGCGGTCGGTGATCGCCGCCGCATTGACCAGCACGTCGATCCGGCCGAACCGCTCGCCTGCGGCCTTGATCACGCCCCGCGCCTCCTCAAGGACCGCGAGATCGGCGGAAACGTAAAGAGCCTTGGCGCCCTTGGCGGCGAGCGCGGTCTCGACGCGCCGGCCGTTCTCGCGGTTGCGGCCGGTGATGACGAGACCGGCGGCGCCGCGATCGGCGAAGAGATGGGCGATTGCCTCGCCGAGGCCCTGTGTGCCGCCCGTTACGACGGCGACCTTGCTGGCCATGGACAGGTGTCCGACGGATCGGGGATCCATGCGCGCTTGCTCCCGGGTGCGAGGCACGACCGCGCAAGGCTATCCGCCGCGCCGGATCAGGCGTCAATCCGAGGACCGCGGCGTTGATCGGCGAGGCCGAAGCCGCCATGGTGGGGCCGGGCGCCCTCTCGGGAGGAACTCAATGATCCGGATCGCAGTTCTGGGTGCCGGCCGTATCGGCCGCATTCATGCAACGAATGCCGCGGGCAACCCGCGGTGCCGGCTGGTGGCCGTTGCCGACACCGTTGCCGCAGCTGCGGAGGGCCTGGCACGGATGCTTGGCTGCGAGGCCGCGACCGAGCCCCGGGCGATGATCGCGCGGCAGGACGTGGAGGCGATTGTCATCGGCACGCCGACGGACACGCATGTCGATCTGCTGCTCGAAGCCGCGCGCCAGGGAAAGGCCGCGCTCTGCGAGAAACCGGTCGATCTCGATATCCGCAAGGTCGATGCCGCGGTGGCCGAGATCGCGCGGCTAAAGGCGCGCGTCATGGTGGGATTCAATCGCCGCTTCGATCCGAGTGCGGCGGCGATGCGCCAGGCGATCGACCGCGGCGAGATCGGCGAGGTGCGGCAAGTGATCATCACCAGCCGCGATCCCGAGCCGCCGCCGCCTTCCTATGTCGCAAGCTCGGGCGGCATCTTCCGTGACATGACGATCCACGATTTCGATATGGCGCGCTGGCTGCTGGGCGAGGAGCCGCGTGAGGTCTTTGCCGCCGCGGGGGCGCTTGTCGATCCGGGGATCGGCGCGGCGGGAGATTTCGATACGGTCATGGTTGTGATGCGCACCGCGTCGGGCCGGCAGTGCCATATCAACAATTGCCGGCAGGCTGCTTACGGCTACGACCAGCGCCTTGAAGTGTTCGGCGTGCGAGGCATGCTGCTCAACGACAATCTCCGGCCCTCCACGCTCCGCCGTTACGGAGCGGGCGAGACGGAAGTCCGCCCGCCGTTGCTGAACTTCTTCCTGGAGCGCTACGCAGAGGCGTACCGGCTCGAGCTCGACGCCTTTCTCGAAGCGATCGAGACAGGCAAGCCGATGCCGCTTACGATCGAGGACGGACGGCAGGCACTCCGGCTAGCCGATGCCGCGCTCGAATCGGCGAAGAGCGGGCGGGCGGTTGCGGTGTAGATGCAATGACCGGGGTCGGCGTCGGCATCATCGGCACAGGCTTCATGGGCAAGGCGCACGCACTGGCCTATCGCACGGCCGCGAGCCTCTTTCCCCTTCGCGCGCGGCCCGTGCTCGAGATGGTGGCGGACGTTGACCACGCTGCCGCCGAGCGCGCGCATCGAAGCTTCGGCTTCCGGCGCCTCACGAAGGATTGGCGCGAACTGGTTGCGGATCCGGCTGTGCATATCGTGTGCATCACCACGCCGACTGCACTGCATTACGAGATGGCGCTCGCCGCGATCGCCGCGGGCAAGCATGTGCATTGCGAAAAACCGCTTGCAGAGAGCGAGGCCAAGGCGGGGGCGATGGTGCAGGCAGCCGAAGCCGCGAGCATTCGCACGCAAGTCGGGTTCAACTACCTCAAGAACCCGCTGCTCGGGCTTGCGCGCGAGATGATCGCAGGGGGCGAATTGGGCGAGATCACCGGCTTTCGCGGGAGCCACGCCGAGGACTACATGGCCGATCCTGAGGCGCCTTTCACCTGGCGGCTCGATCCCGCGGGCGCGGGCGTGCTCGCCGATCTCGGCAGCCACATCATCGGGCTCGCGCGCTTCCTGCTCGGCCCGATCACCGCGGTGATTGCCGATCTCGAGACTGTGGTGAAGGAGCGACCGGTGGTGAGGGGCAGCGCGGAGCGGCGGGCGGTGACAGTCGATGACATCGCGCGCCTGACGGTGCGGTTTGCGCGCGGCTGCGGCGGAACGATCGAGGCAAGCTGGGTGGCCACAGGGCGGACGATGCAGCTCGGCTTCGAGATTTCCGGAACGAAAGGGGCGCTCGCTTTCACCCAGGAGCGCTTGAACGAGCTTCTATTCCATCGTGCCGGCGGGCCGGCCTCGCGCCGCGGCTTCCTTCGCATCGAGGCGGGGCCGGAGCATCCGCCTTATGGCTTTTTCTGCCCCGCGCCCGGCCACCAGCTCGGCTTCAATGACCTCAAGACGATCGAGGCGGCCGACTTCCTGCAGATGATCGAGGGCGGGCCGGCCAAGGGCCCCGACTTCCGCGAGGGCTGGGAAATCCAGAAGGTGGTGGAGACCGCGGTCCGTTCATCCCGGGTGCGAGCCTGGCTTTCGGTCCCCTGAGGCCCGATCGTCGCGGATGACGCCGGCCCTTCCTTGCTGCTAGAGCCAACCGCCGAAGAGCGGGAAAGCATCGTGGAGCGGCTGCAACGCATCGCCGGCGGCAGCATCGGTGTCGGGCTCCTGGTCCTGGCGCTGAAGGGGCTTGCCTGGTGGGTCACCGGCAGTGCCGCGCTTTATTCGGATGCACTGGAGACGCTGGTCAACGTTGCCGCGGCCGGGCTGACGTTCGGCGCGGTCCGCTTCGCAGCCGTGCCGGCGGACGCAAACCATCCGTACGGACACGACAAGGCGGAGTTCTTCGCCGCCGTCATCGAGGGCGTGCTGATCGTGGTCGCGGCCTTTTCGATTCTCCAGCACGCGTGGCTCGTCTGGCGGCATCCGCTGCCGATCCGGCTGCCAATGATCGGGATTGGCCTCAATGGCCTCGCCACTCTCTGCAACGCGGGCTGGGCGGCTTTGCTGCTGCGCGAAGGAAGGCGCGGCCGCTCGCCGGCGGTGCTGTCCGACGGGCGGCATCTCTTCGCCGATGTGCTGGCCTCGCTTGCGGTCATCGTGGGACTCTCGGTCGCAGTCTTTGCTGGCCTCTCCTGGCTCGATCCGCTGCTGGCCGTAGCGGTTGCCCTCTACGTGCTCATCTCGGGCTGGCGGATCATCCGTGCGTCGGTGGGGGGGCTGATGGACGAGGCTCCGGACGTGCCGGTGCGCGAACGCATCCGCGCCCTGGTCGCGGACCACGCCACTGGCGCGCTCGAGGCGCACGATCTGCGCACGCGCGCGGCCGGGCGCTTCACCTACCTCGAGTTCCACTTGGTCGTTCCGGGAGAGATGCGTGTCGATGAGGCGCACGCGATCTGCGACCGCATCGAGGAGGCGCTGCGCAAAGAGATGGGCAACCTTGTCGTCACCATCCATGTGGAACCCGAAATGAAGGCCAAGCAACACGGCGTGCCGGTGCTGTGAGGGGGATCCGGGCGCGGCAGGCCGCACTGGCGCTCGCCCTCCTGCTGCTCAGCCGCGTGACGGCGGAGGCCGCGCTCCGTGTGGTCTCGCTCGATCTCTGCACCGATCAGATGCTGGTCCTGCTGGCGCCGCAAGAGATTGCGGGCCTTTCCCCGCTCGCGCGCGACCCGGCGCTTTCGGCCGTGGCGCAAGAGGCGGCGCATCTGCCGGTGGTGCGCCCCTCGGCGGAAGCGGTGCTTCGCCTGCACCCTGACCTCGTGCTGGCCGAGCCGTATGGCGCGGCACTGGTGGTGACGGCGCTGCGGACACTCGGGCTTCGCGTGGTGACAATACGAGATCCGCAGACATTTGGCGGCATCCGCGCGGAGATCACCCGGCTTGCCCGCCTTCTCGGCGTCCGGGCGCGCGGCGCGGTGTTGATCGCGGCGATGGATGCCGTGCTCGCCGGTCTGCCCCGGCCGACAGCGAGACGGACGGCGATCGTGCTGGAGCCGCGGGGCTTCGCGGCCGGCCCCCGCTCGCTCGCCGGGGCCGTGCTCCGGGCGGCCGGGTACCGTGACGCGGCGCCGGGCGGCTGGCTCGGGCTGGAGCGCCTGCTCGTTCGCCCGCCCGATCTCCTGGTCCTGCCCGAGGCGGCCGGCACCCCCTCGCTCGCGACCGACCTCATTGAAAGCCCCGCGCTCGGCGCGATCGCGCGCCGCACGGTGCCGGCCGCCTGGCTGATGTGCGGTTCGCCCTTCGCGGCGCGGGCTGCTGCCCGTGTCGCTGCCCGGTGATCCGCCTTTTCGTCCTCGGGCTCGCTCTCCTGTTTGCCGCCTCCCTGCTGGTCGGGTCGGCGGGAGTGGGCCTGCCGGCACCGGTGATCCTTTGGCAGCTCCGCTTGCCAAGAACTTTGCTTGCTCTCCTGGTGGGAGGCGGCCTCGGCGTCTCGGGTGCGGCGCTGCAGGGGGCGCTTCGCAATCCGCTCGCCGATGCCGGGCTGCTCGGCATTTCCGGGAGTGCGGCGCTCGGCGCGGTGATCGCGTTCTACTGGGGGTTTGCCGCCGCTTTCGCCCCGGCGCTGCCGCTTTCCGGAATGCTTGGGGCAGGTCTGGGCGCTGCCGCCCTGCTGGCCTTGGCCGGGCGCGCGCCGACCGGTCCGTCCCTGATCCTCGCCGGCATCGGACTTTCGGCCGCCGCCGCGGCGCTCCTTGCCTTCGCGCTCGCGCTCGCCCCGAATCCCTACGCGCTCGCCGAGCTCACCTTCTGGCTGCTCGGCGGCGTCGCCGACCGGACCCTCTCCGACTGTGCGTTGGCTGCCCCTCCGATCGTGCTCGGGGTGGTCATCCTGCTCCGCCTTGGCGCCGGCCTGGATGCTCTATCGTTAGGTGAGGAAACTGCCGCGAGCCTTGGTGTTTCAACGGCACGTACCATGCGGGGCGTGGCGCTGGGCACCGCTCTCGCGGCCGGCGCGGCGGCCGCAGCCGCGGGCGGGGTGGGGTTCGTCGGGCTGGTGGTGCCGAACGTGCTCCGACCGAGGCTCGGCGAACGGCCGGCGGTGCTGTTGCTGCCTTCGGCGCTGGCCGGAGCGGCGCTTCTGCTTGCCGCCGATATCCTGGTCCGGATCGCGGTGCTGGTGCTGCCGCTCAACGCAGAGCCGCCGCTCGGTGTGCTGACGGCGCTGATCGGCGCACCGTTCCTGGTGGTGATTGCGCGCCGGCTCGGTCAATGATCGGGGTACGGGATTTTTCGATCGAGCTTGGCGGGCGACGCGTTCTCGACCACGTCGATTTTTCCCCTCTCCCCGGCCGACTGACCGCGCTGGCGGGCCCGAACGGCGCCGGGAAATCCACTCTTCTGAAAGCTCTGTGCGGCATTCTTCCGGGAACTGGCAAGCCCGATCCGAGGCGTGTCGCCTATCTGGCGCAAGGGGCGCGCGCGGCGTGGGGGATGACGGTGGAAGAGATCGCGTTCCTCGGGCGCATTCCGCACGGCGACCGCGCACCGGAACCGGTGGCGCGGGCGCTGGCGCTTGCCGGTGTCAGCACGCTCGCCGGGCAGCGGATCGACCGGCTGTCAGGCGGCGAGGTCCGCCGGGCCATGTTGGCCCGCGTGTTCGCAACCGAGCCCGAGGTCCTGCTGCTGGACGAACCCACGGCCGATCTCGACCCTAAAGCCGCGTTTTCCATCATGCGGCTCCTCGGCGAAACGGCGGCGGCAGGGCGGACGGTGGTCGTGGTGCTGCACGCGATCGAGCTGGCGCTTCGCTATGCTGATCGGCTCGTGGTGCTGGATCGCGGCGGGATCACGGCGGACGGTGCGCCGCTTGCGATGCTGCCGGCCGCGGCAGCCGCATTCGGCCTTGGGTTCGGGCAGGACGGGCTCCCGCATCTCCTGCCGGATTGATGCGCCGAGCGGTTCTCCTTTCGCTCGGACTGCACGGGCTGCTGCTGGCGCTGCTGGTGGCGGGGGCTTGGCTCTGGCCGGGGCGCGGGATGAAGGGGCCGCCGGTGCTGGCCGAGGTTGAACTGGTCGAGCAGAATACGCCGGCGGTGGGCAGGGCGGCCTCGGTAGCGACCGCGACGGCCACGGCGACGGCGGCGAGCCCGAGCCGGTCGGAGCCAAAGCCGGTACCCAAACAGGCGCTGCCAACGCGTGCCCCGCCGAATCGGGCGCCGCTGCCGCTGCCCCCGCCGGCCGCACCCGCTCGACCGGCGGCGGCCGCGCGGGTCCCACCGGCGCCCTCGTCGCGCCAAGGGGCGGCCGCGGTACGCCTTGGCCATACGGGTTCAATCGGCACCGGCTTGGTGTCAGGCAGACAGGTAATCCCGGCCGCGCTTGACAAGGCGGTGCAGAACGTCCCGCCCGGCTATCCGCGGCGCGCGGTCCGGCGGGGCGAGCAGGGCTCGGTCATTCTCAGGGTGCACGTGGCAGCGGACGGAAGTGCTGCGGCGGTCGATATCTTTCGAACCTCGGGCTACACGCTGCTCGACAGCGCGGCGCGAAGGGCGGTCGCGCGCTGGCACTTCGTTCCGGCAAACCGGGCCGGGTTCCCCGTTCCCTCGACCATGCTGGTCAAGATACGGTTCGTTTTGACCAACCCGGAAGGCAGCCGATGACGGTTCGGATAGATCGCGTGGTGACGCGTGGCGGCGATCGGGGCGAAACCTCGCTCGGCGACGGGCGCCGCGTGCGCAAGGACACGCTTCGCATCGAGGCGCTGGGTGCGGTGGACGAGGCAAACGCGGCCCTCGGGCTACTCGGCGAGGCCGTGGCGAGCGATGCACCAACGGTGGAGCTGGTGCGTCGCATGCAAAACGATCTCTTCGATCTCGGCGCAGATCTCGCCGTCCCAGAAACTGACGCAAAGCCGCGCATCCGCATCCAGGACCGGCAGGTGGTGGCGCTCGAAGCCGCGATCGAGGCGCGCAACGCCGGGCTGCCGCCGCTTCGGAGCTTCGTGCTTCCGGGCGGCAGCAAGCCAGCGGCGATGGCGCATCTTGCCCGTGCGATCGTGCGGCGGGCGGAACGGCGCGCAGTCGCGCTCGCCGCGGCAGAGGCGCTCAGCCCTGCCGTGATCCGCTATCTCAATCGACTCTCAGATCTCCTCTTCGTGCTTGCGCGCGAGGAGAACGAGAAGACGGGCTCGGCACCGCTCTGGCAGCCGGGCCGAGAAGCCGACGACTGATCCGCTCAGAAACTTGCCCGCGCGCCGAGCAGGAAGGAGGCGCCGGGGTAAGCGAATCCGCTCGCCGGCTCGAATTTCGAGTCGAAGATGTTGTTGCCGGTCAAGAAGAGGGCGAGGTGGGGCGTAAGTTGGTAGGTCGTGTTGACATTCACGATGGTGCCGGAGCTTGCGAGGCCGGTGCCGGCGGGAAAGCCGTTGTTGTCCACCAGCGCATCCTCGAACGGCCCGATATGGAGCAGCTCCGGCGCGATCGTGAGCTTCGGCAGCGGGCGGATCAGGAGATTGGCGGAGAACTGGTTCTCCGGCCGGCGAAGGAGGAGTGCGCCGGTATCGGCGTCGCGTGCGTCCGTATAGGTATAGGCGAGATCGGCTGAAAGCCAACGCCTTAGACGCAGCGCGAGCGTGGTCTCCACGCCCTGCAGATGCGCGAGCCCGATATTCACCGTGGTGAAGACCGGTAAAAACACGGTCTCGATCAGATCCCTCACGTCAGTGTGGAAATAGGTGACGCCAAGGGTTGCGAAATCCGCCCGGCCGAAGCCCGGAAGCGTGGTGCTCCAGCCCACCTCGAAGCCGATGCTGCGTTCGGGCTTGAGGTTCGGGTTGCCCTGGAAGCCGCCACCGGATCCGTAGAGATCGAAGAGCGAGGGCGCGAGGAAGGCCGTCCCGCCCGAGATATGAAAGCGGGAGGAGAGCTCCGGTAGCGCGAGGACGAAGCCGCCGCGCCAGGTGAAGGCGTTGCCGACCGCGGAGACGGCGTCCTCACGCACCCCTCCGGTGAAGGTGAGGCGCCTCCAGAACGTGCTCTGAACGCCTGCGTGCCAGGCGCTCGAGATCTGTTCGGCGTGCGTCTCCTGCACGAACGGCACGCCGAAAAAGCTGTCGTTCAGGCTGACATTGACGAAATCGTTGATGTGCTCGAAGCCGAAGGTGAGGGTTTGATCGCGCGCCGGGCCCTGATCGGGAAGATCGACCGTGTCGTTCCATTGCAGGTCAACACGCGTGCCCTGGTAGTGATCGTTGTTGGATTCCTGGTTCGGATCGGCCGGGTTGAGCGGATCGACGTAGTGGCGGAAGTCGTAGAGGCCCGAGGCCATGAGCACGGTACGGAACCAGGGGAGCACCTGGCTCGAAAGCGCGAGGGTGCCGAGGGCGCTGGTATCGTAGGCGACCTCGTTCGGCGCATCGAAGGCAGGGAAGCCGAGGGTGTCGAAGCCGCCGAGGCTATGCCGACCGGAGGCATAGAACGAAAGCCGCGTGCCGGGAACGACGGTCAAGCCGAGGTCGAGATTGCCCTGCTGATTCTGAAAGCCGTCCCGCTCGCCCGTGTAAACGCTCTCGCGCCGCGGCGTTACGTCAAATCCTTCCATCGTGAGCGCACTCGCATTCAGCCGATAATCGAACGGCCCGGAGGAACCGGAAAGCCCGGCATCCACCTGGTTAGCGTCGGGCAGACCGGCGGCGATGCTGATCGTTCCGTGCGGCGGGCCTGAGCCGGGCGTCGTGATGATGTTGATCACCCCGCCGATCGCGCCCGAGCCGTAGAGGCTCGACATCGGGCCGCGGATCACCTCGATGCGTTGCACGCCAGCGAGCGTGTCGGAGCCGAAGTTGAAAGCACCGCCCGGGTCTGAAGGATCGTTGATGGGAACGCCGTTCTCCAGCACGAGCACCTGGTTGCTGTCGGTGCCGCGGATGAAGACGCTCGCGTTCGCGCCAGGGCCGCCCGACTGAACGATATGCAGGCCGGGTACGGCGGAGAGCGCATCGACCAGCGTGTTGTAGCCGCGGTTCTCGATCGTCTGGCGCGTGATGACGGTGACGCCGGCCGGGATCTCCTGCACGGGGGTGGGAATGCGCGTGGCGGTGACGACGGTTTCCGGGATGGCGGAGGACCCGATGCTGGTCCCTCCGGTGGTGGTGTCGGTACCGTTCGGGTTTACCGTTTGGGCAAGGGCTGCGGCCGGAATGGCGGCCGCCAGCAGGGCCATGACAAGGATGCGCAGTTTGGCCTCCTCCGTGTTGGGCCGTCCTGCGCGTGCGCCGGCGGCCCGTTGTCAGGACGACGGCCGCCTCGGGGCTTTCCCCCGCTGCCTCGGTGCACCCCGCCCGAAGCGCGCGAACAGTCTCGATGCCGGCCGGTCTCCTGGCTTGGGGGTCATCACCCGGCCCTGCCTTCTCACCCGTTGCGGGCAATGGCGTCGGCAATTGCGCCCTGGGGGCCGGACTCGCCACCGTACAGTTGCGGGGGCAGCCGCGGTTTACGCGTTCCCGTTTGCAGCCCTTTCGGGCCACCGGCATCTGCCCCGACTTTAGGCGAAAGAGCGGCGTCGCGCCAAGGGGACGGCTTCGCCTTCGAGGCGGGCGAGGAAGCTCTCCGCCCAGGCGGCCGCGCTGGTGCGCTCGACGGCAACCATCATCTGTTGCCACCGGCTCCGGCGCTCCTCGATCCCCATGGTGAGCGCGGCGTGCAGCGCCTCGGCGGTTTCGTCCGGATCGACCGGGTTGACCAGCACTGCCCCCGCCATGTCCTCGGCCGCCCCGGCGAAACGCGACAGCACGAGCACGCCCGGATCCGCAGGATCCTGTGCGGCCACATATTCCTTGGCGACCAGGTTCATCCCGTCGCGCAACGGCGTCACGAGGCCGACGCGCGCCAGCCGGTAGAAGCCCGCGAGCGTCTGGCGCGGCACGTCGCGTGTCAGATAGCGTAGCGGATTCCAGTCGAATTCCGCGTGCTCGCCATTGACGCGGCCGACCAGCTCGTCGAGCTCGCGACGCAGCGCACGGTACTGCGCGACTTCGCCGCGCGAGACCGGCGCGATCTGCAGCATCGTGACCTTCGCGTGGTGCTCGGGAAAGCGTTGCAGGAGGGAGGCAAACCCGCGGAACCGCTGTGGCAGCCCTTTCGAGTAGTCGAGCCGATCGACGCCGAGCACGAGCGCGCGTCCGCCGAGGCTCTGCGCGAGGCGAAGCGGGTCGCGCCCTTGTGCGGCGCGCCGAGCAAGGGCGGCGAAGGAAGAAGGGTCAATGCCGACGGGAATTGCCTCGGCCCGCGGTGCGACCGCTGCTGCCGCCATCGCCTGGTTCAGGTGCGCGGCATCCTGGGGAGTCTGCACCCCTATCACGTCGTAGGCGTCGAGCGCCCGCACCAGTTCCTCCCATCGCGGCAAGATCGCGAAGATCTCCGGGGGCGGAAACGGCACGTGCAGGAAAAACCCGATCCGGATGGGACTCCCCCGCGCACGCAGCGCAGCACCGAACGGGATCAGGTGGTAGTCGTGAACCCATACGAGATCGTCGGGCTCGAGCAGCGGGACGAGCGCCTCGGCGAAAGCCACGTTCACCGCGAGATAGCATGCGAGATCGCGGCGGCGATATTCGGTCAGGCCGCTGCGATAATGCAGGAGCGGCCAGAGCGTGCTGTTGGAGAAACCCACATAGAAGCCGCTGTAGTCCTCTTCGGAGAGTTCGATCGTGGCGAGGTCGGCCCAGCCGACCCGGGTGACGGAGGGCACATTGCGGGAGGTCTGGCGGAGGGTGGTGCGCCCGGACCAGCCGAACCAGAGCTTGCGCCGCCGCGCCGTCGCATCGCGCACCGCGACGGCCAGCCCGCCGGCCGCGGCAGACCGTTCCTTCACGGCCGGCACTCGGTTTGAGACGATCACGAGCCGACGTGTCACGGCCGCTCCTTGCGGCTTTCGTCCGCTGCGGCAAGGCGGCCGAGCCAGCCACGCACGCCGGCCGCGTCGCCGAACGTCGGCGCAACCCTGAGGCCGAAGCCTCCCAGATCCCGCGCGGCGCGCATTCCGTCTTCGTCGGTCACGTCATCGCCGACGAAAACGGGCAGGCGGCCGGCGAAGGGGCGGCGGGCAAGAAGGGCGTGCACTGCCGTACCCTTATCGACACCGCGCGGGCGGATCTCCCAGGCCATGGCGGCTGGGACCAGCACGAAGGGCTCGCCCGAGGCGGCGAGCAGACCTTCGAGCGCCGTACCAAGAGCCGGACCCGCGCCCTCAGCGCAGCGAAAATGGAGAACCAAGCCGTGCGGTTTCTCTTCAAGAAAGAGGCCGGGATACGCCGCCGCAAGCCCTCGCGCGGCCTCACGCCACCGCCCCGGCAGCTCCGGAAGCGGAGCCCGCTCGATCGGAAGCCAAGGGCGACATCGAAGCGCGGCGCCATGCTCTCCGGCGACGGCGACCCCAAGCCCGGGCAGCAGCGCAGTGATCGCCTCGATCGTGCGGCCGCTCACCAACGCGAGCGCGCCGCCGAGGCGGAAATCGAGTCGGCCGAGCAGATCCGGCAGTTCCGGTGGCACCTGCACCTCTGCGGGAGCGGGCGCGAGGTCAAGAAGCGTGCCGTCGAGGTCCAACAGCAATGCCAGCCTGGCGAGGGCTGGCAATGGCGGAATACCCGCGGCCGCAATGAACGCGGGACGCGGTTGCATTGCGATCGTGGTTACCAAGGTTCCTGCCGGGATGTGGGGACGCCCGGCCGGTCGTGCCACCCGCCGATCAGCGGCAACCGCTCACGCGCACGTCGTAGATCGGATCCTCCAACACCGACGCGGCAGGTTCGGCGGCCACCATCCATCCCTGAAAGGCCGGTGCCGCCGGGTTCTTGCCGACGATGTCGAGATAGGCGGCAGCATTGCGCTGGTGGCCGGGCGGGCGCACCAGGCACGCTTTCACCTTTATGGCGAGCGCGCCGACTCGGGCGGAGCCGCCGACCGGCACCGCCAGGATCCGGTGCGTGGCATTCACTTTATCGACGATCTGAAGCTCGGCGACGCGCCGCGGCAGCCAAGCGGGCGAGGTAGTCGGCGCGGGCGGGGTGGCGGCGGCGGCGGCGGGCGGGGCATTCGAGACAGGTCCAGGCGACAGAGGCCCCGGCGGAGGAGGGGCCGTCTGGCCGCGAATGGGAAGCACGGGCAAGAGGGCAAGCAGGGCCGAGAGCAGGGCAATGCCCACTTTTTTCCAGATCATGTCCTGGACCCGATTCGCCTTGAAGGCCCAAGATCCCGCACTGCCATCACAGGCAGCCGCCGCATCGCCGCCTCGCCGACATCCATCAGCACCACCTCTGCGAAAGCACTCTGCGGAACCTGCGCGCGCTCGGCGCAGTTCTCGCGCAGGACGCGAAGCTTTTCCGGGTAGGGAACCAGCGTCGCGCTGGTTTGGGGCGAGGTTGCCGCAGGGCGTGGGTTCATGGCTTGCTCATGGCGGGCGCGCTCGGCACGCCCTTGGCTGCGGTGCTCGCTGCATTCGTCATGCTGAAGATAAACTTCCCGAGCAGCGTTTCGAGATTGACCGGGGACTGCGTAACGGTGATGCGGCCGTTCGGCGGCAGCATAGCGATGTCACCGCCGGGTTGGAGTTCCAGATAATTGCCGCCGAGCAGTCCCTCGCTTACGACCGCGGCGCTGCTGTCCTTCGGAATACGGATTGCGTTCGCAACCGTGAAGGTCACCTGAGCCAGGTAGGTCTCCGGGTTGATCGTTTCGGCGACGACGCGGCCGATCTTGACCCCCGCGAGCCGAACGTCCGAACCGACGGGCAGCCCGGCAACACTGTTGAACTCGGCGTGCAAGGGATAGCCGCCCGAGGGCGCCGTGCCGGAATGAGCCACTGCAAAGACAAGAAATCCGGCCGCGACGGCGAGTACCACCGCGCCGGTAACGACCTCAGCGGCACCACGGCGCGCCACGATTAAGGTCCTGGCGACCAAGCTTCGTAGTCGCCGGTGGCGCGAGGCCGCCGCCCACCCTCGTAATCATGCCCAGGCGGCCGGTAGGCGGCGGGCGTGCCGGTCAGATTCGGAAGATGCGGCTTCTGCCAGGGCCAGCGTGGGCGATCGGTAAGCGGCGCATCGGTGGTGTAATGCAGCCACGCGTGCCACTCCGACGGAACCGCGGAGGCCTCGGGCGGCCCGGCATAGATCACCCAGCGACGGGTGCGCAGGCCGCGACGCGGCCGGCGCTCTTCGTAATAGCGATTGCCCGCCTCGTCGCTGCCGACGAGGCGGCCGCGGAACCGAGTGAAAAGCAGCGTCCCGAGCGTCATGGCCTCGATATAGTCGAGGTGCCCGACGAGGTCCATCGGAAGCCAGGTGGGAGCCTCGGGCTGCATTCATCCACAGGATTTTGTGGCCCCGTCGGCCTGAGGGCCCAAAATATGCTTGCGAGTCGCAACCGATCGCCTAGCATGGCAACGATGAAGAAGGCCTCTTTCTGGCAGGGTGTCAGGATGCGTCGCACCCTCGCTGGAGCCGACCAGGATGCCCTGCTCCGCCTAGTCACCGTTCCGGCCTCTTGGGACGACGCGGCTGCGTCGGCCCTCGCCGGGCTTACGGGTGCCGCTGGCCCCGTCCGGCTGGCCGTCGCAGCCGAAGCATTCATCCGCCCGCTGGCGGAACGTGCGGCCTCGGTTGGACTGTCCGTGCCTCTGGCCGAGCACCTGCGCGAGCTGCTTCTGTCGCGGCGGGGAGCGCCGGACGCTGGCCTGTGGCAAGGCAAACCGGAGCCGGTGCCGGGTTTTGTCCTGAACCTGGCGGCCTTTTACGACCCGGGCTTGGGGTTCGCGATTGCCGACTTTGCCGAAGCGGCGGAGACCGCGGTGCTGGCGCTTGGCTTGGCTCGGCCGGACACGCCGCGGATCGCCGTCCGGATTGCCGATCTTGCCGGGCTTCTCGGCGCGCTCGGGCTCGATTACGAAAGCGGGGCGGCGAGAAACCTCGGCGCCGCGATCGCCGCATTGCTCCGAGGAAAGGCGGACGCCGCCTCGGCCCGACTCGCCAGCCACCGCGGCAGGACCGAGCTCGGGCCCGGGTTCCAGGCCCGCATCCTCGCTCCCCCGCAACGGGCGCCGGTGCCTGGCCTCGCCGAAGCCGCCGCGGAGGCGCTCTCAGCAGTGGCGGCCGCCCCTGCCCTTGCCCACGCTGCCACGACTGCCCTTACGCCGGCAGGGCTCGCGGAGGCCTTGCTCGGCGTGGAGACTGCTGGCGTCGCCCCGGCGTTTGGCCCGGTGCGCCCAGAAGGCGGGCTTACGCGTACCGCCCGCGCTTGGCTTGCGGCGCGCGGGATCAGTTCCGAGGCGGCGCTGGCACGCAGGCTCGGCGGAGAAGTGCTCTTTCCTCCGGTCTCGCCGGACGCGTTCGGGGCGATGCGGGAAGAGGTCGCAGCGTATCTGCACGAAGTTCCGCCGCTTGCCGTGTTCCGTCCGCCCGCGCGGCCTTCGAGCGCCAGGGAAAACCTTCCGGCACGCGCCCGCGGGTATACCCAGAAGGCCAGTGTAGCCGGACACCGCCTTTATCTGCGGACCGGCGAATATGCCGACGGCAGGCTCGGCGAGATCGCGATCGCGCTTCACAAGGAAGGTCCGGCCGTCCGCGGGCTGATGGATGCATTCGCCGCCGCGGTCAGTCTCGGGCTGCAACACGGCGTGCCGCTCGAGGAGTTCGTCGAGACGTTCCTTGGCACGCGCTTCGGGCCAGCCGGTCCGGTGGAAGGTGATCCGGCGGTGCCGAGCGCCATGTCACTGCTCGATTATGTGTTCCGCAATCTCGCCACGAGCTATCTCGGCAGGCGTGATCTGCCGCCGGCGGAGCCGGAGGACCCGACAGACGCTTCGGCCGTTCCACCGCTCGGCGCACCGCTGCTGCCGCTTTATTTGCCCGCGGTAGCCGCGTCGGCGGGCGCGCGCAGGCGCGCGCTCAGGCTCGTGGCGAAGTAGATCGGAGGGAGGCCCGTGGCCGGCCGCATCGAAGGGAAACTTGCCGAGCTCGGCATTACGCTGCCGCCACCCATGGCGCCGATTGCCAATTACGTGCCGTGGGTGATCACGGGCAAACTCGTCCTCGTGTCCGGCCAAGTACCGGCGCTCGATGGCAAGGTGGCGTTTGTGGGCCGCGTGGGGGCCGAAATAACGGCCGAGGACGCCAAGGCCGCTGCTCGGCAATGCCTGATCAACGTGCTCGGTCACCTCAAGGCGGCTTGCGCCGGCGATCTCGACCGGGTGCGGCGGGTCGTGCGGCTCGGCGGGTTCATTGCCTCGGCGCCGGGGTTCGCCGGCCAGGCACAGGTGATGAACGGCGCTTCCGACCTTGCCGTTGCGGTGTTCGGGGAGGCCGGGCGGCACGCCCGGACGACCATCGGCGTGCCGGTTCTACCGGCGGACGCGGCGGTCGAGGTGGAAGGGCTGTTCGAGATCGCCTGAAGGGCTTTGCCGCAGCCGAGGGGCCTGCCATATCGCCCGCATGCCCGACGGCGCCGCTTCGCTCACGCTGACCCTGCACCCGCGGATCTGCGAAATCCCGGCCGCCGCGTGGGATGCTTGCGCGGGCGAGCAGAATCCGTTCGTCAGCCACGCATTTCTCTCCGTGCTGGAGGAAAGCGGCTCTGCCGGGGCACGTACCGGCTGGCTGCCGCAGCATGCCGTGCTGCGCGATGCGTCGGGGCGGATCGTGGGCGTCGCACCGATGTACGCGAAGAGCCACAGCTACGGGGAGTACGTCTTCGATCACGGCTGGGCGCACGCGTTCGAACGGGCGGGGGGTGCGTATTACCCGAAGCTGCAGGTCGCCGTGCCGTTCAGCCCGGTGCCCGGCCCGAGACTCCTGATGCGCGTGGCGACGAGCGATGCGGATGCGGGCGTGGGCGTGGCCGCCATGGCGAGGGCGCTCGAGGAAGCGTGCCGACGGCTCGACCTCTCTTCCGTACACGTGACCTTCTGCCGCGAAGCCGAATGGTCAGCCCTCGGAAGGGCTGGCTGGCTGCAGCGCACCGGCATGCAGTTCCATTGGCATAACGAGGGCTATGCGAGCTTCGAGGATTTCCTCGCCGCACTCTCATCGCGCAAGCGCAAGACGGTCCGGCGCGAGCGCCGCGAGGCCGGCCTCGGCCTCCGGCTCCGGGCGCTCCGCGGAGCAGAAATCGAACCGCGGCACTGGAAGGCCTTCTATGGCTTCTATACCGCCACGATCGATCGGAAGTGGGGCTCGGCCTATCTCACGCCTCGCTTCTTTCCGCTGCTCGCGGAGCGGCTTGGGGACAAGGTGGTGCTGATGCTCGCCGAGCGGAGCGGCGAGCCGGTAGCCGGTGCGCTCAACCTCATGGGTGCGGACACGCTCTACGGGCGGAACTGGGGCTGCCGCGGCGAATGGCCATTCCTGCACTTCGAGCTCTGTTACTACCAGGCAATCGAATTTGCGATCGCGCACCGCCTGAAGCGCATCGAGGCAGGCGCGCAGGGCCAGCACAAGATCCAGCGCGGCTACTTGCCGGAGCAGACCTTTTCTGCACACTGGATCGCGCATCCGGGCCTCAGGCGCGCGGTTGCCGATTTCCTGCGCCACGAGCGGGTGGAAATTGCCGCCGACATGGCGGCGCTCCGCGAGCACTTGCCCTTCCGTGCCGACGAAGCCGGAGAATAGCGAGGCCGCCCGATGCGATCTACGGAGGCGCCTGTTGCAGTGCAGCGGTGCTTTATTGGCGATGGTCGTTCTTGACGGCGGATTCGCCCTGCTTCTAGAGTGAATCGCGCTGGATCGACGGGAGAGGGTTTCAGCGCCAACCGTTACCAGGATCGCGGTCCGGATCACTGAAAACGGGGAACGGGCGAGTCGCCCGGCGAGCGGTTCGGTCGCGAAGGGAGAACGTCGAATATGCCCGATGGAATTTCGCGGCGGGCGTTCCTTGCGGGAACCGGAGCAGCGCTCGCAGCCACCTCGCTCGGGGCGTTCGGGTTCGGTGCGCTTGAGTCCGCTCAGGCCGCTGCCATCCGGCCGTTCAAGCTTACTGGCACGATCGAGACACGCAATACCTGCCCCTATTGTGCGGTGGCCTGCGGCGTCATCCTTTACGCCAAGCCCGCCGCCGAGACCAGGGGCAAGCGGTCGATCATGTATATCGACGGGGACCCCGATCACCCGACCAATCGCGGCACGCTCTGCCCGAAGGGCGCTGCGCTCCTCAATTTCGTAGGCTCGCCGGACCGGCTCACCGTGCCGCGTTATCGCGCACCGGGGGCGAAGGAGTTCAAGGAGGTTTCCTGGGACTGGGCGCTCGATCGGGTCGCCCGGAACTTCAAGGAGGACCGTGACAAGAACCTCATCACCACGAACGCCGGCGGCGCGACGGTCAACCGCTGGATCACCACCGGATTTCTCGCCGCCTCGGCAACCACCAACGAAGCGGCATGGCTCACCTACAAGGTCGTGCGGGGGATGGGGGTCCTCGCCTTCGACAACCAGGCAAGGGTCTGACACGGCCCCACGGTGGCGAGTCTCGCCCCAACATTCGGCCGTGGCGCAATGACCAACCTGTGGACGGACATCCGCAGTACCGATCTTGTCATCGTCATGGGCGGCAATGCGGCCGAGGCTCATCCATGCGGGTTCAAGTGGGTGACGCGCGCCAAGGCCGAGCGCGGCGCCAAGCTGATTGTGGTCGATCCGCGCTTCACGCGGACGGCAGCGGTGGCTGACTACTACGCGCCGATTCGTCCCGGAACCGACATCACCTTCCTGCTCGGGCTCATCAAATACTGCATCGACAACAACAAGGTGCAGTGGGACTACGTGAAGCCCTACACCAACGCTGCCTTCGTGGTGAAGGCCGGGTACAGCTTCAAGGACGGCCTCTTCAGCGGCTACGATCCGGCAAAGCGGATCTACGACCGCTCGACCTGGGACTACGAGATCGGTCCGGACGGCTATGCGGTGGTGGACGAGACCCTTACCAGCCCGCGTTGTGTCTGGAACCTGCTCAAGGAGCATGTCGCCGCCTACACGCCGGAGATGGTCGAGCGCATCTGCGGCACGCCCAAGGCGAAATTCCTGCACGTTGCGGCGATGGTCGGCGAGATGTCGGCGCCGGACAAAGCCATGACCTCGATGTATGCGCTCGGCTGGACGCAGCATTCCTATGGCGCGCAAAACATCCGCACCATGGCGATGCTGCAGCTTGTCCTCGGCAATATCGGGCTGCGCGGCGGCGGGGTGAATGCACTGCGCGGGCACTCGAACATCCAGGGGCTCACCGATCTCGGGCTGATGTCCGAGCTGATTCCGGGCTATCTCGGGATGCCGCACGACAATGAGAAGGATCTTCAGACCTACCTCAAGACTCGCGGCTTCAAGCCGCTGCGGCCGGACCAGATCAGTTACTGGAAGAATTATCCGAATTTCATGGTGAGCTTCCTCAAGGCGATGTGGGGAGAAGCGGCCACCAAGGACAACGATTACCACTATGATTGGATCCCGAAGCTCGACAAGCCGATGTACGACATGATGCAGGCTTTCGAGTTGATGGCGCACGGCAAGATGAACGGGTACGTCTGCCAAGGCTTCAATCCGCTCTTGTCGGGCCCCAACCGCGCCAAGGTCACCACCGGGCTTTCGAAGTTGAAATTCCTCGTGGTGATGGATCCGCTGGACACTGAGACAGCGAACTTCTGGCAGAACCACGGCGAATACAACAACGTCGACCCGGCCGAGATCGCGACCGAGGTGATTCAGCTCCCGACCACCTGCTTTGCCGAGGATGAAGGCTCGCTCACCAATTCCGGTCGCTGGCTGCAATGGCACTGGGCAGGCGGCGATCCACCCGGCCAAGCGAAGGCGGATGCCTGGATCATGGCGCAGATCCATCTGCGCATGAAGGCGCTCTACCAGAAGGAAGGGGGCAAGCTGCCGGAGCCGATTCTCAATCTCGACTGGCAGTACAAGGTCCCGGCGAACCCCACGCCCGACGAGCTCGCGCGCGAAATGAACGGCAAGGCGCTGGCCCCGGTCGCGGATCCGGCCGACCCGACGAAGATTCTGGTGGCGAAGGGCAAGCAGCTTCCCTCGTTTGCCTTCCTGCGCGCCGACGGCTCGACCGCATGCGGCTGCTGGATCTATTCCGGCTGCTATACCGAGGCGGGCAACATGATGGCGCGGCGCGACAACACCAACGTCGGCGACGCCAATGTTTACCCGAAATGGGCATTCTCCTGGCCGGTCAACCGGCGCATCCTCTACAACCGTGCCTCCTGCGATCTCACCGGCAAGCCTTGGGATCCGACGCGGAAGATCATCTGGTGGAACGGCAAGCTCTGGACCGGCTACGACGTGCCGGACATGCTGCCGACGGCCAACCCCGAGAAGGTGATGCCTTTCATCATGGATGCCGAGGGCACCGCCCGCCTCTGGGTGCGCGGGCTGATGGTGGATGGGCCGTTCCCGACGCACTACGAGCCGTTCGAGGCCCCGGTGGTGAACGTTCTCGCCCCGCGCATCCGCGGCAACCCGGCCTCTCGGGTGTTCGCCGACGATCTGGCGGAGTTCGGCGATGCCAAGGAATTCCCGATCGTCGGCACTTCCTACCGGCTGACCGAGCATTTCCATTTCTGGACCAAACACGATCGCGTCAACGCGATGCTGCAGCCGGAATTCTTCGTCGAGATCTCCGAGCAGCTCGCCAAGGAGAAGCGCATCGCCAACGGGAGCTGGGTGCGTGTCTGGTCTCGGCGCGGCTCGATCAAGGCTGTGGCCTGCGTCACCAAGCGGCTGCAGCCCTTCACCATCGAGGGCCGCACCGTGCACATGGTGGGGATCCCGCTGCACTGGGGGTTCATGGGCCTGACGCACAAAGGCTTCGGTCCGAATTCGCTCACGCCCGTGGTCGGGGACGCGAATGTCGAGACGCCGGAGTTCAAGGCCTTCCTGCTCGACATCGAACCCACCACGCCGCCCGCCGGCTTCCACGGCGCCTGACGGAGAATGACGATGGGTGCGGCTCGCACGATGACCGTCGTCCGCAGCTCGGCCACCTCGAGCGCAAACGCCGCGGTGAGCTTCCGCGACGAGGTCGTGAAGCTGATCGACGTCTCGAAGTGTATCGGCTGCAAGGCCTGCCAGGCGGCCTGCATCGAATGGAACGACACGGTGCAACCGATCGGGTATTTTACCGGCTCCTACCAGAACCCGCCCGATCTCACGCCGCACATGTTCACCCTGATGCGATTCAACGAATGGGTGAACCCGAAGAGCGGCGAGCTCGAGTGGCTGATCCGCAAGGACGGTTGCATGCACTGCGCCGAGCCGGGCTGCCTTGCGGCATGTCCCGCACCCGGCGCGATCGTGCAGTACGAGAACGGCATCGTCGATTTCGTCCAAGAGAACTGCATCGGCTGCGGGTATTGCGTGAAGGGCTGCCCGTTCGACATCCCGCGCATCTCGGCCATGCCCGCCAAGGCGTACAAATGCACGCTCTGCTCGGATCGCGTGGCGGTGGGTGACGGGCCGGCCTGCGCGAAGGCCTGCCCGACCGAGGCGATCGTGTTCGGCACCAAGCAGGAAATGCTGCATCACGCAGCCGGGCGCCTCATCGACCTCAAGTCGCGCGGCTTCGCGGAGGCCGGCCTCTACAACCCGGGCGGCGTCAAGGGGACGCACGTGATGTACGTGCTGCCGCACGCCGATCAACCGGAGCTCTACTCCAACCTGCCGGCCAACCCGCGCATCAGCCCCTGGGTGAAGATCTGGAAGGGAGCGGCTACGAAATATGCGAGCCTTGCCGCGATGGCGGCCTTTATCGTAGGCGCCGTCGTCCATCATGTCGCAAGCGGACCGAACCAGGTTTCCGACAAGGATGAAGAAGAGGCGCGAAAGCTGATCGAAGGGAGGCGGTGACGGCGATGCCGGCCGAACCGTTGGATGCCGTCGAAGTCAAGCGGCACACGCTCGATGTGCGCATCGCGCACTGGATCGTAGCGCTCTGCTTCATCCTGCTCGGGCTTTCCGGCCTAGCCCTTTTCTATCCCCCCTTCTTCTTCCTCACCGCGCTCTTCGGCGGCGGCGAGACCGCAAGGCTCCTCCATCCCTGGCTCGGAATCGTCCTCGTCGCGGGGTATCTCTGGCTCTTCGTGCGCTTCGTGTCGGCGTCGGTCCCGGCGCCGGAAGACATGACCTGGATGCTACGGCTCGGCGACGCGATGTCGGGCCGCGAGGAGAACCTCCCCGAGATCGGCAAGTTCAACCCCGGCCAGAAGCTCTATTTCTGGGGCATGGCGATCCTGATCCTGGTGCTTCTCGCAAGCGGCATCATCATCTGGAATGCCTATTTCGCCACGGCGACGTCGATTCCGACGCAGCGGATCGGGCTCCTCGTGCACTCGATCGCGGCGATCCTTGCCATCCTCGGGTTCATCGTGCACGTGCACATGGTGACATGGGAACCGGGAACACTCCGCGCGATGGTCCGCGGCAGTGTGACGGGCGGCTGGGGATGGAAGCATCATCGCAAGTGGCTGCGCGGGGTGGTGGCAGGGAAACGCGCAAAGCCGGGCACGAGCGCGCCGGCCGAATAGGAGCGGAAACCGCAGCGGGCAGAAGCGGAAAGAACGGGGCACGACCTCCATCGGCGCCCGCATGAGTCGCGGATGAAGAGTGCCGTCGGTCGTCCCCCTTCCGTTTCCTGGCGCGACGTGTGGATCGACCGGCTGGTCGCCCCCGTCATCACCGCACCGACCGCGGCGGCCCCCGTGATCGTTGCAACCGGACTTGCCATGCACGACGGCGTCTTTGCCGCTCTGCCCGTTCTCCTTGCCTTCCTTTCGAGTTGGCTCATCCATGTCGCCGGCATCTTTGCCGACTATTACGTGCTCCTCTTCCGCCACCCCGAGGATCGCGAGCACCCCGACCTCGTTTCCGCGCTCAAGAGCGGTATGCTCACGCTTCACCGGCTGCGCGCCGCCATCATCGGCTGCCTCGCGCTGGCCGTTGTCGCCGGCGCCTGGCTTGCCGTACCCGCCGGCATCGCGGCCCCTGCGCTCGGCGCCGTCGGCATCGCCGCGAGCCTCGGCTACGCGGCCGGCCCTTGGCCGATGACCCGGCTCGGTATCGCCGACCCGGTGTTCTTCGTGATGTTCGGCATCGTTGCGGTCGCCGGGACCTACTATGTCCAGGCGGTCTCGCTTCACGCCCCGCATCTTCCCTTGGGAATCGTTACGGCGGCGCTGCCGGCGAGCGCCTTCATCGTCGGGCTGCCGGCCGGCGCACTCGTCACCAACCAGATGTTGATCGACGATATCCGGGACCGCACCTTCGATATCGCCAAGGGGTGGCGCACGATGCCGGTGCGCCATGGCCTCGGCTGGGCGCGCGCCGAGTTCGTGGGGCTCACCGCATGCGTCTATCTCGTTCCTTTCTGGCTCTGGCTCGGCATGGATTTCAGCCCCTGGGTCCTGCTCTGCTGGCTCACGTTTCCGCAGGCGGCCGATATGGCGCACGGGGTGCTGACCGAGGACAGTCTTGAAAAGCTGCTGCCCTTCGCGACGCGCTGGGCGCGGCTCACACTTGACCATTCAGTCCTGCTCGCGATCGGGATTGCGGTCCGACACGGCTGAAGCTGCCCAGCTGCAGGTCGTGCGGGCGAATTAATCTCGATCATGGCAAATCCCATCTGCTTATTTCACAATAACAAATTATTGGGAGGGGACGGGAGCCTGCGGATGAAGCGCCGGGAGTTCTGCAGCGCGGCCGGGGCGGCTGCATTCGCCGTTGCCGTCTCGGCGACGGCCAAAACGATGGCGAATCCCGGCTCGCTCTCCGTTCGCCCGACACCTGGCGGACCGTTGGTCACGCCGAGGGGCGAGTTCTTCGTCTATTCGCAGATGCGCACGCCGCCCGAGCGTGCCGCCAGCATCCAATTTGACGGGCTGGTGCGTCGCCCGCGGCGCTATAGCGAAGCGGATCTCGCTGCGATGCCGCATCAGCGCGGCGTTTGGACAGACGAGTGCTTCGTCAACCGCGCCGGCGGGCCGCTCATCTTCACGCCGGCGTTCGCCGGCGTTTCGCTCTCCGGATTGATGCAGGTGCTGGCCCCGAGCCCGGAAGCGCGAGCGGTCCGAATCGAGACGAACGACGGGCATCCCCCGTTCCTGCTGCCGTTCTCCGAGCTCAAGCGTCCCGGGGCCTTGCTGGTCGCGACCATGGGCCACGCACCCGTGCCCCTGCGCCATGGCAGCCCCTATACGCGCATCTTCGTTCCCGGCGCCGGCGGCAATCATCATCCGAAATGGGTCAACCGGGTCACGTTCATCGCCGAGCCGGCACCAGAGCATCCGGCTCCGGCGCTGGCCGGATTTCTTCTGCCCTCGCCGCCGGAAGTGACCGGCTCGCTCGCTGGCGTCGAACTCTCCGGCTACGCTTTTGCCGGCCCCGAGCCAGTGGCCAGCGTCGAGTTCAGCACCGATGCGGGGAGGACATGGCGGCGCATGCCCCTGCCGGCGCAACCGGATCCTTTCCTTTGGATCACCTGGCAGGTGCACTGGAAACCGCCCGAGCGCGGATTCTATGTGCTGCGCGTGCGCGCGACGGGCGCCGGCGGAGACCACCAGGCGACGCCGGGTACGCTCGCAGTAGAGGTCCGCTGAGATGAACGACGCGACCGCTTAGCTTCGTGCGGCACGGCGACCGTTGTTGCTGCTGATCACGCTCTTCTTCGTGATCAATCTCGTAGAAGTGATGCTCGGGCATCAGCCGTCGCTCGCCGCGCACCGGCTCAATCTTGCGTTCCTGCCTGTCTTCTGGCTCGCGCTTTCGCTCATTCCTCTGATCGTGCTGCAAGTGTACCGCGCGCCATGGATCGTGCTCATCGCCCGGGCCGCCATGGCGATCGCCGCCCTGGTCGGGGCCATCGGCGTGTTCGCCCACATGGTTGCGAACGGCGTGACCTTCGAAAGCCCTGCCCGCGCCTTCTCGCCGGCGGTTTGGGGCGGGCCCGAGTCCCCGAACTGGCCGATTGCGATCATCATCGCGTCGGTGATCGGTTTGCTGGGAATGATCGGCGTGCACAACGGCGCGGCCGGCCCGGCGTGGGATGCTCCCGGCGTCCTCGCGGGCTTTGCGTTCGTGTTCATCCTCGCCGGGATCGCCCTCTCCGTGCTGCCCGGAATGCTGGCCCTGGCAAGCGCCTGCCTCGTGGCCGCGGCGCTCCTCGTGCTCGCGAGCCTGCTCGCCTGCCTTGCCGCCAGCGCGCTTGAAAGGAAGGTGCCGTGATGCGCCCGCTTCTCGTGACGCTGGGCGCGGCCGGGCTGATCGCCGCCGGATTCGGCATCACCTTCACCATCTGGCATCATGGGAATGCGGCACGTGCCGTGGCACTCGGCGTCCCCTACACGACATACAACTGGGAGACGGTGTTCGCACAGCAGCGCGGCTGCGCCGCGTGTCATGGCGGCCACCTCGCGGCGGATGTGAGCCGGGTCCCGGTCCCGCGTCCCGCGCCCGTGTTGCACGGCATCTTCATGACAAGCTACGGCATTCCGATGCGAGTCGAGGATTGCCTCCCCTGCCACGGCGGGGCGACGACGCTGCCCTTCGCCGAATCTATCCATTCGCTGCACCTGCAATCCGCAGCTTTCGCCGACATGGGTGGCGAGTGCTCGTCATGCCACGTGCTGACGCACGGGAAATTTCTGCTGTACGACGACGAGACGCGCTATGCGGTCATGAACGGGGTGGTGAAAATCCCGACTCCGCCCTTCGCTGCCGTACAGCGGTGAACCGCGATGCTGGGGCGCTTCTTTGTCCTGCTGGCGAGCATCCTCTTCGGTTCTCTCGCTATCGAGACCTCCCTTTATCATTCGGCGATCGCCATCGGGCGCGATCCGGTGGCGATGGTACCGACGATCACAGCGGCCGCGGCGATGGCCGGCGGTTTTCTGCTCCTCGGCGCCGCATCGCGCGCGACGGTAACCCTGTTCGCGACGCTCTCCATCGTTGGCATCCTCGTCGGCGTCGTCGGCACCGCGATCCATCTTGCGATCCATGCGCCGAACATCACCGCGCTGGCGAGCCAGCCGCGGGCCTGGCTCGGCAATCCACCGGCCCTCGTACCGCTTTCCTTCTCGGCCGGCGGGTGCCTCGGCCTGCTGCCGCTCGCTTGCGGGCCGCTGCGCCCGGAGCGCTCGGCCTCGTCGGCCGGCGCCATCCTGCAGGTCGTCGCCGCGCTCGCCAGCCTGCTCGCGGCGATTGCTGCCACCGATACCGCATTCGGCTTCCTCGCCCTCATGCTCGTGCTCGCCGCGATGGCGCTCGGCGGCCTCGGCTATGCGGTCGAGCTTGCCGATGCCCTGGTCCCGATGTTGCTTTCGGCGCGGAGACCACGCTTCAATCCCTGATATGACACGCAAGGCCCCCTATTCGGGCGAACCGACCCCGATCGGGGAGTTTGCCGAACCGAGCTTCGTTCGTCTGCCGGATCCGGCAGTCCTCTTCCGTGCGCGGGCCGCGCGCTTCGATGCACTCGCCCAAGCGCATACTCTTGCCCCCTACCTTACCTTTCTGGGCACGCTCTCGGCGATCCAGGCGCGATTGGCGGAGAGCCTTCCGGTGCCAGCGATTCCGCCTCTCGAGGATGTAGAGGGCGCCTACGGCCCAGCACAGGCGCCGGTAGAGCGCACGCGCTACGCACCCGACGAGGTCGCGCTGGCAAGCGTTGAAGCCCTGCTCGCCGCGCTCGCCGACGTGGCGATGCCGGAGGCGGCACGGCAGGCCCTATCGCGCCTTGCCGCCATGGGCGCGGCGGAGCGAGCGGCCGCCCTCGTCCGTGTGCTCGAAGAACCGGCGCCGAGCGAGGCGCTCGCCGAGCACTCCCTGCTCAGCGGCGCGCTGCAGATCGTCTTTGCCAAGATGGCCGCGGGGATGGACGCCGATCGGCTGCAACCGGTGGCGGAAGGCACCGCCTGCCCGGTCTGCAGCAGCCCGCCGCTCGCCTCGCTCATCGTCGGCTGGCCGGGCGCGCGCAATACGCGCTATTGCGCCTGCGGGCTTTGCGGAACCGCCTGGAACTATGTCCGCATCAAATGTACGCTCTGCGGCTCGACCAAGGGCATCGCCTATCACGGGATCGACGGCGATGCCGGAACGATCAAGGCCGAAAGTTGTGAGTCCTGCCGCCGCTACATCAAGATCCTGTATCAGCAGAAGGATCCGGCGCTCGAGCCGCTGGCCGACGACGTTGCCTCGCTCGGACTCGATCTCCTCATGCGCGAGATCGGCTTCGCGCGCGGTGCGGTCAATCCGTTCCTGCTGGGCTACTGAGCCGGAGATCCGCCGATGAGCGCGCCCGGCGCCAACGGGCATCGCCTTCCGTCCGTGGACGCGGTCGTGAGGAGCGAGGAAGGAGCGCGTGCGGTTGTGCGCTTCGGGCACCCTGCCACCGTTGCTGCGGTGCGTGAGACGCTGGCCGAGTGGCGCGCCGCAAAGAGGGCGCCGGCGGATGCCTCTCTGCTGGCCGCCGCCGCGCTCGAGCGGCTTGCGGAAGCCGCGGCGCCGAGCCTCAGGCCTGTCTTCAATCTCACCGGCACCGTGCTGCACACCAACCTCGGCCGCGCGCCGCTTGGCCCTGCGGCAACCACGGCGGCGGTGGCGGCGATGCGCGGGCCCGTCACGCTCGAGTTCGATCTCGCCTCCGGCGGCCGCGGCGAACGTGACGATCATGTGCGTGCATTGCTCAGCACGCTCTCCGGAACGGCGGATGCCACGGCGGTCAACAACAACGCCGCTGCGCTGCTGCTCGCGTTGAACAGCCTTGCACTCGGGCGCGAGGTGGTGGTCTCGCGCGGCGAGCTGATCGAGATCGGCGGTTCCTTCCGGCTGCCCGAGATCATGACGCGGGCGGGCGTGCACCTGATCGAGGTCGGCACGACAAACCGCACGCATCTTCGGGATTATGCGGCGGCGATCGGGCCGGCAACCGCACTCGTTTTGAAAGTGCATCCATCTAACTATCGCATCGAGGGCTTTACCGCTGCGGTGCCGGCACACGCTCTGGCTGAGCTTACGCGCGCCCGCGGCCTGCCTCTCCTGCACGATCTCGGCTCGGGCGTCCTGATCGATCTTTCGCGTTTCGGGCTGCCGCGGGAGCCCACGGTCGCCGAGGCTGTCACGCAAGGCGCAGACCTTGTCACCTTTTCCGGCGACAAGCTGCTCGGCGGGCCGCAGGCCGGATTGATCGTCGGACGCGGCGATCTGGTGGCAGAGATCAATCGCAACCCGCTCAAGCGTGCGCTCCGGCTCGACAAGATCCGTCTGGCGGCACTCGCGGCGACGCTTGCGCTCTATCGCGACCCGGGCCGGCTGGCCGCGCGCCTGCCGGCGCTCGGCCTGCTCACGCGGCCTGAGCAGGAGATTCGTGCAGCAGCAATACGGCTTGCGCCCGTACTTCAAGCCGCGGTCGGTGCTGCGTTCTCAGTCGAGGTCGTGCCCTGCCGTAGCGAGATCGGCTCCGGCGCGCTGCCTGTGCAAACAATTCCTAGTGCCGCACTCGCGATCGCAAGCCGCCGCAGGGGTGCCGGCCGCACGCTGCTCGAGCTTGCGCGGGCACTCAGGAACCTCCCCATGCCGGTGATCGGCCGCTTCGCCGCCGGGCGCCTCCTCCTCGATCTTCGCTGCCTCGAGGACGAGCCGGGCTTCGCTGCCAATCTCGCCGGGATCGGCACGGATCCGGGAGATGCGGCGTGATCGTCGGCACCGCCGGCCACATCGATCACGGCAAGACCGCGCTCGTCGGCCGGCTTACCGGGGTGAACACGGATCGTCTGAAGGAGGAGAAGGAGCGCGGCATCTCGATCGATCTCGGGTTCGCCTATCTGCCCGCGCCGGATGGCAGAGTGATCGGCTTCATCGACGTGCCTGGCCACGAGCGTTTCATCCACAACATGCTGGCCGGTGCCGCCGGCATCGATTTCGTACTGCTGGTGGTGGCGGCGGACGACGGGATCATGCCGCAGACGCATGAGCATCTTGCGATCGTCGATTTGCTCGGCGTGAGCGAGGGGCTGGTCGTGCTGACAAAGCGTGACCGCGTCTCCGCCGAACAGCTCGCCGAGGTCGAGGCCGAGGTCGTGGAACGGCTGGCCGGAACCGGGCTCGCCGGCGCCGAAACGCTCGCAGTTTCCAGCACGACCGGCGAGGGGATCAACGAGCTCCGCGAGCGCCTCTTCGCGGCTGAGGCAAATTTGCGAGCCCGGGATGACACTGGCGCGTTCCGCCTCGCCGTTGATCGCCGCTTCTCTCTTCCCGGTGCCGGCACGATCGTCACCGGCACCGTACTCTCCGGCCGGGTGGCAGTGGGAGACAAGGTGCTGGTCAGCCCCGCGGGTCTTGCGGCTCGTATCCGCACGATTCATGCCCAGAACCGGCCTGCCACAGCCGGGCGGATCGGCGAACGATGCGCGCTCAATCTCGTCGGCGAACGCATCGGCAAGGAGAGCATCCAGCGTGGCGACATGGTGCTCGATCCCTGGCTGCACGCCCCGGCAGCGCGGATCGACACAACCCTGCACGTGCTTGCGGGCGAGGCGAGGCCGGTCGGGCAATGGATGCCGGTGCGGTTCCATCACGCGGCCGCGGAGTCCGCCGGCCGTGTCGTGCTGCTCGGTGACACGCCGATTCCGCCGGGCGGCTCGGGACTTGTGCAGCTCGTGCTCGAACGGCCGATTGCAGCGGCAGCGGGCGATCGCTTCATCCTGCGTGACACCAGCGCCACCCGCACGATCGGTGGCGGGCGGCTGGTGGATCTCCGCGCACCGGCGCGGCGGCGCCGCACGCGGGAACGGCTGGCGGCGCTTGCGGCCCTGGCAGAGGCGAGTCCGACCAAAGCGCTTGCCCGGTTGCTCGAGGGGCCGCCGTTCCATGTTGAGCTTCTGACATTTGCCCGCGATCGCGCGCTGCCGACCAGCCAGATCAAGTCGATCTCGGAACGCCTTGACCTCATCACGCTCGCCTCCGCCGAGGCTCGCTTCGCCCTTGCTGCCGACTCCTGGAGCGGGCTTCGCCGGGATTTGCACGCCGCGCTCGACTCCTTCCACGCGGGCAATCCGGACCTGCAGGGGATGGCACGCGACCGGCTTCGCGTTTCGCTCACGCCGCGGCTGCCGCCGCCGGTCTTCGCTGCTGCCCTCGATCGGCTCGCGGGGGAGGGGGCGATCGCGCTCGAAGGCGCGTGGGTGCGGCTGCCGTCGCACCAAGCGCGCTTTTCCTCCGCGCAAGACCAGCTCTGGCGCCGCGTGCGCCCGATGCTCGAGGGCGAGGCGCGATTCCGCCCCCCGCGCGTGCGCGACATCGCAGCGCTGCTGCGCGCCACCGAAACGGAGATCCGCCGGTTGCTTCGGCTTGCCACGCGCATGGGCCGAACGGATGAGATTGCACAGGACCATTTTTTTCTCCGAGGCACGACCGCCGAGATCGTGACAATCGCCGATGAGGTTGCACGCGCGGCCCCCGGGCATGCCTTCGGCGCTGCCGATCTCAGGGACCGGCTCGGCAACGGCCGCAAGGTCGCGATCCAGATTCTTGAGTTCCTCGACCGCCACGGTGTAACCTTGCGCCGCGGCGACCTCCGCCGGATCAACGCCCGGCGGCGCGACCTCTTCGGCGCCGCTCCTGCCGCCGGCGCGGCGCCCGGCTTGGGGAAGGGAAGCGCCCCCGGTGGGGCGTCCGGACTTCAAATCCGGGAGGGGCCGTAAGCCGGTCCCTGGTGGGTTCGACACCCACTCTCTTCCGCCGCCGGCCGTTCCCGCGGCATACGCAGGGGCCGCTTATCCCTTCCTTTACCACTTCCTTTCCATGCTTGCAGTCGCTTGCCGATCCTCAACGGAGATCAGTCATCTGCGCACCAGCGAGATCTCCACCGTCGATGCGGCGGAACTCACCTGCCAAGCCCTCGACCACTCGGGCAACATCGTGGTGGTCGCAAGCGTGCTCACCGATGCGCGCCTGGGGCTGGTGTTCGAGCATGTTAACAATGCGTTCACCATCGCCCTCGGCTATGCCGCCGCAGAGGTGCTTGGCCAGCCGTTCGATCTCCTGGTCGCGCCGCAGGCGAGCGAAGACGCCCTCGACGCCATCCGGCAATCGGTCGATCGGGGCCATTCCCTGCAGATCGAGTTGCTCTGCCGCCACCGCGGCGGGCAATCACGCTGGCTCGGGCTGCACTTCATGGCGCTCAAGGATTCGCCGCTCGTCGCCCCCTGCTACGTGATCCAAGCACGGGACATCACCGAGAAGCTGCGCGAGCGCAAGGAGCAGCGCAGCGTCCAGCAACTTCTTGCCTCGGTGTTCCTGTTCGTCGATGTGCCGGTGGCGATCGTCAACGAGAGCGGCGCCGTCCGCATGGCCAATCCACCGCTTGCCGATCTGCTCGCCGTGCCACCCGGAGCGGTCGAGGGCCGGCCCTGGACGGACTTCATCGACGCGCGCGAGCGGGACCGTGATGCCGAGGTTCGCAAACGGCACGCAGCGGGGGAGCGCCAGGGCCGGTTTGCGGTGCACCTGCTGCGCCCGGACGGCGCAATCCTGCCCGCAACCGCCGTCTCGGCCGTCGTTGATCGTCCCGGACTCGAACGGTTCCGCATCATCACGTTCCACGAGCGTCCGGGCGGCATCCGCCAGGGCTGCGCGCAAGCACACCGCCGCCGAAGCGCAGAATCTCCCGGCGAGGATAGCGCCCTGCTCGCGGCGAAGATCACCCTGACGGGACTCGACGAGGTGCGCTCCGGGCTCGGTGTACGGTGGGTGGAGCAGGCGGACCAGGCGTTCTCGGCCGCCGAGGAGGTCCTTCGTCGCCACCTCGCGGCCGACGAGAGCTTCATGCGCACGGACGATCAGGGGTTCCTGCTCCGCCTCAGGGACGAGAATGAGGAAGCGGCGTCCTATCGCACCGCCGTGATCGCGCGGGACATCCGCAGTGCGCTGATCGAGGCCGGCAGTGACGCCATCGGCGCGTCGGTGACGGCAGTCACCGCGGAACTCCCTCGCGATCCGAGGCCGGCGGGAAATCCCATCGCCCTGATGGATACGCTCGACCGGCGGCTCGCCGCGCAGCGCGGCCGGATCGAGCGGCACGCGGAGCGGGTGCTGCGGGAAGCCATGGAGCAGGCCACGGCCGTCCTGGAGCCCGTGACCGGCGCCGACCGCGGCAAGGCCGCTCCGCTCGCCTACGTGGCGCTGCCCGAGGCGGTGCACCGGCAGATCACGACGGCGAGGGTCGCCCTGCCCCCGTCGCGCCTCGAGGGTTTCGACCTCGATGCCTTCCTGCTGACGTTGGCGGCGGAGCGGATCGCCGAGAATGTGCTCGCTGGCCCTCCGCGGGTCTATCTGGTGCCGGTCGGCTTCGAGACGCTGGCCAACCGGCGGCGCGGCCGGCGCCTGCTCGACGTCTGCCGCGCGCTCGACCAGCCCGTCCAACAGCGGCTCGCCTTGATGCTGGGTGGGATACCCCCGCTTGTTCCGCAGGCGCGGATCACCGATGCCATCCAGACCGTCGCGCCCTACTGCCGGTTCGTCGGTCTCGAGATCGAGC
This sequence comes from Pseudomonadota bacterium, assembly GCA_021816925.1. GTDB lineage: Bacteria > Pseudomonadota > Alphaproteobacteria > Acetobacterales > Acetobacteraceae > JAKAWQ01. The sequence goes on from JAKAWQ010000007.1 coordinate 62,774, forward strand.
GCCCGGAACTACCGGACTTCGACTTCGCGCACGGCGCAATTCCGGTCGTCGCGCTTCCGGCCTCCGCCATTCCCGAGGGCGCCGCAGGCCCGGGACGCGAGCTTTCCCGCCTCGTAGCCCTGCTCGGCATGTTTCGCGTGCACCTGCTCGTGCGCCGCGTCGTGCCCGGGGCGGGCGTGACCGCCGAGATCCGCCAGTGCGGCGTCGATCTCTTCTCCTGGGCGTGACCCGGGAGCCGTCAGGCGAAAGCATAAGCGTCCATGCGCAGGAACCCGTATTCGACCGAACTGTGCAGGCGCCTTGCCCGCGCCGTCTCGCCGGCCGCGCCGAGCGCCACATAGAGCGGCAGCAAGTGCTCCTCGGTCGGATGCTCGTCCGCCGCGTGCGGGGCGAGGCCGCGATAATCCGTGAGCGCCGGCACGTCGTGCGCACGGATATGCTCATCCATCCAATCGGAGAAGGCAGTCACGTCCGGAGTTTCCGGCGCATCGATGCCGGCGCGGCCGCGACCGAAGCGGCGGAGGTCATGGGTGAAGCTGCCGCTACCAAGGATCAGGATGCCCTGCGCGCGCAGCTCCGCCAGCGCCTGGCCGAGGGCAAGATGATGGCGAGGGCCAAGTGCGGTTTGTACCGAAAGCTGGAGCACCGGAATCTCCGCCTCGGGATAGGCGAGAAAAAGCGGCACCCATGCGCCATGATCAAGCCCACGCCTCGGGTCGAGCCCACACGCGAAGCCGGCCTCGTCGAGGCTCGCCGCAATCTCGGAGGCGATCTCCGGCGCTCCAGGCGGACTGTAGGAAATCGCGAAAAGGGCCTGCGGAAAGCCGTAGAAATCGTGGATCGTCTCGTTGCGCGCGACGGCATTGACCATCGGCTCCGCAGTTTCCCAGTGCGCGGAGGCGACAAGGACCGCGCGCGGGCGCGGCAAGGAGCCGCCGAGCCCGGCGAGGAAGCGCCGGGCCGGCGTGTCGGTGATCGCCGTCATCGGCGAACCGTGGCTGACGAAGAGGGTGGGCATCATGGTCACGCTGCTTTCCTGGAGCCGGCGCCACCTGCAAAAGAGAGCCGATCGTAGCCGGGCGTAGGAACGAGAGCGAGCGCGCCGTCCCCGAGCAGGACCTGGACGAAGAGGGTGATCGCCCAGAACAGCGGGTATTCGAACCCGCCGCCCTTGGCCGTGAAGAAGAAGCCGTTCTGCAGATGCACGAGCAGCACGGCGCCGATCAGGTCGGGGATGACCACGAGCGCGGCAAGCCGTGTCCAGACGCCGAGCACGAGCGCCACGCCCGTCACCGTCTCGAGCAGGATGACGGCGGGGCCAAGCCAGCCGGGCAGGCCGAGCGAGGCGAAGTAGTGCGCAGTGCCGGCCGGGGTAAAGACGAAGAACTTGAGTCCGGCGTGCGCGAGCAGCAGCAGGCCCATGCTCACGCGGAGAACGAGTGCGGCGTAGGGAGCGGTTCGCGAGTCGATCATCGTTGCCTCTGGAAGGTGTGGGTTTCACGCGCGAACCTGGCCATGCGCCGGTTGGCTTGCCATTCCCTCTTCTGGCAGAATGAGTATGCATTTCTGCATAGGAGGAAGCTCTGCTCGCCTGGGACGACCTGCGGAGCTTCCTGGCCATCGCACGCCATGGCTCGCTGTCGGCGGCGGCGCGGGCGGCGGGGGTGCGGCAGTCCACGATGGGAAGGCGGCTGGCAGCGCTCGAGGCGCGCGCCGGCGTGACGCTTCTCCAAAAGACGCCGCATGGCTATGTGCCGACGCCGGCGGGTGAAGCAGCAAAGCTCGAGGCCGAGCGGATGGAGGCGGCGGCGCTTGCGGCGGAGCGCGCCATCACCGGGAGGGATGTGCGCCCCGAAGGCGAGGTGCGGCTGACCACGGTGGAGAGCTTTGCGGCCGAGGTTCTTCTGCCCATCATCGCCGAGTTTCGGGAGAGATATCCGGGCATCGCTGTGACGTTGATCACCGACCGGCGCACGCTGAGCCTCTCTGCGCGCGAGGCCGATCTTGCGGTGCGGCTGGCCCGGCCGCGCGGGGCGGAAATCCTCATCCGCCGGCTTGGCACGCTCGCGTTCGGACTCTATGCCGCGGAGGGGTATCTGGCCGGGCACAGAGCGCCGGGACCGGAGCACGACGGGGCAGGCCACCAACTGATCCTGATGGAGGAGGACGCGCCCCTTTATCCCGAGGTCGTATTTCTGGCGCAGCGCTTCCCGCGTGCGGAGATCGGCCTTCGCAGCAACAGCCGCTACGTGCATCTTGCGGCGTGCGCGGCCGGGCTCGGGATTGCGTGCCTGGCGAATTATCTCGCCGTCGGTAGTGGGCTCATGCGCCTTCCCGGCGATCCGCCGACGCGCGAGCTTTGGCTTGCCCAGCACAGGGATACGCGCCACACGCTCCGGATCCGGCTGCTGGCGGACGCGCTCGCTGCCGGAATCCGGCGCGCGGTCGCAACCTCCGGCCCCGAAGAACGCTGACCCTGTGGCAGCGTTCTATTCCGCAGGCGTCCGCGAATTCCTCGACGCCGACCCCACCTCGATTGCCGCCCGTCTTGTTGCCGAGCAGGTTCGCCATTTCCGGGTGACGGAGGCCGCGGCGATCGGCGCATGGGAGCAGACCATCGCGGTCCTGCGCGCGACGCTTGTCTCGATACCGGCCGCGCTCGGCTGGCGGCTTCTGCTCGAATATCCATTGCTCCGACTCGGACGGCGGATCGATGCGGTGCTGCTCGCGTCGCAGATGGTGCTCGTGCTGGAGTTCAAGGCGGGGGCAAAGGAGTTTGCCGCGGCTGATCTTCGTCAAGCCGAGGATTACGCGCTCGATCTCCGCGATTTTCACGCCGCGAGCCGCGCGGTACCGATCGTGCCCGTCCTGGTGGCGACAGTGGCGGTGGCTCCAGTCCAGGGCTGGCCATTGCCAATTGCCGGTGTGGCTCAGCCCATGCGCGCCTCGGCGGAGTCGCTCGTGCTTCTGATCGGTGGGCTCGCGGCGCATTTTCCGCCGCTGCCTGCGGCCATTGATGCCCTTGGCTGGGAGAATGCGCCCTACCGGCCGGTGCCCGGCATCGTCGAGGCGGCGCGCCTTCTCTATGCAGGGCATGGCGTGGCCGAAATCACCGCGGCACGCGCGGGCTCGGCCGAGCTCGAGCGGACCACCCAGGCGATTCTCGATGCCGTGCAGAAGGCGGAGGCGGAAGGCCGGCACCTCGTGATGTTCGTTACCGGCGTGCCCGGAGCGGGAAAGACGCTGATCGGCCTCAACGTCGTGTTCGGCACCGGTCGCCGTCTCGGCGCTGCCTATCTGACCGGCAATCCCACCCTCGTGCACGTGCTTCGCGAAGCACTGGCGCGTGATTCAGTCCGGGAACGCCCCGGCCGGCTGCGTCAGGCGAGACAGGAGGTCGAGGGAAAAATTCAGCGCCTGCCCCTCTTTCGCGACGATTACCTGAGGCACCCGGATCATGTGCCGCCCGAGCGCGTGGTGGTCATTGACGAGGCGCAGCGCTGCTGGTCAGAGGAATATGCCGTCCGCAAGACACGCGACCGCCGCCCGGCGCTGACCCGATCCGAGCCCGCGCATCTCTTGGACATCATGGCGCGGCACCGCGATTGGGCGGTTCTGGTCTGCTTGGTTGGCGGCGGGCAGGAGATCCACACCGGGGAAGGCGGACTTGCCGAATGGGGGCTCGCGCTCGAAGCCCGCCCGCTCTGGCACATCGAGGCGGCAGGCACGGTCTTGCAGGCGAGCGACCCGCGCCAGCGCCTGCCGACCCTCTCCCGCCTCCGGACAACGGGGGCGCTCGATCTCGCCGTGCCGGCGCGGGCGATTCGCAACGCGGCGGCACCGGCCTGGGTGGATGCCGTGCTCGCCAACGATCCGACTTGGGCGAAAGGGATCGTGGCGGCGGAAGGCGGAGTGCCGTTCCGCCTGACCCGCGATTTCGATTCCATGCGTCGGTACCTCCGCGCGCTCTCTGCCGGGGGATGCCGTGGCGGCCTCCTCGCCAGTGCAGGCGCACGGCGCCTGCGCGCCGAGGGACTGGGCGCGGAACTGCCGCACATGGATGTCGGCGCGGTAACCTGCTGGTTCCTCGATCGCTGGCCGGACGTGCGGGCCTCGGATGCGCTCGAGGTGCCCGCCACGGAATTCTGCTGCCAGGGGCTCGAGCTCGACCACGTGGGCCTTTGCTGGGGCGGCGACCTCATCCGCCGGCAGGATGAGTGGCAGGTGCGCGAATTTCGTGGCACCGGCTGGACTATGCCGCGAGGCTCCGAGAAGATCGCCAATACCAAAAACACCTATCGCGTTCTGCTGACGCGGGCTCGCTATGAGACGGTCATCTGGCTGCCGCGCGGTGATGCTCTGGATGGCACCCGCCCGCCGGAGGTCTATGACTCTGTCGCACGCTTTCTGCTCGACTGTGGCGTGCATCCGTTGGATGATCCGCAACCTGAGCGTTCCAATCTCCCACCCCAATTGTTCCTGGTGCCCTGATGATCCGCCGCGTCCTCTTCCTCGTCCTCCTCCTGCTCCTACCAGCAGCAAATGGTCCGGCCGCAGCCGCCGTGCTCAAGGTGGCGACCTGGAATCTGGAATGGCTGACCCTTCGCCACCCGGGCGATCCCGCCCTGCCATCCGACGTCAAGCCGCGCAGCCCGCAGGACTTCGCCCGTTTGCGCGCCTACGCCAAGATCCTGAACGCGGACGTCGTCGCGATGGAAGAAGTGGATGGGCCCGCCGCGGCAGCCAAGGTCTTCCCGCCCGATCGCTACGCGCTGCACTTCACCCGCGATCACGTGGTGCAACGCGTCGGGATTGCCATCCGTCGCGGTATCTCGTTCACCGCCAATCCTGACGTGCGTGGCCTTGATCCGTATCCACCGGATGCAACGGAGCAATTGCGCAGCGGCGCCGACGTCACGCTGCATCTCGGCGGTACGAACCTTCGCATCCTCGCCGTGCACCTGAAAACCGGCTGCATCGACGTCTCGCTCCACAACCGCCGGCGCGCCTGCTTCGTGCTCCGCGAACAGCTTCCCGTGCTCGAGCACTGGATCGCCGCGCGCCGCCGCCACGGCACGCCGTTTCTCATCCTCGGGGACTTCAATCGCGTGCTCGGCCCGCGCGACGCCTTCCTCGCCGGCCTCGATCGCATCACGCCGCTCGCGGTGGCGACCGAGGGCTATCGGAATCCCTGCTGGGGCGGGAGGTACAGCACATTCATCGACCAGATTCTCGCCGGAGACGCCGCGCGGGAATGGATGGATCCTGCCTCGTTCCGCGTGCTGGTCTATCGCGAGACAGCGCCGGTGTGGCGTGATCGGCTTTCGGATCACTGCCCGGTCTTGGTTGATCTGAAGGTGCCCGGCTGAGCCGTGGCGGATTGGCGCCGCGCGGTCTCCCTGACATCATCGGTGGCACAATCGAAGGACTGACCATGCCCCTCACCTACTTGGTCTCCGGTGCCTCCTCTGGCTTCGGTGCGGCGATCGCCCGGCGAACGATCGCCGACGGCCACCGTGTGATCGCCGCAGCCAGGCGCCGCGACCGCCTCGAAGGGCTGCGCGCGGAGTTGGGCGAGCGGTTGCTGCCGCTGCCGCTCGACGTGACCGACAGGGCGGCGGTCGCCACACTTCCCGCCAGCCTGCCCGAGGGCTGGCGGGAGGTCGATGTGCTGGTGAACAACGCAGGCCTCGCCCTTGGCCTCGATCCCGCGCAACGGGCCAAGCTCTCCGATTGGGACACCATGGTGGCGACCAACGTCACTGGCCTCCTGCATCTGACGCACGCCATTCTACCCGGCATGGTAACCCGCGACCGTGGCCATGTAATCAATCTGAGCAGCACGGCCGGGCGTTACCCCTATCCGGGAGGGCACGTGTACGGCGCCTCCAAGGCGTTCGTGATGCAGTTCAGCCTCAATCTCCGCGCCGACCTCGTCGGCACCAACGTGCGCGTGACCGACCTCGAGCCGGGGCTGGTCGGCGGCACCGAGTTCAGCACGGTGCGGCTCGGCGATCCGGCGCGGGCGGCGGTCGTATATGCCGGAACGACACCGCTCACGCCGGCGGACATCGCCGAGGCGGTCGCCTGGGTCGTCGGGCTGCCGGCGCATGTGAACATCAACCGGATCGAGATCATGCCGACCTGCCAGGCACCCGGGCCGCTTGCGATCAAGCGGCGTGAGCGCTGACCGGGCTCCTCGGTCAGGGCTCGAGCGCGATGCCCGTCAGGGCAGACATCTCCGCGGCGATCCCCGGCGTGGCGGCGAGCACCGGCGCGCCGTGCTCAAGCCCGCCGGCAGCAAGAAAGGGGCTAATGCGCCCGCCTGCCTCCTGCACGATCAAGAGGCCCGCCAAGCAGTCCCAGGCATTGATGTGCAGTTCGGCATAGGCGTCGGAGCGGCCATCGGCCACGTAGGCAAGACCGAGCGCGCCCGATCCGCCGCGCCGCACTCCTGCGCCCGCTGCAAGCGCGTGCGCAACGCAGTCGAGGTAGCGCGCATCGGCAATGCGGGTTGACCAGCCGATCTCGACCGTCGCCTTGGACATGGTCGCGGTTGGCGCGACCGCAATGGGACAGCCGTTGCGCGTGGCGCCGCGGCCGCAACGGGCCAGGTACAGCTCCTCACGTAAGGGATCGAGGATCGCTCCGAGCGTCATCTGCCGGCCGAGGAGAAAAGCGACCGAGATGCAGAAATGCGGGAGGCCACGAACGAAGTTCGCCGTGCCGTCAATCGGATCGACGACCCAGAGCCGGGCGCCACGCACCCCGCCCGTTTCCTCGCCCAGGAATGCATCCGAGGCAAAGGCGCCGAGCAACCGCTCCTTGAGCAGATGCTCGACCGCTCCATCGGCGGCGCTGATGAAATCCTGATGGCCCTTCAATCCAACCGCAAGCCGCGAGGGCTCGGCCAGGAACGCCCGCACCTCCTTGCCCGCATCGCGAATGGCCGCAAGCAGCTCCCTTTCGCGCGCATCGATCTCGTTCTCCGTCACGCTTCTTCTCCCGCGCTCGCCGGCCCAAGCCGCATCACTTCGGCCGGACGCTTTGCCGCTCGACCAGGGAAACGGGCAGCACCGCCGGCGCTCGTCCGGGAGCGGGCTCATCGTCGCGCGCGATCGCGTGCATCACTGCCGCGACGAGTTGCGGCACCGACTGGCGGATGGTGGTCAGCCGATAGGCATGCCAGGACGCCTGCGGGATATCGTCGAAGCCGATGACCGAGAGATCTTCGGGCACGCGCCGATCGCGCTCATGGCGTGCCACGTCCATGAATCCCATCGCGATCAGGTCGGTGACGCAGAACGCTCCTTCGATCCGCGCGCGCCCGAGAAGGTTGCGCGCTGCAGCGACGCCGGTCTCGTAGCCGGTCGGCCCCTCGCACCAGATGACGGGCTCGATACGCCTGCGGGTGAGGTATGCGCGGAACGCTTCGATGCGGCGCATGATGCTTGCGGTGCCGCTGGCGCTTCCGATCAGCGCGAGGCGGCGGCAGCCGGCGCTGAGCAGGCGTTCGGCCGCGAGCCTCGCACCGCCCGCGTCGTCGCAGAGGATGGTGTGTGCGGCAACGTCGGGCAGTGGCTTGTTGATCAGGATCACGCGGAGCCCGGAGCGGCGGCATTCCTCGACGATCGCCGTCGGCGGCGTGCCGGACAGGATGACCACCGCGCGGGCGCGAAATTCGAGCAGGTTGGCGATCAATGGTGCCACGTCGCGCCCTGGCCGATCTGCATTCAGCAGCAGGCACTGCATGCCGTGCGAGAAGAGGGCCTCGCTCAGCGCCGCCACCTGGCTTGCGTGGAACGGGGTTCCGAGATTGGCACCGACGAGGCCCACGAGGTGGGAACGCGAACGGATCAACCCCTGCGCCAGCCGATTGACCCGGTAGCCCATCTCGGAGGCCGCGGTGATGATGCGGCTGCGCGCCTCGGGAGAAACGTTCTTGCCGGGCGTGAAGGCACGGCTCACGGTCGAGCGCGAGACGCCGGCCCGCCGTGCGACGGCGCCGGCGGTGACGAAGCGCGCCGGCCCGGGTTCAGCGCGCCGGGGCATCGGCTGCCTCTGCGTCAGCGGGCACCACCACGAGCTTTTCCGCCGGCAGAAAGACCGTGACCTCATCGCCACGAACCAGCGAGGCGGCTCCAACCGGCGCCACCGCCTTCATCTTGAGACCCTGCCCCCATTCCAGCACATACTCAGTGTGATCACCCATGAAGGCGATCGCCGCGACATGGCAGACGAGCCGGTTCTCGCCCAGCTGCGCGGAGGTGCAGAGCACGACATCGCTGGCATGGATGAAGGCAATCGCCGGACCCGAGATGCCCCGCCCATCCGCGGGCCTGAGCGCGCCCGCCCCGGCAGCCAGACGGCCGAGCCCACCCTGCATCTCCAGCGTCAGCGAATTCGCATAGCCGACAAAGCCGGCGACGAAAGCGCTTGCCGGCCGACGATGGATGACCTCCGGGGTATCGAACTGCACGATCCGCCCGGCCTGCATCACCGCGATCCGATCGGAGAGCGCCAGCGCCTCGCGCTGGTCGTGGGTGACATAGACGGACGTAATCTCGAGCCGGCGGGTGACCTCGCCGATCTCGAAGCGCAGCTCTTCGCGCAGGCCCGCATCGAGGTTGGAGAGCGGCTCGTCCAGCAGCAGAATCCGTGGCCGATAGACGATGGCGCGCGCCAGCCCGACGCGCTGCTGCTGGCCGCCGGAAAGCTGCCTCGGATAGGCCCCGGCATGACGATCGAGATGCACCATCGCGAGCGCCTCCGTCACGCGGCGCCGGCGGAGCCCCTCCGGTTCGCGCCGAACTTCAAGCGGAAAGGCAACGTTCTCGGCAACCGTCATATGCGGGAAAAGGGCAAAGCTCTGGAAGACCATGCCCATGTTGCGGTGCCAGGTGGGCACGCCGGTTACGTCCTCTCCATCCACCAGCACGCGGCCCTGATCAGGCACGATCGAACCTGCGATCAACCGGAGAAGCGTGGTTTTGCCGCACCCCGAGGGGCCGAGCAGAGAGACGAACATGCCCGCCGGCACGGCCAGCCCAACGTCGGCAAGGGCAAGGAAGGAGCCGAAGCTTTTGCGCACGTGCTCAAGCGCCAGTCGCGGCAGCGGTGCGGCTGTCATGCGCCCTTCAACCCCCCAAGCAGATTCTCGGGCCGCACCAGACGAACGAGGCCGAACAGGAACAGGAGCGAGGGGATCAGCAGGATTACGCTGATCGCGCTCGCGACAGAGATATAACCCCCACCGATCGAAAGATAGGTCTGCACCGGCAGGGTCACGGTATCCGGCCCATACACGAGCAGGGTCAACACAAAATCATTGTAGGAGGCAAGAAACGAGAAAAGTGCGGCTGCGACGAGACCGGGCATGGCGAGCGGGAGGATCACCTTGCGGAAGAGCTGCGGCGTGTTGCAGCCCAGCACACGTGCCGCCTCGAGGAGCCGTGCATCCATGGTCTCGAACGTACTGGCGAGCACCAGAACTGCAAATGGCGCGGCGAGTATCACATGGGCAAGCGCGATGCCGAGATAGCTGTTGATAAGATGGAGTGCATAGAAGACCTTCGCTACGCCGAGCGCAAAGCTGATTTCCGGGATCATCCTCGGCAGCAGGATGGCGGCGATCAGCGCCGATTTGAACGGCACGTGGTGCCGTGCCAGCGCCCAGGCTGCCGGGATCGCGAGTGCAAGCGAGACCACGGTCGCGATGAGCGCGATCGCCACCGTGTTCACGAGCACCTGCACGAGATCGACGGTCTTGATTGCCCACCCGAACCAGCGGAGGGTCCAGGTCGGAGGCAGAAGCCGCATGCCGAACCAACCGGAACCGAACGCTTGCAGCCCGACCATCACGAACGGAAGTATGATGAAAAGTACGAAGGCCAGGAGCAGTACCGCGCGCAGCGCGCCTGCCCCAGCCCGCACCGAGCTCATAAAGTCGTGCTCCCGCCGGCCCGGTTCGCCCGCTGATACGCAATCACGAGCACGCACTGGATGATCCCCATGACCACAGCCATCGCACTTGCGCGATTCCAGTCCAGGAAGACGGTCGCCACTGTATAGATCCGCACCGCGATCGGCTGGTAGTTGCCGCCGGCGATCAGCGGAACGCTGAACGCACCGAAGCACTGGACGAAGATCAGGATGGCACCGGCCAAGAGGCTCGGCCTGAGCAGGGGAAGCAGGATGCGGCGAAAGACGACGAGCGGCGGCGCACCCATCACTCGGCCGGCCTCTTCGAGCGCGGGGTCGATCGCGCTCAGTCCGGAAAGGATCACCAGCGCGCCGTAAGGAAAGAACATCCAGACATAAAAGAGGACGAGGCCTGGGATTGTATAGTCGATGAGCAGAGGCTCGTGCACGACGTGCAGCACGTGCACGAGGAAGAAATTGAGCCAGCCCGTCCGGTCGTAAAGGATAAGCAGGCCGAGCGCGCCCACCAACGTTGGGATGATGATCGGAAGCATGGTCAGGAACAGGATCGCCTGCTTGCCGCGGAACCGCCGGCGGAGCGCAAGACCGAGCGGCAGGCAGAAGCCGACGGCGAGGATCGTCGCCGCGATCGAGAGGAAAAGGGTCAGCGCCAGGGTGTCAAGCCCGGCGCGGCTCGCGACGAAGGAAGTGTAGTTGGCAAGGGTGGGGCCGACGCCGGCCTTGCCCTGCAGGCTCTCGACGATCGTGTAGAGGACCGGAAAGTAGAATGCGGCAGCCAGGAACAGGAGGAGCGGCAAAAGGCCGAGCGCCCATACGGGCGCGGCCAACAGGCTCCAGCGTCGGCGCGACGATCCGAGCTCGGCGCCGAGCGTTCTCAATGCGCGATGTGGTCCATGCCCTTCTGCTGGATATACGTGATCGCCTCGAGGTTGGTCATGCGGATACCGGCTGCCTCGGCCTTGTCCACGGGCGGGATCTTCTGCCAGGCCGAGGCCGGCGCCTTCCGCCAGGCGTTCGTGCCGGGATACTCGTACATGGTCTCCAGCATGTGCAGCTGAACCTCCGGGGAGATCAGCGCGTTGATCACCTTGTAGTCCAGCGCCTTCTGTTCAGGGCTTGCCACTGCCGGGACAGCGAACCAGCTGTTGGAAGCCCCCACGATGTTCTTGTCGAGGGGCGCGGCCTTCGTGGTCGGCGGCAGTTGCCCCTGCGCGGCACTCCAGAGAGAATAGTCCTGCGCGTAATCGGTGATCCAGACCTGCTCGGTTTGGAACTGATGGAACATCACCGGCGGCGAAGGTGCCACCGGCTGCGCAAAATACTTGCTGAACTCCGTGAAGTCGGCCCAGGCCGATTTCCAGGCAGCCGACTTCTGCAAATCGGCAAAGGGTTGGGTGAAATCGACGCCGAACGCAGCGAGGAAGCTGTAGATGAAGGCGCGGCCGCCGCCCGAGCCGGCGTCGGGTCGGATCAAGCCGATATGGCCCTTGAACTCCTTGCGCCGGTCAAAGAATTCCTTCCAGGTCTTCGGCGGATTCGAGATGAACTTCGAATTGTAGATAAGGTCGAACTGGGCACGCCAGAACAGTACGCCCTTGCCCTCGAGGGGCACGCCGTTGTTGGTCGCAAGGAACGATGCGGGCTCCAAGGAGAGATTGGGAATGGCTGCCTTCTCCGGCAACAGCGGCTGCAGCGGGATGCCGGCCAAGACCATATTGGAGAGATCGAGTCCCTTGATGAAGAGCAGGGTGAATTCGGGTGCTCCCTCCCGCCAGCTCTTCATCTGTAACTGAAGGGTCGGTCCCGTACCGAGCGCATAGCGCACCTCGATACCGAGGTCTTTGCGTACCTTCGGGATCAGGTAAGTCTTCCAGAAGGCCTGAAAATTCGGCCCGGAAACGGTGTCGACAACCGTCACGGTCGGGGTGGCCGCGTGCGCCCCGGTTGCTTGAAGCCAAAACCCGAGGCCGGAAGCGGCCGCCGCCGCCATCAGCGGGCGGCGCGCGATCGCGGCAGGATCAGTTCGCATCTTCGACAAAGCGTCCTCCCTTTGTTTATCCGGTCCGGCCGGACCCGTGCACACGTGTGCAGAGGCTGCCGCCCAATGCCCCCCGTGTCAACCGGCTCGGACCGACACCGGCTCGGACCGCGCGAGCCTACTCGCCCAGGGATTGTGCCTGTCGCGCTCGCTCATACTCCGCCCGCGCAGCGCGCACCTCCGCCCGCGCCGAGACCTCCGGCACACCGACATCCCACCAGGAACCCCCGGCCCTGGTGCTCTCGGCCGGATCCGTCTCGATAACGGCGACAAAGGTGCGCGGCGCGTCCTTGGCGCGCACCAGCACCTGTTCGAGCTCACCAATGCCCTTAGCCCGCTCCGCGATCGCGCCGAGGCTCTCGGCGTGAGCGCGGAAATCGATGTGCGGCAGGGCGACATGGCGCGCATCGGCGAGCAGGTTATTGAAGGAGGCCCCACCGGTCGCGCGCTGCAACCGGTCGATGCAGCCGAACCCCCCATTATCGAGCACGACGATCACGAGCTTCAGCCCGAGCATGACCGAGGTCGCGATCTCGGAGTTGAGCATGAGGTAGCTGCCGTCGCCGAGCAGCACGAACACGGTGGCTTCGGGCCGCGCGAGCTTTACGCCGAGCGCTCCCGCGATTTCGTAACCCATGCACGAATAGCCGTATTCCAGATGGTAATCACCTGGCACGCGAGGCTCCCAGAGCTTGTGCAGCTCGCCCGGGAGGCCGCCGGCCGCCGCCACCACCACGGCGTCGGACCCAGCGGCGCGGCGAACCGCACCGATGACCTCTGCGTCGGTCGGACGCGGCTGATTGCCGGGCGCAACGGTACGAGTGACGACCTCCCGCCACCGCGCGATCGCCGCCCGCGCGCGTTCCTCCCATTGGCCGGGCGTGCGATGGGCCCCAAGCGCCTCGTCGAGGGCCTGAAGCCCAGCCCCGGCATCGGCGACGAGCGGTTCCGCATGATGCTTGGCGGCGTCGAAGGGCTGCACGTTGAGCCCGATCAGCCGCCTACCGTGGCGCGTGAAGAGGGCCCAGGAACCCGTCGTGAAGTCGCCGAGCCTGGTGCCGGCGGCAAGGATGACATCCGCCTCCCGGGCCAGAGCATTTGCCGCCTCGGTGCCGGTGACGCCGATCGCGCCGAGATTGAGCGGGTGGTCGGCCGCAAGAATGCCCTTCCCCCCTTGGGTCACGGCGAACGGAATTCCGTGCGTCCGGCAGAAGTGGTCTAGCGCCCCTGCGGCGCCCGCATAGACCACGCCGCCCCCGGCAATCACGATCGGCGCCTCCGCCGCCCCAATCACGGCCGTAGCCGCGGCAAGCTCGGCAGGATCGGGGGGAACCACGCGAATGCGCCAGAGTCGTGGCACGAAGAAGGACTCCGGATAGTCGAACGCCTCCGCCTGCACGTCCTGGCAGAGCGCGAGCGTCACCGGTCCGCATTCCGCCGGATCGGTCAGCACCGCCATCGCGCGTGGCAGGGCCGTCAGGAGCTGCTCCGGGCGGACGATCCGGTCGAAATAGCGGGACACCGGGCGGAAGCAGTCGTTCGCCGAGGCCGCGCCGTCGGCAAAATCCTCGACCTGCTGCAGCACGGGGTCCGGCCGGCGGGAGGCGAACACATCTCCGGGCAGGAACAGGACTGGCAGACGGTTGACATGTGCAAGTGCCGCCGCCGTCACCATGTTGGTGGCGCCCGGCCCGATCGAGGTCGTGCAGGCCATCATCCGCCGCCGTGCGCAAGCTTTGGCGAAGCCGATCGCTGCGAACGCCATGGCCTGCTCGTTGTGGGAGCGGAATGTAGGCAGTTGTTCTCTAGCTGCCGCCAGCGCCTCGCCCAGCCCGGCCACGTTGCCGTGGCCGAAGATCGCCCACACGCCAGCGAAGAGTGGGCTGTTCGCCCCCTCGATCTCCGTCTGCTGCTCGGCCAGGTACCGTACCAGCGCCTGTGCCATGGTGAGCCGAATGGTGGCCATGAAACGCCCATCCTCCCCAACGTGGGCCGCGCCCGTGACGACCGGTGGCCCTCGGCCCTGGAGATCTCTCACCATTGTCCGCAAAGAACAAGGCTGACAGAGTGTGCCTCGATTTCTGGCGGCGGCCGCTGGCGGGTAAAGCTGGCCGCCACCTGAGCGCGCAAGGGAGATAACTTTTGGGTATCATGGTTGCCACAGCAGCCTACCAGCCGTCAGGTCGCTCCGCGACATACGGGGCGGTCGGGTTTGCCGGGCAGGGCTACGGACCGACACGAAACATGAACGTTATTGGGAAAACCGGCAGCCGACGAGCTTTCCGCTGCGATGCAGCAGATTCCGCGCCATCACGTGTGTTGCGACCGCGGCGCTCCGGCGCGTCAGGGCCGGGAAGAACCCCAAGCCCGGCACGCCATGGTTGTCAGACCGCCTTCTTGAGCGAGGGGGATGCCTTGAACCGCACAGTCCTCCCGGCCTTCACGCGAATCGCCTCACCGGTCCGCGGATTGAGCCCCTTGCGCGCTTTCGTCTTGCGGACTGTGAAAGTTCCGAAGCTCGGCAGCTTGAACTTGCCGGTCTTCTTCAGCTCCTTCACCACCGCGGCCATCAGTTCGCCAGCGGCACGATTAGCCGCAACACCGGAGAGGTCGGCTGATTCCTGGAGCACTTGGGCTATGAACGCTTTCGACATTGCACCCTCTGTTTTCAACGGCGTGCCACGACGTTTCGCAGGCTTCGCCATATTTCGTTCGCGTGCGACGGCGCTTTTCAAGAGTTGCGCCGGCCGAGCCTTCTAAGGCAAGGCGCAAGATTCGGCTAGAGCTTTCCAGAGAAATTTTTCCCTGATGACCGGCCGCTCCATCCCGACGGAATCCTTTGATGCGCGCTTCGCGGAACTCGACGCCTGGCCTCCCGAAACCGTGCTCGACGCGCTCTTCGAATCCCAGCTTGCCGCCGTCGCCGCGGTGCGGCCGGCCCTGCCCGCGATCGCCGCCGCGGCATGCGCCGCGGCCGGGCGACTCGGAGCCGCAGGCCGCCTTGTCTACATCGGTGCGGGCACCTCGGGACGCATTGCGGCCCAGGATGGAGCGGAGCTCTTCCCCACCTTCGGCTGGCCGGCGGAGCGCACACTGCTCCTGCCGGCCGGTGGCCCCGGCGCCCTTCTCCGTGCAGTCGAGAGCGCGGAGGATGATTCCGCAGCCGCCGGCGCCGCCGTGCAGCGAAGCAAGATCGACCGCTCGGACGTCGCGATCGGCGTGGCTGCCAGCGGCAGGACGCCCTACACGCTTGCCCTTCTCGATGCGGCCGGCCGCGCCGGGGCGCTCACCATCGGGATCGCCAACAACCCATCGACGCCGCTTCTCGCGGCCGCGCAGCATCCGATTCTGGCTGACACCGGCCCGGAGGCAATCGCCGGATCGACGCGCCTCAAGGCCGGCACGGCCCAGAAAGTGATCCTCAATCTCTTTTCGACCATGCTGATGATCCTTCTCAATCGCGTCTATCGCGGCCGGATGGTCGATCTCGAAATCACCAGCGCCAAGCTGCGGCGCCGGGCACTCCGCATCATCGGGGAACTCTCCGGCGTCGGCGAGGCCAAAGCAGACGCGCTGCTTGTGGCCGCCGGCGGCAGCGTCAAGCGCGCACTTTTGCTCGCGCGGGAGCTCGATCCGGCGGCGGCGGAACGTCTCCTCGCGCGGTACGGCGGCAACCTGCGCGCCGCCTTGGCGGAACTCGGCGTGCCGCCGGGGCCCGACCGGCCGTGACCCGCCAGGCGATCCTCGCCCCGCGGCTGTTCGACGGCACGTCGCTCGAAGCCGACAAGGCGGTGCTGATCGAGGGCGATCGGATCACGGCCGTTCTTCCTTTCGCCGACGTTCCATCCTCCTTCCCCATTATCCGCCTCGACGGTGCGAGCTATCTCGCGCCCGGCTTGGTCGATCTGCAGGTGAACGGCGGCGGCGGCGTGCTTTTCAACGACGCGCTTGATTTCGAAGGTCTCGCTGCGATCGCCGCCGCGCATCGCAAGCTCGGCACTTCCTGGATCCAACCAACGGTTATCAGCGGCAGCACGCGCCAGATCGCCGCTGCGCTCGACGCCGCACGCGCCGCCTTCGCCGCCAGGATTCCCGGTGTCCTTGGGCTGCATATCGAAGGACCTTTCCTCAATCCACGGCAGCGTGGAATTCATCCGCCCGACGCGATCCGGCCGCTCGCCACCGCCGATCTCGAACTCCTGACCGCGCCCTTCCCGGGCGTCCTGATGCTGACCCTGGCGCCGGAAACGATTCCCCGGCCAGCGCTCAGCGTTCTCCGCAAAGCCGGCGTCATTGTCATGGCGGGCCACACCGAGGCCACCCCCGAAGAGATCGCGGCGGCGCAGAGCCTTGGCCTTGCCGGCTTCACGCATCTCTTCAACGCCATGCCGCCGATTGCCGCGCGCGCGCCCGGGCCGGCGGGCGCCGCGCTTGCCGATCACGCGGGTTTCGCCTCAGTGATCGTCGATGGCTGGCACGTGCACGCGACCTCTCTCCGTCTTGCACTGGCCGCCAAGGGCGCGGACCGGCTCTTTCTCGTTTCCGATGGGATGCCCACGGTCGGCTCTTCCGCCACATCGTTTCGCATCGGCGAAACCCTCGTGAGCCTTCACGAGGGCAGGCTCACCGCTTCCGACGGGACGCTCGCCGGCGCGCACCTCTGCGTCGCCGAAGCCGTGCGAAATGTGCATCGCCTGCTCGGCATTGCCCCCGCTGACGCGCTGCGCATGGCAACCGCAACCCCGGCCGCCTGCATCTGCCGTGGCAATCGCCTCGGCATCATTGGCCCCGGAGCCCACGCCGATCTCGCGCTGTTCGATGACTCTTGCGCCCTGCTCGGCACCTGGAGCGGCGGCGTGTTTACCGCCGCCCGAACGCTTGTCGGGACATGATCGGGAGACGCATTCGAGTGGCCACCGCCGAGCCTGCCGGTGATCCGCCGGAGTCTCGCCGACCTGCGTCGGCCCGCGTGCATCGCGCAACCGACAATTCGTTCTTCGTGCAGCGTTGCCGCTTATCATTACGGTTACGTTTTATAACGACTTCTGAATCGATGGGCGGCCATGATTCGGAGGCTCATGGATGGCCGGAGCATTGGTCGAGGCGGCGCTGGAGCTTTGGGTGTCTTCGCTGCGGGATGTGAAGGTTCGGATACGTCCTTTGTTCGGCCGGGAGCGTGTGGCGGCGTCGGCGGGACGGTTTCTGGACGGCCTCTGTTGGGGAACGAGCCGCGCAAGACGGGCTGGATGCGCGCGGGAGCGGCGGGTGATCCTGGGCCGCGGGCGGTGGGAGGCGGATGCGCTCTGCGACATCGTGCGCGATTACGCGCTGGAAACACTCGCCGATGAGGAGGCGGTCCTGGTTATCGAC
>JAKAWQ010000074.1 GCA_021816925.1 Pseudomonadota bacterium
CAACATCACGCCGCTGCCTTTGCCACCCTATTCGCCAGAGCTGAACCCGATGGAGAACGTCTGGGAGTACCTGCGCGCCAACAAGCTCTGTGCCCTGGTCTGGGACAGCTACGAGGCAACCGTCAACGCCTGCAAGAGCGCCTGGACTTCCCTCATCACAGACCCAAACCGCATCCGCTCGATCGGCTCCCGCAAGTGGGCACGTGTCAGGCTTTAGGCGGGTTGGTATAATGCCATAATTCTGCGTGAGGCCCCCGGCCATGGCAAGCCATCATGGCAATGCCCGCTGGGATTGGCCGGCAGCTTTTTTGCCGCACTGGGCCCTCGTTGTGTCCGTCCCGACCGTACGGCCGGCCTCACCGAGCCGACTTGAGATTCGCCCGTTTGGCCGGCCAATCCCCCGGTAGTCGCGCAAGATGCCAGACGTGCCGTTCCGTTCAGCGTGCCACGGCCGCGCGCGGCAGGCGCACCACGAAGCGCGCACCGATCACGGCCCCGGCGGCATCGCGTCGGTTCTCGGCCGAGATCCGGCCCTTCAGAATTTCCACGATCTGGCGGCTGATCGAAAGCCCGAGCCCCGAGTGCCGCCCGAACGCTTCTCCTTCCGGCCGCTCGGAATAGAAGCGGTCAAAGATGCGCTCGAGTTTCGCTTCGGGGATTCCGGGTCCTTCGTCTTCGATCGCGATCTCGACCGTGTTGCCGGTGAGCCGCCCGAGGAAGTGGATCTTCCCGTCGCGTGGGCTGAAGGAAACGGCGTTGCCGATCAGGTTGCGCAGCACCCGCACCAGCCGCCCTTCCACCCCTTCGACCACCAGCCCGCCCGGCGGCGCCTCCAGCACCACGTGCGGATCGCCCTCCCGCCGCGTCGCCTCGTGAAGCTCGGCGAGCGTGGCCAGGATCGGCGCCACGTCCACGGGCTCGGTGGTGATGCGCGAGAGTTCAGCATCGAGGCGCGAAGCCTCGGAGATGTCGCTGATCAGCCGATCGAGCCGCACCACGTCGTCGGCCATGATGTAGAACAGGCGGCGCTGCTGCTCGCGGTCGGAGATGCGCGGCATCGTCTCGATCGCACTACGCATCGAAGAGAGTGGATTCTTGATCTCGTGCGCGACGTCAGCGGCGAAGTGTTCGATCGCATCGAGCCTCGCCCAGAGCGCCGCCGCGGATTCCCCCACCGCCTTCGCCAGCACCCCGATCTCGTCGCCGCGCGCCTTGAGCTCCTCGGGCACGGCACCGGTGCGCCCGCGCCCCTCCCGCATCCGCTCCGCGGCGAGGGCAAGCCTCAGGATCGGCCGGGCGATCGTGCGCGAGAGATAGACCGACATGATCACGGTGAGCGCCAGCGCCAGCGCAAAAAGGCCGAGGATCGACATGCGGACGGCGAACAGCGAATTCACCACCTGGTCGGCCTCGCGCGTCAGCAGCACGATCCCGATCAGGTGCCGGCTCCTGAGGACCGGCTCCGCCACCGTCACCAGAAGCCGGTTGTCCTTGGTGCGCCGGATATAAGGCGGCACCTCACCCTTGCCGGCCTCGGCGATCAACGTCTGCGCGGCGCGAAGGTCCGGCGCCCAATCGAGACCCCCGGCCCCCGTATCGGCCTCCACCACGGGCTGCGCCGCCGGGTGCGGCAGCAATCCTTGCATCCGGTCATAAAGCCAGCCCACCGCGGCGAGCAGCGGCCCCTCAGAGACCGGCGCCGGCAAGGGCGCGGTGATGATCGCCCCGCCCGGGCCTTCCTCGACGCGGCTGTCAGCGATGAGCTGTCCGTCCGGCGCGTAAAGGCGTGCGTCCGCGTTCGGCGTGGGCGCGGTCAGCCGCCGGAGGAGGGGGCGCGCCAGGGCGGCGGCCAGCACGGGCTGGCTGGGTGTGGGCTCCTTGACCGCGCTTTCTTCGAGCGCACCGGCGAAAATGCGGGCCTGTTGGCGCAGCGCCTGCACCTCGGCCTGGAGAAGCCCGCTCTGGTACTGGTCGAGGTAGAGAAGTGCCGCCACCAGCAGGACGAGCGGCACCACGTTGACGACGAGGATGTGCCTGAGCAGCGGCGAGACGGCGCGACGGCGCGCGCGGGGGCGGGCGGGCGCGAATCCGCCGGCAGAGGCGTCGCTTCCACCCGCCGTCTCCGAACGGTCCCGGGCCGCCTGCTCAGGCTTCCTTGTAGCGATAGCCGATGCCGTAAAGCGTCTCGATCTGGTTGAACTGCTCGTCTCTGCCTCGGAATTTCTTGCGGATTCGCTTGACGTGGCTGTCGATCGTACGGTCGTCCACGTAAATGTTCTCGCCGTATGCGGCGTCGATCAACTGGTCGCGCGACTTGACGAGGCCCGGCCGTGCCGCCAGCGCCTTCACCAGCAGGAACTCCGTGACCGTAAGCTGAATATCCTCTCCTTTCCACAGGCAGCGATGCTTGTTCTCGTCGAGCGAAAGATCCCCGCGCACCATCACGCCCGTCGGCGCGCCCCCGGCGCCCTCCGCTCGCCCGGCCTCGTTGCGCCTGAGGAGCGCCCGGATGCGTTCGAGCAGCAGCCGCTGGCTGAAGGGCTTGCGGATATAGTCGTCCGCGCCGAGCCGGAGCCCCATCAGCTCGTCCACCTCCTCGTCCTTGCTGGTGAGGAAGATGACCGGCAGGCTGGTGCGGGCGCGCAGCCGCTGCAAGAGCTCCATCCCGTCCATGCGCGGCATTTTGATGTCGAGCACAGCGAGATCGACCGGGCGGGCGCTGATGCCCTGGAGCGCGCTTTCTCCGTCGGTGTAGGTGCGGACCTGGAATCCTTCCTGTTCGAGCGTCATGGAGACGCTGGTGAGGATATTGCGGTCGTCATCGACCAGGGCGATGGTGTGCTTCATCAGGGTCGGTCCCGTTTTGCATTACGTCGGGAGGTCGCCTTCCGGTCTCGCTCCGGATCATGCGTCGAGCCATCCTCCGGGACGGAAGCCTCTCTTCCTATTGTGGCGCAAGCGGGCCCGGAGGGGAACCGAACGATGGCAGACCTACCGCTCGCGGAAACCGCCCGGCGGCTGATCCGCCGCACCCGCGCCGCCGTGCTCGCGACCAGCCTCCCAGCCGCAGGCACCGACCTGGGAACCGGGCCGGGTATGCCGTTCGCGAGCCTCGTCACGCAGGCTCCGGCGCCCGATCTGGCGCCGCTCCTTTGGCTCTCCTTGCTCGCGCGGCACACGCAAAACCTGGACCGAGATCCCCGCTGCTCGCTCCTGGTGGCCGGCCCGCCGGTCTCGCCCAACCCGCAGACCGCCCCGCGTGTTACCCTGATCGGCACGGCGGCGCGGGCTGCCGATCCGGCCCTCCTGGCGCGCTGGCACGCGCTCAACCCGTACGCCGCACCCTATGCGGGCCTCACGGATTTTTCCCTTTGGCGGCTTTCGATTACCGCCGCCCATGTCGTCGGCGGCTTTGCCGCAGCGGCCGAACTCAACCCAACGCGGCTGGTGCCGGACCAGGCGGCGGTCGCCGCTCTGGCCAAGGTCGAGCCGGAGATCCTCGCTCATTGCAACTCCGAGCACGCCGCAGCAATAGACGCCATAGCCGGCGCGGCCGGCGGTGCCGGAACGGGCTGGCGCGTCGTTGCGGTCGATCCCGACGGCTGCGATCTCGTGCGCGGCGAGGCGGTGCTCAGAATCGATTTCGCGGCTCCGGTGCGGAGTGCCGGTGGGGTGCACACACAGCTCATTTGCCTTGCCCGCGGGGCACGGGAAAGTCTCGCCAAATCAGCGGTGAGCCGGGCCGCCGCGGGATGAGCAGCCCTCTTCAGGCCGGCGCCGGGGTGCTCAGCTGCTCCGGGCCGCCGCACGAGGCTCCTTCGCCGGCGCCGCCATGCTGACGGGCGCTTTCGCCTCCTCCGCGCCGTTGCCTTCGGGCCCGCCGCTCGCCATCGCCGCCACATCGAACAGGCAGTCATAGAATTCGTCGTTGATCTTGCGCATCGCCGTGAGCGCGTGCTCGAAGCGCCGATGCGCCGCCGACCATTGCGTCCCGACATCCATGCCGCCCTGGAACGCTTCGCTGATCGCCTTTGGATCCGAGAAGTTCTCGGCCATCAACTGCTGCCCGAGCTCCATCTCGTGCTGCCAGACGGTGAGCATGCCGCGCATCAGGCGCGCGTTGGCCGCGCTCAACATCCGCCAGCGTTCCTCCTGGCCCGCCGCAAATGCAGGCCACTGCCCGCTTGCAAAGGATGCTTGCTTGTCCATGAAACTCCTCCTCCTCTTGCCGGAGGAACCAACCTCCAGCTTAACTATATGATGCCGCTGCCGATCCGGTGTTGCATTGATTTGCATCAACCGCACGTCATATGTTCATTAATTCTGCGTGCCTCACCGCTCGAGCACATAACGCCCCGGCGCCGGCTCGCCGGCCGCAAAGCCTGCGGCGCGATTGCCGAGCGGCGGCGGCGGACCAGGCGTGCCGGAGCGCTCGCCGAGCCACGCCACCCAGGCCGGCCACCACGAACCCTCATGCCGCTCGGCCAGGGCTTGCCATTCCTGCGGCCCCACGTAGCGCTCCCCAGGCAAACGCCTGAGCAGTCGGAAGTGCCGATGCGAATGGCCGGGTTCGCTCACCACGCCAGCGTTGTGGCCGCCGGAGGTCAGGACGAAGGTCACGTCGCCCTCGTTCAACAGATGGATCTTGTGCACCGAACGCCATGGCGCGACGTGATCCGTCTCGGTCCCCACCACGAAGAAGCGTGTGCGGATATCTTCGACCGCAACCGGCCGTCCCTCGACCGGAAACCGTCCCTCCGCCAGCTCGTTATTGAGGAAAAGCCGCCTGAGATACTCTGCGTGCATCCGGTACGGCATCCGCGTCGCATCCGCGTTCCAGGCCATCAAATCGTTCGGATGCTCCCGTTCTCCGAGCAGGTAGTTCCTGATGATCCGCGACCAGACGAGGTCGTTCGCGCGCAGCATCTGGAACGCCCCGGCCATCTGCCGGCTGTCGAGATAGCCCTGCTGCCACATCAGATCTTCCAGGAAGGCGAGCTGGGTCTCGGTGACGAAGATCTGCAACTCGCCGGCCTCGGTGAAGTCGGTCTGCGCGGCGAAGAGCGTCAGGCTCTTGAGGCGTTCGTCACCCTCGCGCGCCATCGCCGCCGCGGCGACCGCGAGCAGCGTCCCGCCGAGGCAATAGCCGACGGCGTGCACAGACAGGGCGCCTGTGATGGCCATGGCCGCCTCAAGCGCGGCCAGCACGCCCTCGCGGCGGTAATCGTCGAGGCTGAGATCGCAGTCCTCCGCGTCAGGATTATGCCAGGAGATGCAGAACACCGTGTAACCCTGGCTCACGAGGTAGCCGATCAGCGAATTGTGTGCTGAAAGATCAAGGATATAATATTTCATGATCCAGGCCGGCACGATCAGCACCGGCTCCGGACGGACGGTCGCGGTTGTCGGCGCGTACTGGATCAGTTCCATCAGCCGGTTATGGAGAACCACCCGCCCGGGGCTTGCCGCGACATCCTTGCCCACCACCACGGGCAGGCTCGTCCGCCCCGAGAGCGTCTCGCTCGCGTCCGCGATCGCGTTCTTGAGCCCCTCGAGCAGGTTCCGCCCGCCGGAGCGGAGCGTCGCCTCAATCACCTCAGGGTTGAGCCAAGGAATGTTGGAGGGCGAGACCGTATCCATCACCTGGCGCAGCATGAAGGAAACGATCCGCTCCGCCGGCTCGCCGAGCCCACGGGTGGAGGCGGCTGCGTCCGCCCACCAGCGCTCGGCACGCAGGAACGCCTGCTCGTAGGTGCGGAACGGCTCCTGCTGCCAGCCCGGATGGCCGAAGCGGTGGTCCCCGGGGTTCGGCACGACGGCCGTTTCGGCATCACCTGCCGCCAGCTCCAGCCATTCGCGCCAAGCCCGGTGCGCGAGCTCGAGCCTGAGAGCGGGCTGGTTGGAGAGCCGCAGCGCCCAGCCGAGGAAGGGTCCGGCGATCGCGATCGGTGCCAGCCCGCCCGTCAGGCGCGCCTGTGCGGCGTGCAAAAGCCGGTCGAAGGCCTCCTCGGCCGTCGGCACGAGCGGATCGGATTCTGCGGACGCGGGCGCCGGCTGCAGGGTCCGGTTTTCAGAGACGTGCGCCATCGGTCCTCTCCTTCGTTCCGTGTTCTTGCCGGCTTGCCTTGATATGGGCGGCGGGCGCGCCGTCTGCGACGATCTTTCCGTGACATCGCGATGGTTCGGCGCCGAGGCCCGACAATGATCGTTCTTTGGCCCCGCTAGGTCATTGATCTCGATCACGCGCCGCGCCGTCCCCTGCCGGATGGCAGGGTCGATCCCGCTCCCCTGCCGTCCGACGCCGCTGGCACCATCTCCAAGGCAGGTTCGGGCGGCCGTCGCGGCCAGCCCGGCGCTCACGGAGACAAATCCCGATGACGCTTCAGAAAATCCTCGCCCCCTTCAACCTGACCGGGGAAGACCTGCCCGGCGCCCGCCCGGTGACGGCGGCCTCCTTCGAGTGGCTGCGCGTCCTTTTCGGGTTCATCCTCCTCTACGATTCCTGGTCCTCGCTCTCCATCGCCGACAAGACCGAGATGGCCCACCTGATGGGTCTCCCGATGTCTTCGCCCGCCCTGCATGTCACGGTGATCCTGCTCACCTTCATGAAGATCACGCTCGCCGTCGCACTCCTGACCGGTCGAGGCATCGAGGTTATGGGTTGGGCCGGGGTCGCCTTCAGCCTTCTGGCCTGGATCTTCGTCGAGCACGGCGGCTCTTTCAGCGCATCCGGAACCGACCCTGGCGCCGGGGCGGCCTATCTCGTGGCCTTCCTCTTCGTGCTTGCCGCCGAACGGGCCAAGGAGGTGGACATATCCCGCAACGAGATGTTCAGCCTTGCCCGCGTCTCTTTCGGCATCCTCTGGGCCTACGACGCGCTTTACAAGCTCCAGCCATATTTCCTCACCCACTACATGACGTTCCTGACTACCGCGAAGGCCGAGGCACCGCATTGGCTGGCCGGTTACGACCAGATCTGGATCACGCTCAGCCTGGCCATCGGTCCATCGATCATGGCCTGGGCCGTAGCGATCTTCGAGTCGCTGACCGCCTTCGGCCTGCTCGCCGGCCACCGCATGCTACGCGCGCTTGCTCCGATCGGCTTCGTTCTGGCGTTTCTAATCTGGAGCGGCCCCGAGCAGTTCGGGGGACCGTACCACCTCGGCGTAAGCCATGGCCCGCTGCACGTGTTCGGCACCGCGATCATCTACATGCTGGCGCTCGGCTACGTCATGGTGGTTTACGATCCGCGTGATCTCTTCAACGATGCCCGTGACCTTTTCGCCGGAAGGCGCCAACCCCCGCCTTCGGCATGATGGGACGGAACCGGCACCCGCGGCCGCCCGCTCTGATCCGGCCCGGCTCCGTCTCGCCGCCTTGATCTGGCTCAAGGCGAGCGGTCGGACCGACGAGCATAATGGATTGGTCTTCTTCGGGAGATTTCCATGGTCGCCTCCGACATCATGACCACCGATCCTGTAACGGCGCGGCCGGACACGCCGCTTGGCGAGGCAGTCCGTCTTTTTCTCGACAAGCGGATAAGTGGCCTGCCCGTCCTCGACGAAGCCGGCCGGCTGGTGGGCATGTTGACCGAGGGCGACCTGCTGCGCCGCACCGAGACCGGAACCGAGCGCGAGCCGCACTGGCTCGAGCTTCTCTTTTCCTCGATCCGGCTTGCCAGGGAGTACGTCCACACGCACGGCCGCACCGTCGGGGACGTGATGACGAGGGGCGCGGTGGCGATTACCGCCGAGACGCCGTTGGGCGTGGCCGTGCGATTGATGGAGGCACGACGCATCAAGCGCCTTCCCGTTCTCGATCGGCCGGCCGGCCGGCTGGTCGGCATCATCAGCCGTGCCGACCTCGTGCGCGCGCTGGCCATGATGCTGGCCGAATCGCCGGCATCGCCGCCCAGCGATCAGGCCATCCGGGCGCGTGTCGAGGCCGAAATTGCGGGACAGCCCTGGGCGCCGTCGCTGCGCGATCTCACGGTCCTGGTCAACGCCGGTACGGTGACGCTGCAGGGCGTTGTCTTCCATGACGAGCAGCGTGAGGCCCTGAAGGTACTGGCCGGCAGCGTGCCGGGAGTCAAGGGCGTGCATGACCAGCTTTCCTGGATCGAGCCGATGACCGGGGGCGTGGTCCCGGGCTGAGCCGGAGTGCCCCGGCAGGTTCCGGTTGCGCGACGCGGGGCAGTTTCGCCATGGTCCGCCGCCATGGACCCCTGCCCTCCCGAAACTCTTCCCCTTGCGGGCGGCGACGCCCGCGTCCTCTGGCGGCGCAACAAGCGCGCGCGTCGCGTTTCCTTGCGCATCGAGCCCAAGGCGGGCCTCGTCGTCGTGACGCTGCCCCCGCGTGCCGGGCGCCGGGCCGGACTCGCCCTCCTCACGGAGCATGCCGGTTGGGTTGCGGCCCGCTTGGCCGCGCTCCCCGGCGCCATACCCTTCGCCGCCGACGCGCTCATCCCGCTCGGGGGCGTCCGCCACCGGATCCGTCACCTGCCACAGTCTCGCCGCGGCGCCTGGCTCGAGCCAGGCGAGATCTGCGTCTCGGGCAAGCCGGAGTTCCTGGCCCGCCGCGTGCGCGATCTGCTGCGACGCGAGGCCGAGCGCCGGCTTTCGGTAATCGCAGCGGAAAAGGCGCTCGGCCTCGGCCTTCGGGTCCGGCGCGTCCGCATGCGCGACACGCGGAGCCGCTGGGGAAGTTGCGGCGCGGACGGCTCGCTCGCCTTTTCGTGGCGCCTCGTGATGGCGCCGCCCTTCGTGCACGACTATGTCGTCGCGCACGAGGTTGCGCATCTCCGGCACATGAACCATGGGCCGCGGTTCTGGGCGCTGGTCCGGGAGCTTACTCCGCACACCGATGCTGCCATCACATGGCTCCGCGAGGAGGGGACGCGTCTTGTCCGCATCGGCTAGAATGGCGCCGTGAACCTCTGGCGCCTGCTTGCACGCCGCGTTGAGAAGGCCGGCCCGATCCGCGTCGGGCTGATCGGGGCGGGAAAATTCGGCTCGATGTTCCTGGCCCAGGTGCCGACCAGCCCGGGCCTTGCCGTCGTCGCCGTCGCCGATCTCTCGCCCGAGCGAGCACGCGGCGCCTGCCGCAACGTCGGCTGGGAGGAGGAGCGGATCGCCGCGACCCTGTTCACCGAGGACGCGCTGGCGCTGATCGCTCGGCCGGAGATCGAGATCGTGATCGAGGCGACCGGCCATCCGGCCGCCGGCATCCGCCATGCCCGCGCCGCCATCGCGGCGAGCAAGCATATCGTGATGGTGAATGTCGAGGCCGACGCGCTCGCGGGCCCGCTGCTCGCGGCTGAGGCCGCCAAGGCGGGCATAGTCTATTCGCTCGCCTACGGCGACCAGCCGGCGCTGATTTGCGAGCTGGTGGATTGGGCGCGCGCCGCGGGCTTCCGCGTGTTGGCTGCGGGCAAGGGGACGAAATACCTGCCCGCCTACCATACCTCGACGCCCGAGACCGTCTGGGAGCATTACGGGCTCACCCCCGAGCAGGCGGCCGCCGGAGGGATGAACGCGAAGATGTTCAACTCCTTCCTCGACGGCACCAAGTCGGCGATCGAGATGGCTGCGGTCGCCAACGCGACCGGCCTCAAAGCGCCGGCCGACGGCCTCGGGTTCCCGCCTGCCGCGGCCTCCGAGCTGGCCATCGTTCTTGGGACGGCGCACGGCGAGGTCGAGGTGGTATCCAGCTTGTACCGCAACGGGGAGCCGGTGACGAACGACCTTCGCTGGGGCGTCTATGTCGTGTTCGAGGCGCCCGGCCCCTACACCGCGCGCTGCTTCGCCGAATACGGCGTCGCCACCGACGCCACCGGCACCCGCGCGGCCCTCTACCGGCCGAGCCACCTGATCGGGCTCGAGCTCGGCATCTCCGTCATTTCGGCGGTGCTGCGCGGCGAGCCGACCGGCGCCGCGGAGCGCTTTCGCGCCGACGTGATTGCCACGGCCAAGAAGGCGCTGGCGACCGGCGCGGTGCTGGATGGCGAAGGGGGAGCAATGGTCTGGGGCAAGCTCGTCCCGGCAGCCGCGAGTCTGACCCGGGGCGGTTTGCCGATCGGGCTTGCTTCGGGCGTTCGACTTCGCCGCGCCGTTCCCGCGGGCCATATGCTTACCTGGGACGACGTTGCGCTCGATCCCGCCGACGAGACCACCCGCTACCGCCGGCGCATGGAAGAAACCTGCACGGCATGAGCTTCTACGCCCGCCGTATCCTCCCCCACCTCGTCAACCTCGCGATGCGCCACCCGACCTTCACGCGGCTGCGTGCCCCGGTGATCGCCGGGGCCGCCGGGCGCGTGCTCGAGATCGGCGTCGGCAGCGGCCTCAATCTCGCCTTTTACGGCCCCGATGCGAGCGCCGTCCTCGGCATCGACCCTTCGGCCGAGCTGCTGGCCATCGCCCGCGCGCGCGCCGGTCGCTCGGCCGTCCCTGTGAGTCTGCTCGAAGGCTCGGCCGAATTGCTGCCGCTGGAGGCCGCCAGCATCGACACGGTCGTGACCACCTGGACCCTCTGCACGATCCCAGATGCGGCGCGGGCCCTCGCCGAGGTGCGCCGCGTGCTCCGTCGCTCGGGCCGGCTTCTCTTCATTGAGCACGGCAGGAGCCCGGACGCCCGCATCGCCCGCTGGCAGGACCGGCTGGACCCGCTTTGGGGGCGCCTTGCCGGGGGCTGCCATCTCAACCGTCCGATCGACGCGCTGATCGCCGGCAACGGCTTCGCGATCGAGGTACTGCGGCATCGCCGGCTGCCCGGCCCACCCACCCACACATTCCTTTCCGAAGGCATCGCAACGCCACGATGACGTGCCGCGAGAAATTCTGGCCGCGAGGATTGCTGACCGGATGAGCCGAGGCGAACGCCCGCACCGGGCTGACTATCGCTATTTCCAGGCCGTCACGACGCGCTGGAAGGACAACGACGCCTTCGGTCACGTCAACAATGTCGAGTATTATTCCTACTTCGACACGGCCGTGACCTATTTCCTGCTGGAGAACCGTTTGATCGGCGTCGCGGCGGGCGAGATCATCACGGTCGTCGTCGAGACCGCCTGCCGCTTTCATGCGTCGGTTGCCTTCCCCGATCGCGTGACCGTCGGGGTGCGGGTGGCGCGCATCGGCACGAGTTCGGTTCGTTACGAGATCGCGGTCTTCCGCAACGACGAGGACGAGGCCGCGGCGGAGGGGCACTTCGTGCACGTTTATGTCGATCGTGCCACCATGCGGCCGGTGCCGGTGCCGGCAGAGAGCCGTGCTGCGCTCGGCGCCATCGCGATCGGTTAGGGGGATGCGGATGGATCTGGGTCTTGTCGGGAAACGGGCGATAGTGTGCGCGGCGAGCAAGGGGCTCGGCCGCGCCTCGGCTATGGCGCTGGCGCGCGAGGGTGTGGCGGTCGTCATCAACGCGCGTGGTGCCGCGGCACTTGAAGAGACGGCGGCGGAAATCCGCGCTGAAACGGGAGCGGCCGTGACTGCGGTTGCGGGCAACATCACCACCGAGGCGGGGCGGGCGGCGGTGCTCGCGGCCTGCCCGGAACCGGACATCCTGGTCAACAATGCAGGGGGCCCGCCGGCAGGGGATTTCCGCAACTGGTCGCGGGAGGACTGGCTCCGCGCGCTCGATGCCAACATGCTGACGCCGATCGCGCTGATCCGTGCCGTCATCGACGGCATGATCGCGCGGCGGTTCGGGCGGATCGTCAACATCACGTCTGGTTCGGTGAAATCGCCGATCCCCTCGCTCGGCATGAGCAACGGCGCGCGCGCCGGCTTGACCGGCTTCGTCGCTGGCCTCGCCCGCCAGGTCGCGCGGCACAATGTTTGCATAAACAACCTGCTGCCAGGCCCGTTCCTCACCGACCGGCTGCGCAGCAATGCGGTGGAGCTTGCCGAGGCCTCCGGCCGCACGCCGGAGCAGGTGCTGGAGGACCGCATCAGGGCAAACCCCGCCGCTCGCCTCGGCGATCCGGCGGAGTTCGGCTTCGCGTGCGCCTTCCTTTGCTCCGCGCACGCCGGCTACATCGTCGGCCAGAATCTCCTGCTCGACGGCGGTGCGTACAACTCCTCGATGGGGTAGCCGGCGGAACGGGCATACGATGGCCCTGAACCAGAGCGCTCGGGCCGGTCCGGATTCCGGCAAGGATCCGGGGCACCGCCGCTTCAGGTGAGATACGCGTGCACCACGCGGATCAACTCTTCCGCGGCCTCCGCGCGCGCGCGCTCCCCTTGCTGCGGAGCGGCGACGTGCTGCCGGATATGGTGCTCGACCACCGTCGCGATGAAGCCGTCGACCGCGCCCCTGCAGGCCGTCGCCTGCTGGATCAGCGCGGCGCAGGGCGCATCTTGCGTCAGCGCGCCCTGCATCGCCTCCAGTTGGCCGCGGATGCGGCTCAGCCGGTTCACGAGCTTCCGTCTTTCCGCATCCGTGTATTGCATCGCAATTTACCCTTGACAGATACTGGTGGGAGTATATGTCCAGCTGGCTGGAGAGGTCCGAATCTCCCCGCTCATTGCCCGTCAACCTCAGCCAAGGAAGTCATGAGACCCCGTTCAACCAGCCAACCCGCGGAGGACCATAGTAGGCGCATCGCGCCTTCTGTGCTGTTCGCCCTCGGTTGGATGACGACCCGGGCTGGAAACTCGGCCGAAGCAGTGCGCGGCACGCGCTAGACCAAGGCCGTTTGATCCCTCCCGGGTTCAAGCCACCGCTTGCTCGAAGGAGGGATCGCGATGATCTCACAGGGGAACCGGTTGGATCGGTGGCGCGCGCCGATCCGCAGCGCCGGAATGAACAGCAGGATGTCGCGTCGGGCGCCATGCGTCGGCTCCCGGCTGCGTGACGCCGTGGGCCGGCTGTCTTGCCGCTGGAAGTCGGTGAGCCATTCCCCAGGCGAACCGCGGGGTTGATGCGCCCCTCCGTCGCCCTCGCTCGAGCGCGGGAGCTGTTCCCCGCTCCTCATCTCCCGTCACGGAGGCGCGCCATGTCCGCGGAAACCGAACTTGTGCTGCCGGTCGATGCCGGCCCCGTGATTTTCCCCGAAGGCATGGAATCGCGGCTCAGAGACCGCCTCCGGCTCGAACGGTTGCGCACCAGCCGGCGCAGCCTCCTCAATCGCCTGGCGCTTGGCCTCGCGCTGGTCGGCCCCGGGCTCCTCGTCATGCTCGGAGACAACGACGCCGGCGGCGTCATCACCTATGCCCAGACCGGCGCGGCCTACGGCTTCAGCCTCTTCATCCCGCTGATGATCCCGCTCGGCTTCATCGCCTATCTCGTGCAGGAAATGACGATCCGCCTGGGCGCCGTCACCCGTCGCGGCCACGCCGAGATGATCTGGAAGCGCTACGGCGCATTCTGGGGCACCTTTTCGCTGATTGATCTCGTGGTCGCGAACGTGCTCACGCTGATGACCGAGTTCATTGGCATCCGCGTCGCGAGCGAGATCTTTCACGTTCCCTATCTCGTGACGATTCCGGCCGCTTTCGCCTTCATCGTCAGCATCCTCCTGTTCCTCAAATATTCGAGCTGGGAGCGGATCTCCCTCTTTGTCGCCGCGTTCAATCTCGTCTTCGCGCCGCTCGCTCTCGCCTCGCACCCGGACTGGACCGCGATCGGCCGCACCTTCATCGGAAGCGGCTGGGCGCTCCCCGGCGGTCTCTTCTCGGCATCGTTCCTGATCCTCGTCTCGGCGAACATCGGCACCACCATCGCCCCCTGGCAGCTCTTCTTCCAGCAGTCCTGCCTGGTGGATAAAGGTCTCCTGCCCAAGGACATCCGGGCGAGCCGGCGGGACCTCATGCTGGGCGTCGTAGGCATGGTGCTGGTCGCCGTCTCGATCATCGTGCTTGCCGGGCAGCACTTGCACGATCTGCCCAACCCAAAATCCCTCGGCGATCACTCGGTTCTTGCCGACATCGGCGTCCGACTCGGGCAAGGCTTCATGGCAGTCTTCGCGCTCGGCCTCGTCGAGGCGGGGCTGATCGCCACCATCGTCATCACCGCAAGCACCGCCTGGGCCATCGGCGAGGCCTTCGACGTTCCGCGCTCCATCAACGTCTCGCCGCGACGCTCGCTCGTCTTTTACTCTCCCGCGATCCTCGGCACGGCGATCGCCGCCGCCGTGCTCATGCTGCCGCACGTGCCCGTGGGATTCCTCAACCTCACCGTCCAGGTCATCGCCACGGTCTTCATGCCGGCGGCGATGCTTTTCCTGCTAATGCTGCTCAACGACCGCGAGCTGGTCGGCGAGCACGTGAACTCGGCGCTCCGTAACGCGCTCTCGGTCGGCGTGATGATCATGCTGATCATCTGCAACGGTCTTTACGGCATCGCCACCGTCTTTCCTCACGCGCTCTAAAAGAGATCGTGCCATGTCTCGCAAGAATCGTCCCTTCCTCTGCGAATACCGCCGCCCGCGGGCGCTCGCTCCGCATCGCGCGATGCCTATCGCCCGAAGGCGCCGTCCAATCAAGAAAGAGTCCGGCGCGGCGATCGCTGCGATCGCCCACACGGAGGGGTGGCTCGCCCCCCGGCCGCCGATCGCGCGCGTCACCCTTCGCTCCTGGCAGCAAGCCGTGTTCTGGGGGCTCCGGATCTACATCGCCGTCATGCTGATGCTGATGGGCTGGGGCATCGTTCACGCAATCGGCCGCTGACCCTCTTTGCTGGCTCACCCTGTCCGCCGTTTCCTTGCAGCGCCCCGGCTATTGATTCACGCAGGTTTAACGCTACATAACGGGCGTGTTATCGCCGGGCCTTGATCTCCGGCTGGCGGCTGAGGTCGGGCTTGTGAATGCCACGCCGGGGAGGCTGGCTGTGAGCAGAACTGCTTCGCGCCTCGCCGCCCTGGGCGGCTGCTTAGTTCTCGGTGCCTGCGCGGTTGCCCCGCCTTCAGGGCCGACCGTCATGGCGATCCCGGGGAAGGGCAAAAGCTTCGCTGTGTTCAGGCAAGAGGATGCGAGTTGCCGGCAATACGCCTCCTCACAAACCGGCGGCCTCCAGCCGGCACAGGCAGCGAACAACGCGGCTCTTGGCAGCGCCGTGCTCGGAACGGCGCTCGGGGCGGCAACGGGGGCGGCAATCGGATCGGTGGGCGGCGCGGTCGGTGCCGGCGCGGCGATCGGTGGTGCGACCGGGCTGCTGGCTGGCACCGCGATAGGCGCCAGCAACGGTGCGGCCAGCGCCGGCGCGCTCCAGAACCAGTACAATATCAGCTACAGCCAGTGCATGATTGCCCAGGGGAATAAGGTCGAGCCGCTGACGGCACCCTATCCCTACGGCGGCTACGGCTATCCCGCGTACGGCTACGCCTATCCATACCCCTACAGTCCCTTCGTCGTAGCGCCGTCCATCGGCTTCGGCTGGGGCTGGGGTTGGCATGGCGGCTGACGCCAAAGGACACACGCCGGCAATTCGTTTTCAGAGCATTGTGCGGCAGCGTACGTCATTCGTCGGCTCTGAGCGCAAGCCGGCCCAAGCCCGCGCGAGAGAGTGCGAGCAGGCCGCCGGCAATCGCGAGGTTCTTGTAGAAGTTGAGGTGCGCGGCGAGAGAGGCTGGCGGATGCATCTGCCAGTAGCGGAGCGCGACGGAATTGATGCCGACCGTGTAGATGGCCATGAAGAGGGTCAGCGGCCGCACCAGCACGCCGAGCAGGATCGGCGGGATAACAACCGTCTCGCAGAGGACGGCGATGATTCCTCCGAAAAGGGGAAAGGGTGGTCCGTCATGGGCGACGACGTGCACAATGCCCGGCCAGCCGAGCAATTTCTGGATGCCGGGGCGCAGGAAGAAGAGGGTGATCAGGATCCATCCTGCCAGCAATTCCACGTTTCGTCCGCTCATCATCGCCTTCTCCAGGGTTGAGCTGTGCGGATCTTGGTTCGAGGCCGGAGCTTTCTCCAGAGGCAGGGGGCGCGCAAGGCCCCGGAGCGGGTCTGGCTGCCGAGGCTGCCGGTATCAGAGGTGCCGGTCGAAGTGCTCGGCCACTACCTCGAAGATGCGGCGGCGGTGCTCCGGCCGGATGAAGCCATGCCCCGCGTACTCGAAACGTTCGTAGCGCACGGGCAGTCCGTGTGCGTGCATCTCGGCGACGAACCGCTCGCTCTCCCCGATCGGCACCCGGGGGTCGCGGTCCCCGTGCGCCACCAGGAGCGGCGCCGTCACCTCGGCCACTCGCCGGATCGGTGAGAGCGCCTCCAGCACCGCGTCGTCGCGACCGGGCAGCCCGTATTCCGCTGCCCGGTGGTCCCGCCGCCACGGCCCGGTATCGCGGAGGAGCGTGAACCAGTCGGCGATGCCGTACCAATCGACCGCCGCCCGCCACAATTCGGGATGAAGCGTGACGGCGGCCAGCACCATCCACCCGCCATAGGACTGGCCCATCACGCCGATTCGCCCCGGCGCGATGCCCGGCTGGGCGGCGAGCCAGGCGTGGGCGGCGAGGAGATCGGCAATGGCGACCTTGCGGCGGCCGACATCGTCCGCCTCCATCCATGCGCGGCCATAGCCCGTGCTGCCGCGAACATTGGGCATCAACACGGCGTAGCCGCGATCCAGCAGCATCTGGACGTCGGGGCGGAAATCCGCCCTGGCCTGCGAGGCCGGCCCGCCGTGGACGGAGATCACCGCCGGATGCCCGCCCGCGGGCGGCGGGACCTCCGGCTTTGCGAACCAGCCCGGGACAGCTGTTCCGCCCGTGCTCCGCCACGTGACGAGCGCCGGCGCGATGAGCCGCGCCGGATCGATCCCGGCCTCGGCGCGCGGGTCGGGCCGCCAAAGCGGGCGGGCGGCGGCGCTTTCGCGCTCCCAGAGCCAGAGGCCGGGCGGCTCGGTCGGGCCTTGGGCTGCAAAGGCAAGCCGGTTGCCGTCCACCGACCAGGCGAGATCGGCAACGATGCCCGGCGGAAGCCCACCCACCACCGGCCGCTCGGCCGTGGGCGCGCCGACGCGCAAGAGCGCATACCCGCGATCGTTCTCAATCGTCGCAAGCAGCGCGCCGCCAGGCGAGAGCGACCATGCCTCCACATCGCGTCCGGGTGGGGCGAAGAGTGCTTCCGCCACCCCGGTCGCCGGATCGATGCGCTCGAGCCGCAAGAACTCCCCGCCCTGATCGGTGAGCACCAGCAAGCGCGTCCCGTCCGCGCTGAAACGGGCGGCCGCGTAGCGCGTCGGGCGCGTTCGCGGCACCTCGTGAACGGCGTCCTCCGCGACGTTGATCACCAGCAGCGATTGGTCGCCGGTGGTCCGGTTCCCGATCACTGCCAGGCGGTCGCCGACGGCCGACCAAGCGGTGACGCTCCGTTCTCCCGGTCCTTCCAGCAGGCGTCGGCGCGCCCCGCTCGCAAGGTCCATCACGAGCACATCCCAGCACGCTTCGTTGCGATCGTTGGCGCTGAAGGCGATCTCTGTTCCGTCAGGGGAGACGGCGCCGAAATCATGGATCACGCGCGGGTCCGCGGTGAGCGGCCGCGGGCGCGCGGCCCCCGGCTCCAGCAGCCAGAGCTGCTGGCGTTCGTCGCCGCCGGCATCCACACCCCAGATCAGCCGGTCGTCGGTCGGCGCGCGACGCAGGAACGCAACCTTTTCCGCGTGCTCGCTGAGCGGGCGCGCGGCCCCCGGACCCCCGAGCGGCATTGCCCAGATCTGAGGAAGGCCGGTGCCGCGCAGATGAAACAGCGTCCGCCCGTCGTGCGAGAACGCGGGTGCGGCGGCCGCCGATATGGCGGCCCAGTCGGACGGGCGAAGCATGAGGCGAGGCTCTCCCGGAGCGGGGTCTTGGACGGCGCCCGCTTTAACCCGAAGTTACCTTGCTGGCGAGATGCGAGTAGCTGATTCCGCTTGGTAATGCGGATTGAAGGTGGTGTTTTACTGCCTACAGCCGAGCGGGGACGCCGAGCAATTCGAAGCTGCGAGCCTGGATTGCTGTTGGCTCAGGATAGAGCAGGAAGGCATCGTTTGGGGTGCTGGCGAGAGCCATGGTGTTGCGAGTGAAGGTGGCCATCTCGGCGAGCAGAGAGTGGAAGCTGTGCCCCGGCAGGCCGTCTTCGGTACGCTTGCTCGCGGCCTTGCGTTGGGCGGCGGCCGAACGCTGTGCCGGGGCGACGATAGAAGGGCGTGCCGCGGCGGCAGCGGCGCGCTGGTGATCGTCGAACAGGACGGGAGCGAGTGCCTGGCGGATGTGCCATTCGAGGTAATAGGCGAGCATGCAGA
>JAKAWQ010000075.1 GCA_021816925.1 Pseudomonadota bacterium
GAGCGCCGAGCCGATCCCCTGCGCGATCGCGCCGCAAAGCTGTCCCTCCACGCCCGAGGGATCGACCATCGGCCCGCAATCTTCGGCCGCGACATAGCGCAGCACCACCACTCGGCCGGTCTCTTTCTCCACCTCCACCAGAGCGAGGTGCGCCGCCGCGGAATAAGGCGTGATCGGCGGATCGTACGTGCAATGAACGACGACCCCGGGCTCCGCGCCGGGCAAGACCGGCGCATCAGGCCCGTGCGCGTACTCGGCAAGTGCGGCAATACCAAGCCGCTCCCCCGACCGCTCGATCTGCTCGACCGCACCGTTTGAATATCGCAGGGCGCTCGCCGGCAGGTTCCAACGCGAAGCGGCGAGCGCGATCAGCCGACATTCGAGGCGCTCGGCCGCGCCGAGCAGCGCGCCGCCACCCCCCACCATGCTGCGCGAGGCGAAGGTGCCGGAGCCGTACGGCGTGCGCGCGGTATCGCCAAGCGCGATGCGGATGCCCTCCTCCGGGATTTCAAGCCGTTCCGAAAGGATTTTCACAAATGCGTGTCGCTGCCTCTGGCCTTGTGAGGGCGTGCTGAGCGCCGCCTCGAGGACGCCGTGCCGATCGAGCATGAGCCGCGCCGCGTCGTATCCGGGCACGTGCACCATGCCGCGACGCCGATAGACGGCGCGGTTCATGCCCGTTGCTTCGACGAAGCAGGCGATGCCGATGCCGAGCGCCCTTCCCGCGGCGCGCGCCCGCGCCTGCTCGGCCCGCCATTCCGGGTAGCCGGCCGCCGCGGCGGCACGGGCGAGCAGCGCGGGATAATCGCCGCTGTCGAAGAGCGCGCCGGCAGCGTTCGTCGCGGGCATCGCACCCGGCGGAATGAGGTTGTGCGCGCGCAGTTCCAGCGGATCCGCGCCGAGCTTGCGTGCCAGCCGATCCATCAGCCCTTCCATCACCAGCGGCCCGAGAGTGAAGCCGACGCCGCGATAGGCGCCGACGGGGCAGCGGTGCGTCGCCACCGCAGTCCCCTCGTACGAGTACGCAGGCAGCCGGTACGGGCCGGGCAGCGCACTGCCGATGGTCAACGGCTCGAGCGCGGCAGAGAGCGGGAAGCTCGAATAGGCGCCGGCATTGACGAGCGCGCGGGCCGCGAGTCCGAGCAACGTGCCGTCGCGCAACGCGCTCAGTTCCGCCTCCACAACGGCATCGCGGGCGTGAAAACTCGCGAGAAAATTCTCCGTCTGATCCTGCACCCACTTCACCGGGCGGCCGAGTCTCATTGCCAGATGCGCGAGCACCAGCTCCTCCGGGAAGGCCTGCATCTTGATGCCGAAGCCGCCGCCGACGTCGGGCGCGATGACGCGCACGGAGGTTCCGCCGAGCGTGAGGCATTCGTGGATCAGGTCGCGCAGGAGATGCGGGATTTGCGTCCCGCTCCAGAGCAGAAGCTCGTCCTCGGCGGACCGGAAGTAGGCAAGCGCGCCGCAATTCTCGATCGCCGCTCCGGTGACGCGGGGATGGCGAAAACGCGCACGGACCGAAACCGCAGCCGCGCTCACCGGGGGCGACGCGCCCAACGTGACCGAAAAGAGCCGGTTGTCGGCGGCCTCCGCATGAATCGCGGGCGCGCCCGGCAGAAGCGCCGCCTCGGCTTCCGAAACGGCGCGCTCGGGCGCGTACTCGACCTCCACCCGTTGCGCCGCGTCTTCGGCAACGTAGCGGCTCTCGGCAACGACGACGGCCACCGCCTCGCCGACGTAGCGCACCTTGCCCGCTGCCAGCACGGGCCAGTCGGTGGCGCGATAATTCGCGCCCGCGTCAGCAGCACAGAGCGTGCGGATGGGCCGCACGCGTCCCGCGAGGTCGGACGCGGTAAGCACCGCGGCGACGCCCGGCATCGCCCGTGCGCTCGCGACATCGATGCCCTCGATCCGCGCCGACGCGTGAGGGCTGCGCACGAAAGCCGCGTGCAGCATGCCGGGCAGATCGAGATCATCCAGGAAGCGGCCGCGGCCGAGGATAAGGGGGTGTAGCTCGGCGGGTCCGGGAGTGGGCGGAGGCGCTGCCGCCTCAGCCATTGCGCAGGCTGTCCATCAGCGGCTTCTGCTGGCCGCCGTCGATCTCGATCATCGTGCCGTTGATGAAACTCGCACGGTCCGAGGCGAGGAAGACGACGAGATCCGCAACCTCCTCGGGTTCCGCAATGCGCCCGATCGGAATGCTGCGCGGCGCGAGCTTGCCGGCCTCTTCCAACGAAATATGCATGTCGCGCGCCATGGCGCGCACCAAACCGTCCCAGCGCTCGGTGCGCACCGGGCCCGGATTGACGGCAACGAAGGTGATGTTCTCCTTGCCCCACTGGCCGGCCATGGAGAGCGTGAAATTCTGCCCCGCGGCGTTGGCCGCACCTGGCGCGATCTCCCAATAGGACGGCTTGACGCCGTCGTTGCCGATCAGGTTGACGACGCGTCCTTTGCCCTGCCGGCGCATGTGCGGCAGGGCGGCGCGCACGCACCGCACATAGCCCAGGAACTTCAGTTGTAACGCGGCTTCCCAGTCCTCGTCCGTCAACCGCTCGATCACCCCGCCGCGCGCGGCACCCGCATTGTTGACCAGGATGTCGAGCCGGCCGAACCGCTCGACCACCGCGGCGACCAGCCGATCCGCATCCTCAGACCGGGTGAGATCGGCGGGAAAAGCGAAGGTCGGAGAACCGGTTTCCGCGTGAATCGCGGCCGCCGTCGTCTCCAGCTCCGATTGCGTCCGCGCGGCGAGTGCCACGCTCGCTCCTTCGGCGGCCAAGCCGCGCGCGATCGCCTTGCCGATCCCCTTGCTGGCGCCGGTGACGAGCGCAATGCGGCCGCGCAGTCCGAGATCCATTTTTGGCTTTCCGTTTCGCGAGCGGGGGAGGGGAGCGGGATAGCATTCGCCCGGAACGAGGGTCAACCGAACCCCCGCCCTCTGCCTGGCGGAACGAGGGGCCGCCGCTATCAGCGCGGCATCACGTCGCTGAACATGAACCCGCTGCGCCCGGGGGCATTTCCAGGCCTGCGCACGATCATCGCGCGAGCAAGCGCTGGCGCGCCGCGGCGCGGCCGTTCGCCAGACTCAGTGCGCCGCACGGTCGGGTCTCACCTCGCCTGCCGCTGCATAGAGCCGCTCCATCTCGACCCCGAACGCCTCCCTGAGCGCCCGCGCCTCGTCTTGCGGAAGCCAGCCCCCAACCGACTCGAACCGCAGCTCCGCGAGGTACGTCTCTGTCAGGTCGCGCCACGGCAGCGCATCGGCGGCCCGCACCCGCGCCAGCGTCGCCCGCAGCTCATCGCGGATGCGCTCGACGAAATCCGCGGGCATAGCCTCCTGCGCCGCATCGGCCTGCCCCTGTTCGGAGGCAAAAAGATCAGCCTGTTCCGCGACTCGCACCTTTCCCATACGCCGATCGTACGCCCTTCGCCCCACCGCGCAACCCTTGCGCACACCCGGAACAACCCGGCACCCTCCGGCCATGCTCGATGACTGGCGCCGGCACGACCTGCCCGAAATCGTCGCCGGCCTCGCCGGCCGCCCGGGGCACGAGCGTTGCCGCACCCTGATCGCCGAGATCCTCCGCCACGGCTTCGGCGCCGCCTACGCAGCCCTCGACCACGAAGTGCGGATGCCCGAGGTGCGCGGGCGCGCCGACACCCTCTTCGGCGCCACGGTCTTCGAGTTCAAGAGGGACCTCCGCCGCGAGCTCCCCGACGCCGAGGCCCGCCTCCCGGACTACCTCGCCGCCCGAGAAAGCCGCACCGGCCGGCGGTATATCGGAATCGCAACGGACGGCGCGACCTTCATCGCGTACGAAAGGCGCGACGGCGAGCTCGTTGAAATCGGGCGGCACAAAACCGACCCCAACCAACCCGACGCCCTGCTCGCCTGGCTCGAACCCGCGCTTTCCGATCGCGACGATCTGGCACCCGAACCTCTTGTCGTTGCGCGCGAACTTGGTCGCGAAAGCCTTACCTTCCGCCGCGCCAGCAATGCGCTTGGGGCGCTCTGGGCCGCGCTCCGCGCGCACCCGGACGTGAAACTGATTTAGGGCGTTTGGGGCGGACGCCGTCGGAGCAACGCGGGCAAGCGCGGGGACCGCCTCTCTCGGGGTCGGCCGGTGCGTCGCAAGGGCGCCGCCAAGAGATCTGCCTTGCGCAACAATTCGAGTCGCGCTCAACTCTCCACCATCAGAGCACGCACGCGGGCTTGGTCGGTCGAGTGAAAGGATAACGCCATGTTCTCTCGCGGATTGGCCAATTCGCGGTGCCTTCGGCGCCTGGCGGTCGGGCTACTGCTTGGCGTGACCTTGCTATCCGCGACTGCCGGAGCCCACGACGTTCTGCCATGGAAACGGCCGCTGCCCGGCACGCGCGCTTTCCTCGGGGATGACGGGGGCGGTGAAAATTTCGCCACGGTGTGCGGTACCGCTGCGGATTACCGGGAGTGGCTGAACTACGGACACCCTCCCGGTTGCAGAAGGTTCCATCGCGGGCTTCCGGTCGTCATACAGGGCGTTTTGTACGATGCGCGCAAGGACAGGTCGCCCGGAACCAGGACTTGGCTTCCGCTGGTGAAGATCAGCATCCCATCGGCCGGGATGACGGGATACGTTCAGCTCCTTGGGGGCCTGCACCCCAGCATTCCGCGTGGGGCTGTTGTTCATCTCCAAGGGGCTGTTGTTCATCTCCAAAAGGAGGGAACCGACGTTCCGCATCTCGCGCCTTCCCGGTACGCGCCCCTGGACGGCGGCGTCGACCTCGGAGATTACGCGACCGGCAACGTTATTCGGTACGACCCGTCAACCTCCGGTCGGGAGCTGTTCGTTGTCATTACGGATGGCGCGTTCGCCCACCGAAGGGGCTGGGTCTTCACTTTGGGGGCCGAGAGCGTGGACGGGGAGCCGGTGAGCGTGTTCGACCAATCCGTTTTGAAGGTGCCGCGACCGCCCCCCATCGATCGAAGGGCAAAGCTCTACGTCATTAGAAGGCCGCTGAGAGCGTTTATGGACATGGCCGTATGCCAAGCGGCCGACGTCGCGGTTTCTAACGATAGGGCCTTCAAGGAGCTCGATGACGCTTATGCTTCGCATCGGTATTACGATTTCCGTCCAGGGACGCATCTTCACGTTGTTGCAGATAGCGGTCCCGGATCCCCTTACATCATGGTTGCTGATGATCACGGTCACGAGGGTTGCGTGTCACGGTTCGCCTTGCCGGGGTATGCGATACCCTGATCGGTGCGCGGCATGAACCCTTACTAGCCGGCGCGCGGCATCGAGTGGTCGGTGCCCCTTAGCCGCCGGCGCGGTAGCGGCAGGCCGAGCCGCCCGACGGCAATATTGGGGTTACCAACGCAGCGCCTTTGGTTGCCGCTGCGGGTACCGTAGGCGCGCGCATCCTCATCGACCACATGGCCTATTGGGCCGCGACGACGAACCTGCTTGAAGCCCGCTTCCTCGCCGCCATCCTGAACAGCGAGATCATCCGCCGCCGCATCGCCCCGATGCAGTTGCGCGGCCAGGGCGGCGCGCGGCACTTCGATAAGCTGGTCTGGGAACTCCGCATCCCCCGTTTCGACCCGCGCGAGGATCTCCACCGCGCGCTCGCCGCCGCCGCGTCCAAGGCCGAGGGGCTCGCCGCCGCCGTCCCGCTGAACGAGGGGTCGCACTTCACCCGCCGGCGCCGTGCCATCCGCGATGCGCTTGCCGAGGCAGGGATCAGCGCCGAAATCGACCGCCTGGTATCCTGCCTCCTCGATTCGCCAGTACGCGTGTAGCTGCCGCGCCTTCCCGGCTTGGCTGAGGTGCGCTCGCGCCGCCAATGGTGATTCGGGCATCAGAACAGCCGAAACCGGCGCTATTATGAGAACCGGGCCGCTTCAGCCGGACCCGCCGGCACAGCGTACATCGGAGGTTCAATTGAGCGCGGTCATTCCCCTCGGCACATTCGAGCCTGTTTCGGTAAAGGACGCGTGGCCGAACGAAGCCGGCAACTTCACGCCGTGGCTTGCAGAAGCCGGCTCGATCGCCGCACTCGGCGAAGCGCTCGGGCTTGACCTCGAGGTCGAGGCAACCGAGGCATGGATCGGTTCGTTCAGCGCCGACATCCTCGCCCGCGCGTCCGATGAACCGAACCACCGCGTGCTGATCGAGAACCAGTTCGGGGAGACCGACCACAGACATCTCGGGCAAATGCTCACCTATCCCGCGGGAATCGACGGTGCAAGGACCGTCGTCTGGATCGCCGAGAAGATTCTCCCCGATCACCGCGCCGCGGTGGACTGGCTGAACACCAACACAAAGCCGGAATTTTCGTTTTTCGCGGTCGAGATCGAACTTTGGAGGA
Source organism: Pseudomonadota bacterium (assembly GCA_021816925.1). Lineage (GTDB taxonomy): Bacteria > Pseudomonadota > Alphaproteobacteria > Acetobacterales > Acetobacteraceae > JAKAWQ01. The sequence continues at coordinate 6,358 of JAKAWQ010000075.1, forward strand.
TCGGGAATTCGGCGCCGGCGCCGCGATTCAACGTGGTTGCGAGCCCCAACGAGTGGACGAGAGGGCCGATCGTCGTGCCGCCCGGAAATGGTGAGCTCGCGGGACGTTACAGGATCAGGCTCGCCTATTGGGCCTCCTTTGCCGACTACCTGGGGCAGAAGGGCTCGAAATTCAGGATCGGGTGCGACAACAAGGACCCCTGGTTCTGGTTTGCAACAGGCCGCGCCGGCTTCGGCATCGTGGCGACGATCGGATTGCGGAGACAACGGATCGGCGTGAATTTCAATATGTCCGACGACGCCGATAAATCCAAGTTCCACGCTCTGTACTCCGAGAAGGAGTCCATCGAACAGCAGTTCGGCGAGCCGCTCCTGTGGGAAGAGCTGCCCGGGAAGAAGGCCTCTCGGATCGCCGTCTATCGCGACGGCGTCGATCCTGCCGATCCTTCTCAGTACGATGATCTGCACAAATGGATGTTGGACAAGATGGAAAGGTTCCGGACGACATTCTCCGAGCGGGTCAAATTGCTCGGCTCGTCGGGGGATACGGAGCCGGGCGAAGAGGAAACACCGGACGGCGTTTGACCGCGCCGGGCGGGTGGCGATCCGTTGTGCGTCGCACCGGCCGGGCGGCTCCGCGCCTTGAGCTTGGTCCTTTGGCCATGGCTGCCGGAAATGATCTTCCTTGGTCCGGCCGGCGACGACGTTTGGCGGCGTGCGGACGCTCGCGGAAAGCGGAGGATTTGCGCCCTCGCCCGCCCGCCTTTATTGCTCGCCGTTGATCTGCCTGACCGAGGAGCCCGCCGATGAGCGTTGCCGCGATCAAACCCACCCTCGCCTCCGTTCTCGCCGCGGCCGATGCCGGCCTCGAGACGACGCGCAAACGCCTGTTCGATCTGCTCTCCATCCCGAGCGTCAGCACCGATCCGGCGCACGCCGAAGATTGCCGGCGCGCCGCCGAGTGGATCGCAGCCGATCTCCGGGAGTCGGGCTTCAGCGCCGCCGTGCGCGAAACCAAGGGCCGGCCGCTCGTGCTCGCGCACCACGCCGGACCCGGCGGAAATGCGCCCCATCTCCTCTATTACGGCCACTACGACGTGCAGCCGCCCGATCCGGTTTCGCTCTGGAAAAGCCCGCCCTTCGCGCCTGTGCTCGCCGAGGGCCCGCGCGGCCCGCGCATCGTCGCGCGCGGCGCGGTGGACGACAAAGGCCAGACGATGACGTTCCTCGCCGCCTTCCGCGCCTGGCACGAGGCCGGCGGAGGTCTGCCGGTTCGGGCGACGGTGGTGATTGAAGGCGAGGAAGAGATCGGCAGCCCCAACCTCGAGCCCTTCCTCACCGCCGAGCGGGAGAAAATCGCAGCTGACGTCGCAGTCATTTCCGACACCGGCATGTGGAACATCGAAACCCCGGCGCTCACCACGCGACTGCGCGGCATGGCCTACACCGAGATCACGCTCAAAGGCCCGAGCCGCGACCTCCATTCCGGCATGTACGGCGGCTCGGCGCTCAATCCGATCAACGCGTTGACCGCGATCCTGGGCGGGTTGCACGATGCCGAGGGGCGCGTCGCCATCCCCGGCTTCTATGACGATGTGCGCCCGCTCGACGCGGCAACGGCCGCCGAATGGCAGGCGCTCGGCTTCGATGAGGCGGCCTACCTCGGCGCGATCGGCCTCTCGCACCCTTCCGGCGAGCGCGGCCTTCCGGGGCTTGAGCGGCTGTGGGCGAGGCCAACCGCCGACCTCAACGGCATCTGGGGCGGCTACGCGGGGCCAGGCAGCAAGACGGTTATTCCGTCGGAAGCGGGGGCGAAACTTTCATTCCGGCTGGTGCCGAACCAGGATCCGGACAAGATCGTGGCTGGCCTCCGGCGGTTCGTGACCGAGCGCGCGCCTGCCGATGCCACGATCGAGGTGAAAGTGCTCTCCGCGTCGCGCGCCATCAACGTCCCGCTCGACACCCCGTTCGTCCGCGCCGCGCGCACGGCGCTCGCCGAGGAGTTTAGCCGCCCGGCCCTGATGATGGGCTGCGGCGGCTCGGTGCCGGTTGTCGAATCGCTTTCCCGCGCGCTCGGCATTTCCTCCCTTCTCATGGGCTTCGGCCTCGAGGACGATCAGATCCACAGCCCGAACGAGAAGTTCGAGCTTGCCTGCCTCCACCACGGCATCCGCTCGCACGCCCGCCTGCTCGCCGCACTCGGCTGATCCCGGGAGCTGATCGCGCGGCGGCGCAACGGCATGGCCGGGCAAATCCTCGCCCTCGACCAGGGCACCACGTCGACCCGCGCCATCCTCTTCGCGCCGCCGGCGCTTAACGCCCTCGCCGAGGCCCGGCACGAACTTCCGCAGATCTATCCGGCCCCCGGCCAAGTCGAGCACGATCCCGAAACGATCTGGCGGGACAGCCTCGGCGTCCTCTCCGAAGTGCTCGCCGGTGCGCGGGCTGCCGAGATCGCCGGGATCGGCATCACCAACCAGCGCGAAACAACCCTCCTCTGGGACCGCGAAACCGGCAAGCCAATCCACAACGCGATCGTCTGGCAGGACCGCCGAACAGCGGAGATGTGCCGACGGCTTGCGGCGGAAGAGCCGATGATCGCTGCGCGGACGGGACTACTGCTCGATCCCTATTTCTCGGGAACCAAGATCGCCTGGCTGCTCGCGCACGTGGATGGCGCGCAGGCGGCAGCAGAGAGCGGGCGTCTTGCCTTCGGCACGATCGACTCCTTCCTGCTGTTCCGGCTGACCGGGGGCGCCGTGCACGCGACGGACGCCACCAACGCCTCGCGCACCCTCCTCTATGATCTCCGACGCGGCACGTGGGATGAGGAGCTGCTCCGCCTCTTCTGCGTTCCCCGCGCCGTCCTGCCGGAGATCCGCGATTCCGCCGCCGACTTCGGCACAACAACGTTGTTCGGGGGAAAAATCCGCGTCGGCGGCATCGCCGGGGACCAGCAGGCGGCAACGCTCGGGCAGGCCTGCGTTGCCCCGGGCATGGCCAAGGCCACCTACGGCACCGGTGCCTTCCTCCTGCTCGTCACAGGCGAGGCGCCCGTCGCCTCGAAGAACCGCCTTCTCTCGACCGTCGCCTGGCAGCTTGCGGGCACGCGCACCTACGCGCTCGAAGGGGCGATCTTCAATGCCGGAACGGCGGTGCAGTGGCTGCGCGACGGGCTCGGCGTAATCAGCGCTGCGCCCGAGGCCGGCCGCCTCGCGGCCGAGGCCCCGGCCGATTCAGGTGTCCATCTCGTGCCGGCCTTCACCGGCCTCGGAGCGCCCTGGTGGGACCCGACGGCGCGCGGCGCGCTCTTCGGCCTGACGCGCTCGACCGGCCCCGCCGCCCTCGCCCGCGCCGCGCTCGAGAGCGTCGGTTTCCAGACCGCGGATCTCCTCGCCGCGATGACGGCGGATCTCGGCCGGCCACGCGAGACGGTACTCCGCGTCGATGGCGGCATGGCCGCCTCGGACTGGGCGATGCAGTTCCTGGCCGACATCACCGGTGCGCCCGTCGATCGCCCGGCGATCACCGAAACGACCGCCCGCGGCGCCGCCTATCTTGCCGCGCTCTCGGCCGGGCTTTGCCCGGAGCCCGCTCGCTTCGCCGGAACCTGGCAGCGGGAGCGCCGCTTCACCCCCGCCATGCCGAAGGCCGAGCGGGCGCGGCGCCTTGCCGGCTGGCAGGATGCCGTCCGGCGCACGCTCACCGCTCCTCCCACACGAACGCCGGCAGCGTCGCGAGCGGACTGAGCCCGGCAAGCCCCGCCATCTCCTCGGCCGCCTCACGGTCATCCCCGAGCGCCTGACCGTGAATGCCGCCCAGCACCCAGGCCGAGGCGATTCCGGCCGCGGCCGCCCCGGCGATGTCGGTCTCCAGCGCGTCACCGATCGCAAGCACCCGCTCCCGCGGCAGGCCCAGCAACGCCAGCACTGGCGCGTAGATCGCCGGATCGGGTTTCCCTACTTTCCGCACTTTCCCTCCGAGTTCCCGATACCGCTCGGCGAGCGCTCCTGCGCAGAGCACACGCACGCCGCCACGGACCACCTCGCGGTCCGGATTGGCGCACACCATCGGCAGGCGCGCCGCCTGGCAGGCCTCGAGCACCGGCTCGAACTCCTCGAGCCGCGTCGGGTTGCGGTGATCGTCCGGACCGGTGTTGAGTACGAAGTCCGCCTGCTCTGGTTCCTCCACCGGCTCGTAATCGAGGCCCTCGAACACGTTCCGGTCCCGTTCCGGGCCGAGATGAAAGACGTGCCGCCCGAGGGCGGCGAACCAGGGATCGGTGCGGTCACGCAACATCATATGCGTCGCCTCCCCGCTCGTCAGCAAGGCGTGATAGAGCCCCTCGCCGATCCCCATCGCCTGCATCGCCGCCGCCGCCGCCGCCGCGCGCCTTGGTGCGTTCGAGAGCAGCGCCGCCCTCTTCCCCGCCGCCTTCAGCCTGGCCAGGCACTCGGCCGCGCCGGGGTAAGGCGCGACCCCGTCATGCACGACGCCCCAAAGATCGACGATGAACCCGTCGTACTCGCGCGCCAGCCCCGCCATCCCCGCCACGTGCCGCATCACCCGCCTCGCTCCACTTCCGCTTGGGCCGCTTTCCCTTGTGCCGCCGCCTCGGTGCCGACCGCCGCCGCGACGGACGAGAATCCGCCCGCCCGTAAGGCCGCCGCCAGCTCCCGCTTGATCCTCGGCACCAGGGCCGGCCCTGCATAGGCGAACGCCGTGTAGAGCTGCACCAGGCTCGCCCCGGCGCAGATTTTTCCCAGTGCCTGCGCGCCGTTCGAAACGCCGCCGCATCCGATCAGGATGAGGCGTCCGCGCGCCAACCGGAAGGCGCGGGCCAGCGCGGCCGTCGAGAGTGCATAGAGCGGCGCGCCGGAAAGCCCGCCCGCCTCACCCGCCGCCCGCGCGCGGAGCCCGGCGGGGCGCGCCGTCGTCGTGTTGCCGACGATGAGCCCCGCCGCTCCGCCCCCGAGCGCGGTCTCCACGACCCCCGCCAGCGCCGCCTCGTCGAGATCCGGCGCGACCTTCACCAGGACCGGCGGCCGCTTCGGCACCTGCGCCGCGATCGCCGCCAGGATCGCGGCAAGCCGGGCCTTGTCCTGCAACGCGCGCAGCCCCGGCGTGTTCGGCGAGGAGACGTTGATCGCCACGTAATCGGCATGGGGCGCCACGGCGGCAACCAACGCCGGATAGTCCCGCTCGGGCCGGGCGCCCTCCTTGTTGATGGCGACGTTCACCCCAAGGACGGCAGGCCGTTCCGGAAGGCGCGCGAGCCGCGCCACGAACGCCTCGATCCCGCGCCCGTTCATGCCCATCCGGTTGATCACCGCCCGATCTTCCGCGAGACGAAAAAGGCGCGGCCTCGGATTGCCGGCTTGCGCCCGGGGCGTGACCCCACCGGCCTCGACGAAGCCGAAGCCGAGCCGCATCAGGGCCAGCACCGCCACGGCGTCCTTGTCGAACCCTGCCGCAAGACCGATCGGATTGGCGAAGCGTTGTCCGAATGCCTCCGTCGCCAGGATCGGATCGTCGGCCTCCCCCGCGCGCCCCGCGAGCCCCAACCGGAGCCCCGCCAGCGCCAGCCCGTGCGCCCGCTCGGGGTCGAGCCGGGCGAGCAGAGGCAGGGCCCACGAGGCAAGTGCCGGGTTCATCGTGCCGCTTCGTGCCGCAAGCGTTGCCCGTTGCAAAGCCTGCTTGCCCCGCGCGCCCCGCCCGCCGCAGACTCCGCCCGCCCATGTGGAACGAGCCCTATCTCGAAACCTGCTGCCGCGCCTCGCTGCACCGTCTCGTACTCGCGGGCACCCTCGGCCGGCCGGACGGCCTCAAAGACGGCCCCTGCCTCGCCCGCCTCACCGCCATGGGCCTCGTCCGCCAACGCCCCGCCGACGGCCGCTACGAAATCACCGACGCCGGCCGGGCCCGCCACGCCACCGAAATCCTGAAGCGCCGCGCGTCGCTGCCCTCCTGAACCTTCTGCCACAATCACGCCGCAATCCGCCGGGACAACTCCTTCCGGCGTCGCCCTTCTCTTCTTGCGCCCTCTTTTTGTCGAACCGTCCATGCAGCACAACGACCTCTGGCGCGCCCTCGACACGCTCGCCGCCGAACACGGCCTTTCGGTTTCCGGCCTCGCCCGCCGCGCGGGACTTGACCCCACGACCTTCACCCCGGCCAAGCGCCGCATGCGCGACGGCCGTGTGCGCTGGCCGAGCACGGAAAGTTTGGCCAAGGTCCTCGAGGCCACCCGCACGCCGATCGAATCCTTCACCGCGCTCGTCACCGGCGCGCGTGCGCTGCCCTCCGCCTCGCCCCGCGCGGGGCTCCGCCGCCTGCCGCTCCTGCCGCTCCCCGCCGCCGCCACTGACGGCTTCTTCGACGCCGACGGCCGCCCGACCGGCACCGCCCCCTCCGAGGTCTCGCTGCCCGAGATCGGCGACCCTGCCGCCTACGCGCTTGCCGTCGCGGACGAGCAGATGGCTCCGGTGTTCCGCACCGGCGATATCATCATCGCCTCGCCCGCCGCCCCGGTCCGCCATGGGGACCGCGTGGTTGTCCGCCTCCGCCAGGGCGCGCTCTTCGCCCGCGAGCTGATCGAGCGCGCCGCTCGCCGCCTCGTGCTCCGCCGCTTCTCGCCCCTTTGCGAGTTCCGCTTTGACCCCGCGGAAATCTCTTTCCTGCACCGCATTGTCTGGGCGAGCCAGTAATCACGCGCCGCCGCACCTGCCGCGCGCTTCCCGATTTCCGTTGACGCCGCCTTGCCGAAAGCGGGACGCTCCCGTTGCACTCCCGGCATGGAGTCGCCCATGCGCGCGCGCCTTGCGCTCCCCGCCATTCCGGCCGCCGTCCTGGCCGCCCTTCTCGTCGCCCTGGTCGTCGCCGTCCTCGTCGTTCCCGGGGCAGCCTTCCTCGCCGCAACCGCGCCCGCCGCGCTTGCCGCTTCCCCGGCCGCTTCCCCGGCCGCCGGCCAGCCCGTGGATGTCGCGCTCGTTCTCGTCACCGACGTCTCGCACAGCATCACCGGGTCCGAGTTCGCGCTCGAGAAACAGGGCTACGCCAGCGCCTTCCAGAACCCGGCCGTGGTGAATGCCATCCGCCACGGCGCGATCGGCGCCATCGCCGTGACCTATGTCGAGTTTGCCGGTTCCGAGCGGATCACGACCGTTGTCGGCTGGCACCTCATCCGCGACGGCGCCTCCGCGCACCGCTTCGCCGAAGCCCTCCTCGCGGCACCCCGCTCCGCCACGGGGCGCACCGCCATCGGATCGGGGATCGCGGCTGCCGCCCTCGATCTCGCCGAAAGCGGCTTTGCGCCCACGCGCCGCGTGATCGATGTCTGCGGCGACGGCAACAGCAACGCCGGCATTTCGCTCGCCACCGCCCGCACCGCCGCACTCAAGGCGGGCATCACCATCAACGGGCTGGCCATCATCCACGCCCACCCGCCAGCCTGGCTTGCGCCGCACGTCGATCCGCCAGGCGGCATCGTCCACTACTACCGGGACAACGTGATCGGCGGTCCCGGCAGCTTCGTGATGCAGGTGAACAACCACCAGGACTTCAGCGCCGCAATGACGCGCAAGCTCATCCTCGAACTCGCCGCACGCTGATTTCCGGGCCGGCTTTGACGCCGCCCGCCGGCCGCACCACCATCCTTCCCTCAGGCACCTGCGGAGGCTCGGCATGGAACTGCGCAACCTCGGCCGCTGCGGCCTTCGCATCTCGGCGATCGGGCTCGGCTGCAACAATTTCGGCGGCCGCATGGACCAAGAGGCGACGCGGCGCGTCGTGGCGAAAGCGCTCGACTGCGGCATCACCCTGTTCGACACCGCCGACGTCTATGGCGGGCGCGGCGCCTCGGAGAGCTGCCTCGGCCAGATCCTCGGCGAGCGGCGGAAGGAGATCGTGCTCGCCACCAAGTTCGGCCTGCCGATGGACGAAGCCGGCACCCGGAGGGGTGGCTCGCGGCGCTACATCATGTTGGCAGTCGAGGCGAGCCTGAAGCGGCTTGCCACCGACTGGATCGACCTCTACCAGCTCCACGAGCCCGACCCACTCACACCGATCGAGGAAACGCTCCAGGCACTCGACGATCTCGTGCGCGCCGGCAAGGTGCGTTACATCGGCTGCTCGAACCTGCCCGCTTGGCAGGTGGCCGAGGCGCATCTCACCGCATGCCGCCTCGGCCTCAACGGCTTCATCTCCTGCCAGGACGAATATTCCCTCCTCGTCCGCCGCATCGAGCCCGAGCTGATCCCGGCGATCGAGCATTTCGGCTTGGGTCTTCTGCCTTACTTCCCGCTCGCCTCCGGCCTCCTCACCGGCAAGTATCGCCGCGGCGCGGCGCTGCCCGCTGGCGCCCGCCTAGCCAAGATGGAGAATCTCGGCCGCCGCTTCCTCACCGACGCCAACTGGCCGCGCGCCGAGAAGCTCGCCGAATTCGCCGCCGCCCGCGGTCACACCCTCCTCGAACTCGCCTTCTCCTGGCTGCTCGCCCGCCCGGCCGTCGGTTCCGTCATCGCCGGCGCCACCACGCCCGAGCAGATCGCGCAGAACGCCGCCGCCGGCGGCTGGCGCCTGGCGCCCGAGGACCTCGCCGAGATCGACCGGCTTCTCGCCTGACGGCATGCCGCGCAACGCACGCTCTTGACAGGCTCTCGATATATCTTATCTTTAGATATATCGAAACTGCCTCACAGGAGCCTTCCATGACGTCCACTCCCGATCCTGACGAATCCTTCGGCTGCCGCGGCGGCGGCCGGCGTTTCATACGCGGCATGTTCCGCGGCCGCGGCGGCCCCGGCTTCGGCCGAGGCTGCGGTCCCGGCGGCGGTGGCGGCCGGATGTTCGGCCAGGGCGCGCTTCGCCTCGTCATCCTCCGCCTGATCGCCGACGCGCCACGCCACGGCTACGAGCTCATCAAGGAGATTGAGGACCGCCTCGGCGGCGCTTACAGCCCTAGCCCGGGCGTGATCTACCCGACGCTCGCCCTCCTCGAGGAGCAAGACCTGATCCGTCTTGCACCTGCCGAAGGCGCTGGCGCCGAGGACGGCGGCAAGAAGCGCTACGCCATCACCGAAGCTGGCCGGCGCTTCCTCGCGGAGAACGAAGCGGAGGTGAATGCCATCTTCGCCCGCATGGAGGAGGCTGGCGCCGGCGGCTCTGCCGGCCGCGCCCAGCTTTTCCGCGCCGTGCACAATCTCCGCACCGCGATCCGGCTGCGCCTGGCGCGGGGCCGCCCGACGGAGGAGGAGCTGCAGGCGATCATCGGCACGCTCGACGAGGCCGCCCGCACGATCGAGCGCACCTGAGCCGAAGCGAGGCGCCGCACGCCGCGTCCGGCGCCGGACGGGCTTGCCTTTCCCGCCCCTCGCCCACGCGCGGAGAGGGAGGGACCCGACTCGTTGGGTCGCGAGCGTGCGCGCAACGCGCCGATCTCGATCGGCCCTCGCGGCGGCCGCCCGAGGCCTCCTCCGCCATCCGCCGTGCCATCCTCGGTGACATCATCCCGTGAAGGCGCCCGCGGAAGGGTGGATCAGCCCCCCGCCAGCGCCTCATCCCCCCCGATCATCCGCTCCAGCACGATGTGCTGCTCCTGCGCCGGCCGCTGCTCGTGCCCCTCCGTGAGCCCGAACCGCCGGCGCACATAGAACAGCACCGCCTCGCGCACCGGAACGCGGAGCCGCCCGCGTTCCATTCCGTAATCCCGCGCGATCACCCGCCGCTGGTGCGGATCGAGCCCCGGGTGCGGCGCAATCACGAGCGTCACCATCCGCTGCCACGCCTGATCCGCCTCCGCCCCGCGCCGCCGCTCGCCCGCCTCGTCCGGCACGGAGAGCCTGGCGATCACGAAATCCTTGAACCGGTCATCCCCGGCGTCGTGCGCCCGCACGTGCCAGCGAAACCCGTCGAACACCAGCGCATGCGGTGAAAGCACCCGCCGCGACTCGCCCGGCCGCTGGAACGAAACATACCGCGCCGCCACCGCCCGCCCCGCCCCGATCGCCGTCAGCAACGTGCGCAGCACGCCCGTTTCCACCGCCCGTTCCCGCAACCCCGCCAACGCGAGCGGCGGCGGTGCGCCGAGCACCGATGCCTCCGGCGCGAGATGCCCCTCGGCGATCAGCCGGAGTTCCGTCAAGAGCGAGGCGGCGTCCGCCTCTCCGGGGCGGAAGCCCGCGCCCGCGCGGTAGCGCTTCGCCACCGTGTCGTAGGCGAACTGATCCGGATAGGCCTCGCGGAGCCTGGCGAGGTCCGCGGTCGCCTGGTTCTGCGAGACGCCGAAGCGCCGCACCAGGTCTTCGCGGTTGATCACCCCATCCCAGTAGAGCCGGCGTGCCGCAAACGCGACCCGCTGCTCGACGCTCCAGCGCAAGCCCGCCCGTCCGCCCGATTCGTCCGATTCGCTCATGGCGGGACTTGACTGGCACAGCCAGACCAGTTTTAATACGCACATTAAATGGGTGGACGGGAGGCCGGCCAAGCCGTTCCCGGGTTACGGCAATGCCGCGGATTTGCCTCCCGCTTTCCCCCGCGCCGCGTTTGCCCGCGCCGCCGCCACGGCCCGGCCGGCCGCCACGGCCCGCCCTGCCCATTCCAGCACCGCCTCGCCCTCGTCCAGCCGGTCCTCCCGCACCGACCGGTACGACCGCGCCGTCACGTTCCGGCGTTTCGTTCGATAGGCGAACGGGCGTCCGCCCTTCGCTTCGAGCGACGCGGCGAGCGCCGCATCGGCGCGCAGATAAAGAACCCCGGGCACGATCATCGCGAACTGCACGCCTTCGAGCTTGAACCCGTGCCCGCCGAAAAGCCGCGCCACGCCGACCGCGCCGAGCGGCGCGAACATTTCTGCCGCATACCCGGCTAATTCATCGCCCGGCCGCCTTCCCGTCCGTTCCGTCATTCCCGCCATCCTCGCCCTCCTTTTCGGCGCCCGCATAGGGCCGACTGCCCGTCGGGCGTCCGCCTTGTCTTTAACCCGAAGTTACCCTCTGGCGAGAACGCAAGTGCTTGATCCTGCTTGATGCGGATCTCGAGATCGACCGTCTTGATTGACCGGAAGGCGCGCTCGGCTGGGGACAAACCTTTGTCGGCCCGTACCACGCCGGCAGCGGCGAGCGTGGCTTCGCCGAGGTTGGTGGGGATGACAGAGAAGCCGTCGCGCTTGCCCTCGGCCTCGATCGCCACCGGACAACCAGCGCTGGCGCACAACAGACCGAACACGATCTGCAATTTGCCGTCGCGACTGTAACCATGTCGTGCCAAGGGACAGCTGCGGCCTTCGCAACAGGTCGAGCTGACGTCGTAGAGCACCAGGGCTCCCTGGCTCGGATGCTGTCGGGCCAGCCGCTGCTCGATGCGCGATTGCCGGCTGAGCAACCAGTCGAGCGCGGCGTCGAGCTCCGGCTCGCTGACCGCGCCGAGCCCAAGCAGCGGACGCGTCGAGCTGGCGCGCGGTGGCCAGCTTGGAGGCTGCGTCGATGACCCGGGCGACGACCATGGCGAGCACCAGCGCGACCAGGCGGGCGGGTGCTCGGCCGGCCACCAGGAGGCGATCGAGGCCGACCTTGCGTGCGGTGCCGAACACCGCGGCGACCTGGCCGTGCGGCAGACTGCGCAACATCCCTTGGCGTCAGGCAGCACCTCGGGCGC
>JAKAWQ010000160.1 GCA_021816925.1 Pseudomonadota bacterium
CCCCGGCGATCCGATCGTCGTAGCGCTCTGTCAAAGATTGGCTCATGTCGCCTCCCAGGATGACACCCTCGCGGGGGAAGACTACACCAGACCTGTTGGTTCCGGCTCCGGCGGCTTAGGTTGATGGAAAAGGGCCGCATCCTGCGCGAGGGAGTGACCTCCGACCCATGCCTGGGAAGCCCATAAAATTCCGCGATCAGAAGCCCATCAAATACCGTGTTCAGGCTCACGCGCCGGCTCGGCGGCGCCCGCCTATGCCGAGTCCGCGACCGCGTGGCGACCCTCCGCCGCGTCTTCCCGGACGTCGATGTAATCCCGAGTAAGCGGCACCGCATCGACGGATCTGGCCAGCTGCAACTGGAACACCATCAGCCCGTCATGGCGGAAGCTCATCTCGCTGGCTGCCAGGTAGAACATCCACATCCGGCAGAACCGTTCCCCGTATTTCTCGCGGATCGCGTCGAGATTGGCGGTGAACCGCGCGCGCCAGTGCCGCAGGGTCTCGGCGTAGTGCAGACGCAGGATCTCGACATCCGTCACCCACAGGCCGGCGCGTTCGACCACCGGCAGCACTTCCGACAGCGCCGGCACGTAACCGCCGGGGAAGATGTATTTACGGATCCAGGCGCTGGTTACGCCCGGGCCGTCCATCCGGCCGATGGAGTGGATCACCGCCACCCCGTCCTCGGTCAGCAGGCCGGCGATCTTGTCGAAGAACGCCTGATAATAGGGTGTTCCGACATGCTCGAACATGCCAACCGAGACGATCCGATCGAACCGCCCCGTAAGCCAGCGATAATCCGCCAGCGCGAAACCAACCCGATGATCCAGTTCCTCGGCCTCGGCACGCCGCCGCGCGACCGCCAGCTGTTCGGCCGACAGGGTGATCCCGGTCACCTGGCCCTGCCCGGCACGTGCCAGAGTCAGGGCCAGTCCGCCCCAGCCGCAGCCGATATCGAGCACGCGCTGGCCCGCCCGCAGCAGCAGCTTCGCGGCGAGATGCGCCTTCTTGGCCTCCTGCGCCTGTTCCAACGTGAGGTCCGGGGTCGCGAAGTAGGCGCAGGAATACTGCCGGTCCGCGTCGAGGAAGTTGACATAGAGCAGATCCGAAAGATCGTAATGCGCCGCCACGTTGCGCCGCGCCCGCGCTCCGGAATTGGCCTGGTGCACCCGGTGCAGTAGCCTGCGCAGGCCCCGCCTGAGTAGGTTCCGCCGGGACGGGCCGCCGGTATTGCGCAGGCCGATCTCGAGCAGATCCTCAAGCCGGCCCTGCTCGATGGTGAGCGCCCCGTCCATATACGCTTCCCCGACATAGAGACCGGGCCGGAACGCGATCTTCCAGGCGGTGCGGCGATCCCGCAGCCGCACCACCACATCGAGGTGCGGCGCATCGGGCGGGACAGTGCCGAAGCTGTGCTCGCGCGGGCCGGGACCGAGCACCGTCAACCGCCCGATCCTGATCTGCCGCGCTAGCAAGCGCTCCAGAAACGTTGTCGGCTCGCGGCGTGGAAATGCTGCGAAATCATATGTTGTTGACATCGTCTTTCTCCCCGCGACCATTGGCACTGAGCAAAAGGGTGGTCTCGCTCAGCGCGAGCCACATATCGATTAGCCGGCGTTGGAGCGCCATGAGTGAATCGAGCCGCCACGCCATCCACTCGCCGGTGAGCGCAACCGCCTCCCGTGGCGTCTTGCAGGCCACCAGTCGCACGCCGAGGTCGGCTTCGACCGCGCGCATCCGGCCCATCTGCTCGACCCAGGCGCGGGCCGCCTCATTGATCCGGCGCGCCGCCTCGCTTTCGGCCGTTTCAAGGTGTGAGCGTGGATCGTTGGTCGACGGCGGCAATGCCGCACCGATTGTCGGGCTGGATGGCGGAGTGATGTTGACGGTCACGGCGGGCCTCGCGGGTTGTCGTGGAGCTGGATCGATGCGGAAAACGCGCATCGGGTTGAGGGAAGAAACTCCCTTGGCAGGATTGTCGCGGGCGGATTTTCTCGCGCCGCGCGCAGTGCTTGCGCGATATGGCCGAGGCGCGCCGCGATGGCTTCGCCAGCGGCGGCGGATGCCAGGAGCGTCTGCGCGCTTTTGTCCTGACGCTGGCGCGCCACCGCCATGGCCTGGCGTGTCGTGGCCACCGCGGCGTCGATTTGCGCCTCAAGCTCGCCGGCAAACCTGCCGAGGATGGCCGAAACATCCTGACGGAGCGACCAGCGCAATATCTCGACGTTGCGCACGGTCAATGCCGCGGCTTCCTCCCGAAGCTGCCGCCGCGCCCGGGCGTGCCGCTGCCGCGCCGGCAGCAGGCGTTCGATCCAACGGGTTGAGAGCCGGGCGAGCGTCTCCGTCCGACCATCGGCCACCCATGCCGTGAGGCGCGGAAGCTGGAGAGGTTCGGTTTTCCCTGCGGCCTCGATCTCGATCTGCATCACCCTCGCCGCATGCTGGCGCACTGTGCTGATCAAGGCGACGATACGATCCTGATGGCGCTGGAGCGTCTCCGCCATCGCCATCAGGATCGTATCGTTTACCGCCGCTGTGGCCGGGGCGAAGTATTTCGGCACCAGGGCCGCCAGTCGCCGGCGCGCGGACTCCACATCCTCGCCGACATTCGGCATTTCGGTGGCAGTGACGGCCAATTGCTGGCCAACTTGTTCGGCAATGCGTGCCGCCTGTTGCTCGATCAAATCGAGCAGGCGCGCGCGATCGCCGGCGATGCGATCTGACGCCTCGATCCGCGCCGCGGCGAGGCCCGCGATTCCGGCGTCGAACGCGGCGATCCTCTGGTCCAGCTCGGCGAGCGGCAGACGCCGCGCGCGGGCCGTGATCTCGGCTTCCAGCCGCAGCGTCGTCACGATTTCCGCCGCCTTTCCGGCGATCGCTGCAGCGAGCACGGCCGGCCCCTCCGCGTTCAACAGCGCATCCAGCGCACGCTCGATGGCCGGCAGGCCGCTTGCTTCGAGGGCGGCGCGATCACCCTCTTCACGCGCGCGAAGTGCGGCGCGGGCC
>JAKAWQ010000161.1 GCA_021816925.1 Pseudomonadota bacterium
CCGCGCGCGGCCGGCAGGAGAACCGTCGTGTGCAGATCGTGGATGTCGCCTCCCAGACCCAACTGACGCGCTACCTGAGCCTCAGAACCGCCAATCCCGCCGATTTCACCGGGGTGACTTACCGGCCGGCGGCGCCGGGCGTCCCAGGGGCGCCAGCGCGTGCAGCCGCCAGCCCGGAGCCTGCGCTCCCGGGCGCCAACGCCTCGTTCCTGCAGCGCGTGACCGCACGCGCCAAGCGGCTCGCGTGGCGGGTCGAGCACCATCCTCAAACGCCCGCACCGGCGCTCAGCGCCGCGGCTGCGCCGCCGCCGCCCGCCGCGCCTGCGCCGCGCCTGCCGGCCGGTGCCTACGACTTCGGCGGCGCGCCGCTGCAAGGCACGCCCCCGCCGATCGATCTTGGCACGATCGAGAGCCATTCGATGTTCAGCTTCATCCGTGCGGCCCACGCCGCCGACGCGCCGGTGCGGATCGGGGCCTGTACCGCCGACCGCCCGCACCTCGCGGGCGCCGTGCGCAACCTGTCCTCGGGACGGGTGTTGCCGGTTCGCGATGACCTGCCGGGCTTCTATGGCGCGCCCTGGCTGAGCGAGCCGCACGGCAATCTGGTGGCGATCCTCGATGCGTACGTACCGAGGTCTTCCGGGTTGCCGGTCCCGGATCCGCGGCTCGACATCTATCGGGACTACGCCCGATTCCATGAGCGTCAGCCCACCTACTCGCAGGTCGTGCCGGTGAATGTTTATCGCGGGCGACGCGGCACGTTGTACCGACTGTTTGTGGGCGGACCGATGCGGTGCATGGATCTGTTCGTGCCGGCGCGCGCCGGCGAGGGACCGGCGCGCATCTATTATCCGCGGATCGGGCGGAGTTATCTCGCGACGGCAACCTTCGCGCTCCGCCAGTGAGCCATGCCATGCGCTGCCACGGAGCCGAGCGAGTATCCGCCCAGAGCGCAACCGCGCAGATCGAGGTATCGCGATGAAGGCGCAGTGGTTCGATTTTCTCTATGGCTTCCCGGTACCGTTGTCCGGGCAGGTGGGCAAGCTCGCGCGGCTGAAGTCCGATGCCCGCAGCCTGGCGGGAAGCGCCTGGCGGGAGGATCCGCTCGGGATGCCGGATCCGGAGCGGCGCCTGTGCGCCGATTACTACGCCGCCTTCGGCGAGAACATCTCCTCGAAGCCGGTGTTCGAGAACGCCTACGCCTATCTGGTGCACTCCTACCAGAGCGATACCCGCCCGATGGCCCTCTGGCAGCACGTGTTGCTGATCGCACTCACCCTGGCCGAGGCGGCCGGCACCGGATTTCTGCTCGCGCCCTGGGTATCGCAGGAGATGTCCGCCGCCCAGATCGGCTATGTCGGCTGGATCATCGCCTTCGCCTTCGCGTTCGGCATGCTGATTCTCACGCATTCCGCCGGGCGATCCTACAAGAAGGCGGCTTTGTTCCGCAGCGTCGTCGGCAAGAAGGATCTCGACACGCCCGCACACATCCGGCCGATCTCTTTGTCCATGCCGCAGGAAGCGGACGCCGCGCAAGCGCCCGAGGCCCGCTTCATTGCGCGAGTCTCCAAGGGCGCGAACGATCGCGGCTCGCTCTGGCCGACGATCGCGACCGTGCTGGTGCTGGCGGCGGCGCTGGCGTTCATTTTCTACATCCGTTGGGAAGGCATCAAGGAGACGGAAACCCATCAGGTGGTGCAGCTCGAGCACCACGGCATCTCCTCCTCGAGCAGCAACCCGTTCGCCGCCATGAACTCCGGCACCTCCGCCTCGCTCCCACCGGCGGTCGCGCAGGCACAGCAGCAGGCGCGCGACCGGGTCGCCCAGGCGATCGCGCGCGAGCAGGCCGGCCAGGGCTTCGGCGCCGCCGCGCTCCTCTCCTTCATTTACATCATGACCCAGAGCGCCGGTTTTCTGTTCTCGTACCAGCACGCCTTTCTCGGCGACGGCGAGCGGGCATTCGAGCTCACGCGCGGGGAATCGCACTATGAGACCTATGTGCGCGCTGTCGCTTCCCCCTACTTGCACCGCGGCGAGGCGCGCCTTGCGGAGCTGCGTCAGTACCTCACCGGGCACATCCCGGAATACGCCGAACAGCCCGCCCGCGCGTCCTTCATGGACTTCTACGCTCGCAAACAAGGAGAAAAGCTCCGCCAGGAGGATCTCTCGGGGCTCGTCCAGCAGACCGACGCGACAGGCGCGATGCCGAGTGCGTCGGCAGCACGGAGCACACGGGCCGCCGGCGCGGCGCTCGATGTGACCGATGAGGAGCTACGCGCCGCCGCGCAGGAGATCTATGCCCTCGGGGATGCCGCCGCGCGCAAGGCGCGCTTTCGCGAGCGCTCCGCCGGGCTCGGCAGCGCCGAGCAGATGAAGCTGCTCGATTTCTTCAATCAGATCAAGGACGAGCACACGCGGGTACAGACCCTGGCGGAAGACCTGTTCAAAGACTAGGAGACCGGCATGCGCACTTCATGGCTCGCGGCACCCGCGGCACTTATGCTCCTGGCAGCGGCCCTGCCCGCGGACGCTGCCTTGGTCAACCAGATTCCGAGCTGTTACGCGGCGAGCCGCTACCGCTTTGCCAGCGCGCCGCCGAGGCATCTGCTGTACGTGCTCATCGATCAGGCGGGGCGGTTGAGCCCGGCATTGCGCAAATCCGTGCTCGATAACATCAATCATGCGCTCGGGCCGGCCACGAAATTCGTGATCGCGCAGTTCTCGCGCATCACGAACAAGCATTACCTGCGGGTGCTGTACACCGGCATCATCGAGAGCCCGATGAGCTCCGCCGAGCGTGATAACGTGCCGGTGAATTCTCTCGGCGGCTTCAACAGCTGCATGCGTGGCCAGGCACAGTACGCGTTGCACATGGCCGATACGGCGGCCGAGCGCGCGCTGCAGTCGGCCTCGGGCGCCGCCAATCAGCCCAATGACATCCTG
Source organism: Pseudomonadota bacterium (assembly GCA_021816925.1). Lineage (GTDB taxonomy): Bacteria > Pseudomonadota > Alphaproteobacteria > Acetobacterales > Acetobacteraceae > JAKAWQ01. Next base: position 2,944 of record JAKAWQ010000161.1, read on the forward strand.
TTCGCGCTGAAAACCGT
>JAKAWQ010000162.1 GCA_021816925.1 Pseudomonadota bacterium
CCGCGGCAACGCCACGCTTGCGCAATTCGGTCAGGGTCTTGCGGTCAAGAGAGCGACCGTCCCGCTTCATGCCGAACGCGTTATCACATACAACCGAGCATTGCAACTATTTTGGGAATGTTAATAACTGCGCAGGTATTCCTGGATTGATCAGCCTGCCGGGAGGTCTGCGGCCAAGCGCGCCGTGCGTGCCGTGACGGCCTGAAGGACGTCCCATCGCCGCTTTCTCGCGGTGGAGAGCGGCGTGCGGATAACGCTGGAATCCCGCGCGCCGCCTTCCGATCGGTAGTAGAATCTGCTCGGCCCTACCCCCGGCAGGTGACATTGCCGGCTTACGGATAGCCCCGCTCTCGGCGTGATCGTCGCCCGCCTCTCCCAGCACGCGGGAGATGGCGGGCTCGCCCACAAGAAAATCACGCTCGACCTGCAACTGCCCGACCTTCCGATGCAGATCGTCGACCACGTTCTGCGCATCACCAACCGCAGCTGCCTTGCCGCCACGCGCGAACAATTTCCCCGCACGCTCGACCAGTTCCTGCTTCCGGCCGCCGATCATCGTCGTATGCACAACCGAACCCGGCAGACAATTCCGTGCAGCGGACTATGGAGACACCTCCTCGAGCACCCGTCCCTTTGTTTCCTCACCCAGGAGCCAGACTGCGAGCAGGCCAACCAGCGCCACGAGCGCGACAAAGATGAACGCTCCTCCTGAGCCGAAGCGGGCCATGACAAGAGGAAAGTAGAAGGGTGCTATGGCACCTGCGATCAACCGTCCGAAGCCCTCCGAAAAGCCAACGCCTGTACCGCGAACGCGGGTAGGATAATTCTCCGCCACATAGATCTTGACCGCCGGATCGATACTGATGCCGAAGAACGACATTGTTGCCCCCACAAGCAGCACAAGCAGGGGACCCCGAAGGAAACCGAAGAACAGCGCGCAGATGAGCGCGATGAGCGTAAAACTGATGATGACGGGTTTGCGTCCCCACGCTTCCACCAAATAGGCTTCAAGGAATTTCCCGATAATCGACGCCCCCACAATGATCGATGTGAAAATAAACGCTGTCGTCATCGTAAAGCCCATGTGCGTGACCACCGTGGGCATGAAAAGCTGGATCGCATAGAAGATGAAGAACGTGCTGCCGAACGCGACCCAGCACATGACGGTTCTCTTGAGATATTGCCGGTCGAAGATCGTCCACACCGGCACCCGTTCACGGCTGACATGGACCGGCCGCAGTTTGCTTCGATCGACCGCAGGAAGCTTGCGGCCGATGCTGTCTTCCACCTTGCCTTCTATATTCTCCAGCGTTTGCTCGGCGTCTTCATACCTTCCTTTGATCTCGTACCAACGGGGTGATTCGGGCACCATGCGCCAGATGAGCAGTACGTAGAGGACGGGGATCCCGCCGAGAATAAAGAACACGCGCCAGCCGACATCCAAAGGGGTGTTGGGAACGATGATGGCAGCTAGCGCGGGGGACACGAAGTAGCCGAGCGAAAGAAACGAGTCCATAAAGCCCGTGAACCTGCCGCGGTGAGTCAAAGGAACAAACTCGCTGAGCATGGCATACGGAATCGGAAACATCATGCCCATGCCCAGTCCTGCAACAAAGCGGGCGGCGATCAACGCGACCACGCCGTGTGCGAGAGCGGTCAAGCCCGTGACGACCGTGTACCAGGCCATTCCGATCATCAGCATGCGCTTTCGCCCGAAGCGATCAGCCAGGAAGCCCGACGGGATGACGCCGAGTACGATGCCGACGGCAGTAATCGCGGCGAGGGACCCAGTTTCCTTCGGGGTAAGATGCCACAGGGTGTGCAGGGGAGGAAGCACGACGCCGATCAGGCCGATGTCGTACGCTTCGATCAGCCAGGCGAGGCAGCAAAGGAAAAGAATCTGTATATGAAATCCGGAAACGGGAAGGCGTTCGAGTCTTTCGGCGACGCCGATCCCGGTCCGTATTTCCCCCGAATGTGTCCCAGGCTTTTGTTGATCAGACATCGTTTCCTCCGGTTCGTTGATTTTCGACATTTTGGCTATCGCCTCTCACACCGGGCCAGGTGCCAAACGGCCTGCCGCCAGCCCTCCCAGACGCCGCGATCCGGCGAGTGGCGTCCTGGGTTGCGGAGTGTAAATACCGACCATCGTTTGCGCGCTCGCGGGCCTTTTCCTAAGCAGCCGACGTGTGATCGAGCGCCATGCGTCCTCTGTCGGCGAGGATCATGTCCGCGGCCTTTTCGCCGATCATGATGGCGGGTGCGTTGGTGTTGCCTGACACGATGGACGGTATGATGGAGGCGTCGGCGACTCGCAGCCCATCGATGCCGATCACGCGAAGCCGGGGGTCTACGACCGCCATCGGATCGATGCCCATCTTGCAGGTGCCGACCGGGTGATAGATTGTAGTCGCCGTGCCGCGGATGCTTGCGAGAAGGTCCTCGTCGGTTTCGACCAATGGGCCGGGCACCAGCTCTTCCTTAACAAAATCGCACAGCGGTGCCGTTTGCGCCAGCCGGCGAGCAAGGCGAACCCCGGCGACCAGCACCTCCTGATCCTTCGTCGCTGCCAGGTAGTTCGCGTGGATTGCGGGCGGGCGCAGGGGGTCGGGCGATACGGTCTCGATCCGGCCGTGGCTTTCCGGCCGAAGCTGACAGACTGAGGCGGTAAAGCCCGAGAAGCGACGCAGTCCCTTTCCGGATTCGTCGCTGGACAGCGGCTGGATGTGGAACTGCAGATCCGGCGCCTCGAGTGCCGGATGCGAGCGGGCGAAGATTCCGACCTGACTCGCCCCCATCGTCATCGGTCCGCGCCGGAACAAGATATACCCCGACTCCCCGGGAACCAGAAAAACCCTCTTGCCAAGCGCCGCGCCTCGGATTCTACCGTCCGCATGATCCGCCGCGGCTTCCTGGACAGCGAATCGCGCAAGGACCTGACCGAGCTGGCT
>JAKAWQ010000008.1 GCA_021816925.1 Pseudomonadota bacterium
GAGCGCCACTCATTGGCAAATCGGTTTAGTTCAATCCGCCACCTCGTCACCACGCGCCGATTTGCGCAGAGGTGTTGCATTCTGGACCCACCGCGCCAGCGTCACCCTATTTGACGACACGCCCTAGAGATCGACTTGCTCGACCGTCGTCACTTCCGGGATGTAGTGGCGGAGCATGTTCTCGATGCCGTGCTTGAGGGTCGCACGTGAGGAGGGGCAGCCGCTGCACGCACCCTGCAGATAGAGCCTAACAACACCCTCGCAGTAGCCGCGGAAGATGATGTCTCCGCCATCGCCAGCGACCGCCGGGCGGACGCGGGTGTCCAGCAGCTCCTTGATCTGCGAGACGATTTCCTCGTCCTCGGGTGCGATCTCATCCTCCGCAAGTGATTCGGCTTGGCCTTCGAGCACGGGGCGGCCGGAGAGGAAGTGCTCCATGATGGCGCCGAGCACCCGCGGTTTCAGCGTCTGCCAGGAGGCGTCGTCGGTCTTCGTGACGGTGATGAAGTCCGCGCCGAGGAAGGCGCGCGCAACGCCGGGAAGCTCGAAGAGGCTGGCGGCGAGTGGGCTCATCGTTGCCGCCTCGGCAGAGGCGAAATCGGCGGTTGAGCTGCCCAGCACCTCGCGGCCGGGCAGGAATTTCAGCGTCGCCGGATTGGGGGTGCCTTCGGTCTCGATGAACATTCTTTCCCCACTTTCATCCTTTGCAGCGGAAGAGGGATACCGACGGGTGCGTCGCGGCTCGTAAATCGGGGCTGGCGCGGCCGGGCGCAAGAGGCCGGTGCATCAGCGGAGTGCCTGCCGGGCGCCGGCCGCCTCGGTGCGGAGCTGACCGCAGGCGGCGAGGATGTCGCGCCCGCGCGGCGTGCGCACGGGAGCGGCGAAGCCGGCTTCGCGCACGATCGCGGCGAAGCGGGCGAGGCGGCCGGGCGAACTCGGGGCGAAGCGGCTGCCGGGCCAGGGATTGAACGGAATGAGGTTCACCTTGGCCGGAATGCCGCGAATCAGACGGACGAGTTCGCGCGCTTCGGTGTCGGCGTCGTTCACGCCGGCAAGCATCACGTATTGGAAGGTGATGCGCCGCGCGTTGGAGGCGCCAGGATAGCGCCGGCAGGCTGCGATCAGCTCGGCGATCGGATATTTGCGGTTGAGCGGAACAAGCTCATCACGCAGCGCATCGGTGACCGCGTGCAGGCTGACCGCGAGATTGACGCCGAGCTCGGCACCGCAGCGGTCCATCATCGGCACGACGCCCGAGGTTGAGAGCGTGATGCGTCGGCGGGAGAGCGCGATCCCCTCTCCGTCCATGGCGATGCGCATGGCCGCCGCGACCGCCTCGTAATTGTAAAGCGGCTCACCCATGCCCATCAGCACGATGTTGGAGAGAAGGCGTGCCCCGCCGTTCGGGCTCGGCCATTCGCCGTAGGCATCGCGGACCGCCATGAACTGGCCGATGATCTCCGCAGCCGAAAGATTGCGCCGGAGCCGCTGTGTGCCGGTGTGGCAGAAGCGGCAGGAGAGCGTGCACCCGACCTGGGTGGAAAGACAGACGGCGCCACGCTCCTCCTCGAGATCGGGGATGTAGACCGTCTCCACTTTCTCGCCGTCACGCAAGCGGAACAGGAACTTGTGCGTGCCATCTCTGCTTTCATCGAGGTTCGCGATCTCAGGTCGGCCGATCGCGCAATGGCTCGCAAGCCGGCGCTGCAAGGGCCGGGAGAGCGTGCTCATGCGGCCGAAGTCGGTCACGCCCTGGTGGTAGATCCAATGCCAGAGCTGGCGCGCGCGGAAGGCAGCTTCACCGAGCGAGGCAAGCTCGAAGGCCAGTTCGGCGCGCGCGAGGCCAGCCAGATCCAGCCGGCCATCGGCAAGCCTTGCTGTGGGCGGCGCGAAGAGGGCAGCCTTGGCAAGGATCCGCGCGCGGTCCGCCGCACCCGAAAGAGCGGAGGCGGCGGCGCTCATTACCCGGGGCAGGCCTTCACGATCGCGTCGTAGGCCGCCGTGAAGCCGCTCAGGCTGAAATCGTCGGTCACCAGCTTGTTGCCGGGGGCCGGGGAACGGGCGATCGCGGTGATGCCGATCTTGAAGGCGTGGACTGCGGCGGCGCCGTCGCGCGCGAAGGCGGCGTCGCCGGCTGTGTAAAAGGCGAGAACGGTGCTGCCGACGGTCACCGTGGCGTTGGCACCCTTGGCGTAGGGGAAGCCGGCGGTGAGTGCGGCCTCGTCACGCACGCCCGGCCGTTCGGTGACGCTGAGCAGCACTTGGCCGCGGCCGGCGATTTCTGGTGTAGAGCCGGTCGGCCGCGTGAAGGCGTAACAGATCTTCTGGCCGCCCTGTTGGTAAGTGGCCGCCGTCCAACTGGCGAAGACGCCTAGCGGCGCCGGATTGCCGGTGGCGGGCGGTGGCGCGGCGCCGGCCAGGGGGATGAGAGAAACGGCGAAGAGAAGGGAGAGGATCGGGCGGAGGCGCATGGCGGCTGAGATAAAGCCAGGCGCGGCGGCAAGCAAGCGGCGGCTTTGTGCCCGCCCACGGGCGGGTTATGCCGCACCATGACCGAAGCCGACGCCGATGCGCGCGATGCCGGGCTCGCAGCCCAGTACGAGGCTTATCCCTATCCGAGGCGCGATCCGGGAGAAGAACGGCGCCGGCTGGTGGTGGGCAGCCCGAGCCACGTCCGGGAGATCGATTACTGGGTCTACGGCGCCGCCCGGCCGCGGAGCCGGCCACTCACTGCGCTGATCGCCGGCGGCGGCACAGGTGATGGGACGATCATGCTGGCGCAGCAGCTTGCCGCCGCCGGGCGGCCGGGACGGGTGACCTATCTCGATCGCTCTGCGGCGGCGGGAGCGATTGCGCGGGCGCGGTCGGAGGCGCGCGGGCTCGCGAATATCGACTGGTATCGCGGCTCGCTCCTCGATCTCCCGGGGAGTGGTCTCGGGCCGTTCGACTACATCGATTGCTGCGGCGTGCTGCACCATCTGGCGGATCCCGAAGTCGGGTTGGCGGCTCTGATTTCCGTGCTGGCACCGGAGGGCGGGCTTGGAGTGATGGTCTATGCGCCGTACGGTCGAACGGGCGTGGGGATGCTGCAGGAGGCGCTCAGGCTCCTGGCGCCGCTAGAGGAAGCGCCGGCGGAGCGGCTGGCGGTGGCCAAGCGCGTGCTCAGGCACCTGCCCGAGAGTGCGTGGCTCAGGCGCAACCCTTTCGTCGGTGACCACCTGGAGGGCGGTGATGCCGGGATCTACGACCTTTTGCTGAATCCGCGCGAGCGGAGCTTCACCGTTCCGGAGTTCGCGGCGATGCTGGATCGGGCCGGCCTGCGCATCACGGCGTTGATAGAGCCGATGCGCTACGACCCGGCGACTTGGCTTCCAGATCCGAGACTTCGCGCGCTCGCCGAGGCGCTGGATGGGGTGGCGAAGGCAACGTTCGCCGAGGCGCTGACCGGCAACATGGGCACGCATATCGCGTATGCCGTGCGCAAGGAGCATCCTGTCACACTGCCCGACCCGATGGACCCGGCCGCGATCCCGGTGATGCGGGAGATGCCGGGGGCGGAGCTTGCGAAGCACATCCGCCCCGACGGTACGATTTCGTTCCTGTTCGATGGGCTGCGCGCGGTGGTGCCGGTGCCGGGGCTCGCAGCGGCGATCCTGACGCTCATCGACGGGCGGCGGAGCGTGGCCCAGATCGGCGCCGTGCTCGCCGGGCGAGGCATCGGCGAGGCGGCGTTCCGGCGCGCCTGGCGGGCGAGCTTCGCCGCGTTCTCCGGTCTCAACAGGGTGCTGCTGGCCGCGCCGGAGTAATCGCGGAAGCTGCAGCGAAGCGGCGCCGTTTCGGGCGGCGAGGCCAGGCAGGCGCCGCCGCCGGGTCAGGTTTCAGGTTCGTCCCCACCGGTGCCGACCTCGATATCGGAACCGATGGCATCGGGATCGTCTCCCAGGTCGGAGGTGTCCTCAATGACGTCCTCCTCCGCACCCTCGGCGGGCTCCTCGATCTCGAGGCTAGCCTCCTCGGGCACGGGCACCGGCTTCTTCACCCGCCGGTCCTCGGGCGGGCCGGGCGGGCGGCGCAGCCGGGGCTGCTCGGCCGGTTGCTCGGTGTGGCATTTTGGGCAGAGCGCCGGCGAGCGGCCGAGATCATAGAAACGCGCACCGCAGGCCACACAGATGCGCTTGTTGCCGAGTTCGGGCTTCACCATTGGTCAACGAGTCTCGTCCAGGGAACGGAGCGGCGCCTTGCCACCGGCAAGCCGGCCTGTCAAATCTGCGTAACGGATCGACAGAGTTTTTTCGCCGCGATGGACACCGCTCTCCGAGGCTCCCTGAAGGCGACCCGCCCGCCTGGGCCGCTCGGCGGCACACTCACTATCCCCGGCGACAAGTCGATCAGTCATCGCGCACTGATGTTCGGCGCGCTGGCGGTGGGCGAGACGGAGATCCGTGGCCTGCTCGAGGGCGAGGACGTTCTGGCAACGGCGGCAGCGATGCGGGCGCTGGGCGCCGAGGTGGCGCGCGAGGAGGGCGGCATCTGGCACGTTTCCGGGCGCGGTGTAGGTTGTCTGATCGAGCCCGCGGACGTGCTCAACATAGGCAATTCTGGCACGGCGGCGCGGCTGATTTCCGGGATTCTCGCCAGCCACCCGATCTTCTCCGTGCTGACCGGGGATGCGAGCCTCCGGGCGCGGCCGATGCGGCGGGTGATCGAGCCGCTCAGCGCTTGCGGGGCACGCTTCACCGCGCGGGCCGGCAGCCTCTTGCCGATGGCGATCGAGGGGACGGCGGACGCGCTGCCGCTCTCCTACCGGCTGCCGGTCGCCTCGGCGCAGGTGAAATCGGCGGTGTTGCTGGCCGGGTTGAATGCGCGGGGCACTACCGAGGTGGACGAGCCGGTGGCGACGCGTAACCACACCGAGAACATGCTCCGGCATTTCGGCGCCGAGGTGAGCGTAGAGGCGGCCGGGGCGGGACGGTTGATTCGTCTGACCGGCCAACCGGAACTCCGGGCGGCGGACGTGAGGGTGCCTGGCGATCCCTCTTCGGCCGCGTTTCCGCTGGTGGCCGCACTGCTGGTGCCGGGCTCGCACCTGCGGCTCGAAGGAGTTGGAATCAATCCGTTGCGGACAGGATTTCTGGTGACGCTTGAAGAGATGGGGGCGGCAATCTCGATCGAGAACCGCAGGACCGAAAGCGGCGAGCCGGTGGGCGATCTCGTGATACTGCACGGGCCGCTCCGCGCGGTAGATGTGCCGGCAGAGCGGGCGCCGACCATGATCGACGAATATCCGATCCTGGCGGTGGCAGCTTCGTTTGCCTGCGGCACGACACGAATGCGCGGGCTCGGCGAGCTCAGGGTGAAGGAGAGCGACCGGCTGGCAGCGAGTGCCCGGCTCCTCGGTGCCAACGGTGTCGTGGTGGAGATCCAGGGCGACGATCTTCTGGTGCATGGTACCGGCCGGCCGCCCGGAGGCGGCGCGCGCGTTGCGACCGAGATGGACCACCGCATTGCGATGAGCGCGCTGGTCCTGGGGCTAGCGAGCGCGGAGCCGGTGGCGGTGGATGAGGCGCGCTTCATCGACACAAGTTTTCCGGGATTTGCCGCCCTGATGGAGGCGGCCGGAGCCCGCTTCGAGCCGGCGTGAGCCATCCCGAGGCCAAGGCCAGGTTGGTCATCGCGATCGACGGCCCGGCGGCCGCCGGCAAGGGCACGCTGGCGCGGCGCCTTGCCCAGCATTTCGGGTTGCCGCATCTCGATACTGGTCTTCTTTACCGGGCGGTGGCGCGGCGAATGCTGGACCGCGGGGAGGAGCCGGCGGACGGGCGGGCGGCCGAGCGGGCGGCGAGGTTGTTAGATCCGGCAGAGGTCGGGCGCGGCGATCTCAGGACACCGGAAGTGGACCGTGCGGCGAGCATCGTTGCCGCGGAACCGGCCGTCCGGGCGGCGCTCCGTTCGTTCCAGCGGGAGTTCGCGCTAGCGCGGGGCGCGGTGGTGGACGGGCGCGACATCGGCACGGTGATATTCCCCGACGCGCCGGTGAAGCTCTTCGTCACGGCGAGCGCGGCGGTGCGGGCGGAGCGGCGCTGGCGGGAACTCGCGGATCGGGGGATTGCCGTCGAGCCGGCGGCGGTCGCGGTGGAGATCGCCGAGCGCGACGCGCAGGACAGGCACCGCCCGGTCGGGCCACTCATCGAGGCTGCGGAAGCAGTCAGGATCGACACCACCGATCTGGACCCCGAGGCGGCCTTTGCCGCCGCGCTCGAAGCGGTGCAGGCGCGCATCGGTGCGTCGGCGTGAGCAGGCGCCGGAGGAGCTCAGCTCCGTGATCTCCCTTGGAGGTTTCCCTTGGAGGTTTCCTAAGGGGGGATTCCGTTGGCGGTTTCCCTTGACTTGCGGGGCTTTGCGCGTATCTCTGCCGCCATCCGCGCAGATCCGTCCGCGCGGGCGAGACGCAGGGGCTCCCCCCGCATCCCAGATCGTCAACCCGGCCTGTGCCTCGTTGCAATCCGGCAGAGGCTAGTCGTGTTCCGAATTAAGCGCGGAACGCGCAAACACGCGGGCCATTGCCGGCCCGAACGAGGACGACACCGAAACGATGCCATCCGCCACCGCGACCGTCCCCACTGAACGCGCGCGCCCGGGGACCGCGCCGCCAGAAAGGGACAGTTTCGCCGCGTTGCTCGACGAAACCTTGGGCCGCGACAGCGGTTTCGAGGGTTCGGTCGTCACCGGGCGCATCGTGCGGCTCACCGACGAATACGCCATCGTCGATGTGGGATTGAAGAGCGAAGGACGGGTGCTGCTCAAGGAATTCGCCTCACCGGGAGGCAAGTCCGAGGTACAGCCGGGCGACGTGGTCGAACTCTATGTCGAGCGCTACGAAGACCGGGACGGATCGATCGTGCTCTCACGCGAGAAGGCGCGGCGCGAGGAGGCCTGGACCAACCTCGAGAAGGCGTTCGAAGCCAACCAGCGAGTGAACGGTACAATCTATGGCCGCGTCAAGGGCGGCTTCACGGTCGATCTCGGCGGCGCGGTTGCCTTCCTGCCCGGAAGCCAGGTGGACATCCGCCCGGTGCGCGACGTGACTCCTCTGATGGGCACGCCGCAGCCGTTCCAAATTCTCAAGATGGATCGAGCGCGCGGCAATATCGTGGTCTCGCGCCGGGCCGTGCTCGAGGAGACGCGGGCGGAGCAGCGGAGCGAGTTGATCCAGGGGCTGAAGGAAGGGCAGATCCTGGACGGTGTCGTGAAGAACGTCACGGATTATGGCGCCTTCGTCGATCTCGGCGGCGTCGATGGCCTGCTGCATGTGACGGACATTGCCTGGCGGCGCATCAATCATCCCTCGGAAGCGCTGACGATCGGCCAGCCGGTGCGGGTGCAGGTGATCCGGTTCAACCCGGAGACACAGCGCATCAGCCTCGGCATGAAGCAACTCGAGGCAGATCCGTGGGAGGGAGTGGCGGCCAAATACCCGCCCGGTGCCAAGTTCACCGGCCGGGTGACCAACATCACGGATTATGGCGCCTTCGTCGAGCTCGAGCCCGGGGTCGAGGGGCTGGTCCATGTCTCCGAGATGTCATGGACGAAGAAGAACGTGCACCCCGGCAAGATCGTCTCCACCAGCCAGGAGGTGGAGGTGATGGTGCTGGACGTGGATGGGGCGAAGCGGCGCATCTCGCTTGGCCTCAAGCAAGTGAGCCAGAATCCCTGGGAAGTGTTCCTGGAGGCGCATCCGGTCGGTTCGACCGTCGAAGGGGAGGTGCGCAACATCACCGAGTTTGGGCTCTTCATCGGGGTGACGCCGGATCTCGACGGCATGGTGCATCTTTCCGATATCTCCTGGGACGATCCGGGCGAGCTTGCCATCACTCGCTTCAACAAGGGTGACACTGTGAAGGCGAAGGTGCTGGACGTGGATGTCGAGAAAGAGCGCATCAGCCTCGGCATCAAGCAGCTTCGCGATGATCCGGCGGCGGGGGCGCTGGAGCGCGTGCACAAGGGGGATATCGTGACCTGCGTGGTCACGGCGGTGCAGTCGAACGGCATCGAGGTCTCGGTGGAGGATGTGCTGACAGGCTTCATCCGCCGCGCCGAACTCGCGCGCGACAAGGCCGAGAACCGGCCGGACCGCTTCGCCGTGGGAGAGAAGGTCGATGCCAAGGTGGTTTCGATCGACCGGGCGGCGCGCCGGCTCACGCTCACGATCAAGGGCAAAGAGATGGACGAGGAGAAGCAGGCGATGGCCGACTTCGGCTCCTCCGACTCCGGCGCCTCGCTCGGCGATATCCTGGGAGCGGCGATTCGCCGGCGCAACCAGCAGGCCGAGCAGGAAAACAAATAGCCATACCGACCGGTCGCCGGCGGCATGAGCGCAGAGATCGACCTCCTGCTCGATCGCCGGCGGCTGAAGCGTCACCTGATTGCCTGGCGCGTGGTGGCGGTGCTGGCGCTTGCCGCGGCGGTGTTGCTGGCGATTGGCCGAAGCGGAATTGCGGTTTGGCCGGGCGAAGGCCCACACGTTGCGGTGCTCAGCGTGAACGGCATCATCACCGACGATCCGGCGCGGGACGCCGCAGTGGAGCGGCTGGCGCAGGAACCCGCGGTGAAAGCACTGGTCGTTGCGATCGACAGCCCCGGTGGCAGCGTCGCCGGAGGCGAGGCGCTGCACGATGCGATCGCGCGCGTGGCGGCGACGAAGCCGGTGGTGGCGGTGATGGGACCCGTTGCCGCTTCGGCCGGCTACATGATTGCCGTGCCGGCCGCGCGCATCTTCGCGCGCCAGGGCACGCTCACCGGGTCGATCGGCGTCTTGCTGCAGGCGGGCGAGATTTCAGGGCTTCTGAAAAAGCTCGGCGTCACCCCGGAAACGGTCGTCTCGGGACCGCTCAAGGATCAGCCCAGCCTGACGGCGCCGATCTCCCCGGCCGGGCGAGCGGTGTTGCAGGGGATCGTGGACAATCTCTACGGGCAGTTCGTGGCGATGGTGGCGGCGGGCTGGCATATGAGCGTCGATGCGGTGAAGGCGCTGGCCGACGGGCGCCCCTATACCGGGCAGCAGGCGCTCAAGCTCGGGCTGATCGATGCCATCGGCGGCATGGGAAGCGCACGCGCCTGGCTCGCCAGCGCCAAGGGCGTGCCGGAGAGCCTGCCGGAAAGGCCGGTTGCGCGTCCGGGCCTTGGCTGGCCCAGTCTTGGGAGCGTGTTCGGAGGATTATTGAAAATCTTTCTATCACAACGGGTTAATCTTGACGGAGCCTGGGCCCTCTGGCAGCCTGCGGAACAATTGCGGTAGCGCTAGAGATTCCCCTGCGGAGGGGGGCTGATGACCAAGTCCGAGCTGATTGCCGAACTTGCGGCGGCCAACCCGCATCTGCTCGCACGCGATGCCGAGCTGATTGTGGCGACTATTTTCGAGGAGATCGTTGCGGCGCTGGCCAACGGCCATCGGGTGGAGCTGCGCGGCTTCGGTGCCTTCACGGTGAAGCGGCGCAATGCGCGGACCGGGCGCAATCCGCGCACCGGGGAGGCGGTGGCGGTGGAGGAGAAATTCGTTCCCTTCTTCAAGGCCGGCAAGGAGTTGCGTGAGAAGGTGAATCGGGGCCGCCCGGCCGGCCGCCCGGCCGCGAACCGGGCGAGAGGCTGAGGGGACGGCCGGGGGTCGAATGCGGCTTCTGCTGGCGACCCCTTTCCTGTTGCTGCTCGTCCTGTTCGCGCTTTCCAACACCGAGCCGGTTGCACTTGGCCTTTGGCCGACCGACCTAGGGTTCAGGCTGCCGCTTTCGCTCGCCGTGCTCGGTGCGATGGCGATTGCGTTTCTCGCCGGGGGGCTCCTCGTTTGGAGCGAGGCGCTGCGCCAGCGGCGCCGCGCCAAGCGGGCGGAGGCGTCGGCGCGGCTGCTGGAGACGCGGCTTCTGAACGCGGCGCCGACCACCCCGCTCATTCTTCCCGCTGAACCTTCTGGTGAGTGAGCACGGCATGCAGGCGCGAGGGGCGGAGGGTTGTGCGTGCGCGTGAAGGTCTGCGGCATCAACAGCGAGGAGGCGTTCGACGCGGCGGTCGAATCCGGCGCGGACTGGATCGGTTTCGTTTTCTTTCCGCCTTCGCCGCGGTTCGTCACGCCCGTGCGCGCGGCGGAGCTTTCGGCGCGGCGAGCCGGCGGGCCGCCGCGCGTCGGGCTGTTCGTCGATCCGACCGAGCAGGCGATCAGCGCGGCGCTCGCGGCGCTTCCGCTCGACATCCTGCAGCTCTACGCCTCGCCGGCGCGCGTGGCGGCGCTGCGGCGGCATTTCGGTCGGATGGTGTGGCGGGCGGTGGGCGTGACGAGGCGGGACGACCTGCCGTACGAGGCAGGCGATGCCGACGCACTCCTGATCGAGGCGAAGGCGCCGGTGGAGGCAACGCGGCCGGGCGGCAATGCCCGGCGCTTCGACTGGTTGGTCATGGCGGGTTGGCAGGCGCCGGCACCCTGGATCCTGGCCGGCGGGCTCGATGCGGGCAACGTTGCAGAGGCGGTCGCAATGACAAGGGCGAGCGCGGTCGATGTCTCCTCGGGGGTTGAGCGGCGCCCGGGCGTGAAGGACCCGATCCTGATCCGGGCCTTTATCGCGGCGGCGCGCGGTGCCGCGCGGCCGGCAGAGGCAACCGGACCGGCCGGGCGGACAGGCGCGGATCGGCTTCCCTGATCCGCTGCGGATGGCTGAAGATCTCGAAGCCGTCCGCGCGCACGACCGCGACCAAGGTGAGCCCGGAAGCCTGGGCCAGCCGCACGGCCAGTGTACTTGGCGCGGATATCGCAGCGAGGATCGGCACGCCGGCGCGGACGGCCTTCTGTACGAGTTCGAGCGAGACGCGGCTGGTCATCGCAATCATTCCGCCGGCGGTTGGAATCGCCTGGCGCGCCAGGGCGCCGATCAACTTGTCGAGCGCATTGTGCCGCCCGACATCCTCGCGCGCCGCGAGCAGGTCACGCTCGGGCGTCCAGAAGCCCGCGGCATGGACGCCGTGCGTCGCCGCATTCAGGGGCTGGGCCCGGCCGAGCGCAGCCATAGCCTGCAGCACCTGCTCGGCGGTGAGCACCAGATCCGCTGCAACCGACCGGAGCGGACGCAGGACTGATTCGAGGCTTTCCGCCCCGCAAAGGCCACAGCCGGCGGGACCGGCCATCATGCGTCGCCGGCCGACATAGAGGCTCGCCCGCGCAGGGACGAGATCCATGCGCAGCTCGATGCCGCCGGCGGCGGGCAGCGCGGAGAACGCGGTGATTTCCTCGGGCGCCAAGATCACCTCCTCGGAAAGGCTGAAGCCGACGGCAAAATCCTCGAGGTCCTCGGGCGTGGCCAGCATCACCGCGTGGGTGGCGCGGCCGTAAGTGATGGCAAGCGCGCATTCCTCGGCGAGGATGCGCGCGCTCCGCGCCAGGGTGCCGTTGCGCCACGCGACCCCGCGCCCCTGCCGCGCGGTCGCCGGCGGCTGACGCCTCGTGGCTGGTGCTTCTGCCTGCATCCGCCCGGCCCAACAGAGACGAGGGAAACCGCATCCTTCGCGCCGCGACCCCCCGCAACGGGCTCCATATCCCGATCGCGCCGCGCCGTATAGGTTGCCTTGCACACGCCGGTGGGAGCGCGGATTGATGGCGGCACGGCAACGTCGCCCGCGGAGGCCCCTGCGCCTCGATCCGAAATCCTTCGCATTCACGATGCTGCTCGGTATGCTCTCGGCCTTACCGCCCCTGGCGACCGATATGAGCCTGCCGGCACTCGGCGAAATTGCTCAATCGCTGCACAGCACGCCGGGAACGGCGGCACTGACACTCAGCCTTTTCGTGATCGGATTCGCTCTTGGTCCGATCGCGTATGGTCTGCTCTCCGACCGCTACGGGCGAAGGCCGGTCATGCTGTTCGGCTGCGCGCTGCCCGCGGCGGCGGCAACGGAAGCTGCACTCGCCGCCTTGATGCCGATGCTGTTGTTCTGGCGCGTGGTGCAGGGCTTGAGCGCCGGTGCAGGGGCGATCGTTTCGTATGCGGTGGCACGGGATCTGTTCGAGGGCGCGGCGCTCCGCCGCCGGCTCTCCCAAGTGAGCATGGCGCGCGTGGTCTCGCCCATGGTGGCGCCGAGCCTCGGCGCGCTCGTGCTGCCGTTCGGCGGCTGGCGCGGCATCTATGCCCTGACGGCCACTGCCGGAGGCGTCTTGTTCGCTGTGGTCGCGTTCGGGTTCCGCGAGACGGCACCGCGACATTCGGGAAAGCCGGTCGTACCGCTCCGACTGCTGGCAAGCTACGCGCGCGTGTTCGGCAACCGGCTTTGCGTCGGCTATTCTGTCGTCAACGCGTGCGCCTTCGGTTCTCTCTTCGCCTACATCAGCGGCTCCTCGCTGGTGATGATGCAGCTCCTCGGGGTGCCGCCGCGCGTCTTCGGCGGCCTCTTCGCCCTGATCGATCTTGGCCTGATGGGCGGCTTCTTCGTCAATGCAAGGTTCGGCGTGCGGGGCGTTGCTCCGGTTTGGCCGCTCACCTCAGGACTCGTTCTCGGCACTTCTGCCTCGCTTGCGCTGATGGTGCTCTCGCTCGCAGACTTGGCAGAGGTCGCAAGCTTGGTGCCGCTTCTGATCCTCGGTGCGTTCGGCTACGGCCTGATCACGCCGAACGCCGCACTTGGTGCCTTGCGGCCGCTGCCGGAGGCGGCGGGCGTTGCCTAGGCCGTCCTCAGCCTTTTGATGACGCTCACAGGCGCGCTTTCCGGAATACTCGTCTCGCTCCTCTACAATGGCCGTACGCCGTCTGCGATGACGGGCGTGATGGCCGGCTTCCCGCTCGCCGCGCTCGCTGCCCCTGCCGGCTTTGTCCGCCCGCCGAAGCGCCGGCCGCAGCCGGGGGCGAGTCCGGCAAGGGCGGTGGCGGAATAGTGCAGCGCCTCGGGTGTTCATGCTGCGGAGCCGGAATGCCGCTCGCGGCGCCGGACATCCATCCGACGGGCCGCGCGCACGCCTTCGTGCGCCGCGCCCGGCTGACCGAGGGAGGGACCGATGCACTTCAGGATCTTCATACTCGCCGCAGGCCTGCTGCTTGGGCTCGCGGCCTGCACTACGCCATCCGGCGTGGCGGGAGGGCCGGTGGCAGGGACCACCAGCCGGAGCAATACCGGCGGCATGGGCGGGGGTAACGGCTCGGGGTATTGATTCGAAGCGGCGGCGCAGCAGGCGAAGCCCCGCCGCGGAATGCCTTGCCGGCTTACGGTTGCCCCCACCTTCGCGTTGAGGCTCTGCGTCCCCTGGCTTGACGCGTCCGTTTCTGCGACGCTCGGGGCCGCGGCTTCAGGGATGACGGGAGCGGGCGATGCCGAGCGTGATCGCCGTTGCGCAGCAGAAGGGGGGCGCCGGCAAGACCACTCTTGCCGCCAATCTCGCGGTGGCACTCGCCGCGGGGCGACGGGTGGCGCTTTGGGACGCGGATCCGCAGCATAGCCTCTCGCGCTGGCGCAGGCTGCGCGAGGAGGGCAGGGGAGCGAGGGCGGCGCTCGAGTTCCTGGAGGTTGCGGGCTGGCGGATCGGCATCGAACTCGAGCGGATCGGGCGGACGAACGGCCTGGTGGTGATCGACACGCCGCCCGAGATCGCTACCGACGCGCGCCAAGCGGTGCGTGGGGCGGATCTGGTGTTGGTGCCGCTACAGCCGAGCCCCCCCGACCTCTGGGCGGCCGAAGGGACGCTCAGGCTGGCGGCGGCTGAACGGCGGCCGGCACGGCTGGTGCTCAACCGTGCACCCGCCGCCAGCAGGCTGCGTGCATCGATGGAAGCGGAGATTACCGCGCGTGGTCTGCCGGTGCTGGGCGTGGCGCTCGGCAACCGGGCTGTCTTCGCCTCGTCCTTCGCCGCGGGCCTCTCGGTTCTCGAAGCGGCGCCCCGCTCCGCGGCCGCAACCGAGATGGCTCTGCTCGCGGCCGAGGTTGCTGCGCTGCTCGGATGAGAGCTTCCGGCCCGCCCCTCTTCCGGCGAGCGGAAGAGAAGGCCTATTGTTTCGCGAACGAGGCCGATAGGAAAGCATTGCCGCCTGGAGGGCGTCTGCGGAGCGGGCAGGGCGCCGGCGGGGGGAGGGGGGATGCCGTGCAACGGATGGCCGAGCCGCGCCGCCGAGGGAATGCGGGAGTGAGGCTGCCGGCACTGCTTTGCGTTGGGCTGGCGGCGCTGCTCGCGCCAGGGTTCGCTCTGGCCCAGGTTCCCCCAGGCTCGCCGCTGCCGCGCATCCTGCCGCCCGGGCCGCCTTCCGTCGGCGGAGCGGCCCCGCGGCTTTTGCCGCAAGGGCCGGCACGGGTGCCGAATGTTGCCGTTCCGATACGGAAGGTGCTGGTGATCGGCGCGACCGTCTTCCCCGAGCGCCGGCTCCAGCCGCTGCTGGCCGGCCTGACCGGACCGAGCGTTCCGCTGGCGGCGATCGAGAAGGCGCGGGTTGCCATTCTCGATCTCTATCGGCGGAACGGTTACCCGCTGGTGACGGTTTCGGCCGCGCTCGGTCGCTCCCAAACGCTGCGCTTCACGGTGATCGAGGCCTACATCGCGGCGGTGAAGCTTGCCGGAAATATCGGCCCCGCAGGCACCCAGGTGCTGCGATTTCTCAATCAGCTCCTCGGGGTCAGGCCGATCAGCAGCGCTGCGCTCGAGCGCTGGCTGCTGCTTGCCCAGGACGTGCCGGGCGTCAGTCTCCGTGCAATTCTGAAGCCGTCGACGGGGCAGCCTGGCGCGCTGACACTCGTAGCCGAGGTGAGGCGACAGCCCTTCTCCGGCCTCTTCACGGCCGACAACGCGGCCTTTCCCGAGACCGGCCCCGCGGAGGGGCTGCTTGTGCTCGATGCCAACAGCTTCACCGAATACGGCGACAAGACCGAAGTTTCGCTCTACCACACCTCCGGCAATACGCAGAATTTCGGCCAGGCGTCCTTCGAAACCTTCGTCGGCAGCTCAGGTCTCAGGGTGCGCGTCTATTACGGTGATGGCATTTCGAACCCCTATGGAGCCCTCGCTGCGATCGGCTACCAGGGGCTGACGACCGTATTCGGAGTGGGCGCGATCTATCCGCTGATCCGTTCACGGCAGCAGAACCTGAATCTGATCCTCAACCTCGACGGGATCCGGAGCGAGGTGCGCGACGATTCCGGGCCCCAGGGCCAGCAGGTCCAGGCGAGCCTCGACGAGTTCCGTGTCCTCAGGCTGGGCTTTGATTATGCGCTGCAGGACACCTGGCTCGGCGCTTCGCGGCCCGCGATCGATACAGCCTCGATGCGGCTCTCGTTCGGCCTGCCGTTCCTCGGCGGCACCGGCAACGACAACCCGGATCCAGGTCGCATCGGCGAGCAGACCGGCTTCACGAAGATCGCCGGGCAGATCACGCGCACACAGACGCTGTTCTCGCCCTGGTCCGGCGCGACGGTTGCGCTGAAAGGTCTGCTGACCGGCCAATGGAGCGGGGTGGTGCTGCCGGCGGTCGAGAAATTCTATCTCGGCGGTCTGGAATTCACGCGCGGATACTATTCCGGCGAGGTGACCGGAGACAAGGCGGTGGCGGCGACCGCGGAGCTGCAGCTCAACACCGGCCTGTCCTTTTCTCTCTTCGGCAGGCCCATCAATACGGTAGCGCAGTTCTTCGCTTTTTATGACTGGGGGTATGCATGGCAGAACCAGCCGCTCGATCTGAACGGCCGGCTGGCCTCCATGGGCGGAGGAGTGCGGCTCAGCCTCAGCCGCTACGCCGAGTTCGACCTCACCGGTCTGACGCGCTTCACGCGCGAGCCGCTGGGTGCCAGCGCAAATGTGACGCCGCTCAAGACGGACGCCGTCTATTGGCGCGTGCTGGTGCGCTATTAGCCGGGCTTGGCACCAGGCCGTGACGGGCGTGACGGGGCGACGGGAGGAGGCTATCCTAGCAGAGATGCAGCCACGCGAGGAGGACGGCATGGCTATGACGTTCCATCAAATTCATCGCCATTTCGTGGCCGAGGTCTCCGGGCCCGATTTGACGCGGCCGCAGAACGCGGAAGAGATCACCGCGATCCGCGATGCGATCGACGAGTTCGCCGTGCTCGTTTTCCACGACCAGCCACTCACCGATGCCCAGCAGATTGCCTTCACGAGGCAATTTGGGCCGATCGAGAATTCCGCGGGCGGTCACATCGCCAAAGCGCACGAGCGGCGGCTCGGGCCTGAGATGAATGATGTTTCCAATCTCGGCATGGATGAGAAGCCGCTTCGCCGCGACGATCGCAAGCGCATGTTCAACCTCGGCAACCGGCTCTGGCATTCGGATAGCTCCTTCCGTGCCATCCCGGCCAGATACTCGCTGCTTTCCGGCCGACGCGTGGCGAGGAGCGGGGGCAACACAGAGTTCGCCGACATGCGCGCTGCGTACGACGCGCTCGACGCCGCAACCAAGGCGGAGATCGAAGACCTCGTGTGTGAGCACTCGCTCATGTACTCGCGCGGTTCCCTCGGATTCGACGATTTCACGCCGGAGGAGAAGATCCTGTTCCGCCCGGTGCGCCAGCGGTTGGTGCGTACTCATCCGGCCACCGGACGGAAATCCCTTTATCTTTCGTCGCATATCGGCGCGATCGTCGGCTGGCCGGTTCCGGAAGCGCGGACTTTCATCCGTGATCTGACGGAGCATGCGACACAGGCCGACTTCGTCTATGTGCATCGGTGGCGGACGAACGACCTCGTCATGTGGGATAATCGGCAGACGATGCACCGTGTGCGGCGATTCGACGAAAGCGAAATGCGCGACATGCGACGCACGACGGTTGCCGGCGATGCGCCGACGGCCGAGCAGGTTGAAGCGGCCTGAACTTGAACTCCGATTCCCAGGAAGACTTCTGTGAGAAGAGCACCGAAAGGCGAACGTATGAAGGAATGGCGTGATCAGGTTGCGGTGGTCACGGGCGGGGCACGCGGCCTCGGGCGCGCCAGCGCGGAGTGGCTCGCCCGACGCGGTGCCGCGGTCTGCGTGAACTATGTAGCGCACGCGGAGACCGCCGAGGCGCTGGCCAAAGACATTCTTTCGCAAGGCGGGCGGGCCATCGCGGTCGGCGCCGATGTCAGCGACGCGCAGGCGGTGGAGGCGATGGTGGCCCGCACCGAAGCCGATCTCGGTCCGGTGACGATTCTCGTGAACAACGCCGGCATCGCGGAACAGGGCACGCTCGACAGCTTCGATGAAGAGGGGCTTGCCCGCATGCGTGCCGTCAACGTGGACGGAGTCATTCACGCCACGCGCACGGTAATGCCGGGCATGCGCGCGCGCCACTATGGGCGGATCATCAATATCAGCTCGGTCGCGGGCATCGGCACGGCGATGCCCGGCAACGCCTTCTATGCCGCGACCAAGGCCGAGGTTCTGATCCTGACCCGGCGGTTTGCGATGGAGCTTGGTCCGGCGGGGATCACGGTCAACGCTGTTGCGCCCGGCTTCGTGCGCACCGACATGACCGAGGGGAGGCGCACACCCGAGGAGTGGGAGGCGATGAAGAAGCGCATCGGGGCGCGGGCCATGACCGGCCGCGTCGGCGAGCCGGAGGACATCGCCAACGCCGTCGTGTTCCTGGCGGCGCCGGAGTCCGGCTGGATCACCGGCCAGGTGCTGGCGGTGGACGGTGGTCGGATGGACTATCTCGGTCATAGCTGAAGGCACGACCGCAGCAGGCGCTTGTCCTGCTGGTGTTTGGCGATGACGGTATTGGCGGGAGCGATGCCTGGGGCCTGCGCAGGCCGATCATCGCCGTGCTGCCGCCGGCCCCGGATATGACACTGCTCCCGGACAAAAGAGCCCTGTCGTCCGGCGACGGAGAGTCACACCGGCGGTAGAACGCAGCTTGACTTTCATTGGGATCAAGACACCGCCACTTCCGTCTGGAATCCGCCGACCCATGGTCCTCAGCACTGGTTTCAATTCAGCCGACCGATGGCGTCGTCGCCCCGACGGGCACCGGGACGCACGAGTAGCGGCTACGTGCCGTCAGCTTGCATTGTTGCCGGTTTTGCCGTTGCGTTGCCCGCATGGAATCTCTCATCCGGATTCGCCGGGAGATCGTTAGCGCAGCGCGGCGGATGAATGCGCTCGGCGTGAACCAAGGCACCTCCGGCAATATCAGCGTGCGGCGGGGCCGGACCATGCTGATCACCCCATCCGCGGTAGACTACGAGAAGTTGCAGCCCGGAGAGATCGTCGTGCTGTCACTTGCTGGAGCTGGCAGCGCCGGCAAGGGACGGCATCCCCCTTCGAGCGAGTGGCTGATGCACCGCGCCATCCTGAGGGCACGGTGTGATGCCGGCGCCGTCGTGCACGCACATCCTTCCTATGCCACCGCGCTCGCCATGGCACGGCGCGAGATCCCGGCTTGCCATTACATGGCGGCGGCGTTCGGCGCCTCGCCGATCCGGTGCGCTCCATATCTGCCGTATGGCACGGCGGAGCTTGGGTTGGCGGCCGTGGCGGCGCTTGACGGCCGACAGGCCTGCCTGCTTGCCAATCATGGCGTGGTGGTCGTCGGACCGACGCTCGAGCGGACGCTGTGGCTCGTGGTCGAATTGGAGACCTTGGCGCGCCAATATCTTCTGAGCTTGCAGATCGGCGGGCCGATATTGCTGACGGCGGAGGAGATGATGGAGGTCCGTAGCCGGATTGCGAGCTATGGAAAGGCAGCCCCGGTCAGGGGCCGGCGGTGAGCGCTACGCCTTACGACATCCTGGTGATCGGCGGCGGCGTGAATGGTGCCGGCATCGCGCGCGATGCGGCGGGTCGCGGCCTGTCGGTACTTCTGGCCGAAAAAAGTGATCTCGCCGAGGGTACCTCGTCGCGCTCCAGCAAGCTCATCCATGGCGGGCTTCGATACCTCGAGCATTATGAATTTCGGCTGGTGCGCGAGGCACTGTCCGAGCGCGAGGTGCTGCTGCGCGTCGCCCCCCACATCATCTGGCCGCTCCGCTTCGTGCTGCCGCACGTGGGCGACATGCGGCCCGTGTGGATGGTTCGCCTCGGGCTTCTGCTCTACGACAATCTTGGCGGGCGACGTCTCCTGCCGGCCAGCCGCCGGCTCGATCTCCGGCATGCGCCGGAGGGCGATGCACTTAAGCTGGGGATCGACACCGGCTTTGCCTATTCGGACTGCTGGGTCGAGGACGCGCGGTTGGTGGTGCTGAATGCGCTCGATGCCGCCCAGCACGGTGCCGGTATCCGGCTGCACACGCGAATGATGACCGCGCGACGCGAGGGCGGTGTTTGGCGGGTGCGCTTGGCTATGCCCGATGGCACGAGCGAAGAGGTCGCGGCGCGCATTCTGGTGAATGCGGCAGGCCCGTGGGTCGAGCAGGTGTTGCACGGCATCGCCGGCGTGAGCGCGACTGCGAAGGTGCGGCTGGTCAAGGGCAGCCATCTCGTGGTGCGCCGCCCATGGACAGGCGAGCAAGCCTATATTTTGCAGAATCTCGACCGGCGTGTCGTCTTTCTCGTGCCTTTCGAACAGAATTTCGCCCTCCTCGGAACAACTGATTGCCCCTATGACGGATCACCCGAAGCCGTTGCGATCACCGCCGGAGAGCAGGATTACCTGCTTGCCGCAGCGAACCGTTATCTCCGCCGTCCGCTCGATCCTTCCAGTATTGTCTGCAAGTATTCCGGCGTACGCCCGCTCTTCGACGACCAGGCCGCCGATCCGTCGGCCGTCACACGCGATTACGTGCTGGTGCTCGACGCACCGAAAGGGGCACCGCCGCTGCTTTCGGTGTTTGGCGGCAAGATCACAACCTATCGGCGGCTCGCCGAGCATGCGCTCGAGCGCCTTGGCCGGTTTTTGCCCGCCCTTGGACCGTCCTTTACCCGTCGCGTGCCTCTACCTGGCGGCGATCTTCCGGGTGCCGATTTTCCCGGCTTTGTTCGCGAGGTCGCCGCCCGCTTCCCCTTTCTCCCGCCGCAGCTTGCACACCACTATGCGCGGCTCTATGGCACGCGCGCCCTGGCGCTCCTTGAGGGTGCGCATTGTTTCACGGATCTTGGCCGACATTTCGGAGGCCAACTCTACGAGCGCGAAGCGGACTTTCTCATCCGCACGGAATTTGCACGGACTGCGGACGATATCCTGTTCCGTCGCAGCCGCCATCACCTTCATCTAAGCACTACGGAACGGGAAGAGTTCACTCATTGGGTGGCAAGGGTCTGAACGTCGCCCTGAAGTGGGCCCCGGATTTGGGACCAGGGGGATAGTTGGAGGGTAGCCGCTCCATTGATAGAGGGAGCGGGGCATGACCAGGGCTGGCTTCGGTTGTCTGAACAACTTCGCGCGGAAGATAAGTGGCGTCCTGCCGGGGTTGGGTCAGCTTTTACAATTTCCGGCGTGTTCCGCCAGGATCACCGCAGCGTCTTCATGGCCGCGCACTTCCGGAATCAGATCCGCTTCTGGGGCATAACCCCGAGCTTCGCCTGAACCGGTGAGCCCGAGTCGTATCACGCCTTGGCTGCCCATGCCTTATCCCGCTATCGTTCGGAGATCGGCTCTCGGTGGCCGTTCAGTGCCGTAGTTCCACTCCGGGCCGGGATCCTTTAGTCTTGGCATTGCTCAAACCCCGTCCCGCACCATCGGTGTCGGTCCCGCCGGCTGGGACCACCCTGCGGGGCTCGTGTAAAGATGGTGGATTAACGCCTGCGGAGGGATGGCCGAGAGGCTGAAGGCGGCGGTTTGCTAAACCGTTATACGGTTGAACAACCGTATCGGGGGTTCGAATCCCCCTCCCTCCGCCAGTGCATCATCCCAACATGCTGGTATCACACGATAATCAGGACAGCGCCAAAACCGCGTCCCTAAGAGCGTCCACAAACCCGCCCAAGACCACCCCTTCTGGACGCTCCGGCCCGGAACAGCGTCTGCCGTCATCGACCGTCTCGATGGCGGCTGGTCGCGCATCCCCGTCATGGCCAATCTCGTGGACCGCGGCAACCCGTACCTGATGACGCTGCGCGGGATGGTGGCCTCGGAAGGCGGGTTGCAGCTGGTCCTCGGCGGCAAGCTGACCGGTGCCATCCGCGCGAGCGGCGGCACCTCGCCGCAGGACGGCGTGATCGCCGGAGCCGGCGCCGCCGCGCTGAAATAATTTCGCGTTCTCCTCAGCTGATTTCCAAAAGCCCGCCCTCACGAACGGCGCGGAAGAAACAGACGCGATGCCCGGTGTGACAGGCCGGGCCCACCTGCTCGACGCGGAGCAGGATGGCATCGCCGTCGCAATCGAGCCTGAGCTCGACGAGCCTCTGCGTATGCCCGGAAGTTTCCCCCTTGCGCCAGAGCCTTTTGCGGCTGCGGCTCCAGTAGGTGGCGAAGCCCGAGGCAAGAGTCGCCGCAATCGAATCGGCGTTCATCCAGGCGAGCATGAGCACCTCGCCGCTGGCGTGGTCCTGCGCGACTGCCGGAATAAGCCCGGTTCGGTCGAACCGGATCGCCGCGGCAAGGCTCTGCGGGAGTTCAGCCGGCATAGGCTGCAAGGACGGCAAGCCCGCGCTCGAGATCGGCGATCAGATCGGCCGGATCTTCGAGCCCGATATGCAGCCGGATCATCGGGCCGCCGAAATCCTTCTGCTCGGCCGTGCGTGTGACGAAGCCTGTGGTGGGCAGCGCAAGGCTTTCGAATCCGCCCCAGGACGCTCCGATGCCGAAGAGATCGAGATTGTCAATCATTGCGCGGGTCGCCTCGGCGCTGAAGCGGGGTACAAAGACGACGCCGAAGAGGCTCGGCGCGCCCGAGAAATCACGCTTCCAAAGCGCGTGCCCGGGCGCTCCCGGCAGCGCCGGATGCAGCACGGAATGAACTTCCGGCCGGGCGGCGAGCCAGCGCGCCACGGCAAGGCCTGAGCGCATCTGACGGTCGAGCCGAACCCCGAGCGTGCGCAGGCCGCGGATGGCGAGCCAGCAATCGTCGGGGCTTGCATATTGGCCGAGCTGAAGGCCGGCCGTGCGCACGCACTCCCAATCGCCTTCAGCGGCAGTGGTGACGGAGCCGAGCAGAGCGTCCGAATGGCCAAGCGCATATTTCGTCAACGCCTGGATCGACACATCGACGCCGTAGCGGAAGGGCTGGAAGAAGTGGAGGCCCCAGGTGTTGTCCATCAGCACCTTGAGGCCGCGCGTGTGCGCCGTGGCGGCGAGTGCGGGCACATCCTGCATCTCGAAGGTGTGGCTGCCCGGGCTTTCGAGATAGAGCACGCTGGTATTCGGCCGGACCAAGGGTGCCAGCGCATCGGGGCCGATGGTCGGGGGGTAGAAGGTCGTCTCCACGCCCATCCTCGCGAGCATGCCGGCGGCAAAGTTGCGTGTCGGGCCATAGACGGAGTCCGGCATCAGGCAGTGATCGCCGGCGCCGAGAAATGCGAGCAGCGGCGTGGTGATGGCGGCGAGCCCGGTCGAGACGATCTGGCAGCGCGTGCCGCCCTCTATCTCGGCGATCATGTCCTCAAGCGCGAAGTGCGTGGGCGTGCCGTGCGTGCCGTACACCAGCACCTGGTCGAGCCGCCGCTTGCCGAGTGCCGCGCGTTCGGCGCAGGAGGGATAAAGGACGGTCGAGCCGCGCACGAGCGGCGGATTGACGAACCCGTGCGTGCGCCCGCCGGCGCGGCCGGCGTGCGAAAGGCGAGTGTAAAAGCCCTGCGGGCGGCGGCCGGCGGTATCGTCTGGCATGGTGGACCTCAGCGTTCGATCGGGGTGTCGGGGCGGCCGCCCCACTCCGTCCAGGAACCGTCATAGACGGCGCCCTGAGGAAGACCGGCAAGCGCGAGCCCGAGCGTCAGGATCGCGGCAGTGACGCCGCTGCCACAGCTCGTCACCACGGGACGGGAACCGTCGACACCGGCACCCGTGAAACACTCGCGCAGCGCCTCCGGTGCACGGAACGTGAAGTCGGGGTTGAGGAGTTCGGTGTAGGGAAGGCTCGCGGCTCCGGGAATATGGCCAGAGCGCATGCCCGGGCGCGGTTCGGGCGCGGTGCCGTTGAAGCGGCCAGCGGCCCGCGCATCGAGCACGAGCTCTCTCTCTGTGTCGAGATTCGCGAGCAGATCGCCGATCCCGCGCACGCGCCCGGCACGGTGACAAGGGCAGAAAACCTGCGTCCGCGGCGGCGCCGGCTCGCCGGACTCGAGCGCGCGGCCTTCGGCGCGCCATTTCGGCAGCCCGCCGTCGAGCACGGCGACATCGTCGTGGCCGAAGACGCCCATCATCCACCAGCCGCGTGCTGCCGAGGTAAGCCCCTTCTGGTCGTAGAAAACGACGCAGCAGGCGTTGCCGACGCCGAGCGCGCCCACGCGGCGAGAAAAGCAGCCCGGCGTGGGCAGCATATGCGGCAGGTCGGTTTGGTCGTCGGCGATCGCGTTGATGTCGAAGAAGCGGGCGCCGGGGATATGGGCGCGCAGAAATTCGGTGCGGCCGTCGAGCGGCTCGTTCGGCAGATACATCGTCGCGTCGAACACGATGAGGTCCGCCCGGGCGAGATTCTCCGCCAGCCACGCCGTGCTGACGAGGGGATGCATTACGGCTTCCTTCATTCGACGAGAGCAATCGCGACGCGACGGTTCTGCCGCCCCTTGTTCTCGATCTTCTGCACTGCGAGGCGCCCAATTTCGGCGGTGGAGGAGACGTGCGTGCCGCCGCAGGGCTGCAAATCGATGGGCGGTTCCTTGGCGCCGATGCGCACGAGGCGAAGCCGCCCGGTGCCACGCGGAGGCTTCACGGAAAGCGTGCGGACCAGATCCGGTGAGCTGTCGAGAAGGGATTCCTCGACCCACTCGGCACGCACCGGATGATCGGCCGCGATCAGAGCCTTGAAGCCTTCCTCGAGGGCAGCGCGGTCGGGCGACTGGCGCAGATCGAAATCGAGCCGCGAACGCTCCTCCCCGACCTGACCGCCGGTGACGCCGGCGCCCGGCAGGAGGCAACAGAGGAGATGAAGGGAGGTGTGCATGCGCATCAAGCGGTGGCGCCGCGGCCAATCGATCTCGGCCTCGACCGGTGCACCGGCGGGGGGTAGAGCCGCACCCGGAGCAGGAACGTGGAGGATGGTCTCGCCCTCACCCTTGATCGCCTCCGAGATCGGGGTTTCGCCGCCGTCCCAGCGGAGCACGCCGCGATCGCCCGGCTGACCGCCGGAGCGCGCATAGAAGACGGTGCGGTCGAGGACGACGCCCTCGGCGCCGACGCCAACCACGTGGGCCGCCACGCAGGTTGCGCGCGGGTCGGCGAGAAACAGCCGCTCGGTCATCGTTATCCTTCCAATCCCGGCGCGGAGCCGGGAGTGATAGCACGCCGTTGCGTGAGGTCCAGGCCAGGCGCGCGTGGCTTCGCCTCATCGTGGCTTTCCACCCGCCCCGCCCTGCGCCAGAGTGCGGCCGGATATCACCCGACGGAGAGCAGAACCATGAGTCTCAAGGGCAAAGTCGCGCTGGTTACCGGATCTACCAGCGGCATCGGCCTCGGCATCGCTCGCGCCTTGGCCGCCGAAGGGGCAGCCATCATGATGAACGGCTTTGGCCCGGCCGATGCGATCGCCAAGCTCCGCCAGGACCTCGCCTCCGAATTCGGAGCGAAGACTGCCTACAACGGCGCGGACATCAGCAAACCCGAGCAGATCACGGCAATGGTCGCGGCAACCGAGAAAGAGCTTGGCAGCCTCGACATCCTGGTCAACAACGCCGGCATCCAGTATGTCGCCGACCTCGTCGATTTTCCGCCCGAGCGGTGGGACGCGATCATCGCGATCAATCTTTCCGGTGCTTTCCACGCCATGCGCGCCGCACTTCCGGGAATGAAAAAACGCCGCTGGGGGCGGGTCATCAATATTGCTTCGGCGCATGGCTTGGTCGCGAGCCCGCAGAAGGCCGCGTACGTCGCCGCGAAGCACGGGCTTGTCGGGCTCACCAAGGTGGCGGCGATCGAAGTTGCCAATGACGGCATCACGGTGAACGCGATCTGCCCCGGCTGGGTGCTGACGCCGTTGGCCGAGAAGCAGGTCGCGGATCGGGCAAAAGAGAAGGGCATCGCCGAGAGGGACGAAATGGTGGCCTTCGTTGCCGAGACGCAGCCCATGCATCAATTCTCGACGCCAGGGGAGATCGGCGCGCTTACCGTCTTTCTCTGTTCAGACGGCGCGAAGACGATCACCGGCGCTCCGCTTTCGATCGATGGCGGGTGGGTTGCACATTAGGCGCCTGGTCCCGCGCCGCGGGGATTTCGCTCTCGTCCGGCAGGACGCGCCGAGGCCGGATGCGTTACACCGGCGCCCCGTACCCCTCCTTGCAAAGGCTGCCTCCACGATGGCCGACACGCCGCTCCTTTTTCAACCGATCACCATTCGTTCCGTCACCGCGCGCAATCGGATCGTGGTTTCGCCGATGTGCCAGTACAGTGCCGTCGATGGCCTCGGCGATGACTGGCACGTACAGCATCTCGGCGCCAAGGCAATGGGCGGCGCCGGCATCGTCTTCACCGAGGCGACACACGTATCCGCACGCGGGCGCATCACCGCGCATTGTCTTGGGCTCTGGAAGGAGGGGCATGCGGAATTCCTGAAGCGCGTCGTTGCCATCATCCGCCGCGGTGGCGCCGTTCCCGGCATTCAGCTCGCCCATGCCGGGCGCAAGGCGAGCGTCGCCCGCCCCTGGGAAGGCGGGAAGCCAATCCTGCCCGAGGCGGGCGGCTGGGTCGGCGTCGGCCCGAGCGCAGTTCCCTTCGATGCCGGCTTCGCCGTGCCGGAGGCGCTCTGCGTGTCCGGCATCGCCGAGATCGCCGGGCAGTTCGCGGCAACGGCCAGGATGGCGCGCGAGGCCGGCTTCCAGGTGGCCGAGATCCACGCCGCGCACGGCTATCTCCTGAGTTCTTTCCTCTCCCCGATCGCCAACCGCCGCAACGACGCATACGGCGGAGACATTGCGGGCCGTTCCCGCTTCCTGATGGAAACCGTCGATGCGGTGCGCAGCGCGTGGCCGGCGGAACTGCCGCTCTTCGTCCGCATCTCCTGCTCGGATTGGGTGGCGGGCGGCTTCACGCCGGACGAGGCCGTGGCGGTGGCGAGGCGACTGGCGGCGCGCGGCGATGTGGATCTGATCGACTGCTCCTCGGGCGGCAATTCGCCGGCGCAGGCGGTGCCGACGCATCCCGGTTACCAGGTGCCGTTCGCCGAGCGGGTGCGCCGGGAAGCGAACATCGCCACCGGCGCGGTGGGCCTCATCCGGACCCCTGACCATGCCGCCGAAATCCTGGCGAATGGGCGGGCCGATCTCGTCCTGCTGGCCCGTGCGCTGCTCGCCGACCCGGCTTGGCCGATGCGCGCCGCCAAGGCGCTCGGCGTGGCCCTCCCCTGGCCGCCGCAATACGCGCGCGGGACGCTCGCCTGAGCGCGCCTTGCGGGGGACGAGCGCCGCCGCTAAAGAGCCCGGCGGCCGTACCTGGAGCAGTGTCATGAAGACTGGCATCCACCCCGACTACCACCCGATCACCGTCGTCATGACCGACGGGACGAGCTTCACCACGCACTCGTGCTGGGGCAAGGCCGGCGACACGCTGCGTCTCGACGTTGATTCGAAGTCGCACCCGGCCTGGACCGGGCAGCACCGCATCATCGATTCCGGCGGGCAGGTGGCAAAGTTCAACCGCCGCTTCGCCGGTCTTGGGATCGGCCGCAAACAGCCCTCTTGAACGCCTGACCCGGCCCGCCCATTTCGGCCTCGTGCGCGGTGCCCTTCGGGGGCCGCACGCAGCATCGGGGGCCGGCCCATGGGGGTGGCCCTGAACCTTGCTCTATGCAGGAGGTTTGCCATGACCGCATTCGATTTCGCGCCCTTGTTCCGTACCGCGATCGGCTTCGATCGTCTCGCCCGACTGATGGATAGCGCCGCGTCCGAGAGCGCCACCTATCCCCCGTACAACATCGAGAAGACCGGCGAGGACTCCTACCGCCTGACCATGGCGGTGGCGGGCTTCTCGCCGTCGGATCTCGACGTGACGGCGCAGGACAACACCCTGATCGTCACCGGCCGCGCCGCCAACGGCGCTGCGCAGCCCGAGCTTCTCTACCGCGGCATCGCGGGCCGCGCCTTCGAGCGGCGCTTTGTGCTCGCCGACCACATCGTGGTCGAGGGCGCCGAACTGCGGAACGGCCTTCTGCACGTCGGCCTGAAGCGGGTCGTTCCGGAGCAGCTCAAGCCGCGCCGCATCCCGATCGGGACGGCCGCTTCGGCGGTTGCCAACGACCAGGCGAAGGCGTCCGTCGCAGCCTGACGCTGCTGCCGAGGGTTTCGGCCCTCGAGACTCCCACTTGAGAATACGGCCCGAACGGTCACGCGTTCGGGCCGTACGCGTTCGGGTGGCAGTTCTGTTCGAGCGTACAGTCAAAGCGCAGCCGGCAGGGGACCTGCGCAGATGCGCGTAAACGCTCACGCGCCCGGCACGACCTTGCGAAACTTCTGCAGGCAGCGAAGCCCGACGGGAGGCTCCTCATTCGGATGGAGACCGCGCCAGTTGGTCCAGGAAACTTCGCCCAGGTAGATATCGCCATGCCGATCGACCGCGATCCCGTGCGGGGCTTGGAACTCTCCGGGATGAAAGCCCGCGTGCAATCCGCCGATGCGGGCGAGCCGCTTGCCGGTATGGTCGGTGATCGTCAGCCGCGGACCGAGATTCGGGATGTCGATATTCACCGGCATGCCGGGCCCGAGTTCGCCGATGTAGCAGACGGTGCGGCGGCCAGGCGGCATGTAAAGACCGCAGGGCCGGTGCAGGTTGTTCCACTGCGTTTCGTAGCGGCCATTGCCGTCGAAGACCTGCACACGATGGTTCTCGCGATCCGCCACATACACCCAGCCGTCGGCATCGCAGCAAATGTTGTGCACGATGTTGAACTCGCCGGGATCGGTGCCGGGTCCGCCCCACGAGAGAAGGTGCCTGCCGTCAGGAGCGTATTTGTGCACCCGGGCGTTGCCGTAGCCGTCGGAGACGTAGATCTCCCCTTGCGGGGAGAGCGCGGTGTGCGTGCAGCGGTGGAACGGCTCGCCGCTCATAAAAGGGGCTGGCTTGCCGGGAATGCCGATCGTGAGCAGCACCTTGCCCAGGAGCGTACACTGGCGAACGGTGTGGTCGGCATCGTCGGTGAGAAAGAGCGTGTCGTCGGGCCCGAGCGAAAGGCCATGGGCGCGGGGGAAAATCCCTTCGCCCCAGGAGCGGAGGAAATTGCCTGCGCGGTCGAACACGATCATCGGATGTTCGCTGCGGTTGAAGACGTAAACATTGTCGTCACGATCCACGCCGACGGCCCCGATTTCCTTGAACGACCAGCCGGGAGGCAGTTTCGCCCAGTCCTCCACCGGCTCGTATCTGTAATCGCCGCTGCCGAGAATCATTGCCGGTGCCTCCTTGCTGCTGTGTCTCAGTAAGCGTGTTGCAAGGTGCTTCAGATGTCCACTTCGGAAACCGATGGAGCGTGTTCCTGGATGAACTGGAAGCGGAGCTCTGGCTTTCGGCCCATCAGGCTCTCGACCAGCGAGTCCGTCTCTTCACGCTCGGCTGGCGCGACCGTGACCCGCAGCAAGATGCGCCGCTTCGGGTCCATCGTGGTCTCGCGCAGGAGCGCGCTCGGCATCTCGCCCAGCCCCTTGAAGCGGCTCACCTCGACCTTGGCGCCAGGCTTGAAGTCAGCGCCGAGGCGGCGCTCGCGATCGGCATCGTCCATTGCATAGACGGATTTCGGCCCCTGCGTCAGGCGGTAGAGCGGCGGGCGCGCGAGATAGAGATGGCCATGGTCAATGAGCCCGGGAATCTCGCGATAGAAGAAGGTCATCAGGAGCGAAGCGATGTGCGCACCGTCCACGTCGGCGTCGGTCATGATGATGACGCGGCCATAGCGCAGCTTCGCGCGGTCGAACCGTTCGCCAACCCCGCAGCCGAGCGCCTCGATGAGATCTTTCAGCTCCTGGTTCTGCCGCAACTTCTCGACCGAGGCGCTCGCGACATTCAACACCTTGCCGCGCAGCGGCAGCACGGCCTGCGTCTGGCGGTCCCGCGCCTGCTTTGCGGAGCCGCCCGCGGAATCGCCTTCGACGAGGAAGATCTCCGTGCCGTCACGCTCGGCACGCGTGCAGTCGGCCAGCTTGCCGGGCAGGCGGAGCCGGCGGGTCGCGCTCTTGCGCGCCGTTTCCTTGGCCTCGCGCCTGCGCACCCGTTCCTCGGCACGATCGAGGGCCAACTGAAGGAGGGTATCGGCTTGCGCCGGATCGGCGGCCAGGAAATGCTCGAAACGATCGCGGAAGGCAGTTTCGACAAGGCGCTGTGCCTCCGGGCTCGCAAGCTTCTCCTTGGTCTGGCCGACGAATTGCGGCTCGCGCAGAAAGACCGAGAGTTTGGCGGCGATCGGGCCGGCCACGTCCTCGGCCACCAACTGCTGGGCGCGCCGATTGCCGCGCTGCTCGCCCCAGGCGCGAAGAGCGCGGAAGAGGGCGGCGCGGAAGCCCGCCTCGTGCGTGCCGCCTTGGGGGGTCGGCACCGTGTTGCAGTAGGAGTGGAGAAATCCGTCCTCGTCGGCAAGCCAAGCCACGGCCCATTCCGCGCGCCCCCCTTCGCCGGGGAGCGGCGCCTCGCCCGCCCAGAGCACCGGCAGAGCGCGGGCCACCCCCTCGATCTCGGTGGTGATGCTGTCGGCGAGCCCACCCGGGAAATGCAGCACGGCCTCGGCCGGCACTTCCGTGCCTTCGACAAGGGCGGCGGCGGCGGACCAGCGGATCTCGACGCCGCGGAAGAGGTAGGCCTTGGACCGGCAGAGCCGGTAGAGCCTTGCCGGGCTGAATTGGGCGCCGCCGAAGATCTCGGGATCGGGGTGAAAGCGGATCACCGTGCCACGCCGGTTTGGCGCCGGTCCGGCGTTGGCGAGCTTGCCGGTCGGCTTGCCGCGCAGGTAGCGCTGGCGCCAGAGCACGCGCTCGCGCGCCACCTCCACTTCGAGCCATTCGGAGAGCGCGTTCACGACCGAGCTTCCAACCCCGTGCAGGCCGCCCGAGATGGAGTAGGCGTGCCCGCCGAACTTTCCGCCTGAATGCAACGTGGTGAGAATGACCTCGAGAGCACTCAAATTCTTGAATTTTGGATGCGGATCGACAGGAATGCCGCGCCCGTTGTCGCGCACCGAGAGCACGTTGCCTTCTTCGAGTACGACCTCGATGAAGCTTGCGTGCCCGGCCACCGCCTCGTCCATGGCGTTGTCGAGCAGCTCGGCGGCGAGATGGTGCAGCCCCGCCTCGTTGGTGCCGCCGATATACATGCCGGGCCGCCGGCGCACTGGTTCGAGCCCCTCCAGGACCTCGATATCCTTGGCGGTGTAGCCGGTGCCGGAGGCCCGGCCCTCGCGCCGGCCGTTGCCGTTGCCCGACGCAGAACCGCCGGTGGGGCCGCCAGTGGGGCCGCCAGTGGGGCGGCCGCCAGTGGGACCGAACAAATCGTTCATGCTGTGTTCCCGATTCGCGGGCAGAGGGTAGAGCCGATCGGCGGCGAAGGGAATCGTGGCCTACTTCGGTGGGGGGGAGCGGGGCAGCATCCGCTGATGCTCGCGCCTTGGGCGTGGCGGCACCGGCTCGACGGCGATGTAGCGGCATGGCCGCTCGGCGCCTTCGGGGGTCTGGAAGGCGCAGGCACGGGCGAGCACTCCCCGGTCGTCCTCGGAAAGCCGCGCCGCCTCGCGCAGATGCTCGGTCCAGCTCGGCATGCCCCAGATCTCGAGCCAGCCGTCGCGGCGGGCGAGGTCCTTCTGGAGTTGCCAGAACCGCGCGCCGGCGCGGCCGCGCACGTGCTGCACCTCGGCCATGACGGCCAGGAACCGCTCCCGCGCCTCCGGCGGCACGCGATAGTGCTGCGTCTCGAGAATCTGGCCGCGGGCGCGCGCCAGGAAGGCGGCCGGCAGAGGCGGCGCGTCGGTGCGTGTCGCCACGGCCTCGAGGGCGAAGCGGCCGGCGCCGAGGGCGAGCCCGATGCCGAGCACCGACGCGGTTGCCATCGTCCAGTGCAGGCCGACGCGGGTGCCGAGCCAGCCCCAGCCGAAGGCGCCGAGCACCAGCGCGGCGTTAGCGAAGAGCTGGTAGATACCGAGCGCGCGGGCCCTGACCCAAGGCGGTGCTACGAGCTGAGTGGCGGCCTGGGTGAGGGAGCCCGCGATCACCCAGCCGGTTCCGAACAGCAGCATGGCCAACGCCGCCAGAGGCCAATGGCGTGAGAGGGCAAGCAGCAGCATGCCGATGCAGGAGATCAGACTCGCCGCCATCGTGAGGTCGCCGCGCGGAAAGCGCCGGTGCAGGGTGGGCAGGAGCATGCCGGCGCCGACCGCCCCCGCGCCCATCAGGCCAAGCAGGGCGCCGAAGACGCCGGCTCCGAGATGGAGCTGTTCTTTCACGACCAGCGGCAGGAGCGCCCAGGGGGCGGCCGCCGGCAAATAATAGACCGAGACCCTGAGGATTGCCGCCTGCACGCGCGGCGTGTGGCGCACGAACCGGATGCCGGCGGCCATGGCACCGAGAACGTGCTCGCGCGGAAGGTTCGTGGCTTGCGCCGGACGGCGCCAGACGGCGAGGGCCTGCACGGGGGAAAGGAACGAGAGGGCGTTTAGGGCGAAGGCGAGGGCGGGCCCGAACGCCGCCACCAGCCCGCCGGCGACGGCCGGGCCCAAGGCGCGCGCGATGTTGAAGCTAACGCCGTTCAAGGCGACCGCTTGGCCGAGATCGCCGCGCGGTACGGTTTCGGGTATGATCGCCGCCCAGGCCGGACCATTCATGGCGTTGCCGACGCCGACGGCGAAGGTGAGGGCGAGCAAAATCCAGGCGTTGATCGCGCCGATCGCCGTCAGCACCGCGAGCAGTGCCGCGGCCGCCAGCATTTCGATCTGGGTGAGGATCAGAAAGCGGCGCCGGTCGACGATGTCGGCAATCGCGCCGGCCGGAAGCGCCAGCAGGCAGACCGGCAGGATGGTGGCGGCCTGAACGAGGCTCACCGTCAAAGCGTTCGGCCGAAGCGTCGTCATCAGCCAGCCGGCGCCGGTGTTCTGCATCCATGTGCCGAGCGAGGTAATGAGATTGGCCGCGAAGAGCGAGCGGAATACCGGGTTCTCGAGCGGCTTCAGAGCAGCAGGCAGGCGCCCCGCGCGATCCTTGCCCACCGTGCTCGCTTGGCCAAGGTCGGACGCCGTGGGCGGTGGCGGAGGATCCACCTTGGCTTGCCCGCGGCCTCTACTCCTCCGGCCGGTGCACGTCGTGCACGGCCACCCCTTCCTCCTCGCTCGGGATTTCGAGCCAGACCTTGTGCCTGAGCGTGCGCTTGGTGTCGCGGTAGCCGGCATCCCAGTGTTCGCGCATCGAGAGCGCACTGAACTCGTAGTCCTTGACCTCCCCTTCATAGGCCGCGCGCTGATAGATCATGTGGATGAGCGAAATCTCCGGCAGATCCGCGAGTTTTTCCTTGAGCTCCCGTTCCTCCTCGGTGAGTTTCTCTTCCACCACCTTGGCGAGCAGTGCCCGGAGCTGCACGTCCTTGGCGTGCAGGGCGCGGAAATGATCGGTGATCATGCGCGTGCGGCTCGAATATTGGATATCCTTCTGCCGGGCGATCACGCCGGTGAGGTCGCGCGGGATGCCGCCGCGCGAGCTGAAGAGATCGACCTGAAAAACAAGCAGGTTCATCGATCCGGCGCATTCGAACACGTGTTGGAGCGGCGTGTTGGAAACGATGCCGCCGTCCCAGTAATAGTCTGTGCCGACCTCGATCATCGGCAGCCCCGGCGGCAGGGCGCCGCTCGCCATCACGTGCTCGGGCAGGATCTCGGTGTCGGTGCTGTCGAAAAAGGTGAAGTTGCCGCTGCCGACATTGACCGCGCCGACTGCAATTCGGCTCTTCCCGCTGTTGATCAGGTCAAAATCGACGAGCCTGAGCAGGGTTTCGCGAAGTGGCGCGCTGTCATAGATGCTGGTGGCGCCCTTGGCGCCGCGCGGCCTGAGCCAGGCGGGCGGGAAGTGCGGTTTGAAGAACCCCTCCTGCCCGAGAGTCATGGTAAGCCACGCGGACCAGTGATTGTGCGCCCGCCTCACGTCATCGCCGTCGGGAGGCAGAAGCCAGACCGGCCGATCGGTGATCATCTCCCAGAATTCGCGCAGCCGTCCCAGCCGCCGTTCGGGCGGGTTGCCGGCGATCAGCGCGGAGTTGATGCCGCCGATGGAGACGCCATTCACCCAGTCCGGCTCGAGGCCCGCCTCATGCAGCGCCTGATAGACGCCGGCCTGGTAGGCGCCGAGTGCTCCGCCACCTTGCAGGACGAGCACGATGCTCTGGCAGCGGTTCGGGCGCCACGCGGCGTGAGGGGGGCGGGGCGGCGGCAACGGTCCGGCATCCATGGTGTGTCATCCCCTAGCACGAAGGGCCTTTTAACCAGTTCTCGCTCTATCGCGCCTTTACCAAAGATCCATCGGGAATTCTATTCCGCCCGACATTAACGACCGGAAATATCTGGGCGTAGCCCCTTACTTTCCCGCCCCCAGTTGCCCAGGTTCCGCTCTGCCATCGAATCATTCAGTCGCATCGCTATTCTATGACGTGGTGTACCGGAAGCTTGCTCATGCGCCATTGATCCGCCTTTGCATCGTACTCGGACGCGGTGAACACATGCCAGTCGGCGTCGTCCAGCGTCGGATGATCGGCACGATAATAATAGCCCGGCCATCTGGTTTCTTGTCTGAACAGCGTGTGCCTGGCCACTGCCTCGGCCGTCAGCACTCTGTGATTGAGTTCCCATGCTCTCTGGAGCTGGTGGAGATCCTCGGCGCCGACATAATCGAGATCCTCCCGCAACATGGCCAGAAGCTCCAAGCCGCGGTTGAGCAAGTGTTCGTTTGTCACGTAGAAGGTCGTGTAGCCGCCGACATACTCGTCCATGATCTTTTCCAGCCTTTGCAAGCCCTGGAGAGGCAGCAGGTAGCTCGGCGACACCGTCCCGGCGACGATCTCATTCCTGCCGACTTTGTAGGTTTGCAGCGGCTTGAATATTTTTTCCGCGAGCTTCGTGATCTGCGCCTCGTCCACCTGGGGCGTCGCTTCTTTCAGATCCATGATGTATTTGACAGCCGACTTTGCGGCGAGGCGCCCTTCCGTGAAGGAGCCGGACGAGAACTTGTGCGCAGAGCCGCCGATCGTGTCTCCGGCTCCGAAGAGCCCCTCGATGGTCGTCATCCGGTTGTAGCCCCACTGGTAGTCCCCTGGTGCGCAGTCGTCCGGTCCACTCGCCCACGCGCCAGAACAGGTCGCGTGCGAGCCCATGACGTACGGCTCGGAGGTGGTCAATTCGGAGGCTCGCTCCTTGGGGTCGATGTTCTGTGACGCCCAAACGACAGCCTGGCCGATGGTCATATCAAGGAAGTCTTCCCAGCCGATCTCCTCTTTCTCCTTGGTGTCGAGAACCTGCTGCGTA
Source organism: Pseudomonadota bacterium (assembly GCA_021816925.1). Lineage (GTDB taxonomy): Bacteria > Pseudomonadota > Alphaproteobacteria > Acetobacterales > Acetobacteraceae > JAKAWQ01. The sequence goes on from JAKAWQ010000008.1 coordinate 34,496, forward strand.
TGCATGTAGATCGGGCCCTTGCCGGCCTTGATCTCCTCCAGCATTGCGTGGTTTCGCAGGCATGTCGGCATCGGCTTGATATCTGCATATTTCCCGACGAGAGATTTTATCTCGTTGAACCGAGACACCTCATAGTTTTCGCCGTAGGCATTGGTCGCATGCGCCTTGAGAAGCAGAAACCACGCGCCAACCGGGCCGTAGCCATCCTTGAAACGGGTGAGAACGATCTTGTTCTCCATTTGGATCATCTTGGCGCCCGCCTCTATCAGGAGGCCGTAGGCCGACGCACTACTCCAGGGCGCATACCAGGTGCGTCCCGTACCCTCGCCGATCGCCCGGGGCCGGTAGATATGTGACGCACCGCCCGCCGCCACGATGACTGCCTTTGCTCTGAACACATAAAAGTTGCCGTCCCTGACGCTGAACCCGACCGCGCCGGCAACTCTGCCGGGGCGCGCCTTATCCATCAGCAGGTGGGTCACCATGATCCGGTTGTAAACCCTAGTGGCAGACTTCGCGGCGGCTTCGGCGACGATTGGCTTGTAGCTCTCGCCGTGAATCATGATCTGCCATTTCCCCTCCCTGAGATACCGCCCGGTATTCGGGTCTCTCATGATCGGCAGGCCCCACTCCTCGAATTTGTGCACAGTGGCGTCAACGTGACGGGCGATGTCGTAGACCAGATCCTCTCTCACCAACCCCATGAGGTCTCCGCGCGCATAGCGTACGTGGTCTTCCGGTTGGTTTTCACCCCACTGCATGCCCATGTAGCAATTGATTGCCGACAGGCCGTGCGCAACCGCGCCGCTCCTTTCGATGTTCGCTTTTTCGACGACCACGATCTTCAGCTCCCGTCCCCAGTATCGGGATTCGTAAGCTGCCCCGCATCCGGCAAAGCCGCCGCCTATGATCAGGACGTCGGAGTCGACAAAGATCGTTTTTCTAGAGGAAAAAAAAGGCATCGCGTCACCTTGTCACTTCCTGCTACGGGGCAGACTGGGAAGCGTCTGGATCTTAAGTGCCTCGGGCTCATGTGCCAGCATAGGCGATCCCAGTCCGGCTGTGTCGGGAGGCTCATACTCAGATGGGCCCTTTATGGATCCCCAGGGTGTGGTCCTGATCGGGAAAGTGAACTCCTTGATCCGCCCATCCCGGTATTTTATCCTCCACGAGATCGACCCCTTTTCCTTTTCTCTGAGAACTCGAACCTTGTGGCCCAGCGGTGCGAAGTCGGCGTATCCGCGAACGTCAATCGCGTGTTGTGGGCAGGCCTTCACGCACGAGTAACACTCCCAGCAGAAATTCGGTTCTATGTTGTAGGACCTCCTGTAGGTCGGGTCGATGTGCATGATATCCGATGGACAGATATCAACGCACTCTCCACAACCGTCACATTTCGTCATGTCAACGAAAGTCGGCATCGCATTCACCCTTTGATGTTGCTGCCTTGGGCCGGCCTCGGGAGGTCGGACGACCCGTTCGCCTCCTCCACTCTTTTCTGAAAGGCAGCCACGGGCTTGTAGAACATGTGGGCAAACTTCGACCACGGCACCGAAAAAAAGAGCAGCGTCGTGAAGAAGACGTAAAGACCGAGCAGGATCATAGTGCCGGGCGAGCTGCCAGCAATCACTTGCGCAAATTCCCACACCAGGGCGAACGCCATGCTCGCCAGCAGGCTTCCGATGAAAAGATCGGCACGCATCAGATGCAACGGCGAGTGACCTTCATGGGCAACGTTGACCTTGAGAACGAAAAAAAACCAGCAGCCCCCGGCGAGAACCAGCAGCACGCCCACATTCCAAAGGACCGCCAGAACGTCCGGTGTGTGCGCCGATGTCGGATAGATGAACACCATCGCGATGGTGGTGATCACATAGACGAGGAAGCCGTAGAATACCATGATGTGGGATAGTCGCCGCGGCCATTTCGAGAACTCGCCGGCGGTCGCAACCTCGATCCCAATGGTTTTGATGGCCAGGAGGACGGTCTCCCAGGCGCCAAGCTGCCTTTGTGCCGCGGCCTTCGATTTGATCCGCCGCAGGGCGAAGTAGGTAGCACTCTGCTTATGATAGAGATCACCCAAGGTTCCAATAGCCACGGCCAATAGCATCACGACCACGTAGGCCTGCATGACAGCAGGCGGGAGAACCCTGGAAAGAAGCGCAAAAGGGTTGCTGACAAACATGTTGGCACCGAGCAAATAGAGGGTTGTCGCATGTGCGTCACGTCGGAGTCTTAGCATTGCCTATTCTCTGTCGGCCCGCAACGGGGCTTTGGCGCGCAGAGAGAATGGGGCCAGGGGCGAACGGCAAACGCGGTCTGGTCCAGCTCGGGCCGCCCCTCCGCCGTGGAACGCCGCGCCTGCCGGTTGCGGAAGTGAGGCCCTTCCCGTGATGCGCCTCACCAGGTGCGACGGCGCCGTCATGCCACATCCATCGGCCGGCAAACGGACCGTGCATTTGGATCTCGCGGCGTCTACGAGGGTGCAGATGTTCGGGTTGGTGAAGGCAGTATCACCGCGGAAACAGAAGCGCACCATCCCACGACTGGTTCGGGTCAGCACCGGAGCCACCGGGTTACGCCCGCCAGGGCAGTACTCGGTCGCGGATTAGGGCCCGCAGTCCATCCCCTCGGGCTCGAGACCCGCCTCATGCAATGCCTGATGGACGCGCCGGCCTGGCAAGCGCCGAGCGCGCCGCCGCCTTGCAGGACGAGCACGATGCTTTGGCAAGCGTGCGGGCGCCAGGCGGCAGGCGCGGGGCGGCGGCGGTCCGGCATTCATGACGTGTCATCCTGAAGACCTAAGGCGATTTCATAGTCGATGGAATGCGGTGCGGGCGAAGCGACTCCAATTGCCGCGAGCATTGCATGTTGGGAGTGCGCTTGCAGCCAATCGGTTGCCGCGCGCGAGGTGTTCCGATTGTTCGCCGCCGCACAATTCGTGTGCTCGCTACACCACGATCGCCATTGGCTTGCCGGGGCGGCGGGCGGCCGATAGAGTGGGGTCGGTTATCGCGAACGATTCGCAACAAGGAGCCGCCTCGGATGGGCCGCGAGTTCAGCCATATCGCCCGCCGCTGCGAGCGGGCCGTGGTCACCGCTTACCGGGACCTCCGCCGCGGCGGGACGGGAGATCTGGAGGCCTTCCAGGCCTGCACCACGCTCTACCGGATCCATCATCCGGAGGCGCCGCTCACGGAGGCGCGGCGGTTGGTGGCGGAGTGGATCGACCATCACGTGGTGCGCAGGGACCGCGGGCCGACCCCGGGCTGCGAGTGCAACTGAGCGCCGCGGGGTGGCAGATGAATTCCTGATCATCGGCCATCGCGGGGCGCGGGGGCTCTACCCGGAGAATACGCTCGAGGGGTTTGCCGAGGCGCTGGGGGCCGGGGTGCGCCGCTTCGAGATCGACATTGCCATCACTGCCGACGGCATGCCGGTGCTGTATCACGACCTGGTGCTTAACCCGGATATCACGCGCGGGCCGGACGGGGCGTGGTTGGCGCGGCCGGGGCCGCCGATCCGGGCACTCCGGCTCTTCGAGCTTCAGGGCTTCGATGTCGGGCGGATCCGGCCGGGCACGGCCTACGCGGCGCGCTATCCGGCGCAACGGCCGATCGATGGGGCGCGCATCCCGACGCTCGAGGCGGTGCTCGCGGCGGCGCCGGAGGCCTGGTTCACGATCGAGCTGAAAACCAATCCGAAGCGGCGGGAGCTCACGGTAACGGGACCGGAGATGGCCGAGCGGGTGGTGGCGGTGGCGGAGGCGGCGGGGGCCATTGGCCGCATCCGTGTGCAGTCCTTCGACTGGCGCGGGCCGCGGCATCTCGGCCGCGTGCGGCCGGAGGTGGCGCGCGCTTGGCTGACCGAGCCGAAGACGGTGGAGGCGGCGGCGTTGTGGTGGGGGATCGAGGTGGCCGGGCGCTCGGTGCCGCAGGCGGTGGCGGCGGAAGGCGGCGATTGCTGGACGCCGGAGCACTGTTCGCTGACGCGGGCGGCGGTGGCGGAGGCGGGTTCGCTCGGGCTTGCCGTCATTCCTTGGACCGTGAACGAGCCGGCGGAGATGGCGCGGCTCCGGGATTGGGGCGTGGCCGGGCTGATCACCGACCGACCGGATCTGGTCCCCTCCGGCTGACATTCGCGGCCGGCGGCAGGGAAACGCGGCGCATGGCCGGGCGGACGGAACGGACGGTGCACCGGCGCGGGCCGCTCACGAGTTACCGAGAAAATTGGCATTAACCGAGGCGCGGGAGAGCAGCGCCTGCATGGCCGGGTTTTGCACCGCGTCCTCCGCAACCAGCGCCTCCATCGGCACGAAATACTCGTGCGGATGGGGAATTTGGTTGTTGATGAAACCGTTGTAGTGGCGCTGCTTCAGCCCGTACATGACCTTGACGTCGCGCACGGGCAGAACGAGGGGCGCGGTGGGTACTTGGCGGAGCACGCCAGTGAGGGTCCAGCGCGGGGTGGGTTCGCCGGCGCTCGCCGGGGACAGGAGCCAGGGCAGCGGACAGACGGCCAGCAGGGACTGCGTGCTGGGGGCGAAGCGGGAGCGCTTGTCGAGCAGGTTCTGCAGCGAGCCGCAGGCTTCGATTGCGAAGATATCCACAAAAGGCTCCCCAGGCGTGCCGCCGAAATGCAGCCACAGGCCATCCGGCAGCGTTCGGAGTTGGGAGCTGCCGGGGAACTTGAGGAACGGATGCGAACCCTCTGAGCTGCTTCCAGGGCGCCCACGCAGCCAGTGATCCGGTTTGGGGCTGCGTCGCGCCACGCCGGGAGGGCTCTGCGGCCATCTCTGCAAGCGCGCGCGCACCAGGGCGTCGAGCGAGCGGAAGTCGTTCATAGCCAGCCCTCCTTGGCTTCTGGAGCTGCGTTATCAACCCTCGCGCGTATCCTTAGCGTACCGGAGAAGGACGGCAAGAAGAAAATCAACTGAAAGTAAATAATACTTTTCGAATGTTGCAACCTAGGGTTTATAGCCCGCTCCTTCGGAACGTCGCAGCGCGACGAGACTGCTGCCTCTCCGGATTTGCTTTGTCCGTGGATATCGGTCACCCGAATTTACTCTTGAGTCTTTTGAATCCCTTGTTGCAGGGTCTTGAAGTTACTTATCAACATCCTGTGGATATAGTTGTCCCCCGATCAGGGCAGCCGGCCGGGTCGAGCGGCGCATCGCCGCCCGCGGCACCAGCCGGCAGCGCTCGGGCCTCGCTTTGCCTTGGGTTGCGTGTTGCCCGTGCGGGCGCCACCAGGAGCAGCCATCCCTGGCGGTTCCATGGGCTTTTGCAGCATTTCCAGGCAGGCCACGGAGCGCGATCCGTGGCCGGAGCGCCTAGGAAATCGGAACCGGAGGGTGGGCCATTTTTTTGCTTCGCGATGCATCGAGGGTTCAACGAGCGTGGGTCGGCGCGCTCGGGACTTCACGAACAAACATCAAGGAGGCTTCGATGGGGCTGGATGCGCCGAAACTGGGGCCGAGGGAACTTGGCGGACTGCGTTATCGCCGCCGGGGCGAGCGTTGCAGCACACGCCGCCTCGTCCTGCGCGCCCGCTGCGACCCCTGTTGCGCGCTTGAGTGCGAGTTCCTCGGCATCTCCGCTCGGATGAGTGCTCCGGCTTCCTCAGGAGATCAGGCTGTGGGTGCGCCCAAAATCGTCACGGTTCAGCCTTTCACCGCGCCCGCGGTCAGGCCCTGGACCAGGTAACGCTGGAGGAAGACGAACACGAGGATCGTCGGCGCGCTGACCATCACAGAGCCCGCCATGAGCTGGTTCCAGTAGGTCTCGAACTGGCCGACATAGGTCAGCACGAAGCCGGGGGGAATGAGCCGCATCGCCGGCGAGGTGGTGAGCGTCAGCGCCCAGATGAGATCGTTCCAGCCGGCAAGGAAGGCGAACAGTGCGACCGCGATCATGCCAGGCAGCATCATGGGCACCACCACGCGGAGCAGCGCGCCGCCGCGGCGGCAGCCGTCGATCATGGCCGCTTCCTCCACTTCAACCGGAACCGCATCGACGAAGCCGCGCATCATCCAGACGCTGAACGGCAATCCGTGGGTGATGTACGAGAGTACCAATGCCGTATAGGTGTTGAGCAGGTCGAAGCGGCGGAAGAACACGTAAAGCGCGATCAGCAGCACGGTGGAGGGGAACATCTGCATCGCCAGGATCCCGAGCATCAAGACCGATTTACCGCGGATGCGGAAGCGCGCGAAGCTGTAGCCGGCGAGGGTGGCGAGCAGCACGGTGATCAGGCTTGCCAGCACATTGACGATGACACTGTTGGCGAAATAGGTCGGGAATGCGCTGTGGGCGAGGACGTCGCGATAGGCCGAGAACGTCCAGACCTTGGGCCATAGCCGGCCCGGCGCGCCGAACAGCTCGGCCCGTGTCTTGAGCGAGGTGAAGCACATCCAGACGATCGGCAGCAGCGCGAAGGAGAGAAGCGCGAGCGCGACGAGACCGATGAAGATTTTTGCGGACGCGTTGCGGCGTCTCATGGCGCTTCGTCCCTGCCGCCGATCGCGCGAAGGTAGAATCCCGTGACGACCAGCAGCAGTCCGAGCCACAGCACCCCGATCGTCGCCGCGTAGCCGAGATTGAAGTCCTGGAACGCCTGCCGGTACACCCAGACGGAGAAGGTGAGCGTCCAGTTGGCGGGTCCGCCTTCGGTCATCGGCCAGATGATCGTAAAGTTGTTGAAATTCCAGATGACGGTGAGAATGGTGGTGATGGCGATGATGCGCCGGAGCTGCGGCAAGGTGACGAACCAGAGCCGCTGCCACCAGCCGGCACCGTCCACCACCGCTGCCTCGATGATCTCGTTCGGGATCGATTGCAGTCCGGCCAGCAGCATGAGCATGAAGAACGGCGTCTCGTTCCATACGTACGCGAGCACGACGGCGGCGGGTGCGGTGGCGGGATGTGCGAGCCACGGCTGGAAGGTCCGGATAATCCCGAGATCCTTCAGGATCACATTGAAGACGCCGACCGTCGGATTGTACATGAACTGGAACAGGAACGCGATGACCACTTGCGGTACGACCCAAGGCAACAGAACTAGGCCGCGCAGGATTCCACTTCCGGCGGTGATCTCGTTCAGAACCAGAGCCTCGGTAAAGCCGAGCAGGAAGGCGCCCAGCATCGGCGCGATGCCGAGGGCGAGCGTGTTGATCAACGCCGTATAAAAAGTCGGGTCCGAGAAGAGTGACACATAATTCGCAAAGCCCACGAAGTGGTTCGTGCGGTTGATCAGGTCGTAGTCGGTGAAGCTGTAGCCGATCGTCCTGAGCAGCGGATAGACATAAATCGCTGCCAGCACGAGGAGCGCCGGCAGGATGGTGGCGAGCGCAAAGCCGCGATCGCGTCGTGCCATGCGCTGCGCCTAGCTCCCGGGACCGGATCGACCAGGCTTTGCGCGCGCTCGCGGGCTCGCCCGCCGAAGCGGTGCGACGATGCACGAAAGCGCGGCGGCGGCGCGACGCCCGGGAGGCACTCCGCTCGTGTCCTGCCGGTCGGCGTCGTGTCCGGGCTAGGACCGGAAGTGCGGATAGATGCGCTTCAGGGCCGCCTCGAGTGCCGCCAGCGTCGTTTTCACATTGCTCCCGTTCACCACCCTCTGGAGTGCGTTCACCATGTCGTTGCTGGCACGGTACCAGGTCGGGTTGTACGGGATCGGCACTGCCTCGGGGATGATTTCCTTGACCCATGCCTGCTGGTAGGGCTGCGCCAGATCGGCGCTGAACCGCTGCTGCAGGCTCGTCAGCGGAGGCAGGCCGCCTTCGGGAATGATGAAGTCGCGCATGTCGGCCGGGCTGCTCACCATGAAGCGGAGGAAGGTCCACGCGGCCTTGGGGTCGGCGGCCTTGGCGCTCATCGCGATCTGGTGGATGTCGATCGCCGTGTGCGACACGCCGTTTGGCCCGACCGGTACCGTGGTTGCGCCGAACTCGGCGGCGAAGGCGGCGTTTGCGGCGTAGCGAGGATTGATGGAGCTGACGATCCCGCGGAGATAAGGTCCGTCGAGCGTGAAGACGATCTGGTCGGTTGCGAAGAGCTGGCGATTATCCTTCATGTTGTTGCCGACCGGCATCTCGTGCTTCTTCGCCAATGTCTGGAACCACGCGAAGGCCTGCTCCGTGCACGGCTGGGTCCAGCCGAGGTGGCCGTCCGCCATCGGCGGGCGCTTGCAGAAGGCCTGCAGCCAGGGCCACATCACCACGACGGTGTAGGCGCCCTTGCTGGTCATCATGGCGAAGGGGAAGACCTTGGGTTCCTTCGCCTTGACGACCTGGATGTCGTGGGTGAGCGCGGCGATGGTGCGTGGCGGATGGGCCGGGTTGAGCCCCGCCTTCGTCATCAGCCCCTTATTGTACCAGAACCCGTGCGGCGTGAGCGAGAGCGGCAGCGCCACCAGTTTGCCGCCGGCTTCACCGTCCTGGAGCATCGAGGGCTGAATGTCGGAGATGAGCGCCTTGTCGGCGTAACCCCGCAGATCGGCGAGCGCTCCCTGTGCGGCCAGCGCCTGCGGCATGCCGCTCGAAAGCTCCATCACGTCGGGCGTGTTGTTGCCGATCGTCATCACCGTGAGCTGGCTCACCATGTCGGCAAACGGGATGGCGATCATCTTCACGTGGATGCAGGGATTGGCCTGTTCGAACGCGGCGATCGAGGCGGTGACTTCCTTGCTGGTCGCGGTTTCGGCGGCAGCCCAGTTGGCGAAGGTGATCTGCTGCGGCCGGCCGGCGCAGCTTGCGGCGTGTGAGGGTATTGCGAACATCAGGATGGCGAGGGTGCCTGCGAGGGCTGCGGCGGCGCGCTTCGTCACGGCCATGAAATCGTTACGCATCATTGACTTTTCCCCCGATCCTTGCTTGCGATCTGTGAAATGCAACCCTACGCTGCGGACGCTCCGGGGACAAGCCTGGGCGCGGCGTGCCGAGCGGTGTGGCGACCGCCGGCAATCATGCTTTCGCTTCGTTGTTAGGCGAAGAAGACGCGGGCGTTTTTGTGTCGCACGGGTGATCTGCCGACGCGTTGCATGGTCGATGCTCCCCGGGCGTGGGGCGGGGACGCGTTGATCAGCGTCAATGCCGGCCTTCGCGGAAGGGCGTTCCGTGGCCTCCGGAGAAGGAGGAGGACGACGATGCCAAAGCGGCAGCTCGATCCGGAGGCGCTGATCCGGCGCCGGGCAAGGCGGATGTGGCGGGAGGACGGCAGCCCGAGGGGACGGATGGCGGAGTATCTGGAGCGCGCGCGTGAGCTGCAGGCGATCATCGACCATCCGCAGGCGGGCCTGCTTCCCAATCCGATGACCCGGCACGGCGGCGCGGTCGAGCCCGAGCAACCGGTGGAGGAAGCCGCGATCATAGAAAATCTCGGCGAATTTCCGGTGGGTTTCACCGACCAGGGCGATCGCGTGTCGGCGCCGATGACGCGCAAGCGTGCGCGCAAGCTTCGCGAGGGGGGTTGAGCCGGGGTCGCGAAGAGCGTGTCCCCGGGTGATGCGGGCTGAAGGGAGGTCGCTGCCATGGCCGGGAGAGACGGAGGTGCGCGGACGGAGGCGATCCGGATACCGCCCTTGAACCTTGAAGGAAGCCTCGGGTTCCCGGCGGGCGAGGCGGCAGGACTCGTTCTCTTTGCTCACGGCAGCGGCAGCAGCCGGTTCAGTCCGCGGAACAATGCGGTTGGAGGCGCGCTCCGGCAGGCCGGCCTTGCGACGCTCTTGTTCGACCTCCTGAGCGAGACGGAGGCGCGCGATCGCGGCAATGTCTTCGATATCGAGCTGCTTGCCGGGCGGCTCCTGGCAGCGACTGCCTGGGCACGGACATTCGAGGGCACGCGAAAGCTGGCGCTCGGCTATTTCGGCGCGAGCACCGGGGCGGCGGCCGCCCTTGTTGCGGCGGCGCAGCCTGGCTCGGAAATCCGGGCCGTGGTTTCGCGCGGCGGGCGGCCCGACCTTGCAGGCAAGGCGCTCGACAAGGTGCGCGCGCCGACGCTCCTGATCGTCGGCGGGGCGGACACGGACGTTCTTGCCCTCAACCGTGCGGCGCTTCGCGCGCTCCGCTGCGAGGCGCGGATCGAGATTGTGCCGGGCGCGACCCACCTCTTCGAGGAGCCGGGCGCGCTCGAGGCGGTAGTGGACCTGGCACGCCGCTGGTTCCTGGACCATCTGGGCGGACGCATGCGGGCGTAGGCGAGGCAAGCGAAAAAAGAGCGCTTCCAACCGACGTTGGAGGAGCTCGTGGTTGTTCGCGCGTGCAGCGGTGGGGCCGTGGCGTGCGGGCGGCTAGATCGCTTCCTTGAGTTCCTTGGCGGCGCGGAAGGCGATCTTCTTGCTGGCCTTGATCTTGATGGCCTCCCCGGTTGCGGGGTTGCGGCCCATGCGGGCAGCGCGGTGGCGGACCTGCAGGATACCGAGACCGGCAAGGCGCAGGCGAGCGCCCTTCTTGAGGTGGCGGGTCGTGAGCGTGACCAAGTCGGCGAGGATGGCCTCGGCATCCTTCTTCGCAAGGTCGTGCTTCTCGGCCAGCTCGGCGGCAACCTGCTTCAAGGTCACGGTCACCACCGGGGCGGCGGGCTTGCCTGGCTTCTTGGCGGCGCCGGGCGGCATCGGAGCGGCTTTCGGCATGGATCTCTCCCTCGTCGATGGCGCTGTGACGGTAACACGGGAATCGGCCGCGCCGTATCGATTCGCGGAGAGGAATGCTGCCCGATGGCGGCATTTTTCTCTAGTGCGGCCGGGAATCCCGGGGTTTCCCCGCGGCGGGCGGCCGCCGGGCCCGGCAGCGGCGACCTCCCCAGGCGCCGGTGCGGGCTTCACGGTTTCGCGGCGATCTCCATCACCGAGGGGGCGAACAGGTAAAATAGGACGCCGATCACGATGAGGTAGCCGAGGATGATGAACGTCCAGCCCATGTTATGCCGGATCACCTCGCCCTCGTTGCGCACGAAGCGGCTGGTCGAAACCCCCACACTTGCCGTTTGCGGCGCCACCGGCTTGCCTACCTCCGCGCCGACCGAGTTGAGCGAGGGCAGAAGGAGCGGGGGAAAGCCGAGCAGCCGGCCGACCGAGGCCTGGAAGAAGCCGAACATCGCGTTGGTCGAGGTGTTGCTGCCCGAGAGTGCAACCCCGATCCAGCCCAGCACCGGTGCGACCACGATAAAGAAGGGGCCGATCTTGGCAAAACCGGCCGCGAGCGAAGCGGCCATGCCCGAATAGTTGAAGACGAAGGCGAGCCCGAAGATGAAAACGCCAACCAGCAGCGCGCCCCACATCTGCCGGAACGTGCGGCCGAAGGCCTCGCGGATCTGGTTCGTCGTTGCGCGCAGGAGAAGGCTCGCGATCAGCCAGGAGACGCCGATCGCGGAGCCCCCGATGAACGGAGCGAAGACGAACAGGGCAAGCACCTTGGCGCCCTTGTGAATCGAGGAGCCGGCGGCCACCGAGAGCTTGAAGAGCGCGATCCCCGGTAACGGCGACCATGGCCCGGTCCACAGCACGACGACGACGATCAGCACGATGAAGGGCAGCCAGGCGCGAAAAATCTCGGCCCCGCTCAGCCCGTGCGCGCCGCCCCCGTGCCTCGCCTGCTCCTCTGCGCTCACCGGATGGCCGCCATAGCCCAGCACCTGCGCCGGCCGCCAGAACCGGAGCAGGATCAGAAGTGCGGCGAAGCAGACGATGGCACCTGTGACATCCGGCAGATAAGGACCGAGATAGACGGCAACCGGGAACTGCCCGGCGATGTAGGCGAGCGATCCCACGACCGCGAGCGGCCAGCCGTCGCGGAATCCTTTCTTGCCGCTCACCAGGTAGATCAGCACCCACGGCGGCGCGAGCGCCAGCACCGCGACGATGTGCCCGACCGAGGAGGAGAGTTGCAAAAGCGGCAGGCCCGTGACCGCCGCCAGCGCGATGATCGGCACGCCGAGCGCACCGTAGGAAACCGGCGCGTTGTTGGCGATCGCCGCCACGCGGATGGCATCGAGGTCGGGGATGCCGAGTGCGATCAGGATGGGTGCGACGAACGCCCAGGGGTAGCCGAAGCCGACCAGCCCCTCGAGCAGCGCCCCGAATGCCCAGGCGAAGAGGATCGCCTGCACGCGTACGTCGGGTGTGCCCTGGGCCGTGAGCCAACGCCGGAACTGCTCGAAGACGCCGGTGATCATGAGCGTGTTGAACAGCATCACCCCCCAGAAGGTGATCCAGTCCACCGCCCAGATGCCGGTGAGCGAACCGTAGATGTAAGCGTGAATGCCGAGCCCGACCGGCATGTGCCAGAGCCAGACCGCCACGATGTAGGTCACGATCGAGCCGACCAGGGTTGCGAGCCACGCCGAAAGGCGGAATCCCGCCAGCAGTACGAGCAGCAGCACGACCGGCACCAATGCGACGAGCCAAGTGAGGAAGAGGTTGCCGGTGGGGTTGAGCACCTGCTCGAACATCGCCTTCTCCCTTCGCTTCGTTGCAGTGCACAAACGGAGACGTTTCGACTTGGATGTGGAGTATAACTCCAATTGAGGCTGCCGCAAAAACCTTCGCGGCTTCGACAACGACCACCGGATGTCGCGCGCCGAACCACCGGTCCATATGCTCGGGCTTGCGAGGATCGGCCTCGAACGTTCCCTCCGGCGCGGCGATCCCCTGGTCGCGGATGCCTGCGATTACCGCCGCGCCGCTCGATGCCCCACGCGTGCCGCCTCGGCCTCGGCTGCGGAATTCATGGTCCATCGAGACCGGCCGTGAGTGGCGTCGGGGCCGGCCGCGGGGCGGTGCGGCGTGACGGCGCTCGTCGCGTGGCGCGCCATCCTGTGCGGTGATGGTCCATTGCAGCAAGGGAAATCGCGGCGGGAGCGTGACAGGGCATGCGGGATCCGCTCAGAACAGCGGCGGAACAGCGGGATGATTACTGACTTGCAACAACAAGCCCGCGATTCACGCCCTCCGGCGGTTCCGCTGCGGGCGGCCGAGGGTGCCGGTCACCCGGCACCGTCCCGGGCGGCGTCAGCGTGCCCTGAGAATGAGCCGGGTGTCTGTGATAGCGTTGCGTATCACGGTGAGAGAAGAGTTAGATGTCCGCCCAGCCAGAAGAGCCCCCAACCTCTTGGGAGGCGCCACCAACACCCAAAGCAACAAATGTCCTGCTGACCGCCTTCACGGAGCTCTATCGGTACGAATTGGGAGCTGGGGAAGATGTGTTCCGAACACTGCCGTTCTTCGGAACAGCCCTGGGCGTCGACGTCGCCGCTGTCGTCTATGCGGCCGGTACCCTGCCCAGCTGACGTGAACTGACCAGCCGTTGGCAGCAAGGAGCTTTTCTGCCTGCCGTTTTGCTGCTTGGGTGGTTGGTATTCGAGGCCGTGCGCGTGCTCTGGTGGCTGTCCCGCGCGGTTGCCCCTCACCCATATCGGCGTATTGGGCCGGAGCCAACCGTTCTCACGCGATTGAAGGAGCTACAAGAATATTATGGAAGCCTGGGAATCGCCACGGAAGCGGAGGACGGCAGGTTGGTGGATGACATCCGCCAAGTTTTGGTCGATTCCTACGCCCTGCTGCGAAGCTTGATATTGGCCCTCTGCACGACCACAATAATATTTCTCACGGTGAAAACTTAGGCTATCTGCCCAAGGTGATTCCATGAGCGAGTCGTCGACACCAAAGCCAGCGTCCGGGAAGCCTCGCGGTGCCATTGGCTACACCGTAGTCTCAGGAAGCACCGTTTTTCCGGGCATGAGCGGCAAAGCATGGGTCCGGGTCCTCGAGGGGTCAGCCCGTCATTTTTCAAGAGTTCAGAGGGCATGACCAGGTAGCAGCCAGCGTCGGCGGTCGGGACCGCGTCCTGTCGAGAAAAGAGTGGCAGGCGCTCCCAATTTACCAAGGCTAAGACAACATACCACGACCCGTTCGGCAGCGGAAAAACCGAGAGTCGGCGCGGCTGGCCTAGCGCCCTCGAAGCGGACCGGGCGAGGTCTCGCGCGTTAATGAGAAGAGGTCCGACCCCGGCCAGATTGTGCGCGGCTAGTGTGATCTTGCTTGCGTTCAGGCGGGCATGGGCGCAGCGAGGGCCGAAAAGGCGGGTGCGGCATGCCCAGGCGCGACGCCCAGGGGAGCGGGAGAAGCCGTCGGTGGTGGGTGCTCACCTCATCCTCGGAACGATCTCCACCGTCTGCCGCTCCGTTCCGCGGAGGGAGGTGAGGGGCGCCGGCTTGCCGGCGCGCTCCTCGGTGAGGAGGCGGTGCAGGTCGTCGACGGTGGCGATGGGGAGGTTGTCGAAGGCGACGATGATGTCGCCGGTTTTGAGGCCCGCGGCGGCCGCGGGGCCGTTTTCAAGGAGGGATTCGATCCGCACGCCGCTTTCGCGCGCGAGGTTGTGGAAGCGGACGATGCGGCGGGGGAGCGTAATATTCTGACCGGAAAGGCCGATCGCGGAACGCCGGACACGGCCCTCGCGGATCAGCTTCGAGGCGACGAAGGAGGCGGTGTCCGCCGAGATCGCGAAGCACATGCCCTGCGCACCGGCGATGATGGCTGTGTTGATGCCGACGACCTCGCCCCGCGTATTGACGAGCGGGCCGCCCGAGTTGCCCGGGTTGAGCGCGGCGTCGGTCTGGATCATGCCCTCGATCAGCCGGCCCGAGCGGGCGCGGAGTGAACGCCCGAGCGCACTGACGACGCCGGCGGTGACGGTCGCCTGGAAGCCGAACGGATTGCCGATCGCGACCACAAGCTGACCGACCGCGAGGCGGCTTGATTCGCCCAAGCGCGCGTGCGCCGACGCCTCTCCTTCGAGGCGGAGAAGCGCAAGATCGGTTTCGGGATCGTCGCCGACGAGGCGGGCGGCCATGGTGCGGCCGTCCGGAAACGTCGCGGTGACACGGGGCGCGCCGGCGGCGACATGGCTGTTCGTCAGCACGTAGCCGTCGGGCGTGAAGACGACGCCCGAACCGACGCCCTTTCCGGCGGCGATATGCAGCACGGCGGGCCCGACCGCCTCGACCGCGCCGATGACCGCGCGCGAATAGGCATCCCTCGGCTCGAGCTCCTGGGCAAGCGCGACATCCATTCCGTCCATTCCGGCCCCCGCACTTTGACGCGCCGCTATATGGGGTCGCGGCCGGCCGAGCGCCGCAGCGCGGAGATTCGCCGCAAGCGGCGGCCTTGCGCGCACGGCGAACACCCCGCCTTGGGCCGCGCTCGGCCGGCCGCTCCGCCTCTGGCGATCGAAGGCGCGGGCGCTTGCGATCCTCGGCTTCGGCGACGGCCCGGCGATCGCCTGACGCGGTTCTTTTTCCGCTTCCGGCAGGGCGGTGATGCGTTGGAAGATGATGCCTGCCATGGCACGAGACGAGCCGATGCGCTGCGCCGGCTGCGGGAGAAAGATCGATGCGTCCTCGCTCGGCGCGGTGCTGGCCACCGCCCTCGGCGGGCTGCCGCCGGCCCATCCGGCGGTTGCGCTTCTCGTCGATCCGCGGACCTCGGGCGGGCTGCTTGCCGGCGCCGGCACCGGGGCTGCTCCTCTGCTGCTTGCAGACCTCGCGGCCGCGGACATGACGCCGGCGGCGATCGAGAGGGCGCGTGGGCGCGCAGCAGGCGTCCCGATGCTGAGCCTCGCGACGTACCGTCGGGATGCGTCGGGTGCGATCAGCGGGCGAGGCCGGCGAGGAGATGCAGGCCGAAGCCGCGCATCGGCGTGCCCGGCGCGAAGGGCGAGACGAAGATGCGGTCGAAGAGGGCGATCAGCTTGGAGTTGGAGAGGTTGTTGAAGACGCCGGCATCAAAGGCCGGGTGCGGACGGGCAGGGGCAAGGCAAGGCGCGCCGCCATGGCAAGCAGCGCGGTGCGCTGCGCTGCGCTCGCCTTCCCCCGAAGCTCGCCCTGCAGGAGTGCGGCGGCCTTCTCTTTTCGCCCGCTGGCCATGAGCTGCCGCAAGGAGCTTTCCAGCAAGCCAGGCCGTTTTGGATCCGCCCTGAAGCGGCCGATTGCCAGCGCGGCCGCCATGCCGGTGCGCCCGCTTCGCAGGAGCGCGCGGTGGAGTAGTTGCGCCGGCTCGAGGGAGGTGGGATCGGCCTCGTGCAGCCGCCGCGCGATCGGCTCGGCCGCTCTGGCCTCGCCGGCGTCGAGCAATGCGCGCGCCCGGAGCGTTTGCCACGCGGTCTCGCCGATCACCGCACCGTATGGTGCTTCGAGCAGGCGGAGCGCCGCACGTGGCCGTTTCTGCGCCTGGAGTGCTGCTGCCACCACGTAACGCTCCGCCTCGTTGCGCGGCACGAGGCCGGGCCTGAAGGCGGGCCGGTGGCGCCGGCGATCGGTGCCCTGCACATAGGCAACCGCGGCGCGGCCGATGCGATCGAGGTCGAGATCGGCCAAGCTCTGCTCCAGCCCGGCGAGCCCGTCCCGCTCCAGGATATCGTCGATGAGCGCCGTGAGCCCCGCGCGCGCTTCGATTGCGGGCGGCAGGAAGTGGCCGGCGCGGGCCAGCACCAGCGCCTTTGCGCCGAGCCGGCGGGGTGCGACCCACGCGTACAGGAGGTCCGATACGGACTCGACGCCGTAGAATGAATGGATGCGCGCGGGGCTTGCGCGTGCCAGAGACGGCCATTCGCCCAGACGCCGGCGCTGGCGGATCGCCAGCGCCGGGGGAACCACGGCGCGGAACATCGCGCAAAGGCCGTAAAGGGATTCGAGCCCGGTGACGAGGATGGAGTTCGCTCCGCAGCGCAGCCCGAAATCGACCGCCCCGAACGCACCTTTGCTCGCCCCGCAAAACAGAACGCGCCGGTAGCCGCCGCTCCCGATGAATGCGGAGAGAGCCTGCTCGAAGCGCCCCGGCTGGCCCGCGGTTTCGGGGATGCCGTCAACGTACCATTGCGAATCCGGCGCGTTGAACGCCAGCACGTCGTAGCGTCGCGTTGGCGATTTGAGCAGGCGCGGAAACTTGCCGGCGGGCGTTCCCGCCGGGCAGAAGAGCACCACGAGCCGATCGGCACCGCGGATCGACGAGGCGACATAGGGCGAGCGGGGAAAGACCTCGTCGGTTGGCATGCGGTCCGGAATACCTCGATGCCCTCATTTTCGCGCGAGCAAAGCGTACTTTGCAATTCAACTCGTTGACAACGCCGCGAGGGATAAGGTGACGTCGGTGGTGCAACGGAAAACGAAATCGATGCGCGATGACGGGCCTGCAACCATGGCGCGAGAGCTCCGGCAACTGCTCGTGCTGACCGTGCCGCCAATCGCGCCCACCTTTGCCGCCGCAGCACCCGAGGACGTGGCGCCGTTCGGCGCAGCGCATCCCGCGCCGACGGCGGATGGGCGCACCGGTGCGGTCTCCGCAAGCCACGTCTTCTGGATGCACGCGACCGAGCGTGCCTTCGCGACTCTTCCCGCCGATCACGGCAATTGCAGCGTCGGCAGCTACACGCACGGCTTCCGCGCGCTCGCCGAAGTTGTCGGCAACGACGCTGTTCAGGCTCTGCCGGGGACGGGCTGGGTGACGCCCGAGGCGGCGTCCGCCATCCCGGGTTTGGCCGGGGCTCCGCTTCGAAGGTAAGCCGCAGTGCCACATCCTTCCGCTTGCGCTGAGCCGGAGCGAGATCGCGATCAGCACGGGCTGCATGCCGAGCCGGGTGCGCACCGGCATGTCCAACAACGAGCTCACCTGCGCCATCCCCTTTGCGCTCCTGCCGAGCCCCCTTGAGCGACTCGGGCAGGCACGCGCCGCTGATCTTGCGGTTGCCGCCTACGCTGCGGAAGACTGCCGGCGCTTCTCGTGAGCGTGATGAGCGACAGTGCGGCGGCGTGCCGCGTGGCGCTGCTTTCGACCTACGATCTCGGCCGCCAGCCTTTCGGCCTCGCCTCCGCGGCGACGCAAATCCAGGCCTCCGACACGACCACCTATGCGATTGCGCCGTCCATCACAGGGCCCTATGCAACATTGCCGGCGCCGAACACGGGTGGTGCGCACATGGCGCCGAGCGGTACGAGCCCGCCGCCGTTCGCGACCCTGACGGCAGCCGGCCAAGCCGATTGCGGCTTGCCGTCGGCGGATCTTTACCTGCTCACGGTCGGCGCCTCGGGGCTCAAGCTCAACGGCATCGACACCCGTGTCGCCCACGCGACCAGCCTGCCGGGCGGACCGTTCCAATTGAGCCCGGGCATTGCCGACTATTCCTTCACCGGTGACGCGGTTCATCGGTTCTTGCAGATGTGGCAACAGACCGACTGCGCGGTCACGCATGTCACCACCCACAATCCGACCGGCTGCAACATGAATCTCCATCCCTGGGTCGCAGTCACCGTAAGGCACGGCCAGGAGGACCAGCCGCAGCCCTCGCCCTTCACAGACGAGACCACCGACCGGGGTGGCAGTTCGATGGGTTTCTACAACATGACCGCGGGTGACGTGAGTTTCTTCAGGAAGCTCGCCTCGGCCTATACGATCGAGGACAACTTCCACCAATCCGTCATGGGCGGCACGGCTGCGGATTCCATCATGCTCGGAGCCGGTGACCTGTACCGGTACAGCGACGGCAATGGCAATCCGATGACCCCGCCGGCCGGGCAGATCACGAACCCGACGCCCGGGACCAACAATTGGTATGCGACCGGCGGCTACCCGGAGGCCACGTTCGCGGAGTGCTCCGACCCGACGCAACCAGACGTTGCCCCGGTCCTCGACTACCTCCAGTCCCTGCCGTACCGCCCGAGCCCGAACTGCCTGCCGGGGTACTATTACATGGTCGATAACCACCGAGTGGCGTATCCCGGCAATGGGACACTGATCCCGCCGCAGAGTGCCAACAGCATCACGCCGCTATCCTCCACGCCGACGATTGCCGACGTGGTGCTCGCCCACGGTGTTTCCTGGACCTTTTTCGGCGAGGGCTTCAATGCATATTTGGCAAACCCGCGCAATCCTCCGAGCGCCAACGTGTACTGGCCGTTCACCAACCCGTTCCAGTTCGAGAGCGCAATCATGACGAACACGGCCGTGCGAACCGCCGATCTTCAGGATACCACGGCGCTTTACAGTGACATCCGCGGGCAACCAGCTGCCGGCAGTTTCGTTCGTCAAGCCGGGCAAGTACAACAGCGCCCACCGCACCGACTCGACGGTTGCTCTCTTCGAGGCGTTCGTGCAGAACGCCCTTCTCAGCTCCAGGCAAACTCAGAGCTCCGGCGGAACGCTGCCATCGTCATCACCTTCGACGAAAGCGATGGCGATTACGGTATTGGACTGATCCGGCAGCCCGACTTCTTCGGCGACGGGCGGCGCATCCCGGTGATCGTGGTCTCCTATTACTCGAAGGGCGGCCGTGTCGTGCACACTTACACACTTATGCGGATCACGTGTCGATCCTAAAGTTCATCGAGAAGAACCGGGGTCTGACGACGACCAGCACCCGGAGTCGGGACAACCTGCCCAATCCGATCACGAACGCAGCCAATCCCTACCTGCCGACGAATCCCCCGGCGATCGACGACACAATGAACTTCCTCCAATTCCGAAACGACTGCGGGGCGGCGGCCGTTGCGGCGCGGCGCAGGAGCGTGCGCAACCTGGGCTGAACACGCTCCTTGTTTTGTTTTCGTTATCCGTTTGCGCCTTGTCTCCCCCGACGCGTGCGCGCGTGCGGCTCAGCTCGACTGGACGGTGCCCGTCGCGGTGTCCACGCGCACCGAGACCTGCTTGTTGGTGCGGGTCATCGCGGTCGCATGCACGATCATTCCCTTCTGCGAGATGAGGTTCATCCCGTGATATCCCTTGGCCGACAGGATGTTCAGCGCCTCGGTGTAGATCTTGCCGGAACCGATCGGCGGCTTCGCCAAGGCCGCGCCGGTCGCGCCGTAGCTGGTGCTTGCCGGTGCGCCGTAGCTGGTGCTTGCCGGTGCGCCGTAGCTGGTGCTTCCGGGCCATGCCGCGAACGCCGCGCCGCTGGCACCGATGAGGGCAAGCGAAACCGCCGTCGCGTAAACGATCGGCTTCATGGTACACTCCTTTCCTCTCTTTCGGCCGTCCGGCAGATCCGCGCCGTGCGGCCGGTTGCCCGATGCGGTCCGATATGGGCGATCCGAATGACCGGAGCGTGTCGCGGAGATGAAAAAACCGCAGTCAGCCTCACGCCGTCGGCTGCTGATTTGAGGTCCGGTGCTGCGCGGCCGCATGTGCGGTCTCGTGCAGAAGGAGGTGCTTGCAGCCATCAAGCGCAAACGCGAAACCGAGGCTGCCGATCATCACCAAGGCAAGGTCGGGCAGCGGCAACCTCGCCATCAGGATGCCGAAATGCGCCGCCGCCAGGCTGAAGGCGACCATTGCTGCCGTTGCCGCGGCGAGCCAGGCGCTCGGCGCGGCGGACCAGAACCAGCGCGACTCGCGGATGACATAGACGCTCGCCTGCACTGCGAGCATCAGGACGAGGAAGGAGAGCGTGCGGATCTCGGGCAAGCCGCGATGGCCGACGGCCCTTGCGATGGACAGCACGAGCATCGCATAGACCAGGGTTGCCACTCCGTAGATGCCGCCCTCGCGGATGATCCGCCCGATCCGCCAGCGCCGCGGCCGCTCGCTCGGCAGCGCCCGGTCGGTGGTGATTGCCATCGTCAGGAAGTCGTTGACGATGAGCAGCATAACCATCAGGAGCGGAGTGAGCACCGCATGTCCCGTCACGACGAGGCCGAGTGCGAGGTAGAGCACGAAGGCGATTTTCCGCACCACCATCGAGAGCGTGTAGGTGCGGATGCGCTGGAACGCCGCGCGGCCCTCGCGGATGGCGTCGAGGATGCCGCCGAGGCCGGGCGCGGTCAGAACGAGGCCTGCGGCGGCCTTGGCGACATCGGTTGCGGTCGAGACGGCGATTCCCATTTCGGCCTGCCGCAGCGCAGGGGCGTCATTCGCTCCGTCTCCGCACATGCCGACCACATGGCCATGACGCTGCAAGAGCTTCACCAGCCGGAACTTGTCCTCCGGAAAGACGCCGGCGAACACGCCGTAATCTTCGGGCGTTTCGAGGGTGCGCAGCGTTGCTGCGTCGCAGACGCGCCCCTCGATTCCGACCTCGCGCGCAATCACGGCCGCCGTTTCCGGTGCATCGCCGGTGACCATCATCACCTGCACACCCAGGGCGTGCAACGAGGCGATCATTGCCGCCGCGTCCTCGCGCGGCGGATCGGCGAGACCGACCAGCCCCACGAGCTCGGTCGCTTCGTCGGAGACGCGCGCGACCGCGAGGACGCGACACCCCTCGGCGGCCAGGCGCGCGCGCGCCGCCTCTGCCTCGCCGGCGAGCGCCGCCCCGGCGATTGCCGCGACCGCCCCCTTGCGGATCGTCCCGCCGGCGGCGAGACTGGCTTCGGCGTATTTCAAAGCCGGGTCGAAGGGCCGGAACGCCGCGACCTTGGGCGCTGCCGCGCCGGCCGCGCGGGCGGCATCGATGATTGCCTGATCCACCGGATCGCCGCCCTCGGAGGCGGCGGCGGCGGCGAGGCCAAGCACGGTTGCTGCGTCCGCTCCGCCCAATCCCGCCACCTCGCGGATGGCGAGCGCGTTCTTCGTCAGCGTCCCCGTCTTGTCCGAGCAAAGGAGGCTCATCGTTGCCGCCTCATTCACTGCGGCGAGCCGCGTGGGCAGTACTGCGCCGCGCGCGAGCCGCCTGGCCGAGAGCGCGGCTGCGAGGGTGAAGGTGGAGGGCAGTGCCACCGGGATCGAAGCGAGCAGCGCAGTCAGCAGTAACGGCACGGATTCGACGAACGAAAGGCCGATTGCGTGCGCATAGGCCAGCATCGCCAGCACGACCGCGCCGTTGATCACCGCGAGGTCGCGCACGACGGCGAGGACGGCGCGCTGTTCGCCGCTGATCGCGTGGGCGTCCTGCACGAGGGAGGCGGTTTTGCCGAAATAAGTGCGCGCCCCGGTCGCGGTGACGATGCCGGTCGCTTCGCCCTGACGGACGAGGCCGCCGGCGTAGGCATCATCGCCGGCCTTCTTCTCGACCGGCAGCGATTCGCCCGTCAGCATCGACTGGTCGAGGAGTACTGTGCCCCCGCCGATCCGAACATCCGCCGGCACCACCGCGCCGAGCGCGAGCTTCACGAGATCGCCGGGCACCAAGTCGCTCGCCTCGATCCGCCGCCAGGCGCTGTCGCGCCTGACCGAGGCGGTGACCGCGAGCTTCTGCCGCAGTGCTGCGACCGCGGCGTGGGCGCGTGATTCCTGGGTGAGGCCGAGCGCGGCGTTGAAGAGGAGCAGGAAGGCGATGATCGCCGCTTGCAGCGCGTGCCCGAGCAGGAGCTCGAGCAGGATGGTCGCCTCGAGCATCCAGGGCAGCGGAGCCCAGAGCTTCTCCGCGATCGCCCGGGCGAGCGGCTCGTGCGCCTCGGCAACGGCGTTCGGCCCGGTTTCGGCCAAGCGGCGTGCGGCCTCTGCGCTGGTGAGGCCGGCGTCGGGCGACAAGGGCGCCGGCGTGCCCGTGGCGGGGCGTGCGGCGGCCTTGTCATCCAGGCCGTGCCCGCCGCCGGCCACGATCCCCGATGCCCCCATCATGGCCTCCCCGAAGCGGGCAGATCCGCGCCTGCGGTGATAGCGGCAAATCGTCGGTTCGGGAACCGCACCCTCGCGCGCGGGCTGAGGCGGCGGCGGTGCCGTTCAGATCACGTCCCGTCCGTCGGCGAACACCCGCGACCAAGCCAGCACGCGCACGGAGTTGCACGGGCCTTTCGGGCAGGGCGCACCGCCCTCGATCAGGGGTGCCTCGAGGCGTGCGCGCTATCCGCTTCCACCAGCCTCGGCCCGGGCGCCCTACCCGCTGCCGCGACCATCGCTTGCGCTACGCGAGGCGCCCGCAGCACCTCTTGTATTTCAGCCCGCTGCCGCAGAGGCAGGGATCATTGCGGCCGGGCATCTTTGCTCCCGCCCGCGGCGCATCGCGTTGCCTTGCCCAGCGCATGACATTTGCGGGCGCTCGTCCTCTGGCGAGCTCGCTCGCCATGAATCGCATGAAGGGATCGACGTGGCGGAAGAAAACCCGGTATCCGGCGCAGAGGTAGTTGAGCCCGTCCTCGCCTTCCGGAGCACGGATGAACCGGTGCTTGGGGCAGCCGCCATTGCAGGCGAACCGAACGTCGCACGCCCGGCAGTACTGCGGCAAGGTTTCCCGTTTGTCGCGGCCGAACTTGATTTGTCGGCTCGATCGCACGAGGAGGCCGAGCGGTTCCTCCATGATGTTGCCCAGCCGGTGGGCGGCATCGACGAAGTGATCGCACGAGTAAAGGTCGCCATTGTGCTCGATCGCCATCGCAGCGCCGCAGGCCTCGCCGAAAACGCAGAGGGGTGGAGGGTTCCCGCACCAGGCTTCGAGCGCCACGTCGAAAAGTTGCACGAACACCCGGCCCACATCGTTGCGCACCCATTCGTCGAAGATGCGGCACAGGAACCGGCCGTACTCGGTTGCTTCGACCGACCACGGCGCCGCAGCGAGCTTGCCGGTAGCCGTGGGGAGCCCCGGTCCGGCGGCATTTCCGTCCGCCGGCATCACTTCTGCAACCGGAATGAACTGGATAAACCCGCTGCCGACGTCCTTGAGGAAGCGGTAAACCTCGAGCGGGTGGTGCGCGTTCTGCCTGTGCACCACGCTCAGCGTGTTGAACGCAACGCCGTGCGCCTTCAGATATCCGATGCCGCGCATCACGCGAATGAAGGTGGGCTGGCCGCCCTTGCTCACCCGGTAACGGTCGTGCAGCTCGCGCGGCCCGTCGATGGAAATGCCGACAAGGAAGCTGTTCTCTGCGAGGAACTGGCCCCAACGGTCGTTCAGCAGAATGCCGTTGGTCTGGAATGCGTTCTCGATCCGCTTGCCGTTCGCATATTTCTTCTCCAGTTCGACGGCCTTGCGGAAGAACTCGACGCCAAGAAGGGTGGGCTCGCCGCCTTGCCAGGCAAAGGTGATTGTTTCGACGCGCTGCGCCCCTATGTACTGTCGGATATAGGATTCAAGAACATCTTCCGGCATGCGCCATCCGGATGTGCCGGGGTAGAGGTTTCCCTTCTGGAGATAGAAGCAGTACTCGCAGTTCAGGTTGCACAGGGGACCGATCGGCTTCGTCATGACGTGGAAGCCGGCGGGAAGCAGTCCGCTGGTCTGGCCGTCGAACTCGCCCATGTGAATGCAGCGTAGCAGAGCCGGGGGCAGCCGTCATTGCCGCCGACCGGCACAGCCCTACCGCGCATGATCCTGATCCTTGTTGTTCGTCGGGGCAATGCGACGGGCCGGCGGATTACGGCGGGGCCCCACCAGGCCGAGGAGGTCGGCTGCGAGCGGGACTCGCCGGCCGAAGGAAGGGCAGCGGGCGCTGCAGGTGGAGCGGTCGCTTGCGAAGCGCGACCAAGAGGCTTCGAGGCGACGCCACGGCGGGTGCTGCACCGCACGCAGATCAAGGGCGAGGCGCCGCCGGCGGCGTAGGCGGGCGTACCGTCAGACCATCGGGGCGCGCCCCCGCACGAACCAGAGCGTCGTGTAGGTGCAGGTGTCGGGTCGATCGAGGTAGGCGGGATAGTTGCGGACGAATGCATCGGCCGCGGCGTCGCTGCCGAGGGCGCGGCTGACAGCGGCGCGTCCGCCCCGCAATAGGGCTTCGACATTGCGGCGCTGAGCGGCCGAGATCGGGCCGACATGGGTGTAGAGCCGATCTGCCTCGATCTGCACCGTTACATCTCTGAAACCGGCTTCCAGGAACATCAACGGCAGGCGGTCAACGAGGCGGATGTCGGCAAGGGCTGGAATGGCGAGGTCAAGAGCCGCTTGCAGCGCCCGATCGATGGGATATTGATGCATGCACGGCATATAGTTGGGTGCCACCGTAACCGCTCCGCCTGGCCTCGCCACCCATCGCAGTTCGCGCACCGCGTCGCCACGGCGTGGCAGGAAGTAGAGCACGTATTTCGACCAGACCGAATCGAAGCTTGCGGCGGCGAACGGCATCGCCTGCAGGTCACCTTGTTCGAAGGTGATGTTCGGAAGGCCGTTCGCGGCGGCGTGCGCACGCGCATAAGCGACATATTCGGGATGCACGTCGAGGCCGGTCATGTGGGCGCCGGGATGGCGCTTCGCGAGCATCCGGGCCATCGCGCCCGATCCTGAGCCGGCGTCGAGCACCCGCGCGACCTTCGCCTGGAGCTCCAGCCGGTCGCATTCGTCTTCACTGTGCAATGAGTAAGGGTGTTCGGATCGCGTTTCCATGTCTCACTTCCGGGGATTTTCCGTGACGTGCACGAGCGATTTCCGACCAACGGCGCAGTCGCCTTCCTTTGGCCCAGCTTTGGAGAGCCGTTGACTTCATGCAATGGTCCAGTCAATGAGCCGGATTCCTGCGAGAGTCGCGGAAGGCCTTGCGGGGGTGCGACTTTGGTAACGTGAACGGTCATCGTGGGCGGGAGGTGCACGCGCGACTTGTTGCGGCTCAGGTGGGCGGCCCGCATCGGGGGTTGCATGGGATGGTCCGGCGACGGGTTGGCGGCAGGCTGGCTTGGGCCCCTGGCCGCGGGGAAGGCGATCGTCGAGAGGTTGGGCGGCGCCGGGTGGTGTCGGGGGATCGCAGGGGATCTTGCCGACGACGCGCCGGCAGAGGCGGTAGGAGAAGCCGGGCGGGCTGGAAATTCATCGTGTAGTGGATGCTGGCGCGACAGCCGCGACGATGCGCCTCTTCCTCCGCCATGGCCAGCATGCGGGTGCCGAGGCTCCCCACGATGACCTGGACAACGTGGGAATCGGCGCCGCCGGAGAGCCAGAGAAGAACATTGATATCCGTGATCATTTTGATCTGCATCTGTCTGCCTGCATGCGATGCGCGTTTCAGGCCAAGCCGACGTGTCGGGGCGCAGGGGTTGGTCGTAGAGAATCCCGTGGGTTGACCGGTTCCCTGCAAGCGGAGACGCGGTTACGGCGACGTCTAGCCTGAGTGGCGGCTGCCGGTGCGGGACAACGCGCTACGCGCAGGCGGCGATGCCGGAGGGCCTACGTATCTGTCATTGCCGCATGTGCCGGAAGGCTGGCGGCGGGCCACGCGCGTCGCTGGCGCCGAGGAGCCTTCGCGATTTCGCCTGGACGCGCGTCAGAACGGCGGCACGTCGAGGAGCTGGAGGTTGTGGAGGCTGCTGTTTTCAGGTCGGCGCGCAGCGAGCGGAGGGATGTTCGAGGGGCGCTCGTGAGCTGGTTTGCTCGGTTGTTGTCGGGGGGTCGTGCGCGCGAGGCATTCGAGGCGGGCCTTGACGGGCCTCGAGAACGCCTGAACCATTCCGAGGTGCGCGGGAAGCGGAATTTTGTGCGCGTGTGGCGTAACCTTCTCGGCAGGCCGGGCAGTGTATGGCGGCCGGCCCTGTTCCTGGCCGGCATCGCGCTCGTTGCCGCGATTCTCTCGCCTGCCTTCCTTACGGTGCGCAATTTGCTTGCGCTGCTGACGAGCTCGAGCTTCCTTGTGGTGCTCGCGGTCGGCGAGGCGTTCGTGATCCTGGTCGGGATGATCGATCTCGGCGTGGAGAGCGTGCTCTCCGCAGGCGGCATGTTCGTCGCCTGGCTCACCGTGTTGCACGCGGTGCCGTGGCAAGTGGCGGTGCCGGCCGGGCTTGTCGCCGGCGGCCTCGTCGGCTTCGGCGTCGGCGCGCTGGTCAGCCGTGGCGGCATTCCCTCCTTCATCGTGACGCTCGGCACGTACTGGGGGATCCGCGGTGTGGCGCTCCTCTTCAACCAGGGTAACTATATCAGCCCGGACAGCGCGAGCCCGGCGCGCCCACTGGGGTTTGCCTGGCTCGCGGGCACCATCCACGGTGTGTCGGTGCTTATACTCGTGACGCTCGCGGTCGTGATTCTCGGACAGGTGCTTGTCTCCTTCACGCCGCTTGGGCGCTGGATCCGCGGCGTCGGGTCGAACGAGAGCGCGGTGCGCGCGGTCGGGCTGCCGAGCGGGCGGATCAAAGTGCTGGTCTTTATCGTATCGGGTACACTAGCGGCGCTTGCCGGCGTGATGCTCACCGCCTGGCAGCAATCGATCTACCCGTTGAGCGGCGAAGGCGATTCGCTTGCGGCAATTGCCGGGGTGATCCTGGGTGGCATCCCGTTCACCGGCGGGCGCGGGACAATCGTCGGCGCCGCGCTCGGCGTGCTGGTAATCGGCGTCATCAACGACGTGATCGTGCTGGTCGGCCTGCCCTCGCTCTACCAATACATTTTCGTTGCGTGCATTCTCATTCTCGCAGGGCTGCAGGCGCGGCTTGCCTATGCGAAGTGATCGCGGCGATCAGAACATCGCGTGCACGAGATCGGCCGCCGTCAGGTCCTGGTTCGGCATCACTTTGCGGATGGTGCCGTGGAAGAAGACGGCGATGCGGTCCGCCACTGCGAGCAGGTCCTCGAGGCGGTGGCTCACGAGGAGCACGGTCTTGCCGGCATTGCGGAGACGGCGGATCAGGCCCAGCACGTCGGCGACCTTCTGCACGGAGATCGCCGCGGTCGGCTCGTCCATGATGACGATGCTGCGCTCGAAGAGCAGCGCGCGGGCGATCGCGACCACCTGCTGCTCGCCGCCGGAAAGCTCGCCCACGATGTCGTTGGGGCGGAGCTTTGCGTTGAGCGAGGCGAGTACCGCCTCGGCGCGCGCGTGCATGGCGCGCCGGGCGGTGAAGAGGCCGAAGCGGCGCGGCTCCTCGCCGAGGAAGAGGTTCTCGGCGACCGTGAGATCGGGTGCGAGTTCGAGTTTCTGGTAGATCATCTCGATGCCGAGCACGTGGCGCGCGACTGCGGGAGAGGCGATGCGAACCGGGCGGCCGCGATGGAGAATGGTTCCGGAATCGGGGCGATGAAAGCCGGTGAGCAGCGAGAGGAAGGTGGACTTGCCGGCGCCGTTGTCGCCGATGATCCCGAGCACTTCGCGTGCACGGATGTCCAGGCTGATGCCGTCCACGGCGTGCACAGGGCCGAAGGTTTTTACGAGGTCGCGCACCGCGAGGAGCGGCGGGGCGGCTTCCTCCGGCACGCTATTTTCCAACCGGATGGGCCTCGGACTTGCCGTAAGGAAGGGGCGGGATTTCGCTAGGTGTTCCCCAGGCCGCGATGGTGCCGACATTCTTGCTGGTGACGAGCGTCATCGGGATGATGACGTCGCCGTTCGGGAATTGGCTGGGCGGAGGCTTGACGCCTTTGTCGAGATAGTTCTCCATGGCTTCCACGGCCCAGAAAGCCTCGACATAGGGCGAGTGCGTGACCGTGTCGATCTGCGTTCCGGCCTTCACCGCATCGAGGCTCTCGGGCTGCGCGTCCGCGCCGGCGACCAAAACCTTCTCGCCGGGCGTGATCCCGTGGCTCTTGAGCGCGTTGATGACGCCGAGTGCCATGGCGTCGTTGGCGCAGGCGACGAGTTGGATATCCGTGGTGCGGGCGAGCAGGGCGCCCATCATCGTCTGCGCCGTTGCGGTTGCGAAATTGGCGGACTGGTTCAGCACGATCTTCACAGAGCCGTCTTTCACGAGCGGTTCGAGCACGTTCATCGTGCCTTTCTGCCGTCCGATCGTGACGGAGGCGCCGAGCGTGCCCTGCAGCACGACGACATGCCAGGGCTTCGGAACGTGACGGGCGGCGAGCGCCTGCACGCCGTAGCGGGTGAGCTCCTCGCCGAGGGTGACGTCGTTGTCGCCGATGAAGGCGATGCGCGCGGCCGGATCGCTCACGTCGCGATCGACCGTGACGATGGGTACGCCTTGGCGCATCGCCTGAGCGGCGGCGGCGGTCACCGATTCCTGGATTGTGTTGAGGATGATGCCCTTGGCGCCGGCCGCAACGGCCTCCTTGAGGTCGGCAATCTCCTGCGAGGCGGAGTTGTTGGCGTTGACGATCTTGATCTCGAGGTCAGGCGTGTAGGTTGCGGCCTGCTTCACCGCGGCTGCCATCGGGGCGAAATAGGGATATGCGTAGCCGGTGAAGATGAAATAGACGAGCTTCTTCGCGGGCGCCGCCTGAGCCTGCGGAAGGCCGAGGATGAGAACCCCAAGAGCGAACACGGCAGAAAGGACGGCGCATGGCTTCCGTTTCATTCCCGGTTTCCTTTCCCTGTGCACGGATGCTTATTTTCGCGTCCGGCAAACGAGCGGTTTGTGCGCGTGGTTTTTAGTGCTCGCCTGCAGGGAAGGCAAGGCCGGGGGTTCGGTGATTGGGAGGAGGGGATCCGATCGGCGTGCCGGCGCGTCGCCGCCTCGCGGGATCGGCGGAGGACGCTTGGGGCGCGGCGGTAGCGCCGACCGGGCGCCGTCTCAGGGTTTGGCTGCGTGACGGGCGGGCAGGGCGTGGAGAACGCGTGCGAGGAGGCAAATACGATGGGCGAGGTTGAGAAAACCCCAAAGGTTGAGGGTTGCCAAGCTCCACGGGCGAGCGTTACACGGCCGCGGTTGAAGGCGCCGGCAGGCAGCACGGACTGCCACTTCCATATCTTTGGGCCGCATGCACGCTATCCGTTGAGTCCGGGGCGGCGGTACACGCCGCCCGAGGCGACGGTTGGGCAATATCGGGCGCTGGCCGCGACACTCGGGATCGAACGGATGGTGGTGGTGCAGCCGTCGATCTACGGCACGGACAATGCGTGCACGCTCGATGCGGTCGCGGCGTTCGGGCAGGAGCGCGCGCGGGCGGTTGCGGTGCTCGACGAGAGCGCGAACGCACCGCAGTTACGGCGGCTGCACGAGGCGGGCGTGCGTGGGGTGCGGTTCAACGCGGTGAGCGGCAACGGCACGCCGCTCGAGCAACTGCAAACGCTCGCGCGGCGGATCGCCCCGCTCGGGTGGCATCTGCAGCTCTATGTGCACGGCGAGCAGCTCTTGGAACTGGCGCCGCGGTTGCCGGGCCTTGGGTTGCCGGTGGTGGTCGACCACATGGGCGGCATTTCGAGCGAGAAGGGCGTGGGCAATCCGGAGTTCCGCGCGCTGCTGGGGTTGATGGAGGGCGGAAGGATGTGGGTGAAGCTGTGCGGCTATCGGAGCTCGGCGGCCGGTTATCCGTTCAGGGACGTGGCGCCGATGGCGGAGGCGCTGATCACGGCGGCGCCGGAGCGCTGCCTCTGGGGCACGGACTGGCCGCACCCAAGCTACATGAAGACGATGCCGGATGACGCGGAATTGCTCGATCTTTTCGGGGAGTGGGCGCCGTCGACCGGGTTGCGGCGGCGGATCCTCGCCGAGAATCCGGTCGTGCTTTACGGATTTCCGCCAGTGACGGCGGATTGCAGCAAGGCGTGAGGCCGGGGCGTGAGGCCGGGAGGGCTGGATCCGGACTGATCGAGATCGCCGTGTCGCACTGCGCGCGACCTGCGCGCGATCGTCGGTGCCGCGCAACGGTTCCGTTCGTTTGTTCCGAGGATGGTTGACGCACGGGTCAGCGGCTTGCAGCCTGCCGGTGGGAGTGGAGGGAAGCGCCCATGGCGAAGCGTTACAGGATCGCGGTGATTCCCGGCGACGGGATCGGCAAGGAGACGGTGCCGGAAGGGCTTCGGGTGCTGGAGGCGGCGGCGCGGCGGTTCGGGTTCGAGCTTGCGACAACGGAATACGACTGGTCGTGCGAAACCTACAAGCGCACCGGAGCGATGATGGCGGAGGACGGGATCGAGCGGCTCAAGGAGAGCGACGCGATCTTCCTCGGTGCGGTCGGCTGGCCCGGCGTGCCTGATCATGTCTCGCTCTGGGGCCTCTTGATTCCGCTGCGCCGGCAGTTCGACCAGTATGTGAATTTGCGGCCATGCCGGCTGTTGCCGGGTGCGAGGACGCCGCTCGCGGGGCGGGCGCCGGCGGAGATCGATTTCTATGTCGTGCGTGAGAACACCGAGGGCGAATACAGCTCGACGGGCGGGCGGATGTTCGCGGGTACCGAGCGCGAGTTCGTGACGCAGGAGAGCGTGTTCACGCGCGTCGGCTGCGATCGGGTGCTGCGCTATGCCTTCGAGCTGGCGCGCCGCCGGCCGAAGAAGCACCTGACCTCGGCCACCAAATCGAACGGAATCACCTTCACCATGCCCTATTGGGACGAGCGGTTCCGCGCGGTCGGCAAGGATTATCCGGACGTGAGGACCGATCAGTATCACATCGATATCCTGACCGCGCATTTCGTGCAGCATCCGGACTGGTTCGATGTGGTGGTGGGGTCGAACCTGTTCGGGGACATCCTCTCTGATCTGGGGCCGGCGGTGGCGGGCTCGATCGGCATTGCGCCTTCGGCGAACATCAATCCGGAACGGCGGTTTCCTTCGATGTTCGAGCCGGTGCACGGCTCTGCTCCGGATATCGCGGGGAAGAAGATCTGCAATCCGATCGGGCAGATCTGGTCGGGCGCGATGATGCTCGAGCATCTGGGCGAGGGGAACGCGGCGGCGACGATCGTCAAGGCGATCGAGGCGCTGCTCGGTGAAGGCGGGCCGCGCACGCGCGACATGGGCGGCCAATCCGGGACCGAAGAGGTGGGGAAAGCGCTGGCGGAGGCGGTAGGGCGCGGGTGACATCAGGAAGCGGGCGCGCGCGGGAACCTGAGCGCGGCCCAGCGGCCATGCGCTTCGATAGCAGAAGCGCCCGGCTCGCTCCACCGGGAGGTGCGCGATGCAAGGAGTGGTGGAATTCGCCCTGGCCGGATTCGCGCTGGCCGGCAGCCCCGGGCCGGCTATGCTCAGCCTTGCCGCGACCGGTGCGGCGTTCGGCGCGCGGCGATCCAGTCGGGTAGCGCAACGATCTCGACACTGAAGACGGAGATCTGAGAGGGCGGCGCGGCATCGAAGCCGCCGAGCAGGAGATGCGGGGATTCGGCGAGCGGCCCGGTGATGCGTGCCGAGCGGACGAAGGTGCCGCGGCCTTGCTGGCGCAGGCGCAGGCCCTCGTCCACCAGCGAGGTGATCGCCTGGCGAACGGTGACGCGCGAAACGCGGTAGGAGAGGCAGAGTTCCGCCTCGCTCGGAACGCGGTCGCCGTTCTTGAGGTGGAAGGTGACGAGATCGCGGAGCGCGTGCTTGAGCTGCAGCCAGAGTGGCGTGCTGGCGAGGGGATCGCGCGGGTGGGGCGCGGTGGCGGCTGGCATGACGATGCGATTGCAGGGAGGATCTCGAAGGCAAAAAGCGATAGGCGCCGGGCGCGACAGCGGACAAGCCCGGCACTCGGTGCGGCATTTCCGCGCCTTGATGCTTTTCTCTAATACATCCTAAGATGACTTAATCAAGGAACCACGCGGCATTTCTGCCGCGAGGGGAGGAGCGGGTTGCCGGTGCGGAGTCGGGGAATGAAGGCTGCCCGCATGGCTTCTGGCCGGGCCCGAGGCCGGACCAGGCGGGTGGCGCCATGACGGCGCCGATCATCGATTTCCACGCCCACCTCATTCCCCCGCGTCTGGTGGAGGAGCTTGCCGCGCGCGGGCAGGATTACGGCGTGCATGTGAGCGGGCCGGGCGAGGCGCCGAACATCCGTCTCGAAGGCTCGAGCTGGACGAAGCCGATGCCGCTCCCCCTGATGCGCATCGAGGAGCGGATTGCCACGCTCGACCGGCAGGGGATCGACCGGCAGGGGATGGCGCCCTGGATCGATTTCTCCGGCTATACGATGCCGGCGGAGCTCGGCATCCGGTTCTCCGAAATTGCAGAACGAGACGATCGCCGAAGTGGCGGCGGCGCATCCGGAGCGGCTCTGCGGCGCGGCGACGGTGCCGATGCAGGATCCGCAGGCGGCGGCGCGGGTGCTCAGGCGCGCGGTTCTCGAGCTCGGGTTCCGCTCGGTGCAGGTTGCGACCTATTTCGGCGGCCCGCGATTCCTCGACGATCCGGCGCTCGACCCCTTTTGGCGCGCGGCGGAAGAGCGGCGGAAGAGATGAAGGTGCTGGTGTATTTCCATCCCTACGACGAGCAGCCGCCGAACGGCACGCGCGATTATTTCCTGCACAACATCGTCAATTATCCGCTGCAGACCGCGATCGCGATTCCGCGCATGATCTTCGGCGGCGTTTTCTCCCGGTTTCCGTGGATGTCGGTGCGCTTCCCGCACGGCGGCGGCTATCTGCCGTACCAGTTCGGGCGCATCCGCTGCGCGGCGGCGGTGAGGCCCGAGCCGAAGGCCCAGGGGCTATGCGGGCGATCCGCTGGTGGAGCTCAAGAGCTTCTATTTCGATACCATCTTGCGCAGCGCGGAGGCGCTCCGTTTCCTTGCCGGGATGGTGGGGCCGGACCGCCTGCTGATGGGCTCGAATTATCCGTTCGACATGAACGATCCCGATCCGGTGGCGAGCGTGCGTGCGTCGATCGCGCCCGAGTGGCGGGAATCGGTGCTGGGCGGGCTGGCGCAGAGGCTGATCGAAAGACCGGCGGCGGCGAGGAGAGGCGGGTGAGCGGGAGCGCGCAAGCGGCGAGGCTGCACCATGTCGTCGCTGGCGAGGGGCCTTGGGTGCTGCGGAGGGAAGACCGCGGGAGGTGGCCTCGGATTGGCCGGACGAGGCGGTGCTGCTGGCGGGCCGGCCGGGCGAAGGCGCGGTTTATGGCTGCTGGAGCATGAGCCTCGTTCGGGGCGAGCACGCGGGGGACGTTTTCTGCGTCGGCACGCCGGTTGATACGGCGATGACCGTTTACATGCACCGGCAAGGGGTGCGGCCGACCGGCGTGATCGGCAGCGACGGCGGCTTCGGGCGCGGGCAGATGGCCATCGCGGGGCTTGGGATACTCGAGCGGTTGGGGATCGCCTGCGCGGCGGTCTCGCATCTTTCTGCCGATCTTGGCGATGCGGGGAGCATTTGTCGTGAGGGTCGCGTGACGCGGGCGAACGAGCAAGCGCAAGCGGCGGGCGTTGCTGTGGGGATGACGGCGATGGCGGCCGCGGCGGCAATGCTGCGCGGGGCGAGGGGATGAGCGCGACCTTCTCGTTCACGGTGAACGGGCGGCCGGTGACGGTTGCGGACGAGGGGGGAGACAAGCTCATCCATGTGCTGCGCGGGGCGCTCGGGCTGACGGGCGTTCATTTCGGATGCGGCGCGGAGGCCTGCGGCGCCTGCCTGGTGCTCCTGGACGGCGAGCCGGTGCAGAGCTGCACGCTGCCGCTCGAGCGGGCAGCGGGGCGGAGCGTGACTACGCCGGAGGGGATCGGCACGCAGAACGTGCCGCACCCGCTGCAGGAGGCGTTTATCGCCGAACAGGCCGGGCAGTGCGGGTATTGCCTGAGCGGCATCCTGATCGCCGCGAAGGCACTTCTGGAACGGAACACCGATCCAACACGCGAAGAGATAGCATTGGCGCTGGAAAAAAATCTCTGCCGCTGCGGGGCGCACAACCGGATCGTCCGGGCGGTGCAGCGCGCGGCCAGGGCGTTGCGGGGTGAGAGCCCATGAGTGGGGCAGTGCTGCCGAAGAACCTCGCGGAAAACCCGAGGCTCGACCGGTGGATCGGATTCGAGCCCGGCGGGCGGGTCAGGCTCGGAACGGGCAAGGTGGAGCTTGGGCAGGGAGTTTTGACCGCGCTGGTGCAGATCGCCGCGGAAGAGCTCAGGGTCAGGCCGGAGCGCGTGCGGGTGGTGTCGGGGGAGACCGGCGTGACACCGGAGGAGGGGTTCACGGCGGGCAGCCAGTCGATCGAGGCGTCGGGGGCGGCGATCCGGGCAGCGGCGGCGGAGGTGAGGGCGATCTTCGTCGAACAGGCGGCGCTGCGGCTCAATTGCGCGCGGGACGCTTTGTCGGTCGAGGACGGTCGGTTCTTGCAGGACGGAGCGGCCACCGCGCTCGATTACTGGGCGCTCGCGCCGGGGGTGGATCTCAAGCGGGAGGCGTGCGGCGGGGTGAAGCTCACCGCACCGGAGCGTTTCCGCGTGATCGGGCGAAGCCTGCCGCGGCTCGATTTGCCGGCGAAGGTGTTCGGCTCGGGATTCATCCACGACCTCAGGCCGGAAGGGCTTGTGCATGCGCGGGTACTCCGCCGGCCGCGTCGAGGTGCGCATCTGGAGGCTTTGGACGAGGCGGCGATCGGGCGAGCGGCGGGCGGGGTCGTGGAGGTGGTCAGGCTCGGGGACTTCGCGGCGGTGCTCGCGCCGCAGGAAGGGACGGCCGAGCGGGCGCTCGAGGCGGCGCAGCGACACGCGCGCTGGAGCGGCGGCGAGGTGTGGCGGGAGGGCCAGTCCGAGCCGACGCATCTTCTCTCGCTCGAGGCGAAGGAGGAGGTGCGGGAGTTTCCGCGCCGGGCGGATGTGGGTGGGCAGGCGGTTCGACGGTTCCGGGCGCGCTATACGCGCTCCTACCTGGCGCACGGATCGATTGCCCCGTCGGTCGGGCTCGCCCACTGGGACGGGCGGGAGCTCGAGGTGCTGACCCATTCGCAAGGAGTAGGAATGTTGCGTGGGGCCCTGGCCAAGGTACTCGGGCTCGATCCGGCGGCGATTTCGGTCAAGCACCGGCAAGGCGCCGGCTGCTACGGGCACAACGGTGCCGACGACGCGGCGGCGGACGCGGCACTCCTGGCACATGCATGTCCGGGGCGATGGGTGAGGGTGCAATGGACGCGGGCCGACGAACTTACGGCGGCTCCGGTGGGCTCGGCGATGGTTGTCGATCTCGAGGCGGGGCTCGACACGCGCGGGCGGCCGATTGAGTGGCGGATGGATGTCTATAGCGGCACGCACGGGCAGCGGCCGGGGCACAACGGCGCGGTCAATCTGTTGGCGGCGGAGGCGCTGCCCGAGCCGGCGCCGGCGCCGGCGCCGGTTGCGGACGTGCCGGAGGCGGCGGGGTTCGGGGGCCTGCGTAACGCGATGGCGCTCTACGACCTGCCGACGCAGCGCGTGACGCATCATCTTGTGCTGCGGCCGCCGCTTCGGACCTCCTCGATGCGGGGGCTCGGAGCGCACGGCAACGTATTTGCGCTGGAGAGCTTCATGGACGAGCTGGCGGCCGCGGCGGGCGAGGATCCGTTGGTGTGGCGGCTTTCCATGCTGTCGGAGCCACGCGGCCGGCGCGTGCTGGAGCGTGTCGCGGAAATGGCGGACTGGGCAAGGCGGCCGGCGGGCGGAAGCGGCGAAGGGTGGGGGATTGCCTTCAGCCGCTACAAGAATAGGGCCGCCTATACGGCTGTTGTTGCAAATGTATTGGTTGATGAGAGCGTGCATCTCCGCCAGGTTTGGTGCGCCGTTGATGCGGGACTGGTGATCAACCCGGATGGGGCGGCGAACCAGATCGAGGGAGGCGTGATTCAGGCCGCGAGCTGGACGCTCAAGGAGGAGGTCAGGATTGGCGCCGAGGGCGTGATCGGGGTGGATTGGGAGCGCTACCCGATCCTGCGTTTCCCCGAAGTGCCGGAGGTTGCGGTCGCGTTCGTTGGAGAGGCGGGTGATCCGCCGCTCGGGATCGGCGAGGCGGCGCTCGGGCCGACGGCGGCTGCGATCGGCAATGCGGTGGCGCACGCGCTGGGCGCGCGGGTGCGGGGTATGCCGCTCACGCGAGAGAAAATCATGGCGGCGCTCATCCGCTGAGGCGTGCGGTGTGATTCGGCGTGGAAAAGGATCCCTTGGTGGAGTGGGCCCCCCGACCCGGACGGGTGAAGGAGATCGTGCCGGTTGCGCTCTCCTCTGCAGCGGGCGCCGATCGCGCGAAGGAACCGGGCTTTGTTTCCCTGGTCGAGCATCTCTGGGCGCTCCTCCGCGACGAGGCCGCCCATGCCGTCCGGGCACGCGTGTGATCCGCCCTCTTGCCCGCTGGTCGCCGCCGCTTCTGCTCGCCCTGCTCTGGGAGGCGGTCTGCCGCCTCGGCCTCATTCCACCGAAAATGCTGCCGCCGCCGCGGGTGCCGAAGGGGTGGACAAAAGCCTTCTCTGGTCGGCCGAGAGCCTCGGCACGGGCAAGCCTGGCCTGCTCTGGCGCATCGTGCTCCCGGCCGCAGAGCCGATGCTCGGCAGAGACGGGCTCGGCGGCTTCATGCTGCAATCGATGCGTTTCGCGTATTCGCCCGGCGTCTTCGCCGGCATCGTCGCGATCGGCGCGCTCGGCTACGCAGTCGTCTTTGCCATGGAGGTCCTACGCACCCACCTCCTCCGCTGACACCCTGAATCCGACGCGCCTGCGTAACCGCGGCGCTAAATCAGCGTCACGAGCTGCTTGCCGAAATTGCGACCCTTCAGCATCCCAAGGAACGCTTCGGGCGCGCTCATCAGCCCGAGCGCCACGCTCTCGCGGAACTTGAGATCTCCGGCCGCCACCAAACCGCCCAGCTCCTCGAGCGCGGCGGACCAGTCCTCCATGTGCTCAGAGACGATGAACCCCTCGATCCGGAGGCGCGAGGTCAGGATCAGGGTCGGGTTCGCCATCCGCAAAGGCTGCCCATCGTATCCGGCGATGGCGCCGCAGATCGCAATGCGGCCATGCGCATTCATCGAAAGCATCGCCGCGTCCAGCACGGTACCGCCGACATTGTCGAAATAGGCATCGATGCCGTCCGGCGCAGCCGCGCCGAGATCTGCCTCCAGCCTGCCCGCCTTGTGATCCACGCACGCATCGAGGCCGAGCTTTTCCACCACGTAACGGCATTTTTCCGGCCCGCCGGCAATTCCCACGGCCCGGCATCCGAGCCGCTTCGCGAGCTGCCCTACAACGCTGCCCACCGCACCGCTCGCTGCGCTCACCGCCACCGTCTCGCCGGCTCGCGGGCCGCAGATCCGGTGAAGCCCGTACCAGGCGGTCACACCAGGCATGCCGACGGCGCCGAGATAGGCCGAAAGAGGCACCTTCGTCGCGTCCACCTTGCGCATCCCGGAGCCGTCCGAGACGCCGTACTCCTGCCAGCCGAACATGGCGACCACCGTGTCACCTGGCCGCCAGGCGGGATTGCGGCTTTCCACCACCTCGCCCACTGTGCCGCCCTGCATCACCTCGCCGAGCGCCTGCGGCGGTGCGTAGGATTTGCGGTCATTCATCCGCCCGCGCATGTAGGGATCAAGCGAGAGGAAATGGTTGCGCACCCGCACCTCGCCCTCCGCCAGAGGGGCGAGTGGAACCGCGACCATCCGGAAATTCGCTGCTGTCGCCGCCCCTTTCGGGCGGCTCACGAGCAGGATCTGATGATTCGTCTCAGGCATGGACAGACACACCTCCGAGGTTCGGACGGGCTCCGCCCCTCGTCCCAGGATCGGGGGGCGAGGGCGAGCAGACCACGCCGGCCCGGGCGCACGCAAATCGCCCGGCGTTGCGCCGCCTGCGTCTCTTTGAGAGAACGCCCGAGTGACCCGGAATATCCCGGGCCACGCACCCAAGCGGCGGTCGCGGAGCGATGGAGCTTTACTTCCACAACAGCCTGACCCGGCGGCGCGAGTGCTTCGCCCCGCTCGATCCCGGTCATGTGCGCGTCTATGTCTGCGGCCCGACCGTCTACGATCTTGCCCATCTCGGCAACGCCCGCCCGGTCGTCGTGTTCGACACACTGATCCGGTTGCTGCGCCGCGTCTTTCCCCGCGTCACCTACGTGCGCAACATCACCGACGTCGAAGACAAGATCATCGCCCGCGCGGGGGAGACCGGCGAGCCGATCGCCGACCTCACTCGGCGCACCACCGCCGAGTTTCACGCTGATATGGCCGCCCTTGGCGCGCTCCCCCCCGACATCGAGCCGCGCGCGACCTGCCACATCGCCGAGATGATCACGCTGATCGAGCGCCTGATCGCATGCGGTCATGCCTACACGGCCAACGGCCCCGAAGGAACCCACGTCCTCTTCGCGGTCGGGAGCTTCGCCGACTACGGCCGCCTCTCCGGCCGCTCCCGCGAGGACATGATCGCCGGCGCGCGCGTCGAGGTCGCTCCCTATAAGCGCGACCCGGCCGATTTCGTGCTGTGGAAGCCTTCCACGGCCGACCAGCCGGGCTGGGACAGCCCCTGGGGTCGCGGCCGCCCCGGCTGGCATATCGAGTGCAGCGCGATGTCCTGGCGGCATCTCGGCACGGATTTCGACATCCATGGCGGTGGCTCGGATCTGCTCTTTCCGCACCACGAGAACGAGATCGCGCAGAGCTGCTCGGCCTTTCCCGAAAGCCATTTCGCCCGCATCTGGATGCACAACGGCATGCTCCGCGTGAACGGCGAGAAGATGGCGAAAAGCCTCGGCAATTTCGTCACCGTGCGTGACGTGCTCGCCGCCGCACCCGGCGAGGCCGTGCGCCTGCTTCTTCTCAAGACGCACTACCGCGCCGAACTCGATTTTTCCTTTCCGGCTCTGGCCGAGGCCAGACGCGAACTCGACCGCTTCTACCGCGCTCTCGACCGCCACCCGTCCCGTCCGGACGTTCCGGTCCCGGAGCAGGTCATGGCCAGGCTTGCCGACGATCTCAACACCCCGGCCGCACTCGCTGCCCTGCATGCGCTCGCCGACCGGGCGCTCGGGGCCGATGCGGGGGCTGCGGCCGGCCTCGCCGCCGCAGGGTCTCTGCTCGGCCTCCTCGGAGCCGAGCCGGCGGCCTGGTTCCAGGGGAGCGCGGACCGAACCGCGATCGAGGCGGCGATTGCCGCCCGCCGCGCCGCACGCCAGGCGCGCGATTTCGCCCGCGCGGACGCGATTCGCGCCGGGCTCGCCGCCCAGGGCATCCTGCTCGAGGACGGTCCGCACGGCACCACCTGGCGGCGCGCCTCATGACCGGCCGCGACGGCGGAGCCTTGCTCGACACCGCGCTGCCCGGCCCGGCGGTGATCCTGGTCCGCCCGCAGCTTGCGGAAAACATCGGCGCCGCGGCCCGCGCAATGGCCAATGGCGGACTCTTCCACCTCCGCCTCGTCGCCCCGCGCGACGGTTGGCCGCAGGAGAAGGCGTGGCGCACCGCCTCCGGCGCCGACCGTATCCTCGACGCCGCGCGCCTCTTCCCCGACGTCGCCGCCGCCGTCGCCGACCTCCATCGCGTGTTCGCCACCTGCCCGCGGCCGCGCCACGTCATCACACCGGTTCTGACCGCGCGTGGCGCCGGCGCCGAGCTTCGTGCCATCGCCTCGCGCGGGCTTTCGGCCGGCATCCTGTTCGGCCCCGAACGCGCCGGGCTCGAGGCCGAGGATCTCGGGCGCACCGATGCGCTCGTGCGCTACCCGCTCAATCCCTCCTTCCCTTCGCTCAATCTCGCGCAGGCGGTGATGGTCATGGCCTACGAGTGGTGGCTCGCCGGCGATCCGGACATTCCTCCGCGCCGGCTGATGACGAACGAAACACGCGTCGCCACCAAGGCCGAGCTCGAGAATTTCCTCCGCCACCTGCTCGCCGAACTCGACGCTTCGGGGTTCCTCCGCAATGCCCAAAAGCGACCCGGCATGGTGCGAAACATCCGCCACTTCTTCAGCCGCGGCGAAGTTACCGAGCAGGAGCTCGCCACCCTGCACGGCGTCGTCACCGAACTTTCCCGCGGCCGCCGCCAGCACGGGCGCCTCGAACCGGACCGACCCGCCGTGGCAGGGAGAGACTAGGGCGTGTCGTCAAATAGGGTGACGCTGGCGCGGTGGGTCCAGAATGCAACACCTCGAAGCAAATCGGCGCGTGGTGACGAGGTGGCGGATTCCGGCGCGGTGGATTTTTCGATTCGTAGGC